>NZ_JAHZOF010000001.1:0-616724 GCF_019553625.1 Anoxybacillus sp. ST70
GCGCAGTCGTTTTGCATCGCAAGAAGCATCGTTTCCACACTTACGAAACACGAAAAAAACGTGTGGGACTCGTTGTGTCTTCTGTTGGCAGGCGAAACGATCGATCGAGTTCTTTCCGCTACCTAGGGCATTTTCTATGACCGAAATGCCCTATTTGTGCTGGGCTTTTTTATACACTAGCACTGGGGTGAATAGTTACTCTTCTATCCGATTGCGGTGGTCAACGTTGTCGATAGCTGCTAAATATTTCGCGAAAACTTCCATCGTTTCGTGTTCTCCCTTCACTTGTTTACAACTGTTTTTCATATCGTGCTACTTTTCCTTTTATTTTATCATAAATGGGGATTTATCAAATCGATATAGGAGATTGTAAAATATTGTTTTTTTATTTTTTGGGCCGGCTCTACCTCTTGCTTCTATAGAAAAAATCCGTCATAACCTTTCCGTTTTTCTCATACAAATAAACCGTCTATATGCAACAGGGGGGGATCATCATGGAGCGGCAAGCAAAAGTAGTGAGCATCATCAACTGGAAAGGTGGCGTAGGAAAGACAACCGTCACCCATCATTTAGCAACAGGACTGCAACATTTATCATCTGACGAATTGGAGTTATTTGATCTTACATATTCTCAACCGAAGGTGTTATTAGTAGATGCGGATGCCCAATGTAACCTTTCCATTTCATGTCTAACACCAGAATGGTTTGAACAATTAGCCTATCATAAAACACCTCCGATCGGCACATTGAAAGATTTAATCGAACATTACTTGAAAAATGAGCATCCACAAGTCGATGTGGACGACTTTATTTTAAAAGCATGCGTGCGAAGCGGAAATGGGAAAGTATATGAACATATTGATTTGCTTCCAGCACATGCGGAACTTATTCATACGGACATGGACATTGCCGTTTATTCCCGACCACATTTTAAAGAACATTTATTTGGTTCAGACATTTATAAATTTCAAATGCTGCACCACATTTTAAACACGGTGAAACATGAGTATGATTTTATTTTTATCGATTGTCCGCCAAATTTAAATTACATTACACAAAACGCCTTGTACGCAAGCGATTACTACTTAATTCCCGCGATTCCTGATCGTCTTTCTTCATATGGTATTTCAGCAATTAAAAATAAAGTAGATGAATTAAATGAAAGATTTCAATCGAGTTCGAAAGAATATAGCGATACAAAACTCATCGGCATCGTCCTCAATTTCATTCGAGAGTACGGAAACCAACCAAAACATACACAAACAAATATGATCAATACATTAAAACATACCCTTTCACCTGATATGATATTTAACAACTATTTACCATACGGTGATGCCATCACAAAAGCATCTGCGCTCAGCTATCCTGTATTTGCTGTTGAAAACAACCAAGCAAAACAAAGCGAATGTGTGAAAAAAATTACACTTGAATTTTTAAACCGAATGAGCGGAGGAATTGTTGTATGAATGTAAAAACATTAGCAAATATATTAGAAAAAACACTGATTATTTTAAAGCATTACGAACACTGTACGGTTGATGAGATGCTAGATGATCTTTCTACAAAGTTGCAACATCAAAAAAAACAAATCACAAGCGAAATTGATTACTCACATGTCATGAAACAAATTAAAAATATGAACAAAGAGGACGCAACAACATTTTTATCGTCTTTCAAAAAAGAACAACTACTTCAGATCGGATTACAAATGAATATGAAATTACAAAAGAGAGACACGAAACAAATATTAATTGAATCAATTGTATCCCATTGCAGCTTTCCTGAACTATATGCCAAAATGGCAAATAGAAAATCGCAAAAGCAAATGAGCGAACAGATATAACAACTGTTCGCTTATTTAATTTACGTACAGTAAATCGAATGGATAGGATCGCAAATTTGTCCGTAATAAATGACATCATCCTCTACTTGTTAGACGGGCTTGCAAAGGTTGAAAATATCCCTAAGACAATATATAAGTAACCCGTTACCTTGTTCACTACCTTCGCATGTCCCTTTTTTCCCACGATCCATTTTCGAATGCTCGCTGCAAGAATGGCATATAGACTATCGTTAATAAAAGCGAGGATAATAAATATCGTTCCTAAAAGTAAAAATTGTGCAGGGACCGAGCCTGCATAAGGTGTGATGAACTGCGGAAAGAAAGCGAGAAAAAACAATGCTGTTTTAGGATTCATCACTTCGACGATTACCGATTCATAAAAAATCTTCCATAATTTTTTATGATTCGTTTTTGAACTGGCGACATGATTTTCGTGAGATGTAGAAAATAAAGTTTTGCACCCGAGATAAACGAGATAAACAGCCCCCAAATATTTCACAATCGTAAAAGCTGTAGCAGATGTCATGAGAATGGCGGATACTCCAACTGCTCCTGCCAAAACATGAACAGCGCCACCAAGAGAAACACCAAGAACCGACACAAGCCCCGCTTCCTTCCCTTGATCGATACTTCTTGCCATAATATAAAACACCGCAGGTCCAGGCATGATTAATAATACAGTCGCCGAAATAACAAATAACCAAATTGTTGAATCCATTATATTTCACTCCTTTTCAACCAATAAAATTACATTTTATTTTTCAAATTTTCTTTCATTAAAGTGGCGATTTGTTGCTCGTTTGGTAACGGGATTTGTTCTAATTGTTTTATCACGAGTTCTTGTCTATGACGAGAATGGTTTTGGCTTAGTTTTGCCTTCCCTTCGATCTTATTGATTTTTATTTTGAATCCTTGAATTCCTTTCATCATGCCATGAAGAAGGTCCGCGCCTACATCTTGCAGCCTGTACGAACGATTATCAGCTTCATACTTAAGTACCATATCATTTAAGGAACTCATTAGCTCGTGTTCATCCTCGATTAACTCAACCTCGCCATACACATGCACCACTACATAATTCCACGTTGGCACGGCTTGATTCGTTTCATACCAAGAAGGAGAAATATAACAATGCGGACCGTGAAACACCGCTAAAACAGTTTGATTTTCAATATCTTTCCATTGTGGGTTCGAACGGGCAAAATGACCATACAAATACGTTTTCTCCTTATTCAATAGCAAAGGTAAATGTGTAGCAAACGGCTCCCCTCTATGGATAGAGAACAATGTGGCAAAACTATTTTTCTCTATAGTTTCATAAGCAACCGCTGTTTCTGTGATCGCAAAATCATCTGGAATATACATAGCCACTCTCCTCTACTTTATTTTTGATATAAACCAACTCTCTACAAAACATGGTATAATTTAAACTGACATTTAAAAAGGTACAATAATAAAAAAATTAACATGTCAGGATGATAAAAATGCAAAATATGATTTTCCCTTTCCATGATCGCTCCCCTAAATACAAACAAATCTACGAAAAACTCAAATTTTTTATTGAGCAAGGCGACATAAAACCGAACGAGCGATTGCCATCCATTCGGCAACTTGCAGAGTCTTTACATGTTAGCCGCAATACAACACTAATGGCATACGAGCAGCTTGTTGCTGAGGGATATATTCGTGGAGAAAGTCGAAAAGGCTATTTTGTGAATGAATTAGAGCCCTTTCTCGTTCATGAAATTTACACCGCTTCGCAACCTAAGCAAATAAATCTTGCGCCAACTGTTTTTGTTGACTTTCGGGCAGATGTCGTAGATCAATCACATTTTCCTTTCAAAACATGGAGAAAAATCTCTAATCAAGTACTAACAATAAAGGATAGCTTTCGGTATGGAGATCCTTTTGGAGAATTATGCCTGCGCGAACAAATTGCAGCCTATCTTTTTCAATCGCGTGGTGTAAAAACGGATCCAAATGCAGTGATCATCGGAAGTAGTACCCAACAAATGCTTGTATACCTTGGGCGTATACTGAGGGATGAGTTCCAAAGTATTATCGTTGAAGATCCTGGTTACGACGGTGCTCGGGAAGCCTTTCAATTTCATCGTTTTATGTTCGAAACATTGCCGGTTTACGAAACGGGTGTGGATCTTTCCAAGCTAGAACAAATGCACTCCCAATTAATTTATGTAACCCCCTCTCATCAAAGCCCGATGGGAGTAAGCATGTCCATCCAACAACGACAACTGCTCATTCATTGGGTCAACAAAGTGAAGGGATATATCATTGAAGATGATTACGATAGTGAATTTCGCTATACGCAAAAACCGTTCCCTGCTCTTGCTTCCATTGATTCGACAAGAGTCATTTATCTAGGGAATTTCTCAAAAGCTTTTCTTCCAGGGATTCGTTTAAGCTACATGGTGTTGCCACAACATCTGTTAAATCGTTACAAAGAGCAATTTTTCCTTTTCGAAAATACTGCATCACTCATTAGCCAACTCGCTATGGCGAAGTTTATGGAAGAAGGCGAATGGAACCGACACATTAAACGAATGCGCCTTGTTTATAAGCGAAAAATGCAACACTTCGTATCATTATTAAGAAAAGCGTTTGAGGATAAGATAACCATTATCGGTGAACAGTCTGGGTTATATATATTAATCAAGGTACACTTGAACTGTTCAGAAGAATGGCTTATCGAGCGAGCTTTCTCTTATGGAGTAAAAGTGTATCCTACTTCGCGCTACGTTATTAAAAACCATTCAGACAAACCAATGATTAAACTTGGTTTTAGCAATCTTTCTTTTGATGAAATCCAACTCGGAGTGGAATTGTTGAAAAAAGCATGGTCTTGACCTCTCACTTATAGGGAAAAGGATGCCCTTCAGCTAAGGTGGGAAAGTTGAATAAGCAAAGGAATTTGAAAAAACGCGCTCTTTGCTACAAAATGCGTTTGACAAACAAGATGTTCATAATGCCAAAAATTAAGAAAAAAACGCTTGAATTGTTATGTCTTGAGCGTCTCAGCTTGTCGTTTTTTCAACAAGATGAGCCGGCTAGCTTCTAGCCGGCATTTATTCGCTTGAGTTATTTAGTCGATAGAGCAATTTCCATCCGTACACGTTTTTCCTTCTTCTGCTAGCGATTGTAGCGAGGATGACTGCTGTTCTTCCATCCACACTTTCTCTAACGCCTGACGGAATACTTCGACGGGCTGAGCACCAGAAATCGCATATTTTCCATTTAACACGAAAAACGGTACACCGCGGATGCCGAGTTGAGCCGCCATTGCTTCCTCTTTTCGCACTTGTTCTGCATAATGCTCGCCATCAAGCACCGCTTCCGCCTCTTTGCGGCCAAGTCCTGCTGCTTCGGCAAGCTCAAGCAACACATCGCGATCGCTAATTCGCTTCGATTCAGTGAAATAGGCGTAAAACAGCCGCTCCACCACTTCATGAAGTTTTCCTCTTTCTTTCGCGTATTGTGCCAAACGATGCGCATCAAACGTATTGGTCGGCTTCATCGTCTCAAAGCGGAACGTGAGACCAATCGCCCCCGCTTGCTTGCCAATATCGGCATTTGCTCGCTTCGCTTCTTCTACGGACATGCCGTATTTTTGCGCAATGATTTCGTGGATGCTAAATGGTGTTTCTTTTTTCGCATTCGGATCAAGTTCAAAGCTACGGAAAACAACCTCAACATTCTCCCGATGCGGAAAAGACTCGAGCGCCTGCTCTAACCGCCGCTTTCCAATATAACAAAACGGACAAACAAAATCGGACCATATTTCAATCTTCATCGATACACCTCAGTTTCATCTCTCCAAAGCGGAGGAAATTTTCTCCCTTATTGTAACGAACATATCTTTTTTCCTTCAAATCATCTGCTTAAAGTGTGGCGGGTACTGTTAAGCCATTGCAGTTTTGCTTGGCTATATGCAAATAGAAAATCGCAAAAGCAAATGAGCGAACAGATATAACAGCTGTTCGCTCAATGTTTGATACCGCAACATCATTTCGACAACATCGCTCGTTTCATTGCCTCGTATGAAAGTGGACCGACATGTTTGCTACGAATGCCCCCTTGTTCATCGATGATATACGAAGTCGGAATGGTGATCACTTTATATGTTTTACTAACTGTTCCTTGCTCATCAAGCATGATATCAAATGTCAATCTTTTTTGATTCACGAACGTTTCGACAACATGACGATTTTTTTCTTTATTCGTCAAATTGACCGCTACAATCGCGACATGTTGTCCATACTGCTCATAAAATCGTTGCATCTCTGGCATTTCCGCACGGCACGGAGGACACCATGATGCCCAAAAATTTAAAACTACTTTTTTCCCTCGAAACTGAGACAGCTTCATTTTTTCGCCCTGTAATGTCATTAACTCGAAATCAGGGGCAATTTCTCCTACATCAATCCCAATGTTCGAACTCGATTGCTGCGAAGTTGTTTCTTTTGTCATATCCGATGTGGATGAGAAGATGAAGACGAGAATATGGAACGAAACAAGCAGTTGCCATAGCTTTCTCGTCGTTTTTATACGTGAAGAAATAATAAAGAAAACAACAGCGACGACAGCTTGTAGCCAAATGAAGCGATTTTCTGGAAATCCACTTCCTTTCCATACGAGAAATACAATCCAATATCCAAAATATATTGAGGTAGCTACGCGTATATAAGCGTCGAACGGAATGTGCTGTATTTTCAACTGCCAATATGTATACACGACAATGAATACCCCTGCCAAAACAAGTCCCACAACACCACCGTTAAAATAAAGAAGTGTTAATGGATTTTCTAGCACCATGTTCGGATGTACAATGCCGTAGCTTAATTTCCATATGATCAAACCATACACGAAACTATTAAAAATCATATCCATCATGCGTCGTTCTGCTTTTAAAACGAACACACCATAATAAAAAAACAAATATGTCATAACTAGACTTGCTACAAGCAACAAATTTTCTCCTTGAATCATTTTTTCCTCCTTTACTGACCACGTTTCACTATAAAAAGCGCTTTTTTATATCCTCTGTCGGAACAAAGCAGCAATCCGTCTTTCCAAACCAACGATACCTATTTTTCGCGATCCAATCATATACTCGATCGCGAATAGGAAAAGGAATAAGAATAAACCAATATAAGTACTTCCAAAATCCTCGCAAATGTTTGCATACGCGTAACGCTGCAGTAGATTTAACATAGTATGTAGATTCATCGATGAATATAAAACTATCGAGTTGTTGAGAGATATGATATTTCTTAAGCAACGCTTGACCTGCTTCACTTTGCAACGAAGCAAAACGAAAATAAGCTTTTTCGTCTCTTTCAATAATAAACCGAACCGTTGCACTACAAAAATGACAAACGCCATCAAACAATATGATGTGCATGACCGACCAATCCTTCCCCTTCGGTTCATCTGACCTCTCCATTATAGCTCACCTATGCAACAAAAGAAAAACGTGAAGCCCGTTAACTCCACGTTTTCTACATCTATCCAGAAATTATCCGTACATCGTCCACATCCCGATATCATGAAAACCCAATCTTTTATAAATACGACCCGCATTCGGATTGTCATAAAATAAACATAACGTTTTTCCAATGCGAACGTAATCTTGAATGACGCGCTTCATAATTTCGCTTGCATATCCTTTGTGGCGACGATTCGGATCTGTACACACGCCGACAACCATCGCAGATAGCGTATTTTCTGCAGTTGTTGCGACAGACGACACCATGCGACCATCTTCCTCGATATAGTACACACGCCCTGTATTTGTTTCTAACGATTTGACTAGCATATCTCGCGATGACGGCGGTACCGAAAACTCCGTGATGCGACGACGCAGTTCAAGTATTCGATCGACATCATCAATCGTTGCTCGCTTAATTTCATAGCGACTTTGCTCTTCTGGAAATGTGATTTCGTTACATTCACAAAAATACGTGACTCGCTTTTTTCCAAGCAGTAAGAGAGGTTCAAATTTTGCGACAAGCTCCGTTTTCCCAGAAAGACGAACAGGATGAGAAGTATTTCGCATCACTTCTGCAAATCCGTCAATATCAAAATCCCCCGGAGCATAGGGAATATACGAATCGTAAAATCGCAACAATACGCCTCTCAATCTACCATTCTCATCAAAATCGCCCCACAACTCTTGGAATTCCTGCTCGTAACCGAACGCCTCAATATCACCAATAATAAAAAGATTCAATGAAGGCTCCTGCTTTAAAAAAGAAAACACAACATCATGATCTGCCCCGCTCAATTTACGAATCATCCCCATCCCCCTTGCCGATACATGTTCATCCTACTAGACTGTCAAAAATACATGTGCCTTCCGCGAACGATCCCAATAACAATGATTACGATATGCTTTCTACGCTAACGCTTGTTTTCGTTGAACACTTTTTCTAAAAGAATGTATCGTATTCATACTTTGGACAAGATACGTAAAAACAACGCGATATATATCTTCATCCAGGATGTAGCTACTTTTAGAACGAAAAGGTCAGCCTCTTCTACAAATCTCGATCATTCTTTTGGTTTAACAGTATATACGCTATCTTTTCTTTTCTACCTTATATTCTTTCTCTAACAAAATTTCTTTTAATAAATCTAGCGTAACCATACCATTCACGGCCACTGATCCATCTATATTTAACCGAACCTCAACTTTATTTGGAATGCTCAAAAGTTGTTCCCTCAAGTATTCATACCTCGGTGTCAAGAAATGATACCTTTGATTCGAAGAACCAACCCACGGTCGGCTCACATCCAATTTCTCTTTTATAAATGGACCATCGACAAGTAAATCGGTCATTTGTAAAAGTTCCATATGATGTGGATTGTTTGATGATATAATATCTTCATATAAATAACCGGTAAAAGTCATCACTGATAAGCCAATTTCCTTCACCATCGCAGCTAACTTGGCTAGAGGTCGTGCTTGATCAAACGGTTCTCCTCCGAGAAAAGTAACTCCTTCAATGCCATGTTCCCTCTTGCTTTTTTCGATTTCAGCAAACAAAGCTTGAATCTCTTTCTTCTTCCCTTTGTTTTGGTCCCATGTCCAAGGTACTGCACACCCTTGGCAACGGATTGAACACCCTTGCACCCAAAGGCACGATCTTTTCCCTGGCCCTTCTACCATTGTCAACGGTAAAAAATGATGAATCATAAGTTCCATTAAAAATCGACGATCCTTCCTTCATATTTATTTTGTTTCGATGGCGATTCAAGTTCAGGAAATTTAATGAACGGTCTTATCTTTTCGACTACATGTGGCTTTAACTGTAAACACTCAGAGAAGTGCTCTAAAGATCGAAATCCTCCTTCCTTTTCACGAACCATAACTATTTTTTTAGCTAATAGCCCTCCAATGGCAGGGATAGAGGAGATTTCTTCTTCTGTTGCTTTGTTAATATCAACTAATTTCTCCATGACAGGTTTTTCTACGTATCGTTTTTCAGCTTCCATCATTGACATATCAATGCCTTTATACTCTTCTTTAATTATTGTTTTCAACTGTTCGAGTTCGCGTGCTTTTGATAGAGTTCTTGCTTCGAGACGAAGCAAATACTCCGTTCTCATGTTGAAAACATGGACAATCGATGCAATCCAAGAAATGAAAAGAACGATAAATGACAAATCATTTAACCAATGGTTTTCACTCACTATTTCGTTCACAATCGAAAACAATATAAACGGAATCGAATAGATTACTCCAGCAATAAACCATTTTTTTTGTTTCACTCTGTAGGAGGTGTAAAAAAAAGAAATGTAGTTAAAAAAACCAAAAGGAAAAAAAGTCCAAATCATCCAAAAAGAATTCATTATCTCCCACTTTCTTCCCTTACTTGTAATCTGTTTTCTCACACTCTCACTCCTCTTTAATCATTTGCTGTTGAATGTCATTAATTAAAACATTTGTTTCAAAATACTCATGTGTAAATTGAGAATCGATTGTTTCAGCTTCAAGCAACTCTTCTAATACACGAATATAGTCAAGACACTGTTTTCCTTTAATCCCCACCGTCTCAGCTAATATTTTCCCATCTTCTGTAATTTTTATAATAACTTTTTTCTCGTTCATCTCAATCACCTTATGAATTTACTCTTAAAGTCAGCACAATCGTTCGATCTTGTTGTATTTCTTCCGTTTCTAAAATAAATCCTTTTTCTCTCGCTCTCTCGATTACTTTTTTATATGTCTCTTGTTGAAGAACATATTTATATTCACTCGTTAGATTTTCGATAAAAACCGTTGCATCATCCACTTTTACCTCTTTAGGAAAAATCGCTTCGAAAACCCCATCCTCATTTTTTTCAAACCATATTTTTGTTGTTGCTATTTCCGTTTCATAGTTATCGTTTGTCAATACATTTACATGGCATCCATATTGCTCTAATGCCTTTTGCAACAAAATTTCATCCTTCATGACCGTTCTGAGCCTGAAACTACGATCTATTCTATTTTCAAGCATCGAACTGACAGATTGCGCAACTGCAATCCCGACTGGAATTAACACAAGCTCAATACTCATCTCTCTCACCTTTCAAATTTATTTTAGAAATCTATCGTTCTTCCCCCACGTAATCGGCATATATTATCATGACTATTTGAATCACTAGCAACATATTCCTCTAAATCTTCTCGAGGGGTTGCTGTTACAGCTCGAACGTTGGCCCACTCGCGAATCTTTTGAATTTGCTCTGCTTGCGTCACAGAGAGAGGAACAATTTTTTTACATGCTTTTTCAAAATCCTCAAATGTTACACTTCGCTCTTCGAAAAATGCTTCGAACAATCCATCAATGACGATTTGTTCAATTTCTGCCCCAATAAACCCTTCTGTTAAACTAGCAAGTTTATTTAAAATTTCCTCAGAAACAGTAAAGGTCCCCGTCGCTCTTGGATCCTTTAGTCTTTTATTTAAGTGGACTCGGAAAATCTCAACTCGTTCTCGATAGGTTGGGAGATCTACGAAAAACACTTCGTCAAATCGCCCCTTCCGTAAAAACTCGGAAGGCAAACTAGAAATATTATTTGCTGTCGCGACAACAAACACCGGCTTCATTTTTTCCTGCATCCATGTTAGAAAATGCCCAAAAACCCGTGATGTTGTGCCGCTATCACCGGTAGATTGCACTCCACTAAAACCTTTTTCGATTTCATCAATCCAAAGAATAGAAGGGGCGATCGCTTCAGCTGTTTTGATGGCTTTTCTCATATTTTCCTCGCTACTTCCAACCACACCACTAAAAATTTTTCCTATGTCTAACCGAAGAAGTGGAAGTTGCCACATTGCACTAATTGCTTTACTAATTAAGCTTTTTCCGCACCCAGGAACACCTGTAATTAATACTCCTTTTGGAGAAGGAAGACCGTATCGTTGAGCGGACTCCAACCATGATTTATTTCGCTTCTTAAGCCATCTTTTTAGATTTTCTAATCCACCTACATCATCCATACTGAAGTCGCTATGTATAAACTCTAAAATTCCTGTTTTTTTGATAATTTGTTCTTTTTCTTTTAAAATCACTTCTACATCATCGACATCAAGCTGACCGTCTTCCACCATTGCTCTTGCAAAGGCGTTTTCTGCTTCCGAAAGAGTCAATCCTAACGCTGCCTTAGCCAATTTTTCCTTTTCATTTTCTTTTAAGTTAATCGTAATCCGACCATTTTGCTTATTCACATCAATCATTTCGTCTAAAATACCCATAATCTCTTCGAAAGTAGGAAGTTCGAAATCGATAATGGTAATATCTTTTTGAAGTTCTACTGGAAGCAGAAGAATAGGGGAAATAAAAACAATATTTTTTGGATATATACTTTGCTTAATATTTACAGCCATATCTCTTAACTTCCTTATGATTTGAAAATCTGGACATCTATTTTGTTCCCCAAAGTATATGTGAAAATCGTGAAGAACAAAAACAGACGGTTCTTCATAATTTTCTATAAACTCCAATGCCTTCATTGGATTTTTTGTATCATGCAACGGTTTCCCGTTGATCACAAGCCCTGTTGTCAACTTCCACGTAATTACTTCTCTAGACGTCTTAATTAACGAAATGTCAGAAGCAATAGAGCGAATAAATGAGAGAACCCTTTCTTCTTCCCATGTAGAAATATAAAGAAATGGAAAACGAGCTCGAAATAAATTTGCGACTACTTTTTTCATATTTGCATTCTGGTTATTTGCCACCGAAATCTTCCTTTCCATTGGAGATAATTCAATATGCAAGCCTGTCTTTTCCTCCACTGCTTTGGTTACACATTCTCCTTTTTTGGAGTCAACGGCACTGTAAGAATCGATACGGATTTCACAGTTACTAACGGGAAAATGACAGCGAATAAAAATTCTTCACCCTATCAATTTTGCGCATAAAAACCCCAAAACATAATATTTAAAAATAGTTCAATATTTCACGCGGCGCAAAGTTTTCGAGTTCCTTCAACTGTTCTTTCCTCCACCACTTTAAATCCATAAACGTATTTTTCTCTTTTTCAGTCATGTTCTCCATAGAAAATACAGTATTAGATTGAATCGTTACCTTATAGTAAATCTCACGGCTTATGAAAGAACCGTTTTTTCCTTCAATGAGTATATCAATTTCAAATAATGGCTCGCCATGAATGTCAACAGCAATGTTAAGTTCTTCACGCAATTCTCTTTTTAAAGCTTCGATTGGAGTTTCATTTTCCTTGACGCCACCGCCAGGCGTTACCCATAACACGACGTTTCCTACGACATCCGTAAATTCAAATTTTTGAAGAAGAATTTCATGACATTCATTGACGATTACTGCTCTAGCGCATTTGCGTATTCGCATCATGTTTCTCCTCTTTATTTTTGTTATGCAGTGAATCCATAATTAATGTATACGCCGATATGCTTTTCGACATTGGCGGCAATATTTCACTTTCTGAAATGTTGAACGATCTTCTGGGTGTAAAACTTTAAACGCCTCTAACTCTCCCTCGGTAAACGCTCTTTGATTACGATCAACATAAAAATCTAGCAGATTTCCACCACATTTTGGACAATAGTCCCGCTCTCTCCGTATAACATAAATCAGTCCAAATGCACTCATTGTCATAATAAAAGCAGGAACGAAAAAATTGAGAAAATTATCCATTACTCTCAACCCTCAACTAAAATGACTACCCTTATCTTACACAAAAACGAAGACAAATGATGTCGAATTTTGTCACAAAAGCAAAAAAAGACAGAAGTTTTCTCCACTTCTGTCTCAATTTATTGTCAACAAAGTCAAACGAAGACTGTTCCACGCTTTTATTGCTGTTTCTCAAGAAATTCTATTCGGTTGCGAAACGGATCGTGAAAGGAGAAGCGAATCACACCTGGAATGTTTTTTTCGTCTTGTGTCACTACTCCCTTTTCTTCCAAGTAGCGCCGCACTGCTTCGATATTTTCCACTTCAAACGCCGGATGGCTTTTGCTTCGATATCCTTCGCGGTTTTCAACACCGATATGCAGTTCAATATCGCCAATTTTATACCAAAGCCCGCCATTTGCTTTCAACGTTTCCGGTTTTTCGATTTCGGCAAAACCGAGCACGCCCGTATAAAAAGCCCGCGCTTCGTCCTCTGCACCGATTGGGATGCAAATTTGTATATGATCGAGTCGTTTGATAACAATGTTCATGCTGCTTCTCCTCTCTATCTTCTTTTCAGCATTCGAAGAGTGGCTCAATATTTCCCTTCCTCTCTCTTTCTACTCTCCGTCATTTGCTTCCAAACAGATCCTTTCGCCTCTTCGCCACCTTCGATTCGTTCGATGGCCATTTTTACTTGCATGCTTACTTCAAATTCCGGATCGTTTTCGGCTGCTTTTAAAGCAGGCAGGACGGTTTCATCTCCATTTTCATATAAAAACATCGCTGCACGCCAGCGAACTAACTTGCTTGCATCTTTTAGCGCTTCGACCATAACAGGAATCGATTCAACGTCACCAATGTCAGATAAACAGTCACCAGCGGTACGCCGCACAGAAACAGCTGGATCCTTTAGTGCTTCATACAAATATGGAAGCACGTTTTTCCCACCAATCATTCCTAAGTAAGCTGTCGCTAAACGGCGAATCGCTACTTTCTCATCTTTTAACGCCTTTGCCAATACGGGCAAATCGGTTTCCGTCGGCTCCGCCATCTGTTCCAACGCTGCATATCGTTTCATCCAGTCCGGATCATCTAGCATTTGTTCAGTCACTTGAACACTTGTTCGTTTTTGTGTTTTCGCCTGCTCCCCTTGTTTAAACATGTGTACGAATCGCTCGAGCCGTTCTGGCGGATAAGCAGCGGACAACTCCTCGACAATTTCAGCGCCGATTTCTTCAAATGTTCCGTATCGAACGCCCTTTTCGACCCATTTCCGCTCCACGACAATATTCCCCGCATGTTTTTGCGCTTCTAGCACCGCATCGACAAACGGTTGTGGCAACCCCACTCGTTTCTCTTCGTGACCGTCCGTTAACTTCACTTGCATCGGCAAGCCATAAAGCATTTGCACATACACTTTCACTTCGCCAAAATGCTCATTGCGCACCGATTCATTTTCTTTAAGATCCTCCACCTGTTCGCCAAACACTTCGCGCACCTTTGTTAAGATCGGTTTCCAATCATATTTCGCATGCCGTTCCACAGCTAAAAAGTCAGCGACATGGTAAATGCCTTTTACACCTTCGATTTTCAATAACTGCTTAATGATTTCAGGAGCTTGTTCAGCCTGCGCTGACTTATAGTTGTAGCTTGTTCCGAATGGAAGCTCTTCATCGAGCAACACTTTCATTGTATTGGGACTTGGTGTCGGTTCAATTGATCGAATCTTCATCCGCTTCTCTCCTATTCACGATAACATTCCAATATATTCATACGCCAAAAAATCATATAACTTTATTGAAAAGGAAGAAACAAAGAAAAGCAAACATTTCGCTCAATGAAAATGTAACAAGCTTGAACCTCTCATGGCTGAAGCCACGAGATTCCTGCGCTGTCCCTTCTAACGAAGAGAGAATGAGCAGGCTAGCCCCGCAGTTCCTGCGGTTAGAAGCCGAATGGCTTCGTTTTTTAAATTCATACTTGCGTTCACATCTCGATCGTGATGTGTGCCACATGAAGGGCACTCCCATTCACGAAGGTGAAGATGTTTCACGTCTTTGTTTTTGTATCCGCAACGGGAACACAATTGGCTAGACGGAAAATTTTTTGCCACTACCACCACTTGTTTGCCGTACCATGTCGCTTTGTACATGAGCATGTTTGTAAATGTTGACCATGATACGTCGGCAATGGCTTTGGCTAAGTTGTGGTTTTTCATCATGTTTGCCACTTGCAAATCTTCGACTCCGATGATGTCGTGGTTTTTGACAATCTCGGTCGAGAGTTTATGCAAGTAGTCATTTCGGGAATTTGTCATTTTCTCGTGTAGGCGTGCGACCTTGATTCGTTGTTTATGCCAATTCGAACTTCCTATTTGTCGCCTAGAAAGAATACGTTGGGCTTTCGCTAATTTTTCTTCTAGTTTGCGAAGAAACTTTGGATTCGCATACGTCGTACCGTCTGAAAGAATCGCAAAATGTTTTACGCCCAAGTCAATCCCGACGGCACGATTCGTTTTAGGGAGTGGTTGCACATCTGTTTCCACAAGAACAGAAACAAAATATTTTCCGCTTGCGTTTCGTCGAATCGTCGCAGACAAGATGCGTCCTTCGACTTCCCGACTTTTCGCAACACGCACAAGACCAAGTTTCGGGAGTTTGATTCGATTGCCGACAATGGCAATATTTCCATTCGTGTACTTTGTTGTGTACGATTGCACCTTGTTCTTTTTTGATTTAAAACGTGGTTTGTTATTTTGTTTTTGAAAAAATCGGGTGTACGCATCAGATAAATGTTTCAGCGAGGTTTGGAGCGCAATGCTGTCCACTTCTTTTAGCCATACAAATTGTTTTTTGAGGTTGGTTAATTGAGAAGAACAAACCTTGTATGTTAACCCTTTTCCTGTTGTTCGGTATGCACGTTCCCATTCAGCAAGGAAATGGTTGAATACAAAACGAGCGCAACCGAATGTTTTGGCAATCAGGATTTCTTGCTCTTTGGTTGGATAAATTCGAAATTTGTATGCTTTATGGACGAGCATGGCTTTCACCTCGCTTTCTGATTTTGGATGTATTGTTTTATTTGCGCTTCGGTGTGTTCACTTACGGTTGCGACAAAATAAGAAGGATTCCACAAGTTCCCTCCCCCCAATTTCTCTTTTAGTTGAGGGAATTCTTTAAACAGCAACCTCGCACTCACACCTTTTAATGCTTTAATCATATTTGGAATAGAGTGTTGTGGCGTGCAGTCAATGAGCAAATGAATATGGTCGCTATCACTTTCCATTTGCACAATCGCAAAACCATGTTCTTCCGCAATCTGATGTAGGATTTCTTTTAACCTTGTATCTATGTCGCCAACCAACACCTTGTGACGGTATTTCACACACCACACCACGTGATATTGAATGGAGTACACATATCCTCTGCCACGTTTCACTTCTGCCATGTGGTTCACCTCAATAATAGCGCAACATATATCAGAGGAGTTTTAAAGTCAATTCCTTTTAAAACAAGCATTTTAAATCAAAACACACATCGACATATGTCATTTGTTTAAAAAGCCGATTCATCTCATGACTAAAGTCACGAGTGTTCTCGGCTAAAGTCATAAACTCGAAAAAAGTTATGCAAGATGGATGGAACTTATCTTCCAATTTCATTGTACTATATTTGTAAAATATTGTAGAAGACGAAAAATAACATGGAACAGTTTTTTCGGGCGTGACGGGCACCGTATCCGTGTTTCTTAGAGAAAACAAGTGAACTAATATTTTTTTGCATATAATAGTCGTGATGAATCTACTTTTCTTGCGTCATAATTTGTTTGTTCGGATCAAATGACAGACGAAAGCAACAACTATCAATAATTGGGAAGTAATGACGCAAAAACTTCCCTTCTGCACGCACCCTTAACGCAATCGAGCTGAGTCGCGATAAAAAACACCGGACTTCAAACATGATCACTTGAAGCCACGCTCATATGACTGCTTGTATGCTCTCCACGAAGTGCCTATTCGTGGTAAATGTTTTGCCCGTTCGCTTGAGTATACGTACACAAATCCTGCCTTTTTTCCGTCTACATCTGTCACAAATACTCGCTCATAATCATTACGTTTTCCCTCCCCATAATATCCTTCAAGCCGATCCATCGCCTGTAGTCCTTTTTCGTTTACCGTCAACCATTCACCTTCTACTGGAGGGGCAGATGAATCGAGCACTAAAGCTGGATACAAGTCGGCAACGCTATGAAGCCAACCGTATACAGTACCTGTTTCTATATGTGTAACGTACGGAGCAACAACATGATGATTTTGCTCTCCTTGAAGCAACGTCCCGTACACGAACACTTGAAATAACGTCATGTTTTCTCCTCCTAACATTCGACGATATTATAAATATATCCCTTTCCTTTTTCATGCACATTCCCATAAAAAACTTACCATCTTCACTGTTTCCGAGATAATCGATGTAACCCCGTACACAATAATCTAAAACAAAGGAAGGGGTAAAAAACTCGTTACCTCGATTTAAAATAAAGATGTAATGACAATGCCTTCTTTTTTTAACGCTTCAAAAATTTTTTTAGCAAATGTTAATGCGTGTACCCCATCACCATGAATACAAATCGTATCTGCCTGAATTTCCACATCAGTTCCTTGTTGCGACCGAACTTTTCCCTCTTTTACCATACGAATGACTTGCTGTATGGCTTCTTGTTCGTCATGAATTAAAGCGTTAGGTTTATGTCGTGGTGTTAACGAACCATCTTGCTCATACGTCCGATCAGAAAACACTTCATTTGCTGTTTTTAAGCCTATACGATCTCCCGCCTTAATTAGTTCACTTCCTGCTAATCCAAACAATACTAACGACGAGTCAATGTCATACACTGCTTTTGCGATCGCTTCTGAAAGTGCACTATCTTTTGCAGCCATGTTGTACAAAGCCCCATGCGGTTTTACATGTTGCATCTTTCCACCAGCAGCCTTTACAAAACCATATAACGCCCCCACTTGATAAACAACGAGATCATATACTTCTTCCGGAGTAATTGCCATATTTCTTCTTCCAAATCCAATTAAATCAGGCAACCCCGGGTGTGCACCAATACTCACCCCCTTTTCAAGCGCCAACTGAACCGTCTTTCGCATCGTAGATGGATCTCCCGCATGAAACCCGCAAGCAATATTTGCTGATGTCACGTAATTCAAAATCTCTTCATCGTTTCCCATTCGATATACTCCAAAACTTTCTCCCATATCACAATTCAGATCGATGCGGTACATCTTTATCCTCCCATTTTCAACATCATTACTTTTTCGCATTGCTTCATGCCAAGCTCATGTTGAAGATATAATCGTTGCGCTTCCTCAAATGAAATGTCGCGAAATACAACCTGCTCTCCTGGTTTGGTTTGTGCTAAAATGGGTAAATCAACGGCAATGACTTGCGCGATTTTTGGATACCCTCCCGTCGTTTGACGATCTGCCATTAATATAATTGGCTTTCCTTCGTTCGGCACTTGAATTGTCCCAAACGTAACCGTTTCCGAAACCATTTCTACTGAATGTTTTCTTTGAAGCAAAGGTCCGTCTAAACGATAGCCCATTCGATTCGATTGAGAAGTGACTTCATATCGTTCATTCAAAAAAATATTGTTGACTTTGCATTGTAAAATCAGCAAATTGTGCGCCGCGCATGACGCGAATCGTTTTCGGCGATTCGTAAAAATATGCACGAAGCTCAAATGAAATCCCCCAGCTCATAGCTATAAAAGGAAGAGATGTTTTCTTGTTATAGAATTGAAACAACGCCGATTTTTTTCTTGATTCTCGAAGGAAAAGCACATCTCCTTTTTGCAAAGCTCTTCCTTGAAAACCTCCGATACGTGCAAGTAAATACGTTGATTGGCTGTTCATTACCTTAGGAATATGAAATCCCCCTGACACAGCTAAATAAGCCCGACATCCTACACGACAATGCCCGATCGTAAGTACACTTTCTTGCTTAGCGAAAACAGGGCGCCACAACGGCACTTTTTTCCCGTCGATCATTGCTTCAAATTCTCCGCCACATATCGCAATCAATACCTCCTCCTCAAAAGCAAGTGTTGGACCAATGAACGTCATCTCCAGCGTACCTTCCGATTGTTCATTTCCGACAAGAATGTTGGCGATGCGATGTGCAAATTGATCCATTGCCCCGCCCACAATGACGCCATCCTTTTGAAAACCGAATCGACCTAAATCTTGAATCGTCGTTAGTAAACCACTACGAATCACACGAATACTCATTGTTCTCCTCCTGAAGCTGCTTATATTCTTCCCTCGTTATCGCTTGAAAGCGAACACAGTCTCCAACTTGTAGTAAACTCGGTTGAGGATGGTGGGGACGGAATAATTGGATCGGTGTTCTCCCGATGAGTTGCCATCCCCCTGGGCTTTCAATCGGATATATTCCTGTTTGCATACCGCCAATGCCAACAGAACCTGCTGGAATGTGTAATCGTGGCGAGTGTTTTCGCGGCGTAGCAATTCTTTCTGACATGCCACCTAAATAAGCAAATCCAGGCGCAAATCCAATCATATACACAACGTAATGGCCGTTCGTATGAATATTCACTACTTCTTCAATTGTCAATTCATTTTTTTTAGCCACTTCTTCTAAATCCGGCCCAAACTCCCCTCCATAACAAACAGGAATCACGACTTCATTTCCGTGAGAAATGTTGACAGACTCTAACGATGAAAGAATATTTTTTAATACAGTACAAATTCTTTCAAAAGGGAGAACCTCGATATGGGATTTTCGGTTTAGATTCTTTACAAACTGTATCGGATGATAGTAGACGGTAACAGTTGTATAAGCAGGAACAACTTCAATAATTCCTTCTATATGATGATCTGTAAAATAATTTGTAAATTGACGAACTCGTCGATGAATGTCATGATTAATTTGTTCGCCAAACTTAACAATTAGGGCATGCTCACTAAGCGGTATAAACTCATAATTCAACATTTTTTCCCCCAATAAAACCAAGTGCTTTTGAAATTTGTTCTGCAGCATACCTTAATTTTGGAACTAATTGTTTAATGTAAGAAGGCTGAAAGCGATTTTCTGGTCCAACGACACTTAGCCCCGCCACAACTTTACCTTCGTGATTAAAAATCGGAACAGCCACAGCAGAAGAATAGTCGGCTAATTCGGAGTAACTGACTGTATACCCTTTTCCCTTTGCTTCGTTGATCACCGTTTTTAATTGTTCTCGCTCAACAATTGTTTTTGAGGCAATTGGAATTAACTTGACGCGATCAATATATTTCTTTTGCTCTTCGCTTGGCATGAAGGCAAGTAACACGCGCGGACAAGCTCCAGCATAAAGAGGTGCCCTTCTCCCTACCCGTGTATACACTCGAATCGGCTCTGACGTTTCTACTTTTTCTACATAAATCGCCTCATCACCATCTTTAACAACTAAGTTCACCGCTTCATTCGTTTCTTCTTTTAATTTCTTCATAATCGGCAGTGCTACTTTTCGAACATCTAATCGCTCTGCAACTAAACAACCCAATTGTAACAAGGACAATCCAAGCTCATACGCTTCCTCATCTTTTTTTAGAAAGCCGCTTATCTCCAACGACTGAACCATTCGAAAAACCGTTGTTTTTGGCAGTTTCGTCAACTTCACCATTTCTTGTAGTGTCAACCGTTCATATGTCATAAACAACCGCAATAGTTCAAGTGTTTTGATCACTGTTTTGTTCATAAAGCACCTCCCTTTGTTCCGAATAACGGAATTAATATTCCGAATTTTTCGTATTTAAAGTAATTATATTTCATATAAAAGGAAAATCAATAAAATTATCTTTAAATTCAAAAATTTAAAATACTTATAGTAAAAAACATTTCGGCTCAAATAAAAAACGCTCAAGACACACCTGAGCGTTTTCTTAAATTATTGTTTCTCCATTTTTTCGTTTCGATTATCTAATTCTCCTATATCTCTTTTCCAACTATGTTCACTGGTATTTCTTCGTCCCTACAATTGTGCCCGTCCTTCTACAGGCAACAGGTACAACACAAAATATCATTTCAACATCTCAATTTCCTCCAAAGACAACTCCGTCAGTTCGTGAATCGTCTGTACATCGTAGCCTTTTGCTAGCATCTTTTTCGCAATCTTGCGTTTTTCTTGTTGCAGCCCTTGTTGTAACCCTCGTTCTACGCCTTCTTTCAAGCCTTTTTCTAACGCTTTTTTCTCGTACGAAATGATTAACTCTAACACTTGTTCTTTTTCTTTCGTTTCCATTTCATTCACCTCGTTTCGCAATTGTTGTTTCTACATGCTTCGAGGTGTGGTATCACACCAAATTTTTCTCAACTTTCAAGCAAATGATGTACTTCTTCTTCCGTAAGATCCACAAGGGCTGCAATTTCTTTTGGTGTCATTCCTTTTTTCGACATATTGCAAACAAGATGTTTCATTCCTTGCTTAAATCCTTCCTTTTTTCCCTTTTGTATTCCTTTTTGTATTCCCTTTTGTTCATACGAGATTAACAATTCAAGCACTTTTTCCTTTTCTTTCGTTTCCATCTCATTCACCTCGTTTCTCAATTGTTGTTCTTCTTCCTCCGATAGTTTCACATATGTTTCAAAAAAGCCGATTAATAATCGTTGCTTTGCTTCGTCTAATTCCATGCGCACAATCATTCGTAAAAACTGCTTTTTTAGTTCTACTCGTTCACTTTCAGTATACCCCATTTTGCTTAACAACGCAGCGGCGATTGGGTTGTCATGGCGAATGTAATCACGCCAATTTTGTTTGCGTAACTCAACAGTAAGAAATCGGAATTGGAGTACATCAAAAAACGGAAATTGGAGCGTAAACGATGAAGGTTCATGTCGGAGAGAATCATAGCTAAATACGGCAATTGGCAACATTCGCTTTCGGTATTTCTCAAACAAGCGGCTAAAGTAAATAAATATTCGCTCTGGAAACGATGGCTGCACGTAACTTTGATTTTCGATATGGACGATAATGAGGCTATCCTCCCCTTTCAACTTCGTCTGAACAAGCAAATCCACGCGATACTTCTCCCCCGCTGTCACATCGGTAAACAGCTCTTCCGACAAAAACGACACGTGCTGAAAGTCGATATGCTCATGCACATGCGGGAAAAAGAGAAGAAGAAACTCTTCAAAAAACGTCGTAATCAACTCTTTAAACAATCGATCATGATCAATGGCCATATATGCACCTCGCTTTCAGTTTTGTTGTGTATTTTCGATAAAAATGGTGGTGATCCTTCTTTGGGAATGAAAAACTAGTGTTTTCTTTCAGCAAAGTTTAGCGTTTGTTCATTATAGTAACAACCCATGAAAAACCCGTTTTCTCTCGGAACGTGACACATACAATCGAAAATAATATAATTGTAATAGCATGGAAATAGTAAAATAGGACGGTGACCAGATGGAACAAATCATTGTTGAAACATTAAAGAATGCGGTCTCCCCTTCTGTCATTTATTTGTTCGGATCAACAGCAACAGGACATATTCGCCACGATAGCGATATTGACATTGCTTTTTTGAGCGATGAACGATCATTAGACCACTATGAACGCTTTATACTTGCGCAACAATTGGCAGAGCAGTTACAACGAGACGTCGATCTCATCGATTTAAAGCAAGCGAGCACCGTTTTTCAAGCACAAATCGTCAGTAGCGGTAAAGTCATCTATTGTGCGGACGAACATAAAAAAACGGAGTTCGAATGGCGAGCATTGAAAATGTATGCGAAACTAAACGAAGAACGAGCGGAAATTTTACGAAACATTGTTGAAAGTGGGTCGGTTTATAATGAATGATGTGATCCTAAATAAAGTAAGTGTCATTGAACGTTGTATGAAACGTATTCATGAAGAATACGAAAACAATCCAAAACATTTGGAGAATTACACAAAGCAAGATTCCATTGTCCTCAATCTTCAACGAGCGTGTGAAGCGAGCATTGACTTAGCGATGCACGTCGTCGCGCAAAAAAAGCTCGGACTTCCACAAACAAGCCGAGACGCTTTCGCTCTTTTAGAACAACACGGCATCATCTCTTCATCCCTATCGCAAAAAATGAAAGCAATGGTCGGATTCCGCAATATCGCCGTGCATGACTGTCAAGAACTGAACTTGACCATTTTACAAAAAATACTCGACAACCATTTAACAGACTTCACGGAGTTTACGAAAGCGATTGTTAGGCAAAAGTAGGCGGTGTGAGCGTACACCGCCTAACTACTTATTCTAGAACTTGCGACGGATGACACTTCCGGAAAAGAAAATTTTCAACACGCGCCACATGCCTTTAAAGTTCGATATATTTATTGCGAGTTTCTCTTTGATTTTGAGCCGTTGGCACCGTCGTCGCCGATACAAATCTTTGGAGAGTGTTAGTCAAGGGTGAATCCCAACCCAGCATCCTCTTGAAATACCTTAAAGTTGATATATTTTAGATAAAGAAGTTCGGTTATCCCCCAATCCTTCCTAACATTCGAAATGGTGAAACTTCCCATGCTTCATATGGTACTAAACAATTACATTTCATTGCATCCTGTACTCGTGAAGCGATATGAGGTCTCGTTATATATTTTGAAATGTTTTTATTATTTAGCAGAAAAAAATTTGCCTCCTTTATTTCTTGAGGCTGAATGTCCAATTCACCTTCTTCATACTTCGCACGAAATACAACAACTAATATATGGTCCGTAGCATTGTAATATACTCCCGTTACTCCTAGTGGTACTATTTTTAATCCTGTTTCTTCATATACTTCCCTTACCAATGCGTGATGCAAAGATTCCCCTTCTTCTACTTGTCCACCAGGAAGTTCCCATGTATCGGAACGGTAATGTGTTTTTACAAGCAATACTTCCCCATGGTCATTTACAATATAACCAGAGACAGCCACTAAGTGCTTCGGTACAATCCTCATGTTCTTCTCATCCTTCACTGATTTAAATTTAGACATACATGCAGTTAACTCATTTTTCTTCATGTATTTAGCAAACTTCACTTTTGTGAGAATATATCCATTTCAAATAAAATGAACCAACCGTATAAAACAATGAATACTTATCCCTCACACAAACGGCAACGCTTGTTCATGGACTGAACGTGGATGGATCAACCCTCGATTATGAAAGGTTGAACTTAAATCAGCATAATGAACGGTGATTGGCAAACGTGTTTTCAGCATAGAATGGATGTGCATAAATGATAGCTTATATGCATCTGAAACGATATCCCGAATAGACAAACATTGCGTCTTTTGAACAATCTTTACAGCTTGCGCCATTCCTACAGATTCTCTTGGATCAGTTGCACATAAATAAGCCATCCTTTCCTTCGCATAACATAATCCTTGCACAGTAAACCAACGTCCGTTTGTGTATACAGCCATTCTTCTTCGCGGTCTTTTAATAATTTCAACGAAATCAAATGGGATTTGGAATGACTGCATATACCGTGTTAAATGATCTAAATCTTCGCGACATACGCCATCGCGGTGAAATGTAATATGAGCTGGCTTCATTCCATATATTTTCTCATAGCTAAATATACTCTCATCTATAATTTCTTCCATTGTACGATTGGCAATCGTTTCACCAGCTACAGCAGTCATGACTGATTTTTGTTTGATCATTCGCCCGTCTTTTCCGATCACTTGAATAATCCCAGAAGCATGTTTTCCATGTTCATGACTGACATCTAAACCGATAAAGCAATCTGAATTCATCTCATCTGACAAAATCCATGGCTGAACTCCCGATTTTGCGTAAATTCCTAGTAGCACATTATATTGATAGTACAAATTTTTTACAACTGACGAATCAAATATGACAAACTGTGTCATTATATCTGCTTTCGCACCAAATTCTCGTTTAATTGCCACATATGCTCGATCGATATTTTCTTCCGTTCCAATGACAATAACAGTCCCATCGAACGCATCAGCGATCGACTTTAGTTCGAACGAAAGACGCTCACTTTTGAAAAAATCGACAGGCAATACTCCAAATAACTGACGCGGTTTTTTCGAGACATTTAACTTTACACCTAGCTTTTCAGATAAATCTTGTAATTTCTTTGTAAAATCCAATATTTCATCTTTCTTCCTTTGATCGTAATTTAATTCTGGATCAACAAAATAGCTAACGGTGACACTCTTCGGCTCATAAACACCAGCTTGACCTAAACCATCAGACACTTTCGTTGTTTTATAATCTCGACCAAATTCCATTAACGGTGGGGAGAGATTAAAAATATCGTAATTAAGATTTGCCGCCCGAACGTTTTCTTTTCTGAAAGTCAACATGTTCTGATATTGCAACAAACGAAATATCTCTTGATAAAGTTTCGGCATTTTCTCATTCGGTGGCAACTTAATGATACGATTTACTTGCTTCGCGGTTGATGGCATCAATTGTTCATACGAACAAGTGAGACGTAATAAATGAGGCAAGTATGGAAAAATATCACCGGTTTGTGATCTGACATGCACAATAGGTGTCTTATTATGAACACCTTTTAATTTCCATTTTTCATCTTTTGTTATGTAATAATCTATCACACTTTGTTGTAAATACGGGCTTTTTTCTCCAGCTGTATACGGAGCCACCTCAACAAAAGTATAGTAGTACGATTTTTTATTGTATGAATCAACGACTTCCACCCCTTCTTTGATCAGTGGAGATCGATCACGAAGTAAGTCTTCTAATGTTTTTTTATATTCAAAACGATGTTGATATTCAAAGCCGATCAATATATTTCCGTTCTCTTCAACTGTAAAAGATAAGTAAATAGCCGGGTAAACAATAATTTCGTTCATTTCAATCGATTGTTCGGTTTTCAAACAAAACAAATCTTTGTAAATTTTATAGTCGTTTTTGCATCGTTCTATTAACTCTTGTTTCAATAACCTTTCCAATACCGTTCTTTCTGCGGCATTGAAACATTCTATTGCTCGGTACTCATGTTTAATATATTCATGATCACCCCAATGAGTGATCTCTTGAAACGATGCAATATATTGGCCGTGAGCAGCAATGGTCACATTAGGATTCCTCTTTCTTAACTCATAAACAATGTGATGAGCAAACGAGTATTTTTGGTTCGGGTTTAATAAAGATACAGTATAAATATGAAGTGGAATGTTGCTTGCATTTTCGTTTGCGATACACTCGGTTAGGTTATCAATTTTATCAAAATCATAGAATAATGGTAAAGATTTTAATAAAATTGTTTATCCGTCCACGTCGTTTAAGCGACATGTACTCGGATCGGGTGTAACCCCACACCCGCTATCCCATTGGCGAACGCCTTTGGGAATACTTTTCTCATGATGTTATATGCCCCATTGACATCTGCGTGGATGAGCGTTCCGTTTTCAGATTGAAACAGTCCACGCTCGATTCGTTTTCCTTTGTATTGTTTTTGTTTCTTGATTTCTTCCATGTCTAAAAAACTGCATTTCGATGTATAGCTTTCTTCTGTCACGATGACGCGAATGCCATGCTGTACCGCTTTGTACTGCAACTGATGAAGAAACGTTTGATACGGAATGTGAACGAACGCTTGATTTGTACGCTTTCCGAGATGGACTTCACGCTTCCAATCTTTATTCATCCCCACCACAATCGTATCGCAGTCTAAAGCCAACGCATGTTTGATGACAAAGGCACTCGCTTGGTGCATAAAGTTTTCTACGATGCGGTTTCGTTTTTCTGTCATTTTGCTCATTCGTTTTGTCCAATCGAGTCCATTCATCTGTTTCGCTACTTTGCGATAATGGCTCATTTGTTTGTTGTAGTATTGATTGGCGGATTTTAGACCTTTACCATTGATGACAATCGGTTGTTTGCCCACATTGTTCACAATGGTTGCGAAGTTATCTAAACCCAAATCAATACTGATATATCTGTTGTGATCTTGTTTTTGCGGCGGAATAGGGATTTTGTAAACGACTTTGACGATGATATGGCGGTGTTTTGGAACGAATCGGACTTGTTGTAGCTTCCCTTTCATGTTTGTTTTTAACCGAAACCCTTGAAAACAGGCAGGAAACGTGATGTGTTCATCGACGACTTTGCATGATTGATTCGTTAGCACAAGTACATACCGTCCGTCTTTTTTGAGATATTTGGGCGGTTTCGGTCTGCCTGTATATTTGTCTTTGTTTTTTGCCCAATCTTTCATCGACTTAAAAAATGATTGCCAATTTTGATGGAGCATTCTTAACGTTTGTTGGGCACATTGAGCCATTGGCATCGCTCGATAGTCTGTATCCATCCCTTCTGTTTTCAGCAGCTTGTCTAGCTTGTTGTAAGAAAGATACGTGCCGTGTTGAAAAAACGTTTGCCTCACTTGATAGTTGGCGAAGTTGTACAAATTTTTTGAACGAAAACAATACTCATCGAGCATCGGATAATACGGATGGTTTGGATAAATGATGTGTCTTTCCACTCGATTCGCCATCATGATCGTTGTTCACCTCACTTTCTCTTTTACTATATATGTTCATCAGAGAGCCATGCAATAAGATGTAAAGATAATCACGAAAGAAGTGGGATCTCAAATATATTTTATCAAAATTTTTAATATATTTTTGCGATTGAATGAAAAAACAGAACCATATAGTATTGATTCATCTAACCAATCACCCCTTATGATGAATAGTCATCCGTGCGTTGATTCGTTGACAATCATCGTGCTTATAACTCTCTTAATCGGTTTCGTTCAATTTTAATCGTATTGTCTTTACCATCAAGTAGATCAGCACGCTTACTTCCGTAAATGCGAAAACGCGGGGATCCTTTTACGACCTTCACTGATAACCGAGGTGTTCCACGAGATTGCTGTTTATTTACATCCACACATGCAACGAATTCGTCCCAACGAACAATGGCGATAATTTGGCTATTGTCACTTACTTGCTTCTGACCACAAATAAAAGCAAAAATTAGCGTTTTATCTGAATGATTTTCATGGACATTGATAATTTCCTGTATTTCGTTGTCACTAAATGTGAAAGACCATGTAAAATCTTCGGAGCCAGATGGGGTAGTATGATATTTTGCATAAATGATGTAATTGTCTTTATTTGTTGTAACCGTGTAAATTTGTCTACTTTCATTTTCTTTTTCAAACAATGCTGGTGCCAATCCTCCATTCACTAATGCAGAAAGAAGCGCACCATCATAATAATCCGCTTTGCAAATTGCTGTCACTCCGATCCCCCCATAAAATCAAATATCCCAATCCCATTATACGGAAAGAAAGCAGAAAATATTGTCGAATATTGTAGAAACTGATGGATAAATTTTGAGTATGTATTGCTACGTAAGGGGAATTTTTCCTTCTTTCTGGCATACACATACACAACAAAAGGGAGCCGAGTGACCCCCTTTGTTAATATAAGATCATGTTTAAGAAAGAGGAAGAACACCATCTCATTTCAACATCTCAATTTCCTTCAAAGACAACTCCGTCAGTTCGTGAATTGTCTGTACATCGTAGCCTTTTGCTAGCATCTTTTTCGCGATCTTGTTATTGCAGACCTTCTTTCAAGCCTTTTTCTAACACTTTTTTCTCGTACGAAATGATTAACTCTAACACTTGTTCTTTTTCTTTCGTTTCCATTTCATTCACCTCGTTTCGCAATTGTTGTTCTTCTTCCTCCGATAGTTTCACATATGTTTCAAAATCAACACTATGATTTAAAGTTATTACTTCGAGGCGTGACAGGCACCGCGCCCATGCTTCGAGGTGTGGCATCACACCGAATCTTTCTCAACTTTCAAGCAAATGATGTACTTCTTCTTCCGTAAGATCCACAAGGGCTGCGATTTCTTTTGGTGTCATTCCTTTTTTCGACATATTGCGAACAAGATGTTTCATTCCTTGTTTAAATCCTTCTTCCAATCCTTCCTTTTTTCCCTTTTGTATTCCTTTTTGTATTCCCTTTTGTTCATACGAGATTAACAATTCAAGCACTTTTTCCTTTTCTTTCGTTTCCATCTCATTCACCTCGTTTCGCAATTGTTGTTCTTCCTCATCCGACAGCTTCACATATGTTTCAAAAAAGCCGATTAACAATCGTTGCTTTGCTTCGTCTAATTCCATGCGCACAATCATTCGTAAAAACTGCTTTTTTAATTCTACCCGTTCACTTTCAGTATACCCCATTTTGCTTAACAACGCAGCGGCGATTGGGTTGTCATGGCGAATGTAGTCACGCCAATTTTGTTTGCGTAACTCAACAGTAAGAAATCGGAATTGGAGCACATCGAAAAAAGGAAATTGGAGCGTAAACGATGAAGGTTCATGTCGGAGAGAATCATAGCTAAATACGGCAATTGGCAACATTCGCTTTCGGTATTTCTCAAACAAGCGGCTAAAGTAAATAAACATTCTCTCTGGAAACGATGGCTGCACATAACTTTGATTTTCGATATGGACGATAATGAGGCTATCCTCCCCTTTCAACTTCGTCTCAACCAACAAATCCACGCGATACTTTTCCCCTGCCGTCACATCGGTAAACAGTTCCTCCGATAAAAACGCCACATGCTGAAAGTCGATATGCTCATGCACATGCGGGAAAAAGAGAAGAAGAAACTCTTCAAAAAACGTCGTAATCAACTCTTTAAACAACCGATCATGATCAATGGCCATATATGCACCTCGCTTTCGATTTTGTTGCATGTTTTCGATAAAAGCGAGGAGATTCCTGCTTTGGGAATGAAAAAAACAGAGAGGCGTGGCTCTCTGTTTGTTTTTTGGATCGAGATGTGCAGTCACCGTATAAAGAGTCTATTCTGTAATAACCTTCCAATCATCAGTTGTTAAATCTATAGCTTCGATCGCTTGTACGCAAAAACGCTGGATACTTTGAGCACTTAAGTTCACCTCAATATACTCTCCGGTTTTTAATCGACGTATAGCTCGAAATTTTTTAGGATCTCTTCCTACTAACTTCGGGAACTGCATCATAATTTGTTCAAATTTTTCTGGCTCCAATTCTGCAATCGTATTCATTGTATTTTCCAAAACATCTCTCCATGAATGCACTTCGAATTGCTGACCTAAAATATATAGTTCTTTTGGGTTTGTTCCTGTCACTCTAACGTCAGCATCTGTTCTTTCATTTCCAAAATACGTCCAAATTTTCAAACATATTTCTGCTAAATACTTAGCTCTCTGCTCTATATCTTCTTTTTTCCAAGAAGTTACCTTTTCAAAGTATTTGTTTATTTCAAGATGGCTTGCTTTTAATTTTTCTTTTTTTATGTCAAAATCATCATTGGATAATTCTGAGTTATACCCTGTCAATGTAAGATTTCCAAGCGTGTGCAAATACAAATCGTGCACCAATTGCCATTCTTCCCCTAGATGTTCCTGCCATGATTGCGTGAGTGTCTGCGGCATTATGTGTTCAATAGTCAAATTATCTAAATCTACCTGCTCTTTATGCTCAAAAAATTCTTCAATCGATTCCAATATTAATTTTGTTTTTCTTCCACGCTCTCCACTACCGTAAAGTTTTGCCTCGATAAGTCTGCTGAAAAATTCATTATCTTTCGGATAGTTCTTTGATTGAAGATGATTTTTTAACAATTTAATAAAATTATCAAAGATGTCGTCTTTCGTATTTTTGTAAAGACTATTAAAAATTTTATTGAGTTGATTTGTAGGGACATTACATACAAATCTTCTCACTAAAAAGTTTTCAATGGTTGAGATTACCTCAACGAATTGTGTATCAGAAATTTGACCGCGGTAGTAATCATCATAACAATTTAATAAAAAAGGATAAACTGTAGTTGCCTCCAAACGATTAAGACGATTTAATGCCCTTTGTATTTCTCTGTTCGACTCTTTATCTGGAGATAATAATTTCTCATAATGCGTAGAAAAAACATACATGTTCTTTATATATTCTAAAATGTCATTTTCACTTGCTATTTCCTTCACAGAAAAATAAATCTCATTTTGCTTAACATAAAGACCGTCTTTCATTAAATAATGGCGAATAAATTCGGTCAAATTCTCACCAAGGGAATCTTGCATTGGTCGCCAATATTTATTGTAAATTAACTTTTGATCTTGTATATGTATCCTCATGAAGAAAAAGTTACGTATCAAGTCTGCTTGCGTAAGAGGTCGTCCCTTCGCGTTCAAGCTTTCAAAAACTAGGTAAGGATTATCGTCCGGATCTAATACGATACTAACGATAGACAAACGATTAGATATTACATTTTTTAACGTTGAAATATCCATATGACTTTGCTTGATTTTTCTTTCAAAATATTGATATGCTTTATAAATTTGAGAATCATCACTCTGTTCGATTTCTGATAAAATTAATTTTTTATATGCTGAGCGATCCACTTGTGTAGGAAGTAATTTGAAATAATCACTATCCTTTTTATACGGATTTACTATTAATGTGTTATTAATTTCATCGGCTAACTCAATGTCCCCATATAGTCTTGCTAAATCTCTCAATAGGGTCAGTATAATAAAAATAGTCGTTAATCTTTGCTGGCCATCAATTAGCAAAAACTTTGCAACCCCTTCAGGAACTGAATTAGTTGGTATGCTGACAATTGAGCCAATAAAATGGTCACGTGGATTTTCTATTTCGCATAACTCAACTAAGTCATCCCATAGAACTTCCCACTCTTTTTTATCCCAGCTATACGAACGCTGAAATAAAGGAAGTACATATTGCTTAGTGCCTTCTATAATGGGTTGTAGTTTTGTTTCATTAGCCTTCATGCTAAATTCGCTCCTTTTTTATAAAACTTTCCACACCATATATATTCATACTGCTCAAAAATCACTTTTATAACCCATAGTGCTATATACATGCACCTTAAAACCATGACTTCTGTATGAACACCTTTTTTCATGGCTATACTGCTCCTAAATATTTCTATACAAAAGGAGCGGAATTGGCATGAAACGTCTGAAAATCACAAATGATCACGGCTGGACACCTCGAACCCTTCGGAAACAAGAACGGAAAATCAAAGATGCTTCTCTTCGTGTTCGGGTGACCGCTGTTCGTCTTGTCATGGAAGGTCACCTCGGTAAAGATGTGGCCAAAATGGTCAATCTGTGCCGTCAATCCGTTGCCATCTACGTTGCACGGTTTAATCAAGGTGGGCTCGATCATCTACTCGATCGTCGGTTGCCGCCTGGTCGTGTGCCGTTTCTTACGGAAGAACAACAACAAGAAATTAGACAACTCGTGTTAACTACTACACCTGTGGATGCTGGCTGGGGCATCGCTTCGTCATGGAACACGCGCATTTTACAATCTTACATTCAACAAACCTATGGTGTTTCCATGTCACGGGAAGGGATTCGCAAGTTGTTGCATCGTTTGCGTTTGTCATGGACACGCCCGACGTATAAGCTCGTCAAGGAGACGCTAAGCGTCAAGCTGCTTTTCAAAGAGAACTTGAATTTATAAAAAAACTAATTACCGAGAATGCCATGCTGTTTTATGTGGATGAGACACATGTTCGTGCTTATCAAGCGCTACGTACGACATGGGCAGAAGTAGGGAATCAAAAACACGTGCCAAGCTACGGACACCATGACCATGTGTCCATTTTTGGCGCCGTCGATGTTCAACAAGGCGATGTGGTATTTCATCGCGCATCATCCGCCAATGCCGAAACGTTCCTCGACTTTTTGCGCCGATTGAAAGAGAAATATACGGACCGATTCCTCGTGCTTGTGTTGGACAATGCGCGTATTCATCATGCCAAGATGGTGCAAGCCTTTCTTGATGGCGAGGAAGGCGATGCTTTTCATTTCATCTTTTTGCCACCGTATTCTCCACAGTTGAACCCGATTGAACGGCTGTGGAAGTGGTTGAAAGATGAAGTGATTGCCAACGTTTTTCACAAGGATCAAAATGACATTGCCCAATCCATTACTCGCTTTGAACAGTACGTTCTACAACACCCGGATGAGGTGTTACGCCGCATGGGGTGTGCTGTGTGAATCAGAGGTTAAAATTTTAAATTGGATGTATATATTTTCCTCCGACTTATCCTATTTCTCTTTATAAACCCCTAACTATTATAAATTTTGACCTCTCTCAAAATCGCTGACAAATGATGCCGGTACCTTACTTCTTATAAGAGAAACATTTTGCGTAGTACCAACACGAAAACCATATTCAAACATTCTTGTGATTAGGTTATTATTATTAATTCTCCCTGCATAACCTTTATAATTATCTGATCTTAATTCTCTACCTAATTGTGCCGGTATATTCGTTACATCATCAATATACAATCTTAATTCTTTTCCCCACTTATCATTTATTTTATGATATTCAGGTAAACCATTAACTAATTCACCAGTAATTTCGAGATATTCTCTTTCAAATTTTGTAGAAGGAGCTCCCTCAGCAACCTCAGCTTCGATTAAAATATTTCTTACACTCAAGTAACCAATTGCTTCAAAAAATTCTGCATCTGTCATTTGTTCTCCCCCTGTCAACGGTAATCTTTTTATTCAAATCCATTATATAAAAAATCTTACATATTTTCATCTATTTTTCTAATTATATAAAAAACCCCCCTCAGAATTATCTGAGGGGTTTTTTACATCTCTATTTATTTTCAATAATATTTATCTCTTTATTTTTGAGCCCGTATATACGATAGACCATATTATTAAGTTCAAACAATAGTTCATTAACCTTTTTAGTGTATTCATTGTCAAGGTTATTTAAGGTAGACTTATAAATTTCTCGAATGTCATTTACTATATCAATTAATGGTTTTTGCTCATCTTTTGTTAATACGGGGATTATGATTCTCCCTATATAATTGTTATCAAAATGCATTGTTCTAATTGCTGAACAATAAATAAATTTATAGGTGTACCAACTGACAAAGTTTGAATTTAGTAGAGCTAGTATATAGTTATAATCATAATTATCATCAATAATTACTGTATTTTGAACTGTATCTAAACATAGTACTTCTCCTGTTGGGTCAAAGCAAGAAGTTATTTTGATATGAGGAGTAGGGTTTTGGATATGTGCGATTAAATCTTGTGACATTATCTTTGGTTGTTGCATAAACTCTAACTTTTTCTTATGACTATCAATTTTATCTTTAGGTATAAAACCTTTAACTCCATTAATACCGAACCTTACTATATTTTTTCCACCTATTACCGGATAATCACCATCCTCTTGAAGAAATTTTTGTAATCCTACTCCACGTTTTGTTACCGATATTTCCTTCATATATTTGATATCCACTTTTAAATTCCTTATGATATCAAGTTCTTCTTTTGATACATCACACACCCAAGCACTGAATTTCTTTACTAAACTATTATTTATAATCGTTGAACGAATAAATTTTTTATCTAAGAATTTTTTGGCAGTGTAAGTTTCATATTCAAAAGCCGCGTTATAGACAAACAAAACCTGTTCTAGTTTTACTTTTTCAAATGCCTTTTCAACATCTACCAACACATTAGTATTCTTTAAAAGTGCCTCTACAAGACTAAACCATTTCTCGGAATACAACAGTGACTTAGGTACAATAAAAGACAAAATCCCCCTATTATTTAATAAAGAATTTTTTGAATAGTCAATAAAAAGTGCTGCACTATTCATATTTTTAGTATCTTTTAACCATTTTTTTATTACAACCTTATCTTCGTCGCTAATCTTTGCTCCATAAGGAGGATTACCTATGACAATATCAAATCCACCCTTTTCCTGAAATACTTTTGCAAATTCTAGATGCCACAAGAAATATGGTCTTTGCTTATTCTTTTGCAGTTCCTTGTACTTTTTTAAACCTTCTTCATTTCCGTCCAACTGTAACTTATATTCGATTAAATCATCCCTAATTCTATCAATTTTATTTTTAATTTCTTTCTTACGTTGTTCGTCTTCTTCATCAAAATATCTATCTTGTAATTGGAACATTTCGTTTAGCATTTCATCCGTGTTATCAATTAACAAGCTAAGTTGAACTATTGTATTATAATTCTCACTATTTTCTTTAACCTTATTTTTCTTTTTCACTAATATTTTTTCATCAAATAACTTGATTCCTTCATATTCGTCAATCAAGCTATTGCCAACCATTATGTTGCAATCCAGATTTGGTAATGGATGAGGTTCAGGTGTTTCATCATTAATTTCTTGGTCAACAATAACAGATAACCAGAGCCGAAGTTTTGCAATATCAACTGCACTTGGTTCAATATCGACAGCAAAAATACTATTTTTAATCGTTTCCCATTTCAACCTATATGGAGAACGTTTTTTACGAATTATTTCTTCCCCATATCTTCTTCCCAATGCTCCTTCTTTATCTTTCCAAACCAGATACTCAGTAATGTTGTTTCTAATACGAACAATTTCACTTAACATACCTAGAGGAAATGCTCCAGAACCAACAGCGGGATCAGCAACTTTTATATTCTTTAAAGCTTGATCTATTTTTACAATATTATCAAAAATAGTTTGTTTAATAGTGAAATCTTTTCCATACCCAACATCCCGTCTCTTATCCGCATCTCTTATTAATTCACCATATAAGATAAACTCCTTCATATCTTCATATGGAACTCCAACTTCGTTAACAAGGTAATTCGTGAGACTCTCTTGACACATATAATGAACAATTTCACGAGGAGTATAGAAAGCCCCTTTGGATTTTCTATCTTTGACATCTAATAAGTTTTCAAAAATTTTCCCTAACATCTCAGGATCAACCGCAACTTCTTTTTCTAATGGCTCATCTTCATTAATTGTAAAATTGTAGCGATCAAAAATATCTAAAATGCCGTCCGCTTCTCTATTCTTTTGGTTAGCATTAGAGAAAATTTCATTAGGAATATTAAAATCAACGTCTTTCCAATGATAACCTTCCAATGGCTCAAAAAGACCACCGTTCAAAAAAGGAATTTTACAGTTAAATTTTTTAAAGTAATGATTTTTACGCTTTTTATTTAATGCCTCGTAAAATAACGGTTGTAAGAAATGAACAAAGAAATTTTTATTTGTATTTTCCATACAAAAGTTAAAAAGCGTCCTAATAAATTGTTTGTTTCCACTCCCCCAAGGCATATCGTACTTTGTGCCAATAAAACAATCAGATAAAAGCTCTGCTTCTTGATCCGAAATATTAAACATCTCTCTAGAAGAAAGCTTTCTTCTTCCATCCGATGTTTTAATAAAAACTTTTTCAAGTACTGCTCTGTGAGGCTCATCTTGTCTTTGATAGATTTCAATAAATTCTACTTCCGTTAATGTTCTATCTTCCGGCATAATCCGAACGCCAAGCCAGCCTTTTTTCTGTAAAAAATACAGGAATGCTAGTTGTCCCATTAATTTTTTTGCAAATTGCTCAGAGAATTGTTGAACTTGTAGCCCTAGTTTCTCCGCTTCTTTTACAAAAGCTTGATCTTGTTCAAGATATTCTTTTAATTGAATGTACTTTTCCTTATACTGCTCAAAGAAATCCTTAGTTACTTTTTCAACACTAAAAGCTGTCTCTATCTCATCTAGTGTTGGGTTATGCTTATCATCTTCGAAAATCGGTAAAAGCTGTGATTGAGCAGTATGATTTGGTTCTCCTTTCCCGACTAAATAAGAATATCTTTTAGCGGGAGTTAAATCTAAGGTTAAGCCCTTTTCATTAAATGTATAATCAAGTCGTACAAAAGACAATCTCCAGTTATCTTCATTAGGTGAGTAAAAGGCGACAATAGCCGCTTCATAATTATTCATCTCTAAAAGCTTGGAAATAAAGTTACGTTGCAAACTTCTCGCCCGCTCAACACTTTTTTCCTTTTTAATTTCAACAGCCAAAACGATTAAGTTATTTCCTTCACGGTCAGTATATTTTGCAATCTCTTCATAAGAGGCAATATGATCGGCATATTCCTTCCAGATACCTACTCTTTTTCTATGTGGAAACATTTCCGGTTCATTAAAAAATTCCCTTGTGAAAGTTCTAAATTTATCGATGTCAAAGCTATTTTCAAACGTTTCTTGCAAGATTTTTAACTTTGCTGTACTCAATTACCCTCTTCCTTTCGCAAATAAGATGATAAGATTACTTCTGTTTCTCCGGCTGTAGCATTGTATTTTTTTACATTTCTTTCTACATCTAAATATTTGTCTGGAACAAGATGGACAATTTCATAATAGATTTTTATTGGATCATTCATACCTTTCGTTGCTTTAACAATTTCTTTCGTGATACTTGCAGGGATATTTCCTTCTTCCCACAGCTTTATTAATCGTGGGATCATTTTTTCTTGTTCATCCGTAAATGTTTTAAATTTAGAAATTGCTTTAAGTAACTTAATGACCTTTGCATCATTTCCACTCTTCATTGTTTTTTCGGTTACTAAAGAATCCTCTTCTACAAAGCACAATTCAAATTGTTCCTTGTTTGCTTCTAGATGATTGAAATAGTCTTTTAAAGGTTTTATTTTCTTTTCGTTTCTTTCCACCTTGAGATATTTCATGGCTTCTAAAAATGTCTGTTCTCTCGTTTCTTTTCCATCCGTAATAAAAAACTTCTTTAAAGCCCCTTTTCTCAAAAAGCTAATCGTTGAGTTAGATAAAACATCTTTACACATCCGACCGCTTTTAGCTTTTTGAGGAAGTCTTTTAATTTTTTCAAATAAATCAGGTTCATGGTCACGAATGTGGCGAATAATATTTAAATATGCTAATTCTGATTCTCCCTCGTCATATTCTGCCTCTAAGCTATCTTTACTATTTAACTTTTGATAAAGCTGATGTGAAGTTACCTCTTCATCTTCAGATAAATATTTGAAATCTTCACCCAATGTATCATGAAAAGCCTGTATTTTAGAGATAATATTTTCTTCTAAAGGCAAATGTGCATTTGCTTGTGCAGTTGGAAAAAAGTTAAATACGTAAATAGTTTTATGTTCTGTACCTACACGGTTAATACGCCCTACACGCTGCATTACTTTTGTAGGGTTCCAAGGTAAATCATAATTGATAAGAACGTTCGAACGATGTAAGTTAATCCCTTCCGCTAATACATCTGTTGTGACTAAGAATCTAATATCATCTCTTTTTGTCCCCGTGAAGTTTGGATTATAATTTGCTTCAATTTCTAATCTCAACTTTCTGGAGCCTTGTCCGCTAAATACAATCACTTGTTCAGGATAACGTTGCTCTAAATAAGCACCAACATATTCAGCGGTTTCTTTTGATTCAGTAAAAATAATCATTTTTTTACCTTTCAATAATTCGTTATTCTCCAATTCATATAAGAACTGATCCTTTTTCGGATCCTCGGTTATCAATTCCCATTCTTCTTCCAGTCTTCTTAGTAACATTAAGTCCCGTCTAAGGGAAGGTAAAAATCCTTCATTAAACTCTTCGATTGAGTAATATTGCACCTTTTCTTCTTCCACAAGCGCCATTAACTTTTCATCATCGCCACTATCTAATAAATCGTATACATCTACTTTTTTACTAATATAGACTTTACCTTTTTCACACATATCAATAAACTTCACATAGGATTTGATGAAACGATTCAACGTCTTTTTAAACGCTTCGAAACTACTTTCCAAGCGTTTTACAAGAATAGATTTCATAAAGCCGCTCATGTTTCGTTGTGATACCATCATTGTAGCAAGTTGCTTATCAATATTTTTTAAATATGTCAATGGTTTGTACCGAGCGTAATCTAAACGTTGAATTACTTTAATCGTTTCATTAAATACTCTCTCTATTTCATTGTTATACGTGTATACAATTTTTTCAGGTGAACCTAAATGCGGGAACTCTAATCCTTGTTTTTTTAAATCCTCTGCATAAAATTCCTTTATTTCATTTCTTGTTCGTCGGATCATTATATTTCTTAAAACTTTGTCACGAATAACTTCTGAATTTCTCCGTAATGTTTCCATGTATTCCGGTGTTCCTTTTTCATGTTTCTTTAGTTCTACCTCTAGGTTTTGAAAGAAACGTTCTAAATTTTTATTATTAGGAATAATAGTACTGTTATTTTTTGGTTGGAATAAGTATATTTGATTAGCTATATCAGTTGAATAGTTATTTTGTGGAGTAGCAGTAATCAAAATAACTTTCTTGTTATAACAAATTTGGTGAAGCTTTTGGAAATTTTCTGTGTTTTGGTTTCTAAATCGATGAGCTTCATCAATAAATACATATTTAAACTGATCTACTCCCATCTCAAGAAGACTGTCTAACTTGCCAAGCGACTCAACTTTATAGCCTTGAACTTCAAAATTAAATAAGACTTCTTCCCAATAATCTTTTAACACCGGAGGACAAATAAACAACTTTTTCCCTTTTAAATTTTGCGCTAACATAGCACAAATATATGTTTTTCCAAGTCCAACCACATCAGATATAAAAACCCCGCCATAGGCTTCTAAAGTCTTTTTAGCTTGGATAACAGCATCCATTTGATACTGTAACTTCATAAAACCGTCAGGGAGCATTTCCTCCCATCTATTATTTTTATCCTCATTAATTTCTTCTTTAAAATATTCATATAAAGTTTTTAAAAATAGCTCATATGGTGTAATATCATCACGAATCCAAGTATTCTCAAAAATTGTTTCTATATATTCGTTAGAAATATCGATACTTTGTTCCCAAAGTTCTTCAAATTTTTTAAGTGCAAATTGTACATCGCGACTATCCTTCAACTCCACATTAAACTCAAGGTTATTAATTAACCCCGCCTGTGAAAAATTACTGGAGCCAGTTATAACGGTTCCAAATTGATCAAAAACTTTTGATAAATCTTTTCTCATAATATATACTTTCGCATGGATAGGAGCATCAGGGTAAATTCGAATTTCAATTTTTCCGCTTTGCAACCACTTAATAAATGTTCTAATCCCTTCTTCTACCCAGTAGCTATCCTCCGATTTATTCATTTCACGAATTAATTCGTTTCTATATTCTTCTTTTACTTCTTTATGGGACATTTCAAAAGACATTTGTTCTTCATTTGATTTCTGAATAATCCTCACTGTTTGACCATCAACATTCAAACCTACCAAAATTCTAATTTTTTCAACATCAGTTAGTGCTGGGTACAGCAAATAAAATCCACTTGTTCTGAAATAACCAACTAGAATATCAAAAAATTGCGTATTGCTTTTTAAAATCATATTAAACCTATCGTATAAAGTTCGTTCAGGTTCATTTGTAAAAAAAGTTAAATCATTATGGATCATTATGTATCCCTAACCTCCGAAATAGACTTAATGTACATCAAATGAGCCTTATAACCTAAATTTTACATTGTTTTTCAGATAATATCAAATATACTTCAATCTTAAACAAAAAATCCATAGCCTCTCTCGCTATGGATCCGTCCGATTCCGCAAAGATTTAGGTGGGGTGGCACTCCCATACCCGTCAAGTTTAGTGGTTAAGCATCGCTGTATCCATACACCATGTTTGTGATCATTAGCCGAAGAAGAAGAATACCACATGTTTTAGGCATGCCAAATAACCCTCTTTGAGAGGGTTATTTGGCACTTTTATGAATAAAATTAATAAATGCCCAATTTTATCAAGAGATCTAATGTTGTTTCTTTCCCTTTCCTTCGATCCTTTTTTCCATGTTTTCTCAATAGGGCGAGAAGAGATGAAATGTTGATTTCCTCCTTGGATACGCGCAAAAGCAGTTGTTGCCAATAACATTGGAGAACATCTAGTGCTTTCCGTTCGCTGATTTGAATCCCTTCCTTTTGTTGCCAATATGTTCGAGCTTGAAACAGAAACGTCTGGGTCACCAAAATGGCAATTAGCGTTCCATATATATGGCATTCGAACCGTTCTTTCTTCATCTTTTTGACTTTCTCCAAATCAAAAACGGACTTCCACGCCTTAAACAACAGTTCAATTTGCCACCGTAAGGAATAAAGCTCATAAACCTGTTGCCCATCAAACGACTCTTGTGGTAAATTAGTCAGTAAGATGTGATATTTCTTTTGTTTGAGGGTTTGGCGTGCCAGCGCCTTCCCTTTTCTTTTTTCCTTTTTTCGTACATGCGCCATCCGTTTTTGCCATTCTTCTTCCGTCAGACGTCGAAAAATCAAACGTGGAATATACAAGCGCTCATGCCCGATGTATACATGCTCCATCTCTACTGATTCCCCTTCCTCTAATTGATTCCCAAGAGATTCCCAATCCCATTCCTTCCACTGGCTATTCTCTTTGATATACACTTTCATATCGGAACGGAGCCGAGTAATATCATACGCTCCACGGGCGTCGATCTCGGCCAGTGCACCAACGGAGAAAAAGCCTAAATCCCGAATACATAGGTCATTCGGCAAAATCGTGTGTTGGGCATGATAGGAAAAACGAGCGTCCGAGTCATTAGCCGATTGAACACATAATTGAAGACAGGCACCAGACAACAAATCATATTCAAACTGAATTTTCGCTCCTGATGAGACGGAGCCTCGGTAGTCCTCCCCGTAGTCGGCAGGAACTAAAAAACTGGTCGAGTCCAACATCCGCAAGCGAGTAAAACACGTCCGATAGGTTTGGATGGTAGACCAAAGCAACGGGCGTTGTCGATGGAGGAGAAGGAAAAACACTTCTCGCAAAAACGTCACGGCTCGCTCGGTAAACCGCTGATTTAATCCTTCACTCGACAGGGAACAGTCATGGTGGAGCGTGAGGGACGTACATAACCGTTGGAGCGATTGTTGAGCCAATGAGCCATCTCCCCATGCACAAAGAGTCAAAAACGCTTCTGCGGTTAATGCTCGTTTTCGTTGAATAAATCCCGTTTCTTGAGCAAGTTGAGTCAATGCCTCAGGCGAGAAGAGTTGACGGATGGTTTTCATCCATACCTGCATTTGATTTTCCATAGAAAAAAATCCTTTCTAACGAAGAGTATTCGCTAGAAAGGATACCATATTTTTAACAGTGTACAAAGGACCAAATTCTTAACTTGATGGCTATGGGTGGCACTCCCACATCTCCAACAAGGGCGATGGCTGCCTGTTCCATCCTCTGAAAGCTTTGCCTAACTTATTTATATGCAAACATTCTCACGTTTATTGTACATAATCCTCTTTTATTTTTCAATCATAACCTTCCAAACACTTTTTAACATCCCTTAAAAAATTTGCAAATCGTTCACATGATGTTCTTGCGCTAAGTCGTCAAACCATTTTGAAATTGTTAACGTTTTTTTACAGCTCGGTTTTCTACCGAAAAGGCGACATCTATGCCTCAATGAATACGATCACTTTATTATTTTTTGATGGAATATCCGACAATTTGGAAGGCCCAGGAATCACTTCGTTCTCCTGTTCTAATCCGTATAAGTGCAATGCCAACGCCTCTTTTTCCATTTGCAACACTTCTTCCTCTGTATCTCCGCATGTAAAGCAACCGGGAAGATCAGGAAACTCAACACATATTCCATCGCTGTCATAGTCGAAAATAGCCGGATAAATATAGCGGTCTTTTTTCATATGCACAGACCTCTTTCCTTGATCGTAAATCCGTTTCAATTGTCGATGGATGTGACAGTGAACCTCGACCAAAAGAATATGGTTCATATCTTCTCTTCGCTCATTTATGTTAGCGACTGTACTTGAAATGGTGTAAATTAGCACGTTATTTCGGAAAAAAAATGGCCATTTTTTTGCAAATTCAAACGGGTTTTTGCGCGTTAATCCAGCAAAAATCTAGAGTATTGTGCAAATTTCCTCCCTTCTGTTTACAGAAAAACCGTTTGGTGGCTTGACATGGAGCCTCTGCGGACATGTTTTCTAGCGAAAAGGGCGAGCACTAGCCCTTGTTTCGCTAGGCAACTAGCCTAACATGTCCGCCACTCCATGTAAAGCCCGTGCTTCTGATTTTGTAAGTATATTCCAATCCGAAATAATTAGCTAATGTGCAAAACAAATAATTTGCAAATTTACAGAAATGGGGCTGAGCGATTTCACCGTAAATGCTCCAAAATTTGCAACATCCTCAAAAACGGGTTCCCGAGATCGTTCGTGTTTTGGGCCGCAAACACTTTCATTTCTTCGATACATCGAGTGTAGTCTTTATTAATAACTAGTTGTAATGAATCAATTTTACGCAACTCTGTTGTAACATACCCTTCAGGTACATATGGCGACCAAAACATATACACGCGGTTCGGAAAGTCCTGTAGTAGAAGTTCTGCATATTCTTTTTGCACCTCATGTTTTTGTTTAATTTTTTCCACTGTCGTTTGATTATTTCCATAAAGCAAGCCGCGTATATGTGTCGTCACTTCACAAAGATAGGCAGTCTTCGTCTTAAAATCCAACCCGACGACATCTAGTTCGCTCAATCCTTTCAATCCGCCTCCTGGCATACGCACGTTATAATCAACAAAGTCACAATGTTTAATCACCTTCAAATAGCCGCCCACGATATATTCACCAATGTCTGTTTTAACCATTGAAATCCTCCTTCCATTACCCAACAAGCCGGACAGAATATCGCTTCTAAACAGACACTATGGGTTCTTTTTAATGTATTTGAAGCGTCCCATAACATTTACTTCATCATTATACAATATATTTACATTCTATAGACTAATATGGCGTTTCAAGTGTTTTTCACGTCATCACTTAAATTTAGATGTTGGCGTATACATACTACTAACCCTTAAAGAAGGATACAATCATGTTGATCAAACAAAAAACCCATAGCCTCTCCCGCTACGGATTCATTCAATTCTACAAAGCTTCAGGCGGGGTGGCACTCCTACATCTCCAACAAGGACGATAGCTGCCTGTTCCATCCTCTGAAAGCTTTGCGTTATTTTCTACTACACCGTAACGGCTAACTCCATATCATGCACCATGTCTCGCTGAAGTTTTTTCATTGTTGTCGTCAGCGTTCCGTGTATATAAACGTTTACTTTTAACTGCGGATTAGCATTTGGGTGAATAAATTGGATATTTGCTTTATATGTTCCACCACTTTCTTCAATAAGCCGAAACATAAATTCGCTATAAAAAGCGGGGACGTAGCCCAATTTTTCACCTTGTTTCGTCAATACGACAACCGCTTTTGGATCTTGTTTATTTGTCGGCTCTAGTTGAAACATCACGTCATCCCCCACTTGCAAGCGGTCAAGTACTCGCTCCCCTTCGTAATATCCCCATCCAGCAACGTGAAACTCAAAGTCGAATTCATTTCTGTACACATAAATAGGCGGGACGAATTCATACGTATCAGTCGCAAGTCTTCCACCAGTCGCACGCAATAAATCCATATTTGTATAATCATTGGATAAGCCATGCGCCCGTAGAATTTCTTGAAAATCTGGACGACGACGATCGGGTAACCGTCGTTCAAAAGGGCCAAACAAACGATCAGATACATAAACTTTATCCATATCCGGAAAAGATATATGGAGGCGATATCCATTTTTCAATGCTTCAATAATCCCTCTTCCCTGTGCGTGTTTCTCATAATAAAACATATATTTCCCTTCAAGATGAACTAAATTGCCTACATGATACCGCTGACGAGTACGTTCGTTCTGCCAAATAAGCCAAAGTACAAAAGGTCGACTCATCCTTTCACCTCCATATACCATTTGATCAACCATTGTTTGCGATGCAGTAGTAATTTTGATACCCACCGCTTGTAAATATCATTCATACAACTGTCTGGAATTTCATTCATTGCTGATTCGTTCTATAATCTCTTGTATTTCCTTAGGATATAGCCCATAAATAAAACTTAACAACTCCTTATACTTAGGTTTCTTTTTACTCGGCAATCCAATCAAAGAATGTCTCCCAAATAAAAAAACACCCCCCTTACTTCGTCATCCTCACTAAAAATCCTGCCACATGTATAACACGCAAAAAGCACCAGGCTCCCCTGGTGCTCTGGTGCTAGCAACATGTTTGTTGGTTCTCTTTCTCTTCGCAGCAATCTTCCTTTTCTTCACAACAATCCTCTTTCTCCTCGCAGCATGCGTCGTCTTTGACCTCAATAATTTGCACATCGCAACAACCTTTTTCTTTTTTCTCAAACAATTTTTTAAACATACGAATCTCCTCCATGTTTTATATGATGTAAAACAAAAATCCTGACAAAGTCGCCATCGAGATGACCGAGGCGATGAACGCCCAAACGAGTTTCTTATGAAAAATGCTATGCAGTAGTGTAATCTCTGGTAAGCTTGCGCCTGCGGAGCTAATCATGAGCGCCATCATCGGACCGAGCGCCATCCCTTTTGCAAGGAGCATTTGCGAAATCGGTATCATCGTAGAGAGACGGATGTACAAAGGAATGCCGATGATTGCCGCAAGCGGAACAAGCCACCATGTATCACCTCCCATATAGGTTGAAATCCAGTCCGTTGGCACAACGCCATGGATGAATGCGCCAATGCCAGCACCTAACAATAAATACGGATATACGGTTTTCATGAGATGAAGCGTCTCATGCCACGCTTCTTTCAACGTCCGTTTTTTCCCGATATCCACGTTTCCTTTCACAATCACGCGTTTGACTGCGCGTTCAAATCCAAAAGCCTCTAGCATAAAACCGATGAGAATCGAAAGCATCGCCGTCAATAATGTATATACGACGGCTACTTTGATGCCAAGCAATGCGGTCATTAATGTTAAAATCGTCGGGTCAAGTACAGGGGAAGCGAATAAAAAAATCATGACAAGCCCGAACCGAACGTTTTTGTTTAAGAGCGACACGACGACCGGGATGGTCGAGCATGAACAAAATGGAGTCACAAATGCAAACATGACAGCAATGATTGCTCCAATGAGCGGATGGCGCTCTGCCAACAGCTGTTGCATGCGATCATACGGGATGTATCCCTCAATGAATTGAATAAAAAACGAAATAACAAGAAAAAGGAACGTAAGCTCTAACGCTAAAAAGAAAAACGATTGTATCGTTTCCAAATGAATTCTCCCCTTTATTTGCAAAATGCAAGTATTTGTTCAAGCAATAGGCAAGATTTCTCTTGCCTTAAAATAACGGTTTGCAACAGACTGTTGATTTGGCCATGCATTCATTCAACAACTGAATGGAGCGAAGAACCGTTTCGCGTTCAAACTCGCTCATATGTGAAAATACTTCACCTAAATATTCGTTCACTTCCGCGTCAATTTTTGCTGTGACGTATTTTCCTTCCGGCGTTAACGATAAAATATAGACGCGGCGGTCTTGGGAATAAGGTGTTTTTTTCACTAAGTTCATTTTGACAAGCGTTTGAATTTGCCGGCTGAACGTCGTAATATCGATGGCTAACGCATCAGCCACTTGTTGCATCGATGGTTCGTTCATCCGGTCAATTTCGTATAAAATATGGCTTTGCACAAGCGATAATTCAACCCCACCAACCGTACAGCAATTTCGGTCTAACAGCCCGAGACGTTTTGTCATCGTGTGGAATAGTTCGCGAACATTTTCCATTTCCTCACCTCTTGATTTTATTATACGTCATTATTTGCATTTTGCAACTAAAAAATAAAAAATATTTTTCTCCTCGTTTATAACATCCTAGTCCAACCTAAGACGAAACAAAGGTAAATTATTTCCTCATTATAACAAATGTGTGCATGAACGCTACAAAAAAGACAGAAGTCCACCGACGACTTCTGCCTTTCGCATTTATGCAATTTGGAGAGGCATATTTTCTTTTAGGCCAAGCGTTTCAGCAGCGAGCATTTGTACGTCGCGTAAAAGTGTTTCGTTTTTCATCAGTGATACACCGTATGATGGGATCATTTCTTTAATTTTTGGTTCCCATTGTTTCATTTCATTTGGGAAGCATTTTTCAATGACTTCAAGCATGACATGAACAGCCGTTGAAGCGCCTGGTGATGCACCGAGTAAAGCAGCAACGGAGCCGTCATGGGCGGCAACAACTTCCGTACCGAATTGAAGCGTTCCTTTGCCACCTGCTTCTGTATCTTTAATGACTTGCACGCGCTGACCAGCGATAATAACATCCCAATCTTCGCTTTTCGCATTCGGGATAAATTCGCGCAATTCTTCCATGCGTTGTTCTTTTGATAACATGACTTGTTCAATTAAATATTTTGTAAGCGCCATGTTTTTCGCCCCTGCTGCAAGCATCGTCAACACGTTGTGCGGTTTGACAGACGTAATTAAGTCGAATATCGAACCGTTCTTTAAAAACTTTGGTGAAAACCCAGCGAACGGTCCAAATAATAACATTTTCTCATTGCCTATGAATCTCGTATCTAAATGTGGGACAGACATCGGCGGTGCACCAACTTTCGCTTTTCCGTACACTTTCGCATGATGTTGGGCAATGATATCCGGATTGTTGCACACCATAAATAGTCCGCTTACCGGGAATCCACCGATTCCTTTTCCTTCAGGGATGCCGGATTTTTGTAGTAAATGTAAGCTTCCGCCGCCTGCACCGATAAAGACGAACTTCGCTGTATGGACTTCGACCTCGCCGGTTGTGAGGTTGCGCACCTTTACTTCCCATAAATTGTCGCTTGTCCGTTTCATATCTTCAACATGATGTTTATAATATAAATTGACATGCTTATGTTCTAAATGTTCAAATAACATGCGCGTTAAAGCCCCAAAGTTCACATCTGTCCCTGACTCCATGCGCGTGGCAGCAATCGGTTCTGTGACGATGCGGTCTTCCATCATCAGCGGAATCCACTCTTTCAATTTTTGCGGATCGTCAGAAAACTCCATCCCCTTAAATAACGGATGATTAGCCATCTGTTCAAAGCGCTTTCTTAAAAACGCGACGTTTTCTTCTCCCTGCACGAAACTCATATGCGGGATTGGCATAACAAAGTCCTTCGGGTTGCGAATGTGCTTATTTTGAACGAGATAAGACCAAAATTGTAGCGACTCTTGAAATTGTTCGTTAATTTTAATCGCTTTGCTTATATCAACTGATCCGTCCACTTTTTCCACTGTGTAGTTTAGTTCACAAAGTGCGGCATGTCCGGTTCCGGCATTGTTCCATTCGTTCGAACTTTCATCTGCTGGTTGATCTAATCTTTCAAATACCGCAATATCCCACTCTGGTGCCAATTCTTTTAACAACGTCCCTAAAGTCGCACTCATAATCCCCGCACCAATTAAAATGACATCTGTTTTCATCATTGGACCCCCTAAATCCCATCGATTCGATCAAAAACTTCTCCGTATTTATTATAACACATTTCAATTATAGTATGTCACTATTATTGTTTATTTTACAAACGTGGTTATATCGTTAAATCAAAACACCTCTACCCTTGCATATGTTCGACAAAAAGAAACAATATTCTTTTTTTAATGATTTTACAAAACAATTCGATATTTTACTAGCTTTATTTTTAAATCAAGCGACATCTCGTCAAAATTTTTTCAGAAAATAAAAACACGGACTCAATGTCTCGTGTTATAATGAGTTAACAATATAATCGACATCTCTCGACATATATCGCCATAAGGAGATGAAAGAGATGACATTTTTTAATGACCGTTTACTCAAAGCCGCAAGCAAAACGAACATCGATCGCTTATACAAATTAAGTTGGGCGATCGCCATCATAACGATCATATATTTTTTACTTTCATTAATCGAGAGACTTAAAAACAAGCAATATATAGTTTACGGTTACGATTCACTTCCTTTCATCATCATCACAAACATATGCTTCGGACTATTGTTTTATTATGTAAGGAGACAGAAATCGGAAGGAACAAAAAAAGCATATATCATCCAAGCGGCTTACTTCATGCTCCATCTCTTCCTTAGTATTTTACTAAGCATACATGATCAATATATGAATGCACTTTGGATCGGTTGCATTGGAATGGGCGTGCTATTTCTCATCCCTCCACTAGTCGGGGTAATCATGTATGTACTGACATTTATCGCCTCCGCCATTGTGCTATCTTCTCATGACGCACCTACACTATTTGAATGGATCACACATGTTCCAACCCATCTCGTCATTCCAGAAGGATTAGGTTTTGGAGCTTCCCTTATCGTTTGGAGGAATTACACAAAAAACTACAAACAACTACTGCTGACAAATATAGAGCAACAACAACTAGCAGAAAAAAATGCATCCCTTCAAGCTTTAGCGATCCAAGATCGCTTAACCGGTTTATTTAACCGTACCCACTTTGCAGATCTCGTTAATACGTATTTAAATGAATCAAATCACGAAGACGCAAGCATCTTAATCATTGACATTGATTTCTTTAAACATGTCAACGACCATTTCGGTCACCCTGCAGGAGATCAAGTACTAAAAGTTTTATCTACCATCATTAAACAATATTTTCAACATCCGAATCTTTCAGCACGACTCGGCGGGGAAGAATTTATTGTTTTCTTACCTAAAACAAACATCAAAAAAGCCCAAGATCTTTCCGAAACGTTGCGCGAAAACATCGAAAAATATCCATTTCAATACAAAGAACATACGATTCATATCACCGCAAGCTTCGGTATTGCTCAAGCCATTCATTCTTTCCAACATTGTTATCCGAAAGCCGATCAAGCGCTTTATCTAGCAAAACAACTCGGAAGAAATCGTGTCGTTGTCTCAGCAATATAAATAAAACGAACAAGGGCGCCCTTGTTCGTTTTATTCAGCCGGTGCTTCTTGCGTACGAATAAATTGATCATAAAACGCAGCAAGCGATGTGTAGATGTATGGGACGAGCCATAAAAATCCGATACCAAACGTGAGCATTGAGAGAAGTCCCCAACCGATAAAGCTCAAATATAGTAAAAATAACTTTCCTTTATACCCTTTCATTCGTTTTTTACTTTCGCTAATCGCTTGAAGTGCACTGTACTCTGGATGATCTTTTAATAAAAAGAACGTTTGTGAGTAAGATAACGATTTAATAATTCCCGGGATGATGAGCAATAAACTCCATAAAAAGACGAAAAGCCCGAATAAAAGCGAAGTACCAATCAGCTTTAAAGCTAATTTTCCGTTTTGATAAACAGTAAATAGCGGAGCGATACGAATGGGCTCATTGCGATACGCATCTAAAAACACCCAATACAAGACGACACTAAGCGGGATGAGTGCAAACGAAACAAACATGCTTACAATCGAGGCAGATGCCGGTACAGTTTCTTGATAAAGCCACGCTTCCCATCCTCCACTGAACACAACCTCAACACCGAAAGGAACAACCATCGTTACAAGGGCATAAACAAGTATGAGAAGCACCGCGCTCCCCCATTTTCCTTTCAATGCTTTCCTCGCTTCACGCCTTAATGATGATAATGACATATCATAAAACCCTCCTTCTGTGCCATGATGCTTACCATATATTTTATGGCATCAATACTCATTCTAGCATACATTCTACTCCTTTTATTTAAAAACAACATGAACTTCCTCTATTTCTTGTATATAATGGATGTATCAAACAAATTGGAGGGAATACATATGAAAAGTATAAAGCCTGGCCGTGGACCGTCCATGCAAGGATTTATCGGCAGTATCGCCACCATTTTATTCGGGATATTTTGGACGTTTATGACTTTTTCCATTACAAAAGAATCTCCAATTGCAGGAACACAAATCTTTCCTTTTTTCGGATTGATCGTTATTGGTATCGGTATTTTTCAGGCGGTATATCATTATAAAAACGCTACAGGGAAAGAACGGATGTCCATCGTCGATATCGTTGACGAAAATGAAGAAAAAGATCCGCTAAATGCTCGCTTCGCCCATCATGAAGAAGGGAAGTTTTGCCCATACTGCGGAACAAACGTACAAACAGATTTTCGCTTTTGTCCATCTTGCGGAAAGGCATTATAAAACCGAGCATATCGCTCGGTTTTAATGTCCAATCGTTTGTTCAAGACCTCCTGGCTTGTTGTAGAGCGCAAGGCGATTTACAAGCGTTTCGCACGCTTCACTTAAGCCGATGACATTCGCTTCTATGCCGTTTTGGTGCATTTTTATGACGACGCGGTCGATCGCATGCACACCTGTTTCATCTTTAATACGCGCCTTCGCCAAGTTAATGTTTACTTTTTTCACATCGTCATTGTAGCAAAACGCACGGACAAAATCATTCGCGGAGGCGAAAAAGAGCGTGCCTTCTACATCATATGTTACGATGTCACCTTTTATCGTTTTCGTCACCTTCACTTTAGACATATCTGCTGCAAAAAATAACGCACTTAACATCATTCCAGCAATCACTCCGATCGCTAAGTTATGCGTGATTACCACTGTGGCAACAGTAATAATCATGACGAAAGCATCTGCCTTTGGCACTTTAGCGAGTCGTTGTATCGAACCCCAGTCAAACGTACTGATCGACACCATAATCATAACGGCAACGAGCGCCGCAAGTGGAATCGCAACAACAAGACGGTTAAACACCACAATAAGCACCATTAAAAACACACCCGCCACGAGGGTAGAAAGGCGACCGCGCCCACCTGATTTTACGTTAATAACCGATTGTCCAATCATCGCACAGCCTGCCATACCGCCAAAGAAACCGGCCACAATATTAGCAATTCCTTGTCCGCGCGACTCTTTATTTTTATCGCTTTCTGTATCGGTCAAATCGTCGACAATTTGTGCCGTTAAAAGAGATTCAATTAATCCAACAAGCGCAAGAGATAATGAATAAGGAAAAATAATCATAAGCGTTTCAAAAGTCCATGGCACATTCGGAATCAAAAAGCTCGGCAATGTTGCAGAAATGGCCCCCATATCTCCAACGGTGCGCACATCTAATTTAGCTACGAAAGCGATCGTTGTAATGACGATAATCGCAACAAGCGGAGATGGGATCGCTGTTGTGATGCGCGGGAAAACGTAAATAATGATCAAACCGAGCGCAACAAGTGCATACATCACCCAAGATTCTCCTTGGAAATGTGGCAATTGAGCAGCAAAAATTAAAATAGCAAGCGCGTTAACGAATCCGATCATAACTGGACGAGGAATGAATTTCAATATATTCCCGATTTTAAGTAAACCTAAAACAATTTGAATGACACCTGTTAAAATTGTAGCTGCCAGCATATATTGTAAACCGTGCTCTGCGACTAAACTAACAAGAACAAGCGCCATTGCCCCCGTTGCTGCAGAAATCATCCCCGGTCTTCCGCCAACGAAAGAGATGACGACCGCCATACAAAAGGAAGCGTATAAACCAACCATCGGATCGACACCTGCGATAATCGAGAATGCAATCGCTTCTGGAATAAGCGCAAGTGCAACGACTAGTCCAGCTAATACATCTCCTCTTATATTTCCAAACCATTCTTCCTTCCAATGTTTAAACATACAACCCCTCTTTCCTTTTTATATTGCTTCTTCCGTAAAGAAGCGTCCCGTACACAACAAAGCCGATTATACATAACATTGTTCACATGCTCAATCTTTTATAACGGCTTAAAAACGGCTATACATGCATACATATCAACAAAGAAAGCGATACCAAAAAATTTTTTTGAAAAAGCTTTCATTAGACGATATAATGAACAAAAATAGGTGCGAGGTTGAAACAATGAAAAACATTTTACTTGCGTCAGATGGCTCTGAACATGCTTTACGCGCGACAAAAAAAGCAATTGAACTTTGTTCATACATTCAAAAAGCAACGGTCACTGTTGTGTATGTCATTAACACAACGACAGCGAAAACAGACGTATTGCTAGAAGGAAACGTAGAAGAACGCGAAGCGATGCGTAAAAAACGTTTATCTTCAACTGAAGCGTTGCTGAAAGAAGCTAACATTCCGTACGAAATTCGTCTGTTAAGAGGAGAACCAGGACCTGCGATTGTTGAATTTGCAAACGCGCATCCCTTTGATCTTGTCATTGTCGGTAGTCGCGGATTAAATACGTTACAAGAAATGGTGTTAGGAAGCGTGAGTCATAAAGTCGCTAAACGAGTAGACGCACCCGTATTAATTGTAAAGTAAAAAAAGTTCGGCGCCTGCCGAACTTTTTACCCTCTTTTTCCCTTTATAGATCGCATCAACCATACAGAACCAAAAACAAACACAGCAAAAACCCCAAACAACGTGCCGAGCATCACGAGTTGAAATACAATGTCCCCGATGTACATAAAATCAACTCCTTTTCTTTCCATTATACTTTATTTTTCATATACGAGCCATGTTGGTTTGTTAATTTTTGCTGATAGATGAACAATTTTTGTTTTTACGCGACTTGCTTCTTTTCCTTGAAGTGGAATCGGCTGATAGTTGTTTCGCGTCGTGACAGATGAGATGCGAAATGGAATGATGCGAATCGTTGTTTTCGGCTGTTTTTTTCCGTTAACAAAATAAAATGTTTGTTGATAAACGAACGTATCTTTATCGCTCGGATTTTTATTGCCTCCAAACATAAAGTTGCCTAAGCTATAAACGATCATTTTTCCTTTATATTGCTCCATTCCTTGAATGACGTGCGGATGATGGCCAACGACAAGATCTGCTCCGCTATCGATCGCAAATTTCCCTAACGCTTTTTGCGTGCTATTTGGCACATAGCTTCGCTCCTCACCCCAATGGAAATGAACGAGAACGATTTGGACTCCTTGTTTTCGTAGGGCATCTATGTCGTTTGCCATTTGCTGTCGCACCGCCTTCGTATCGCTCCATCCTTTATAGCCGAGCGCACCGATTTTCACTCCTTTGACGGTCTTTACAAGCCGTATTCCGTTCCCGAAATATCCGACGTTCGCTCGTTTTAACGTAGCAATCGTATCTATATATCCTTTTTGTCCATAGTCCAACGTATGATTATTGGCAAGATTGACCCCTTCAATGCTCGCGCGTGTTAAAATGTTAACGTACGACGGATCGCCTCGAAAACGAAACTTTTTCTCCGCTTTTTGCGTTGCATTTGTTAACGTTGTTTCCAAATTGACGGTTGTAAAATCATCTTTCTTAAAAATCGGTTCAATATATTTTGTAAAAAAAGCAAGACCATTTTTTTTCGCTTCATGATCAAACGAATATGTATAGCCATAGTTGTCATCGCGACCAAGCGTCACATCGCCAGCAACGCTTAATGTAATGCTCGTTTCTCCTTGCGCCCAAGCAGGATGTGCAAATAAGAACAGACAGACAAATACAAAAATATATACGTTTCTCACTTCCCCACTCCCCTTTCATATATCATTTTTCTACATATGGATGGAAAGTCCTTTTTTTATTTTATTTGTTGATGATTTAGAACATTGTTTTATAAAAGTAAAGTAAAAACAATCGTAGATGTTGCTGCAATCGTTAAGCCGATGAGCGTTTCAGACGGAAGCAATTGGAGACGCTCTTTCGGTGACATATGCACGCTTGCTGCTGTAGCATGAAAAAAACTGCCGTGTGGCAAATGATCAAGCACCGTTGCGCCCGCATGTACCATCGCCGCACCGGCGAGCGGGGAGACGCCTGCTTCCATTAATGCTTTTCCGAATACGTGGCTCGCTACTGCCGCACCGGCTGTTGTTGATGCAGTCATGCCTGATAATAATGCACCGGCGAGCGGAGCGATGACATATGGAGAAAGGCCGAGCGACTGAAACGTATCCATAAACGTTTCATGTAACGATGAATTTGCTATGACGCCGGCTAGCGTTCCTGTACCTATAAGCATCAACACAACATCGCTCATTTTTTCCATACCCACGCGCAAAAACATGTTTAGCTCATTCGTTTTATTCATTACAACTACGCCAACGAGCGCACCGGCTGGCAATGCGATGAGCGGATCAATCGCGATGCTAAAAAGTGGACGGAGCAACAACAGACTAATGGCAACAAGAGGGGCAACGATTGCCTTTTGCCATGAAAGTGTTTCTTTTTTCACTGTTTCGACTTGTACGCTATGTACGACGTCACGAGACCATCGTTTCGCAAGTTGATACGTGACAAAAAGGGCGACAACTGCTGGCGCGATGCCTGCAATCATCAATGAAGAAAGCGGCACATGAAACGCTTCTGCTGCGGCGATCGTGTTCGGATTCGGGGAAATGATATTCCCTGCTTTTCCTCCACCAATTAATGCAAGCAATATCGCAAAGCGCGACAGCTCAAGCCGATGCGCAATTGCAAGCGCAACAGGGGCAATTGTCATAATGGCAACATCAACAAACACTCCACAAGCCGTTAACATCATCGCTGTACAACATAGCGTAAACAGTGCATATTTTTCTCCACACGCTTGCACAAGTTTTTCTGCCAGCGCGACAGCCGCCCCTGATTGCATGAATACGCCAGCTAGCACACCAGCAGCTAACATGCGCAAAATAGAAGGGATCATTTCTTTTGCACCATCTATCATGAAACGAACGGCCTCATCGATCGAAGCCCCACCAAGTAAAGCGCCAATAAACGCCCCACACATCATCCCATACCCTACCGGAACGTTCCGTAAAATAAAAATAATAGCTAGTAAAAATGCGATCATTGCTCCAAATGTGTTCACTGTCAACTCCCCTTTCTATGCACATAATTACAAAAAATATATATAATCCCATTGTATGAGCATTGCTCGAAGTCATGCAAGCACAAAAAAGGTGCCCTGTTCGGACACCTTTTTCTTATGATGAAATCGTACGTTTAAACGTATCAAATTGCTCTGTCACACGTTTTTCAGGTGTAGCTGTGAATAAGCTGACAATGACAATTGCAACAAAGCTGGCGATAAAGCCCGGCACCATTTCGTACATGACGCTTGCATATGAGGAATTCGCCCAGACGATGACTGTCGTTGCTCCTGCAATCATTCCCGCAAGCGCTCCCCATTTTGTCATACGGCGCCAGTACAAGCTTAATATAATCACAGGACCGAATGAAGCCCCAAATCCTGCCCATGCATAACCGACAAGATTTAAAATGGTATTATTTTGCTCGTATGCGAGCAACAAGGCAACAATCGATACAAGTAGGACAGATAAGCGACCGACAAATACAAGCTCTTTATCAGACGCTGAGCGACGGAATAAAATTTTATATAAATCTTCCGTTAGTGAACTAGATGTCACTAACAATTGAGATGAAATCGTACTCATAATTGCCGCTAAAATGGCTGCAAGTAAAAATCCTGTAATAAGCGGATGGAATAAAATTTCCCCAAGTTTAATAAATACTGTTTCTGGGTCTTCCAACTTCATGCCTGCTTGTTTAAAGTAAGCGATTCCAAAAAGACCTGTTAACATCGCACCGACAGATGAAAAGATCATCCAGCCCATTCCGATGCGGCGCGCTTGTTTCATTTCTTTCACTGATGAAATCGCCATAAAACGAACAATAATGTGCGGCTGACCGAAATAGCCAAGTCCCCATGCAAATAGCGAGATGATACCGACAACGCTTGTCCCTTTAAACAAATCAAGCAAGTTCGGATCCATATCGCGAATCGTTGTCGTCGTTTCAGTTAATCCCCCAATGTGCATAAGCGTCACAACCGGCACGAGAATAAGCGCAATAAACATAATGAGTCCTTGCACAAAGTCCGTCCAACTGACCGCTAAAAATCCCCCGAACAATGTGTATGCGACAACAACACCAGCTACAATCCATAATCCTGTATGATAATCTGTGCCAAACGAATTTTTAAACATGACCCCGCCAGAAACGAGACCAGAAGAAACGTAAAAGGTAAAGAAAATCATAATGACGAATCCAGAAACGAGACGCAATAACTTCGATGTATCACCGAAACGGTTTTCTAAAAACGATGGAATCGTAATCGAATCGTTCGCTACTTCTGTATATACTCGTAAACGTGGAGCAACGTATAACCAGTTCGCATACGCTCCAAGGGCTAATCCGATCACAATCCATGAAGCGCTTAACCCTTGCGCATACATCGCTCCCGGCAATCCGAGCAACAACCAACCGCTCATATCCGATGCTCCCGCGCTCAATGCGGTAACGGCTGGACCGAGCGTTCGTCCGCCTAACATATAATCAGACAAGTTCGATGTCCGTTTATACGCCCAATATCCGATGAATAACATCCCCACCATATACACAACGACAGATGTAATAACCAAAACAATCTCCCCTTCCTTTGTTGTCTATAAAAACCCCTTTGTACGTATCATTATACTAAAATATGTTCACAATTTGTACAAAAAATTATTTTCCAAAAAAGCCTTTTAATGCGAACGCGACGTTTTGTGGACGTTCTGCTAATCGGCGCATGAAATAGCCGAACCAATCATTCCCGAATGGAACGTATACGCGCATCGTATAGCCTTCTTTTGCAAGCTGTTGTTGCATATCTGTTCGAAAGCCATATAACATTTGAAACTCAAATTGGTTACGCGGAATATTATTTTCTTTCGCAAACTTTTTTACTTTTTCAATAATATGATGATCATGTGTGGCAATCGCTGTATAACTTCCGCTTAATAAGTGAAGACGAATCATATTCATGTAGTTCTCATCAATTTGTTGTTTTTCTTGAAACGCCACTTCTGGCGGCTCTTTATACGCTCCTTTCACTAAACGAAGCGATACTCCTTTCAAATCTTTTACATCTTGTTCAGCGCGATATAAATATGCTTGAATGACCGTTCCAACGTTGTCGTACGTGCGGCGTAGTTCGTGTAATAAATCGAGCGTCGCTTGGCAATGCGCTGAATCTTCCATATCGATGCGCACGAAGTTGTTGTATCGTTTCGCCGTTTCAACAATTTGACGCATATTGTTTAAGCAAAAATCAAAGTCAATATCAAGCCCAAGCTGCGTCAATTTGACGGACAAGTTGCTTTGAACGCCTGCACGATGAATGGCTTCTAACGTGCGGATGTTATATTGTGTCGCTTCAATGGCTTCTTCGCGACTTGAAACGAACTCTCCTAAATGATCGAGCGTACAAACGAGCCCTTTTTCATTTAGTTCACGAACTTTTTTGATAGCGCTTTCAATCGTTTCCCCTGCAACAACTTGGGAAGCTCCGAAACGGAGCCCCCATTTTTTCGCCGCTTGATTTAACATTTTGCTTTGTGAAGCATATAAAAAAATATTTTTCGATAGTTGTGCAAGCATGGCCATTCCCCCTTTTAAAACATTTCACTGACTGTTTTTGCTTGCATATGGAGCAATAAATAGTCTGGACCACCTGCTTTAGAATCTGTTCCTGACATGTTAAACCCGCCAAACGGATGATAGCCGACAATCGCTCCGGTACAACCGCGATTAAAATATAAGTTTCCAACATGAAACTCTTCGCGCGCTTTTTCTAAATGAGCACGATTGTTTGAAATGACCGCCCCTGTTAATCCGTAATCTGTATTGTTCGCCACTTCAAGCGCTTCATCAAACGTACGCACTTTCGTAAACGCAACGACCGGACCAAAAATTTCTTCTTGCATGATTCGCGCAGTTGGGGCAACATCTGCAAACACAGTTGGCTGAATAAAAAATCCTGTCGTATCGTCTCCTTCGCCTCCTGTCATAAGCTTCCCTTCTTGCTTGCCAATTTCGATATAGCTCATAATTTTATCGTACGATACTTGATCAATGACAGGTCCCATAAAAGTGCTTTGCTCTTGTGGATTGCCGACCTTTAATTGCTTTGTTAACTCAACGACGCGACTAAGCACTTCGTCATATACATCTTCAAGAACGATGGCACGCGAGCATGCCGAGCATTTTTGCCCTGAAAAACCGAATGCGGAAGCAACGATCGATTGTGCGGCTAATTCAAGATCCGCATCCCGATCAACGATGATCGCATCTTTTCCACCCATTTCTGCGATGACACGCTTCAACCATTTTTGTCCTGGTTGAACGATAGCTGCCCGTTCATAAATGCGACATCCAACGGCACGCGATCCTGTAAAAGAAATGAAGCGCGTTTGCGGATGTTCGACAATATATTCTCCAACTTCTGCTTCTCCTCCCGGCAAATAGTTTAATACTCCTTGAGGAAGACCGGCCTCTTCCATCAGTTCAACAAACTTTGCAGCAACAATTGGAGCACGATCGGATGGTCGTAAAATGACCGTATTTCCTGTCACAATCGCCGCAACCGTCGTTCCAGCCATAATCGCAAGCGGGAAATTAAACGGTGAAATAATTAATCCGACGCCAAGCGGCACATAAAAAAATCGATTGGACTCTCCTGAACGACTAAGCACAGGCACACCTTCTGCAAGGGAAATCATTTGTCTAGCGTAATATTCTAAAAAGTCAATCGCTTCCGCTGTATCCGCATCTGCTTCTTTCCACGGCTTACCGACTTCTTTCACTAACCATGCGGAAAATTCATGTTTTCTTCTTCTTAACATCGCTGCTGCGCGCAGCAACACATCGGCGCGCGCCTTTGGCGATACACGTTTCCACGTTTCAAATGCAGAAAGTGCCGCTTCCATCGCTTCATCAGCAAGCGCTTTCGTCGCTTTTGATACGACCCCAACCTCTTGCTGTTTATTCGCAGGGTTCGTCGACACCACTTTTTCTTCCGTAACGATTCGTTTCCCTCCAATAATGATTGGATACACTTGTCCTAGTTGTGTTTCAACATAAGCAAGCGCTTGACGAAACGCAGCTGCTTCTTGCTCAATTGTAAAGTTTGTAAACGGTTCATGTTTGTATGGTACAGTCACATGCATCGATCCTTTCACGATTTTGTCACATATTCTACGATTCATTATAATTTATACTTTCTGAAAATTGTTTGTCGTCAATATATAATCATTTCTACTTATTTTTGTTGCTCATCCACAACACTTTCCTTATATTTGTATAAAAGGAGATCGATATATAACATCATTCGTTGTTCAAAATCGTGCAGCGGAAGCGTTGTAATCGACTGCATGCGCTTTAGTCGATAATGTAACGTATTCGGATGAATGTATAAACTTTCAGCTGTTTGTTTCATGTTGCAGTCGTGTTGAATGTACGCACGAAGCGTATGTAAAAAATCGGTTCCATGTTGTTCATCGTGCTTTTTTAGTTTCATAATTGCTTCGTTTTTATAGCGACGCTGTTTATACTGTTCGTATATAAATGGAACGATGCGATAAATACCTAAATCACGATAAGCATGCGGTAACGGCTCATCCATATGCTTTTTCAAATGAATGACTTCCATCGCCTCTTTATAGCTGTCGCGCAGTTTTTGCAGCCCGTTATATTCATTGCCAATGCCAACGAGAACATCGTGATCGATTCGACAATGAAAATCTTGTTGCAATTTTGTGATCATCATGTTCACTACATCGATCGGGCGTTGCGTCGGTGTTTCCCCGACAATAAGCAAAAACGGATGATGGTGATGAATAAAAAAGATTGGGGCATGTGTCGTTTTTGACACCCATGTTACATATTGGCGAACGTCATCTATGCTCTCATGATGTTCGACATGAAAAACGACAACAGCAAATCGCGAAGGAAACGTTACCCCAAGCAACTGTAGTTCCATTTGAACGTCTCGTTCGCTCATATCACGATATTGAATAAAGCGCAGAAAAAGGTCATGAACTTCTTCTTGCCGTTTGTATCTTTTCCCCATTTGTTCGTGTAATATTTGAGCAGCCTCTTTTGCTACTTCTTCGATACGTCTCCGTTGTTCGTCTGTCAAATCGTGGAGTGCTACCTGCACCCAAAGATAGCCGTACACTTTCCCAGCATGTTTTAAACAAACGACAGCGCGTGCACCAAGATCAATCTCAGGGAGTGGAGGAATGCTAACGACTCTGTCTGCTTGTTCAATTTTTTTCATCCATCCGTGTTCATGTAAATAATGGAACACATGAGCGGATGCTCGCTTGCTTAAAATGGTGCGCATGCGCACTTCATCCGTTTCATCGTGATGACCGCTATATGCAAGCAATTCAAAATCGCGCGATTCAATCGTTACGGGATGTTGCAGTTCAAAAAATAATTGATCAACTAATTTATGCAATGAAATCCCCTCCTTACTTTTATTATGCGTGATCAAAAGCGTGAAAAAAAGACTTCGGGCTGTCCCGAAGTCTTTTCCCTATTAACGTTTTCCTTTTACGTACGGCGTACCGAGCGCTTTTGGCGCATCCGCACGTCCGATAAATCCAGTTAACGCTAAAATCGTTAAAGCATACGGCAAAATAAGCAAATAAACAGTCGGTACGTTTTTCAAAAACGGAATCGCCTGTCCGACGATGCTTAAACTTTGCGCAAATCCGAAGAAAAGCGCTGCTCCCATCGCGCCAAGCGGGTGCCATTTTCCGAAAATCATTGCAGCAAGCGCCATAAATCCTTGCCCGGAAATTGTCGCGTGGCTAAAGTCGCGCGAGATGATTGTCGCATAAACTGAACCGCCAATTCCTGCAAGGGCACCGCTTAACATGACTGCGATGTAACGCATCTTTGCCACGTTAATTCCCATCGTATCTGCCGCCATCGGATGTTCCCCAACCGCGCGAAGACGAAGTCCAAACGGCGTTTTGTAAATGACATACCATACGACAAATGCTAATACAATCGCTAAGTAAGATGGAATATATCCGTTTGAAAATAAAATCGGACCGAGAATCGGAATTTTGCTTAAAATTGGAATGTCAATTTTATCAAAACCAACTTGCACTTGGTCTGTTTGACCTTTTCCATACCACATTTTCACAAGGAACAACGATAATCCTAATGCTAAAAAGTTGATCGCCACCCCGCTAACGACTTGGTCCGCGCGAAGCGAAATCGCCGCGACCGCATGCATAAGCGAGAAAATCGAAGCAACAACCATCGCCACAAGCATCGCAAGCCATGGTGTCCATTCACCGAATTGATCGGCAAACGTTAAGTTAAACACGACACCGGTAAATGCACCGATGACCATCAATCCTTCTAATCCGATATTGACAACGCCGGAACGTTCACTAAATACGCCACCAAGCGCCGTAAAAATAAGAGGTGCCGCAAAGAAAATCGCGGAAGGAATAATAATTTCAAGGATGTGTAACATTTATTTTCCCTCCTTTTTGAAGCGCGTAAGCACAAGACGAATTAAGTAGCTTGAAGCAACGAAGAAAATAATCAACGCAATGACGATGTCAACAAGTTCTGTTGGCACGTCGGCTGCTGATGGCATTTCAAGCGCTCCAACTTTTAACGCTCCAAATAAGATCGCTGCTAAAATAATTCCGAATGCGTTATTTCCACCAAGGAGGGCAACCGCAATTCCATCGAATCCGACTCCGGTAAATCCAGCCTTGACCGAGACGTTTTCAAACGTTCCTAGCCCTTCCATCGCTCCGGCAATACCTGCAAATGCCCCTGAAATGACCATCGCTAATATAATATTGCGGTTGACGTTCATCCCTGCATAATGCGATGCATGTTGGTTAAAACCGACGGCACGAAGTTCATATCCTGTCGTCGTTTTCTCAAGCAAGAACCACATGACAACAGCCGCAATTAATGAAATAATAATGCCGTAATGAAGCGTGGAGTAATCAGTTAAAGACTGTAAAAACTCTGAACGTAATGATGCTGACGGATGAATTTTTTCCGATTTAAAGCCTTGATCTGATAAAACGGAACGAATGACCGCATTCGATACGTATAGCGCAATATAGTTCATCATAATCGTCACGATAACTTCATGAACGCGGAAGCGCGCTTTTAAAAACCCGGGAATAAATCCCCAAGGCGCACCTGCAAGTGCTGCCGCAACAATTGCAAGTGGCAAGTGAATCACTTTTGGAAGCTCAAAGGCAACGCCGACCCAAACGGCTGCAAGCCAACCGACGATGAGTTGTCCTTCTACACCGATGTTAAATAGCCCTGTACGAAACGCAAAGGCAACCGCTAACCCCGCTAAAATATATGGCGTCACTTGACGAATCGTTTCCCCAATATAATATCGATCACCAAAAGCCCCGTACAATAAAGCAGAATATCCGGCCACTGGGTCATAACCGCTCACGATCATGACAATTGCGCCCACAATAATTCCAAGAATAACTGCAAAAACAGGGACGAGAATGTTCGTTAAACGATTTTCACTCATGATGATACACCCGCTTCCTTCCGTTTGCTTCCTGCCATCAACAAGCCAAGCTCTTGTTCTGTCGTTTCTTTCGGATCGACAATAGCTACAATTTTTCCTTCATAAATTACGGCAATGCGATCGCTGACGTTCATAATTTCATCTAATTCGAATGAAACGAGCAATACCGCTTTCCCTTTATCACGCTGTTCAATAAGACGTTTATGAATGAATTCGATCGCTCCCACATCAAGTCCGCGTGTCGGTTGCGCAGCGATGAGTAAATCTGGGTCACGGTCTACCTCACGGCCAATGATGGCTTTTTGTTGGTTCCCCCCAGATAAAGCCCGCGCTTTCGTATATTCATCTGGCGTACGAACGTCAAATTCTTGAATAAGCTGACGTGCTTTATCGTAAATCGCTTTAAAGTTTAAAATGCCGCGTTTCGAGTATGGCTCTTTATAATACGTTTGCAGCACCATGTTCTCCCCGATTGGGAAGTCAAGGATAAGACCATGTTTATGGCGATCTTGTGGAATATGGCCTACACCCGTTTCCGTAATTTGTCTAGGTGTCAAATTGCGAATCTCTTTTCCATTTAAACGAATAGAACCCGATTCCGACTTCATTAAACCAGTAATCGCTTCAATTAACTCTGTCTGTCCATTTCCGTCTACCCCTGCGATTCCGACAATTTCTCCTGCATGGACGGTTAAATGGAGATGGTCGACTGCTGTAATGCCACGTGAGTCTTTCACGACTAAATCTTCAATTTCAAGGACAGGTTTTCCGACTTTCGGAGGTTGTTTTTCCGTTTTGAAATGCACTTCACGCCCAACCATGAGTGCAGCGAGTTCGTTCGGGTTTGTTTCTGATACGTTTAATGTACCGATGCCTTTTCCTCGTCGAATGACGGTCACGCGATCGCACACTTCCATAATTTCTTTTAATTTGTGCGTAATTAAAATAATCGATTTGCCTTCGCGTACAAGCGCTTTCATAATTTGGATAAGCTCTTGAATTTCTTGTGGGGTTAAGACCGCCGTCGGTTCGTCAAAAATTAAAATATCTGCCCCGCGATATAACGTTTTTAAAATTTCTACACGTTGTTGCATTCCGACAGAAATGTCTGCAATTTTTGCTTTCGGATCCACCGCCAAACCGTAACGCTCTGATAGTTCGCGCACTTCTTTTTCTGCACGCTCAATATCGATTTGCCCGCCTTTTGTCGGTTCACTTCCTAAAATAATGTTTTCCGTTACTGTAAATGTATCAACGAGCATAAAGTGTTGATGCACCATTCCAATTCCTAAGTCGTTAGCGACGTTCGGATTGGCGATATTTACTTTTTTTCCTTTTACACGAATTTCCCCACCATCCGGCTGATATAAACCGAATAGCACGTTCATTAACGTCGATTTTCCTGCGCCGTTTTCACCTAATAACGCATGAATTTCCCCTTTTTTCAATTGCAACGTAATGTTATCGTTTGCCACAAAATTCCCAAAAACTTTGCGGATATTTAGCATTTCAATTACGTATTCCAAACGTGATCCACTCCTTATGTGAGCTTGTTAAAATCACTAAATGAAAAGCTGCAACATGTTGCAACCCTTCATTTAGTGGTTCTCCGAAGAAACACGTTCTTCGGAGAACAGCCGTTTATTTATTTCAACTCAGCGCGAGTTGTAGGTACTTTCACTTCACCGTTAATAATTTTTTGTTTCCACTCATCCACTTTTTTCAATACGTCTTCAGGAACGTTGTTTTTCGTTGTTGGTGCAATGCCTACACCATCTTCTTTTAAGCCGTACTCAACTGCTTGACCGCCAGGGAAGTTGCCGTTTTTCGTTTTTGTCGCTAAGTCGTATACCGCAACGTCAACACGTTTTACCATGGATGTTAATGTTACGCTTTTATCTGTTCCAGGCACTTTTCCTTCTTCGTATTGGTCGCGGTCAACACCGATGACCCAAATTTCTTTGTTCGGATCTTGTTTTTTCAAGTCGATCGCTTCAGAAAATACACCGTTTCCTGTCGCACCAGCTGCATGATAAATCACGTCAATACCAGAAGCGTACATGCTTGAAGCAATGGCTTTTCCTTTATCCGCTTTATCAAACGCACCTGCATATTGCACTTCAACTGTCGCATTTGGGTTTACCGCTTTTACCCCTGCAATGAAGCCGCTTTCGAATTTTTCAATTAACGGAATTTCCATACCGCCAACGAAACCGATTTTGTTCGTTTTTGTCATTAAACCAGCGACAACACCGACAAGGAATGAACCTTCATGCTCTTTAAATGTAATGCTTGCGACATTCGGTTTTTCAACAACGCTGTCGACGATCGCAAACTTATTGTCTGGTTTTTGGTCCGCAATTTCTGTAATGGCATCTGTCATTAAGAAACCGATACCGTAGATGAGGTCAAAGTCGTTACGTACAAGTTTATTTAAGTTTGTTGCGTAATCCGCATCGCTTTGTGACTGTAAATAGTCATAGCCACCTTTTCCTTTTTTCAATCCGTTTTCTTCACCGAATTTTTGTAATCCTTCCCATGCTGATTGGTTGAACGACTTATCGTCAATTCCACCAACGTCCGTAACCATCGCTACGCTAAATTCAGACGCTTTTCCTTCTTCTTTTTTCGGCTCTTCTTTCGCCTGTCCGCAGCCGCCAAGAAGCATGCCGGCAGTCAATAATAAAGACATCGATAATCCAAAACGCTTTTTCTTCATCAATCATTACCCCCTTAAATTAAAGTATGGATTAGTAAAAAAGTGAAATGTGAGATGTATACATATCCTTCTCCCGCCCATGTCACCTCCTTAACAGGATAAGCGCTTGAATAAGCTACACGCGTTTTCTTAACACGTGGAAACTAAACTTATCTGATTTGAAGTAGTCGATCGAATATAAAATCGGCTCGTCGTTTTCGTCAAAATGCATTTGCTTTAAAACTAAAAGCGCTGTTTCCGGCTCGCATTGTAAAATCGGTGACACTTTTTCGTGATAGCCGAGCGGTTCAATGTGTGTAACAGCATAGGCGATATACCGATTCGCTTCATTATGTAATATTTCTAATAATGACTCATTTTCATAAGCAATTCCTTTAGGTAAATATTTACAAGGCACTTTATCAATACAATATACGACCGGTTCGTTATTCGCTGTTCGCACCCGCTCAACAACGAGTAAATCTTCCTCTTTATGACATTGAAAGCGCTTTATATCATCTTCAGTCGGTTTCTGAATGGAAGAAGATAAAAAAATCGTCCCTGGTTTACGCCCCGCTTGGCGAATCATCTCCGTCACGCTACTTAGTTGTTCAATACCTGAAGTGAACATCGGGCGAGAGCTAACGAACGTCCCGACACCGTGGCGGCGGATGATGACATTTTCTTCTTCTAATACTCGTAATGCTTCCCGCAATGTCGCTCGGCTTACTCCTAATTGTTTTGCCAATTCAAACTCAGAAGGGAGTTTTTCTTTTTCCTTATATACCCCTTGTTCAATATCTTTTTTAATACGATCAATCACTTGTAAATATAAGTGTCGATGATCAGATTTAACAGACATTCACCATCCCCCACCTTAGATATCAGACATCTGATGTTAGACAAATTTCTTACTAATAATATAACATTTTTTCGTTCATAAATAAATAGCGAATAAAAAAAATGTCGAAAAAAGTCGTATGAAATCATATGTAAGCGATTTTAATAATATATCATTATTATGCCCCATTTATACAAAAAAGAGGCTTGTTTTTCAGCCTCTTTCATGACGTTTTTGCTTGATCGTTTGACGATACAAGCACAGCGCGCGGTTTACTTCCTTCATAAGGTCCGACAATGCCGCGAGCTTCCATCGCATCAATTAAACGTGCCGCTCGGTTGTAGCCGATACGAAATCGCCGCTGCAACATCGAAACAGATGCGCTTTGCATATCAATGACGAGCTGAACCGCTTCATCAAACAACTCATCATCAAACGCTTCTGTCGGCTCATCATCTTGCGCGATCATCGTTTCTTCGTATTGTGCTTTTTGCTGTGAAATGACATATTGTACGACATTTTCTACTTCTTGATCGGACACAAAAGCTCCTTGGACACGAACAGGTTTAGACGCACCGACAGGTAAAAAGAGCATATCACCGCGCCCAAGCAATTTTTCAGCTCCACCCATGTCTAAAATCGTTCGCGAGTCCGTCTGTGATGATACACTAAATGCGATGCGAGACGGGATGTTTGCTTTAATGACGCCCGTAATGACATCAACAGATGGACGCTGCGTGGCAATAATTAAATGAATGCCTGCTGCGCGGGCCATTTGGGCAAGGCGAGTGATAGAATCTTCTACATCGCTTGAAGCAACCATCATTAAATCGGCTAGTTCGTCAACGATGACGACAATGTAAGGTAAAAGCGGTTGCTTGACTTCTGCTGTTTCATTATGACGCTCGATATATTCGTTATATCCTTCAATATTGCGCGTGCCCGTATGTGAAAAGAGCTCATATCGCCGTTCCATTTCACTTACTACTTTTTTTAATGCTTGGGACGCTTTTTTCGGATCAGTTACGACCGGGGAAAGCAAATGCGGAATGCCATTATATACACTTAGCTCAACCATTTTCGGATCAATCATCATCATTTTCACTTCGTGCGGTTTCGTTCGCATAAGCAAGCTAACGATAATGGCATTAATACATACACTTTTTCCACTACCTGTCGCACCAGCAACGAGTAAATGTGGCATTTTATTTAATTCAGCAAGCACGGCTTGTCCCGATATATCGCGCCCAAGTCCGATCAACAGTTTCGCCTCTCGTTTATCGGCTTCTTTCGCTTCTAATACTTCGCGTAAAGAAACCATCGCAATTTCTTCATTTGGTACTTCAATACCAATCGCTGATTTTCCGGGAATCGGTGCTTCAATGCGAATGTCTTTTGCCGCTAGAGCGAGCGCTAAATCGTCACTTAAACTAACGATTTTACTTACTTTCACACCGACATCCGGATATACTTCGTATCTTGTGACAGCTGGACCGATATGCACTTTTGTTACCTTTGCCTTTACACCAAAGCTTTGAAACGTTTTTTCAAGCTTGCGGGCATTTTCATAAATACTTTCTTTTTCCCGCGATTGATCAACCGCCTTCGGAGGAGAAAGCAAATCAATTGGCGGCAACGCGTAATCTGTTTCATGTGTTTGCGTAAATACAATCGGCTTTTCTTCTTCCGCTCCTTCATTGAAGTTGGAAATGACAGGACCTTCCACGACGATCGTTTCGTCTTCGTCTTCCTCTTTCTCTTTTTCCTCTAGCGCTGTCACAACTTCAATATGTGTCTGCGGTTGTTTTTCTTTTTTCGGACGATTGAAAAACGAACGAATATCGGCGATAACTGCTTTCGTTTGCGTCCGCATAAATGAAACAAACCATTCAATTCCTTTTCCTGCTGTATCACGCAACGTTTTTCCTGTTAAAAGCAACACGCCAAGTATCATCAATAGGGAAGCAATCCATTTTGTTCCTAATTGATCAAATAAATAATAGCTAATTGTGTACAATAAAGCGCCGAGCATACCACCACCTAAATCAGAAAAAGAACCGCTCTCCCCGCGCACATCTTTCCAAAACAACTCCCACGTCGTTCGAATAATGCTCGGGTTTATTAATTTTCCATTTCTCGATAAAATATGAAATAGCGCTTCGTGACTAAACAACAATAATGAAAGAACGATCAAGTACAATCCAACAAGAACACGTTGAAAAAACGGAGGCCATGCCCTCTTCCAAATCACGTATAGCGATATAGCAAGCGCCCCTAATAACGCAACGATATACCACTCTCCCATAAAAAAGCGAGTAGCAAAAACGAGTGAACGCCCGACAGCTCCGACGTTTGCCATCGCGATGACTGTACATGCTAGCATCGTCAATCCGATGAATTCAAAGCGCAATGTTTTTTTCCATTGATCTTGTTTGTTTGTGCGACGCTTATTTTTCTTTCCCATTTCGCCCACTCCAACATATAAGGTGAAAAAGCAGCCAACAGTAAAGCGTGGCTGCTTGTTCTTATTATACCATAAATTGTAGTGATGTCGCATAAAGTTTTGTGCCCGGTTCATACGTTAAATAATGTTGTGGATCGCTGCTTAGCACCCGCACAATTTCATACTCATTCGTTTCTGTTTGCTGCACAAGTAAAGACACCCCGTTATATTGAACGATGCGTTGTTTTTTATACTCCGCCTCATTCGTTTGAAAAACGATAAATTCCGGAACGATGGTATGTAAAATCATTGTAACATCGCCCCTCGTTGATTAGAATGATCGATTAATTCCCGCAATTTGCGCATCGCCTGCGATAGCCCTCCGACCTCGTCAATTAAACCGTACTTTACCGCATCTGTTCCCACCACATTCGTTCCGATATCACGTGTTAAATTTCCTTTAGAAAACATGAGTTCTTTAAACTTTTCTTCGCTAATGTTTGAATGCTTCACAACAAAATTGACGACGCGCTCTTGCATTTTATCTAAATACTCAAACGTTTGTGGGACACCGATGACAAGACCCGTCAAACGAATCGGATGAATCGTCATCGTCGCCGTTTCTGCAATAAACGAATAGTCACACGACACAGCAATTGGCACTCCGATTGAATGTCCTCCACCAAGCACAATAGAAACAGTCGGTTTGGACATCGATGCTAACATTTCCGCAATGGCTAGCCCCGCTTCCACATCTCCTCCAACTGTATTTAATACGACAAGCAATCCTTCAATATTTGGATTTTGTTCAATTGCTACAATTTGCGGAATAATATGCTCATATTTTGTCGTTTTGTTTTGCGGAGGTAATTGAATATGCCCTTCAATTTGTCCGACGATCGTTAAACAATGGATCGTTGAATCGGAAGAAAGCTGCGGGACATTTGTTTGACCGAGCTGAACAATATTTTCTGCCGGAGACGGCTTCGTTTCCTCTTGAGGTACATCTCGTTCTTCCATCATAATCCCCTTTCTGTTACATGATGTCGTTAGTATACGTGAACATCGTCTTGTTCATACAAAAAACACCTGCGAAATGCAGGTGTTTTCTTGACTTTGAGCATGTTGTTTTACACTTCCATAATAATTGGTAAAATCATCGGCTTTCGTTTTGTTTTTTCAAATAAATATTGGCTTAGTGCGTCACGAATATTTGTTTTTAATGAAGACCATTCCATAACGTAGTCTTCCATGCTTTTTTCAACAATTTCTTTCACAATTTTAACGGATTCTTCAAAAAGCGTTTCCGATTCACGCACATATACAAAACCGCGAGAAATCATTTCTGGACCGGCAACAATGCGTTTTTGCTGTTTACTTAATGTAACAACAACAATCATAATTCCATCTTGTGAAAGTAAGCGGCGATCGCGCAATACGATATTTCCTACATCGCCAACGCCTAATCCGTCAATTAAAATTTGACCGCTTGGCACTTTGCCGCCAAAACGGGCGTGACCGTTACGGAATTCGATCACTTCTCCTTTTTCAATTAAGAAGATCGCATCTTGGCGAATGCCGACCGCTTGGGCAATTTTCCCGTGCGCCTTTTGCATGCGAAACTCTCCATGTACCGGAATGAAATATTTCGGCTTCATGAAATTAATCATTAACTTCAATTCTTCTTGATATCCGTGTCCAGACACATGTACTTGACGTTGACCGTACACGACATTCGCTCCTGCACGATATAAAGCATCAATTGTACGAGCAATAAATAACTCATGTCCCGGCATTGGAGAAGAAGCGACAATCACTGTGTCTCCTTCTTTAATATTGATGTATTTGTGCGCCTGTTTGGCCATGCGTGCAAGCGCCGCCATTGGTTCTCCTTGGTTGCCTGTCGTTAAAATGACTAAATCCCGATCATCGTAACGATCTACTTCGCTCATCGGAATGATCATATTTTCATCGAATTTTAAATATCCAAGACGCACGGCAATATCAATTACTTTATGCATATGACGGCTCATAATGACGACTTTTCGTCTATGATCGCGTGCAGCATTTAACACTTGTTGAATGCGCGTAATGTTTGATGCAAAGCAAGCAACAATAATGCGTCCGTTCGCATTGTAAATGACATCGGAAATTTCTTGTCCGACAATCGCTTCAGAACCCGTATATCCCGGTTTTTCCGCATTCGTGCTATCGGATAGTAAGCAAAGCACTCCTTGCGCTCCGATTTGCGCCATTTTACCAAAATCCGTACGACATATGCCAACAGGCGTTTGATCAAATTTAAAATCGCTCGTATATACAATGGCGCCTTGGGACGTATGAATGCTCACGCCGAGACAATCTGGAATGCTATGATTTGTTTGAAAAAACGATACGACAGCCTTATCGAATACAATTTCGCTATTCGCGTTTATTTCGATGCGCTTTGCTTTCGATGTAATTCCTTGCTCTTTTAATTTTTCTTCCATGAGCGCGAGCGTTAATTTCGCCCCGTACACAGGGACAGTAATTTTCCGCAGTACATACGCGATCGCCCCAATATGATCGTCATGACCGTGCGTTAAAAAAATGCCTCGAATGCGTTCTTGTTGCTCCACTAAATACGTAATATCAGGAATGACCATATCAATGCCGAACATTTCATCCTCTGGAAACATGAGTCCTGCATCTAAGACAAAAATGTCTTCATCCACCTCGACGACATACATATTTTTTCCTACCTCTCCAACGCCGCCGAGGGCAAATACACGAATTTTCTCTGCTTGTTTCATCCTAAAATCCTCCTACAGTCAAACAAACTCACCCGCTCAAAGTCACTTACATCCATTATAACTGATTCAACAATAAAAAAGAAAGGGATGAATTCCCTTTCTTTTAACCTTGTAACACATTCATGAGCTGCAAACGTTCTTGCTCCGTAAGTGGCACAAGCGGAAGGCGGACAGAACCGACATCTAACCCTTTTATTTGTAGAGCCGTTTTGACTGGGACAGGGCTTGGAGCGGCAAATAATGCTTTCATGATCGGCAATAGACGCTGATGCAACTTCGCTGCTTCCTTATTGTCTCCACGCATAAACGCTTGAATCATTTCCTTCATTTCGTTTCCAATAATATGCGAGGCAACGGAAACGACACCGCTTCCGCCAATAGATAATACAGGAAGTGTCAATCCGTCATCTCCGCTATACAACATAAAATCATCGCGCGTTTTTGCGATAATTTCTGTCATCGCGTCTAAGTTGCCGCTTGCATCTTTCACAGCGACAACGTTCGGAATTTGTGACAGACGCACAATCGTTTCAACAGAAATATTTACAACCGCCCGTCCCGGAATGTTATACACCATCACAGGCAACGACGTACTCTCTGCAATGGCTTTATAATGTTGATAAATTCCTTCTTGATTTGGCTTATTGTAATAAGGTGCGACGATCATAACTGCATCGACACCTATTTCTTCTGCCTTTTTCGTCAATTCAATCGATGCGCGGGTATTATTGCTTCCCGTTCCAGCAATGACTGGTACACGTCCGTCAACGACTTCGACCACGTGGCGAAAAAGCGCCAATTTTTCTTCCGTCGTTAACGTCGGAGATTCTCCAGTCGTTCCAGCGACAACAAGAGAATCCGTGCCGTTTTCAATTAAATAGTTCACTAATTGCGTCGTTTTCGCAAAATCGATATTCCCTTTATTGTCAAAAGGGGTGACCATCGCTGTGGCAATTTGACCAAATTGAACCACAATTTTTCACTCCTAACTCAAGTCGTATTGTTTCTGTTCCGCAAGTTGAAACGCATCATGCAATGCATTGACCGCCTCTTTTAAATGTTCTTCCTTCACTAGCACCCAAATCGTTGTATGGCTATCAGCCGATTGCAAAATTTGAATGCCACGCTCCGATAATGCTGTAACAATTTTTGCTGTCACACCCGGGACGCCAGCGATCCCCGCACCAACAGTCGACACTTTTGCGCAACCGCGCGTGACGGTCGGTTCATAACCGAGCCTTTTTAACGTAGCAATCGCTCGATCTGCCACGTCACTCGATACCGTATATACGACACCATTTGGCGAAATGTTAATGAAGTCGACACTAATTCCTTCATTCGCCATCGCTTTAAATACTTCTGCTTGTAAATCGTAATGTCCCTCTTTTGCTGGCACTTTAATTTGCGTAATATTTGAAACATGGGCAATTCCTGTCACTAATCGTTCTTTTACATCGCTTCCTTTTTTCGCAATCGATGTGACAAGCGTCCCTGGCGCATCCGAATACGTGGAGCGAATGCGAATCGGTACTTTTGCTTGCATCGCAATCTCGACGGCACGCGGATGGATCACTTTCGCTCCTTGATACGCCATATTGCAAATTTCTGTATATGTGACGACATCAAGCGGTCGTGCGTTTTCTACAATGCGCGGGTCTGCAGTCATCACGCCTTCCACATCGGTAAAAATGTCGATCCATTCCGCACCGAGCGCGGCACCGAGCGCAGCCGCAGACGTGTCGCTTCCTCCACGCCCAATCGTTGTCACATCTCCGTTTTCAGCGACACCTTGAAAGCCTGCAACAACGACAACATCGTTCTCTTTTAAAGCACGCAACAAACGATCGCAACGCATATCAATAATTTTTGCGTTCGTATGATCGTTGTTCGTGCGAAAGCCTGCTTGCCCTCCGGTAAAGGCTGTCGCTTTTATCCCACACTTATTCAACATGTTTGTAAACACGACGCTTGAAATAATTTCCCCACACGCCATCAACAAATCTTTTTCACGGTTTGTCACATGCGCATTCGCCCCGTCAATGAGGCTAAGGAGCGTATCCGTTGCATACGGATCTCCTTTTCGCCCCATGGCTGAAACGACGACAACCACTTTATAACCGTCTTGCAGCGCTTTTTCAATATGTTTGCGCGCTAAATTTCGGCCGTGTTCATCTCGAACGGACGTGCCGCCAAACTTTTGAACGATTATTTTCAACGTCAACACCTCGATGATGATTTTACGCTTTTACAAGCCCTAATTTTAAAAGACTTTCAGCGATTTGAACAGAGTTCCACGCCGCTCCCTTTAACAAGTTATCAGAAACGATCCATAAATGGAACCCTGTGTCGCGATTTAAATCTTTACGAATGCGGCCGACAAATACATCGTTTTGTCCCGTTGCATATAGCGGCATCGGATATAGCTGTTCGCTCGGATCATCTTGCAATACGACGCCTGGCGCTTCTTTTAATAATGCTTTCAACTCATCAACTGTTACGCCCTCTTGCTCGATTTCAATATACACAGATTCAGAATGTCCCGTCATGACCGGAATGCGCACGCACGTTGCTGCTACTTCTAAATCGGGCATATGCATAATTTTTTTCGTTTCATTAATCATTTTCATTTCTTCAAATGTAAATCCGTTATCTTGAAATTTATCGATTTGTGGAATGGCGTTAAATGCGATCGGATAATGTTTACGATCCGATTTAACCGGTAAAATTTCCGGTGTGACTTCCTCACCATTTAACATGTTCGCCGTTTGTGTTTTTAACTCTTCTACCGCTTGCGCTCCTGCTCCTGACACCGCTTGGTATGTTGAGACGATGACGCGCTTTAATCCGAACGCTTGACGAATCGGTTCAAGCGCAGCGACCATTTGAATCGTTGAGCAGTTTGGATTTGCGATAATTCCGTTATGCCCATGTAAATCTGCTTCATTCACTTCAGGAACAACGAGCGGCACGTTTTCGTCCATACGAAACGCGCTCGTATTATCAACAACAATGGCTCCGCGTTTCACCGCTTCCGGAGCGAGTTGTTTAGATACTGCTCCCCCTGCGCTAAATAGCGCGATATGCACCCCTTCAAAGCTTTCTGGCTTTGCTGCTTGCACTTCAATTTCTTCGCCTTTAAACATGACTTTTTTCCCTGCTGAACGTTCCGATGAAAGTAAAGATAGTTTAGCAATCGGGAAATTTCTTTTTTCTAACGTTTGAATCATTTGTTGTCCGACAGCTCCCGTTGCGCCGACAACTGCGACATGTAATCCTTTTTGCTCCATTTCTCCTTCTCCTTCCAACTCATAGACAATTTTAATATCATTTATTTTAGCACATTCATTCATAAAGGAGAGACGTTTTTTATAAATTTTCTTTCAACTGTTTATTTATGAACGGCGATATTCGACGATGACCGGTTGAATTTGCCGACCTTCTAGCGCGGCTTCTACCGTATCAAGCAACAATGGCATGTGAGCGACCATTGAATTTGGCTTTTTAAATGGATCGTCTTGACCGAACGGAATAAAGTAAATATTTTTCGCGGCCATTAATCGCATTAAATTTACCCCATTTAAACCGAGCGCGTCGTTTGTCGAAATGCCGACAACAACCGGACGATGATTGCGCATCGTCGCTTTCGCGGCCATTAATACAGGGGAATCTGTCATCGCATTCGCTAATTTGCTCATCGAATTTCCCGTTAACGGTGCAATGACCATACAATCAAGCGGTAATTTCGGTCCTAATGGCTCCGCCTTTACAATTGTATCAATGACTTGATGGCCTGTCATCTCTTCAAGCTTTTTCACCCATTCTTCCCCTTTGCCAAACCGCGTGTTTGTCGACTGCACCGTATACGAAACGATCGGTATGACGTCCGCCCCTTTGGCAATTAATTTTTCAATTTCCGGCATCACCGCCTCATATGTGCAATGTGAGCCTGTTAAGCCGAAGCCAATCCGCTTTCCTTGTACGTTCATTTTTTATTCTCCTTTCGTTTTTTCAAATCTGCAGAAAGAAGTTGCGACAATACGTTCGCGACAATTTGCCCCGCCGTTTTCGGAGCAACAATGCCAGGAAGCCCTGGCGCTAATAACGCTTGAATGCCCCGTTTTTCAGCATAGCGAAAGTCGGTACCGCCCGGTTTTGAAGCTAAATCAATAATTAATGTGTGTGCGGGCATTTTCGCAATGACACTGGCGGTCACAACGGGATGAGGAATCGTATTAATGCAAACATCAATATCTTTTACGTGTTGTTCTAAATCGTTTAAATGAAACGGCTCTAGCGCCATCTCTGCAATGCGCGCTAAATGTTCGGAGCGGCGAGCCCCTACTTTTACTCGTGCACCTAAAGCGGCAAACGTCCGCGCGACTGTCATGCCTACACGTCCTAATCCTAAAACAGCAATGCGCGATCCATGAATCGTCACATCTGTATGTTGAATAACCATCATAACCGTTCCCTCTGCCGTTGGAATCGAGTTATAAATCGCCACATCATCCCGTTCAAATAGTTGAACATGTTTTCGCCCAACCGACTTGACGACACGGTCTAAATAGTCATTTGTAATCCCTGAATAAACGGTGCAATGCGTCGGTGTTTGACGAAGTAACTCTTCCGTAAATATCATTTTTTCATTTGAAAACACCGTTTGAATTTCACCGTCCATGTTCGTTCCGTGGACAGGTAAAACAATGGCGTCTACATCATGGAAATCTACTTCATGAATTTTCATTTTTGTTACTCCAGCAAAGCCATGGTCTAATTGATCGAAGCCAACGAGTGACAATTTCGCGTCAAGTTCCATCAATTTCCGAATGACTTCAAGCTGCCGAGCGTCCCCACCGATGATCGCAACGTGCATTCCTGTCAGCATGAGTTCATTCACCCTCTTATACATCTAGTTTTTTGCCCATCGTTACTTTCACATCTTATGATGCCGGTCATCAAACGGTGAGCGTAAAATGAAAAAAGACACCCCTGCTTGAGGTGTCTAATCATCGACATCAATTAAAATCATATCCGAGCCGATTTTTTTTACGCGGCTCCACGGTACACGTATATCTGTTCCTTCTTTTCGAAACCCAAACCATTTTGTTGTTGGAATAAGAAGCGCTTGAATTTGCCCCGTTCGCTCATGAATTTCTAAATCTGTCTGTCCTAAAATGCCGAGCCGCTCTGCTCTTTTCATATCGACAATTTCTTTTCCGCTCAGTTCACTTAGTCGCACATGTTCCCCCCCTTTCTTTATCATTGTAGAAAAAAAGGCATAAAAAAATGCCTGCAAGTTTATTGTTGCAGGCTTTTTGGCAATGTTCCTTCTGGACTGATAAGCGCAACGGAGAAGTTGTCTGTAAAAATCGTTTGCGCCATCCGATCAACGCTTTCTTTCGTCACGCGATCGATGCTTTCAATGATTTCATCAAGCGAGCGATGCCGCCCTAACAACAACTCATTTTTTCCGTTCCGGCTCATGCGGCTATTTGTACTTTCTAAACTTAACATTAAGTTTCCTTTCATTTGTTCCTTGCTATTTTCTAGCTCTTTTTCGGTAATGCCATCTTGTTTTAATTGTTCAATCGTTTGTTGAATCGTATCGAATAGAAGATCGAGCTGTTGGCTTCCTGTGCCCCCGTAAATCGTTACCATTCCTCCGTCACGATATGCAGAATGGTAAGAGAAAATAGAATAAGCTAATCCACGTTGCTCACGTACTTCTTGGAAAAGGCGACTGCTCATGCTTCCGCCTAAAATGTTGTTTAAAATAATTAAGCTATACACATCTTCGTGACCAATTGGCAATCCGTTAAATCCGATACATAAGTGTGCTTGCTCGGTCTCTTTTTTGCGTGCGATTTTATTTGGATAAAACGTTGGTGTGATATGGGCATCGTCGCCTTTTTGTCTTGTAAATGATCCGAAATAAGCTTCTACTTGTTGAATAAACGAATCGTCAACATTGCCGGCAACTGAAATGACAACTCGATCTGGCGTATACGTTTCATGCATATATTGTCGCAACGTCTCGCCTGTAAATGTCGCTAACGTTTGCTCCGTTCCTAAAATTGGATAACCGAGCGGATGATTGCCATAACTTGCTTTGCTCAACAAGTCGTGAACGAGGTCATCTGGTGTATCTTCATACATTTTAATTTCTTCAAATACAACATTTTTTTCTTTTTGTAATTCTTCATCTACAAACGTTGAATGGAAAAACATGTCCGCCAATATATCTAACGCAAATGACGCATGCGTATCTAACACTTTCGCGTAATAGCACGTATACTCCTTCGATGTAAATGCGTTCACTTGACCGCCGATGCGATCAAACGATTCCGCAATATCTCGCGCTGTACGCGTTTTCGTTCCTTTGAAAAACATATGTTCAAGAAAGTGTGAAATGCCATTGTTTCGTTCGTTTTCGTTTCGTGATCCGATGCCGATCCAAATTCCGATCGCCACAGATCGAACCGTTGGAATATGCTCGAGTACAACTCTTACCCCATTTTGACATGTATATGTTTTAATCAAGTCCCTTCCTCCTACTTTTTACAATTCTTTCCTCACTTAATAATGTGGACACATTACTTATGGCGTATTCTCGTTTTTGTAATGATTGAATTAACGGCTCTAACGCCTGTACCATCGATACGGTTGGATGCATTAAAATCATCGCCCCGTTATGCACTTTTGATGTTACTCGTTCCACTATAACAGACGGGGATGGTTTTTGCCAATCAATTGTATCGACCGTCCATAAAATCGTGTACATCCCCATCTCATGGGCAATATGCACGACATCGTCGCGATAGCTACCGCTTGGCGGAGCAAATAAGCGAGGTTTCACTCCCGTCGCTGCTTCAATGGCATCGTTTGTTTTGACGATTTGTTCACGAATTGCTTGTTTACTCATCGTTTTTAAATCTGGATGGTTGTATGAATGATTGCCAATTTCATGACCGGCATCTGCAATCATTTTTGCAAGTTGGGGATGTTCTTTTACCCAGCGACCTTCTAAAAAAAATGTGGCACGAACGTTGTATTTTTCAAGAATATGTAACATGTTTGGGATATGTTCACTTCCCCATGCGACATTAATTAAAAAAGAAACCATCGGCTTATCTGGATGCCCCCGATAAATCGGTGACGGTGGCAAATCATGCAAGTGAATAGTCGGTGATACTTGTTTGTATACAAGCTGTTGTTCGGAAAATGTTCCGTTCCGTTTCATTTGTTTATATGATGCCTCAACGTCTACTTCTAATCCGTTGTAGCCAGGAATCGCCTTCCAAACGCGATCGACTTTTGCGTTTTGCGCAGGAATATTGTATTGTTTTGCCCGTTCCATAATTTGAATGTATAACGGATCGCTTTGTTTCGCTGCTGTTATATGCCGTAATTCGTGGATATACGTCGTCGTCCACGGATTTTGCACGATGATTGCCGCCATACATATGATCATGACTAAAAAGAACGCTCGCTGCACACTTCGTCCCCTCCTTTTCTAATAAAGAGGGTATGTGCAAGAGGGACAAGGTAGAACGAGCGCCAAAAAATTTTACACACAGCAAAGAAGCCAAGGGGATGTGAACCCAAGGCTCCGTTTTTATTGCTCGGCTTCTTTTTGATCGCGCAATACCGCTTTCCGCGATAAATTTACACGGCCTTGTTTATCGATTTCCGTTACTTTCACTAAAATTTCATCGCCGATCGAAACGACATCTTCCACTTTTCCGACGCGTTCCTCCGCCAATTCTGAAATGTGTACGAGACCGTCTTTTCCGCTAAACAATTCGACAAATGCACCAAATTTTTCAATTCGTTTTACTTTTCCTAAGTACACTTGTCCAACTTCCACTTCACGAACGATATCTTCAATAATCTTTTTCGCCTTTTGATTCATATCTTCGTTTACAGATGAAATGAAGATTGTTCCATCTTGTTCAATATCAATTTTTACGCCCGTTTCTTCAATAATTTTGTTAATTTGTTTTCCGCTTGGACCGATGACGTCACGAATTTTATCTGGATTAATTTGCATCGTTAAAATTTTCGGTGCATATTTAGATAGCTCTTTGCGCGGTTCGCTAATCGTTTGCATCATATGTTTTAAAATTTCAAGGCGACCTTTGCGCGCTTGTTGCAACGCTTCTTCTAAAATTTCACGCGATAAACCTTTAATTTTAATATCCATCTGTAAAGCAGTGACCCCTTTTTCTGTCCCTGCTACTTTAAAGTCCATATCACCGAGATGATCTTCCATGCCTTGAATATCTGTTAAAATCGTATAGTGTTCACCGCTTTTCACAAGCCCCATCGCAATACCAGCTACTGGCGCTTTAATCGGCACACCCGCATCCATCATCGCCAATGTGCTCGCACAAATGCTCGCTTGAGATGTCGAACCGTTTGATTCTAACACTTCTGATACGAGGCGAATCGTGTACGGAAACTCTTTTTCAGATGGAATAACCGGCTCAAGTGCGCGCTCGCCAAGCGCTCCGTGACCAATTTCGCGACGTCCTGGTCCACGCATCGCTCCTGTTTCTCCGACTGAGAATGGCGGGAAGTTATAATGGTGCATAAACCGTTTTGTTTCTTCAATACCAAGTCCATCTAAAATTTGCACATCACCAAGTGCACCGAGTGTACATACGCTAAGCGCTTGTGTTTGTCCTCGTGTAAACAAGCCTGATCCGTGCGTGCGTGGTAAAAGTCCAACGGCTGATGAAAGCGGACGAATTTCATCTACTTTTCGTCCGTCTGGACGCACTTTTTCTTCCGTAATTAAGCGTCGTACTTCTTCTTTAACAAGTTTATGTAAAATTTCTTTCACTTGCTTTATTGTTTCTTCATCTGCTTCTTGTTGTTCGTACGCCGCTACAACTTCTGCTTTCAATTGTTCAATGGCTGCTTCGCGCGCTAATTTTTCAGGTACTTGAACCGCGCGTTTCACTTCACCTTCCACACGAGCACGAATGTCTGCTTCAAGCTGGGCATCGAGTTCATACAGAACGACTTCCATCTTCTCTTTGCCAACTTTTGCGGCAATGTCCTCTTGGAATGCGATGAGCCGCTTAATTTCTTCATGCCCAAACATAATTGCTTCAAGCATAACTTCTTCTGGTACTTCATTCGCCCCTGCTTCCACCATGTTAATCGCATCTTTCGTTCCAGCAACGACAAGATGCATATCGCTTTGTTCCATTTGTGCGACAGACGGGTTAATCACAAATTCACCGTTCACACGGCCAACTGTCACCCCAGCGATCGGTCCTTCAAACGGGATATCAGAAGTCGTTAACGCAAGCGAAGAGCCAAACATTGCCGCCATTTCTGGTGAGCAGTCTTGATCAACGCTCATCACCATGCTGACAACTTGCACTTCATTTCGAAATCCTTCAGCAAATAATGGCCGAATCGGACGGTCGATGAGACGGCTAGCTAAAATGGCTTTTTCACTTGGACGTCCTTCACGCTTAATAAATCCCCCTGGAATTTTACCAACAGCGTATAAACGTTCTTCGTAATTGACTGTTAATGGGAAAAAGTCGACGCTCTTTGGTTCTTTCGATGCTGTCGCTGTACTTAATACAACCGTATCGCCGTATCGCACTAATACAGCGCCGTTTGCTTGTTTGGCTAATTCGCCAATTTCAACGGTCAACGGCCGACCTGCCCAGTCGATCGAAAACACATGTTTTTCTTGTTCCATATAAACCGAGTACCCCTCTCTATGTACAAATAAAAAATCATATTTGTTTTAGTATAAGCAAATATCGGCGCAAATACTAATAAAAAGCGGGAATGCTCCCGCTTTTTACTTATCGGCGTAATCCGAGTTTGTTAATCAATTCACGATAACGGTTGATGTCTTTGTTACGTAAATACGTAAGTAAGTTACGACGACGACCAACCATTTTCAAAAGACCACGACGAGAATGATGGTCCTTACGATGAACACGTAAATGTTCGTTCAAGTTGTTAATTTGCTCTGTAAGGATAGCAACTTGTACTTCTGGAGAACCTGTGTCAGTTTCGTGAATTTTGAACTGGTTGATGATCTCGTTTTTACGCTCTTGTGTTAATGCCATCCTTGTTCACCTCCTCTTTTTTCAACCCCAGTTACCGAGCAAACGGCGGTGACTCGTCTTGCCCAGCAATGGTTAACATACATTAAATAGAATACATGTTTTTCCGATAAAATGCAAGGGGATTTTGAAAATATTCGCGTGCCGCTTGAGCATCGCGATGAATTTGTTCAACGAGCTCGTGAACGGAAGAAAATGCTCGTTCATCACGCAATCGTTTATGCCATTGAATACATACATGCGCACCGTAAATGTCTGCTGAAAAGTCAAACAAATGCACTTCAATCGTTGGATCTTTTTGTTGTTGGGCGTGGAACGTCGGCTTATACCCGACGTTGCATACTCCCGTCCACGTGTTGCCATCTATCGTTACCGTGACAGCATATACACCAATGCGCGGGATTATATAGTCATCGTCAAGCGCAACGTTTGCCGTTGGAAATCCAATCGTCCGTCCGCGTTTATCCCCATGAATGACTGTGCCTGTTACTTCATACCATCTTCCGAGCAAATAAGGTAGCTGTTCCACGTCCCCTTCAGCTAACCGTTGCCGAATATATGTGGAGCTAATTTTTTCTTCCCCAAACGTCTGTTTTGGAATGACGGTTTGCGTAAATTGTTCACGAGAATGAAATGGCAATGTTTCCATCGTCCCTTTTCCTAAGCGGCCGTACGTAAAATCAAATCCTGCCACGACATGCTTCACACCAAGACCAATGATGTATTCATCGACAAATTGTTGCGGCAACAAATAAGCAAATTCAGGCGTAAATTCAACAACGTATAAATAATCGACGCCAAGTTTTGCAATTTGTTTTTCTTTTTCCTTTAATGGTGTAATAAATCGAACATGTTGTTGTGAGCGTCCGAGCACGACCGACGGATGCGGATGGAACGTCATGACCGCGCTTTTGTATCCATATTGATCAGCGATTTGTTTTGCCGTTTGAATGACTTTTTGATGCCCAAGATGAACGCCGTCAAAATAACCGAGCGCCATAACAAGCGGAGCATCATTTTTTTTGTTTAACGGATGGGACAGCCAAATGGTTTTCATCTTTTTCACCTACAATACTTTTAAAGGTTTCATATAGCTTTGCTTTGTCGGATGAGGCATATAAATCGCTAACGCTTCACCTTGTTCATTAACCATTAACAGACGCTCTGGCATAGAAGGTAGAATAGGTAAAAGCCCCCCATGTTTTACTTTTTCCTCTTCTTCCTTACTCATGACATACGTTGGGAAATGAGCTAGCGCTCGTTTAATCGGTAAAAGTAACGTATGCGCTGTACCAGCTACGACATGCTGTTCGATGTCAGCAAACGACACGCATTGATCGAGCGTAAACGGTCCTGACGCTGTGCGAACAAGATGTGACATGTGCGCCGGATACCCAAGTCGCTCGCCGATTTGAACAGCGAGTGTACGCACGTATGTCCCTTTACTACATGTCACGCGAAAACGAAACGATATCCGTTCACCTGTAAATACTTGTCTGTCATCAAGAAGGAGCAGTTCAAAAATGTGGACGTTTCGTTTCGGTCGTTCTACGTCAATACCTGCGCGTGCATACTCATACAGTTTTTTTCCATTTACTTTTACTGCAGAATACATCGGTGGAACTTGTTCAATGTCCCCAGTGAGATTAGCGAATACTCGTTCAATGTCATGACGAAAAATCGGCTGTTCAATCGGCTTCTCTGAAACGATGTCACCTGATGCATCTTCTGTTGTCGTCGCTATGCCTAACGTCACTTCTCCTTCATAAGTTTTTCTCTCCGCTGTTAGTAGTTCAACGATTTTTGTTGCTTTGCCGATGCAAATGGGCAATACACCACTTACGTCAGGATCAAGCGTTCCGGTATGACCAACTTTTTTCGTTTGAAATAATTTACGAATGCGCATGACGCAGTCGTGTGACGTCATGCCTGCAGGTTTATGTAACAATAACACTCCGTCCATCGCTTCACCTCTAAAATAGCGGAAATGGATAGACGCACGTCTATCCATTATTCTTCTTTATGTTCTTTTTCTTCGGAAATTTGTTTAATTAAGCTTTCAATTCGTTGACCGTAATCGATCGTTTCATCAATTTCAAAGTAAATTTCAGGTGTTTTGCGCAAACGAATACGCTGGCCAATTTCTGAACGGATAAAGCCCGTCGCTTTCGCTAACCCTTTTAGCGTATTTTTCTTTTGTTCTTCATCACCAAGAACAGAAATATACACTTTTGCTTGTTGCAAATCACCCGTTACACGAACATCTGTTACGGTAACGAAACCGATGCGCGGGTCTTTTAGTTTGCGTCCGATAATATCGCTTAATTCTTTTTTCATTTGTTCGCCTACACGTGTGGCTCGCAAACTCATTGTCATCACCTCGATTAAAACCACTCGAATGTTGTAACCGTTCGTTCGATTTCTGGAAACGAATCGATAAATTGTAACGCCCGATGTAGCTCTTGTTCCGTCGCTGTTCGCTCGGCTGTAATCGCTACAATCCCTAGCTTCGTTCGTTGCCATACGTTTTGGTAATCTACTTCGGCTACTGATATATTATATTTTTGTTTAAGCCGTGTGACAATGCGTTGCAACACGGCTCGTTTTTCTTTTAATGATTGGACGTCGTAAATGATGCATTCACATTCGACGTATCCGATCATTTGCGCTCCACTTCTTGCATAATATATGCTTCAATGACGTCTCCTTCTTTAATGTCATTAAAGTTTTTAATCGTTATCCCGCACTCGTATCCTTGTGCGACTTCTTTTACATCGTCTTTGTAACGTTTTAACGTATCAATTTGTCCTTCGTAAACGACGATGCCTTGACGAATGAGACGGACGCTGCTATCGCGCGTAATTTTTCCATCTGTCACATAGCATCCTGCAATGGTACCAACTTTTGATACTTTGAACGTTTGACGCACTTCCGCCTGACCGATCACTTTTTCTTCGTACTCTGGATCAAGCATCCCTTTCATCGCTGCTTCAATTTCTTCGATGACTTTGTAAATGATGCGATGGAGACGAATATCGACTTTTTCTGCTTCCGCGACACGTTTTGCGTTCGCATCTGGACGAACGTTAAAGCCGATGACAATCGCATTTGATGCAGATGCAAGCATAATATCGTATTCCGTCACCGCACCTACACCGGAGTGAATAATTTTCACGCGTACGCCTTCGACTTCGATTTTTTGCAATGCCGCAACGAGCGCTTCTACAGAACCTTGTACGTCGGCTTTGACAATAATATTTAATTCTTTCATTTCGCCTTGCTTAATTTTTTCAAACAAGTCGTCTAAGCTAACGCGCGCTTTTACGCTTCGTTGTTGCACAATTTGCTTTTGGGCGCGAGCTTCGCCAATTTGACGTGCTTTTTTCTCGTCCTCAAACACCATGAAGCGATCGCCTGCTTGCGGCACCTCGTTTAATCCGGTAATTTCAACCGGTGTCGATGGACCCGCTTCTTTTACACGGCGTCCTAGATCGTTCGTCATCGCCCGTACACGTCCGTACGTATAACCGACAACGATCGGATCACCAACGCGCAACGTACCTGATTGAACGAGAAGCGTTGCCACTGGACCGCGACCTTTATCGAGCTTCGCTTCAATGACCGTTCCCGTCGCACGACGGTTTGGATTCGCTTTTAACTCTTCCATTTCGCTTACAAGCAAAATCATTTCAAGCAAGTTGTCAATCCCTTCGCCTGTTAACGCAGATAGCTTACAATAAATTGTATCGCCGCCCCATTCTTCTGGAACGAGCTCATATTCCATTAGCTCTTGCATGACGCGATCTGGATTCGCTGTAGGCTTATCGATTTTATTGACCGCGACGATAATTGGAACCTTTGCCGCTTTCGCATGGTTAATCGCTTCAACGGTTTGCGGCATCACTCCGTCATCTGCTGCGACAACAAGAATGACGATATCTGTCACTTGTGCACCGCGTGCACGCATCGTTGTGAACGCTTCGTGACCAGGTGTATCTAAAAATGTGATTTTTTTGCCGTTTACAACAACTTGATACGCACCGATATGTTGTGTAATACCGCCAGCTTCTTGCTCCGTTACTTTCGTATGGCGAATCGAGTCAAGCAACGTTGTTTTTCCGTGGTCAACGTGTCCCATAATTGTGACAACAGGCGGACGTTCAACTAAATCTTCTGGATGATCAACGATTTCAATCGTTTCAAATTCTGTTTCGTCAATCGTTACCTTTTCTTCTACTTCTACACCGTAGTCAGAGCAAATGAGCTCGATCGCATCTTTGTCCAAATCTTTGTTAATTGTTGCAATGATGCCAAGCATAAATAGCTTTTTAATAATTTCAGAAGGCTCTTTGCCTAATTTTTTTGCTAACTCCGCGACCGTTAAAGAACCTTCAAATGTAATTTTTTTCGGAAGCTCTTTTTCTTTTTTCTTTTGCACTTCTTGTTGTGGAGCTTGTTGAGGTTTTTGTTTTTTATTTTTTTTGTTATTGAAAATTTTCTTTTCTTTTTGTTGAATTTGCAAGTCGTGTTTTTTCCCTTCGCGATTTTTTACTACTGCTTTTTTGATCGGCACTTTCGTTTGAATGACTTCATCGTCATCTTCTTCAAACTGTTCTAAAACAGGTTTTTTTACAGGTGCTTTCTTTTCTTCTTTTTTCGTTTCTTGTTTTTGCTCTTGCTTTTGTTCTTTTTTGAACGAACGATCGAGTTGTTCGACAACATCCGCTTCAATCATCGTCATATGGTTCGATACGTCGATGTTCATTTCTTTTAATTTATGGATGACATCTTTACTTGACACGTCATGTTTTTTGGCATATTCGTATACACGCATTTTTGACATACATTCACCCCCAAAATGTTAGAGCATCGTTTTTAGCTTTTGTGCGAATCCTTCATCCGTAATTGCTACAACGACCCGTGCTCCTTTGCCAATCGCTCCACCTAATTCATAGCGATTGTCTACATAACAAAGCGGAACGCGATAAAACACACATTTATCGGAAATTTTTTTTCTCGTATTTTCTGACGCATCTTCCGATAAAATGACAAGCTTCACGCGCTTACGCTGAATTTCTTTCACAACGAGCTCTTCTCCCGAAATGACTTTGCGCGCCCGATTCGCTAATCCGAGAAAAGAAGCCCACGGTTTATGATTCATTTGTTTCTCCATTCTCCTTCTCGGCGAGCTGTAATAGCTGTTCGTAAATCGAATCGTCAATAGTCGCTTTCAAATGATGCGCAAGCGTATTTTTCTTTTTCGCAAGCAAAATGCATTCTTTACTTAGCGTAATGTATGCACCTCGTCCCGCTTTTTTTCCTGTCGGGTCAATCGATACGTCGCCTTCTTTTGAACGAACGATGCGAATGAGCTCTTTTTTCGGCTTCATTTCCCCTGTGACAACACATTTGCGCATCGGAATTTTTTTTGGCATATTATTCCACCTCACTAATCTCCTCTTCGTCAACTTGGAACGATGATGAAGAACGAGGGTAAATACCTAATTGCTCCGCTTCAGACTGACTTTTAATATCAATTTTCCAATTTGTTAATTTCGCTGCTAAACGAGCGTTTTGTCCACGTTTCCCAATAGCAAGTGAAAGTTGATAATCTGGTACGATGACCGTTGTCGCTTTTTCTTCTTCATTGACGATGACGTCAAGCACTTTGGATGGGCTTAACGCATTAGCGACAAATTCAACAGGATCCGCTGACCAACGAACGATGTCGATTTTTTCGCCTTTTAACTCGTTTACGATCGCTTGCACCCGTTGTCCTTTAGGTCCAACACATGCACCAACCGGATCGACTTCTGGGTTATCGGAATGAACAGAAATTTTTGAGCGATCTCCTGCTTCGCGTGCAACCGATTTAATTTCTACCGTACCGTCATAAATTTCTGGTACTTCTAATTCAAACAATCGCTTTAATAAACCTGGATGCGTGCGCGATACGTAAATTTGTGGACCTTTTGTCGTTTTTTCGACTTTTGTAATGTACACTTTAATGCGATCATGTGGCTTATACGTTTCATTCGGCATTTGTTCGCTCACCGGAAGCAACGCCTCAATTTTGCCGAGGCTGACGTAAATAAATTTCGAATCCGTCCGCTGAACAATACCTGTCATAATATCTTCTTCTCGGTCAACAAATTCGGCATAAATGACTCCACGCTCTGCTTCGCGAACGCGTTGCGTGACGACTTGCTTTGCTGTTTGCGCAGCGATGCGTCCGAAGTTTTTCGGCGTCACTTCAATTTCAACGACATCGCCTACTTGATAATTCGGGTTTATTCGCTTTGCTTCATCAAGTGAAATTTCTAAGCGTGAATCGTACACTTCATCGACTACTTCTTTGCGAGCAAATACACGAATTGTCCCTGTCTCTTGATTAAAATCGACACGAACGTTTTGCGCTTGATTAAAATTGCGTTTATAAGCGGATACAATGGCCGCTTCAATCGCTTCAATTAGCACTTCTTTACTAATGCCTTTATCGCGCTCAAGCGCTGTTAAGGCATCTAACAATTCTGTATTCATGAACCGGTCGTCCCCCTTTAATGTGAATTAAGAGAAAATGACAGCTAGCCGTGCACTAGCTACTTTTTCGTATGGAATCGTCACCATTTTTTTCTTTGTTTTGACTTTTACTTCTACGGTCACCGTTTGACCATCAAATGCAGTTAACCGTCCTTCAAATTCTTTTTGACCATCAATTGGCTCATACGTTTTCACATAAACGTTTTTCCCAACGGCACGTTCAAAATCTTTTGCCTTTTTAAGCGGACGTTCCGCCCCTGGTGACGATACTTCTAAAAAGTAATTGTGCGGAATCGGATCGATTTCATCAAGCTTTTCACTTAATCGCTCGCTTACGACACCGCATTGATCGATATCAATTCCAGTTGGTGAATCAATAAAGACGCGCAAAAACCAGTTCTTTCCTTCTTTCACATATTCAATGTCGACAAGTTCTAACCCCATATCTGTCACGATCGGGGTGACGAGCTCCTCAACGATGTGCGTCACTTTTTTCATGTTGGTCCTCCTAACTGCAAGAAAATCCCTTGCGGCTGGCAAGGAATCTCGAATCAATACGAAAGAGTGGGTTTCCCCACTCTTTTTGTCCATTATCTTTACCATTTCCACTAGAACTATAACATATTGGCAAAAAAATTGCAACTCATTCAAAATAGTGATAATTGATTGTGATCTGGTAGCGACTGCAAACATCCACGACTTTCGAGATATTCTAAAATCGTTTTCGATACTTTGCCGCGTTGTTGCAAATCTTCTTTCGATAAAAATTCCCCTTCTTCGCGAGCGCGTACAATGCTTTGCGCGACGTTTGTCCCTAGCCCAGGAATCGCATTAAACGGCGGAATAAGCGAATTTCCGTCAATAACAAACTCTGTGGCTTGCGAACGATACAAATCAATATTTTTAAATGAAAATCCTCGTTCACACATTTCAAGGGCAATTTCAAGCACAGTCAACAAGCTTTTTTCTTTCGCAGACGCATCAAGCCCTTTTGCTTGAATTTCTTCAATTCGTCTACGTATCGCAGCAGACCCTTGAATCATCGCATCTAAATCAAAATCTTCCGCACGCACGGTAAAATACGATGCGTAATAAAGAAGCGGATGATGGACTTTAAAGTATGCAATGCGAACAGCCATAAGCACGTAAGCAGCGGCATGCGCTTTCGGGAACATATATTTAATTTTTTTACATGACTCAATGTACCATTCTGGCACATCATGTTTGCGCATTTCTTCTTCAAACTCTGGCGTTAATCCTTTTCCTTTTCGAACGGACTCCATAATTTTAAACGCTAACGACGGCTCTAACCCACGATAAATTAAATACACCATAATGTCGTCGCGACATCCAATCACTTCTGATAACGTACATGTCCCATTTTGAATGAGCTCTTGTGCATTGCCGAGCCAAACGTCCGTTCCGTGCGATAGTCCAGAAATTTGTACAAGCTCTGAAAATGTTTTCGGTTTTGTTTCTTCTAACATTTGACGAACAAATCTTGTACCGAACTCTGGGATGCCGAGCGTTCCGGTGTTACACATAATTTGTTCCGGCGTCACGCCAAGCGATTGTGTACTACTAAAAATTTTCATCACTTCCGGATCGTCTGTCGGTATTGTCTTTGGATCAATTCCACTTAAATCTTGCAACATCCGAATGACCGTTGGATCATCGTGTCCGAGAATATCGAGTTTTAATAAGTTATCATGAATCGAGTGGAAGTCAAAATGCGTCGTGCGCCATTCCGCACTTGTATCGTCGGCTGGATATTGAATCGGCGTAAAGTCATAAATATCCATGTAATCTGGAACGACGATAATCCCCCCTGGATGTTGTCCAGTCGTTCGCTTCACTCCTGTACATCCTGCTGCTAAGCGATCAATTTCTGCCCCGCGCACATGAAGGTTTTGATCGTTTATATACCCTTTGACAAATCCGTATGCTGTTTTGTCCGCGACGGTACCGATCGTTCCTGCACGATATACGTTATCTTCACCGAATAACACTTTCGTATAGTTATGCGCTCGCGGTTGATATTCACCTGAAAAGTTCAAATCAATGTCTGGCACTTTATCTCCTTTAAACCCTAAAAACGTCTCGAACGGAATATCGTGACCATCTTTATTGTACCGCGCGCCACATTGCGGACAGTTTTTATCTGGCAAGTCAAAGCCAGAACCGACTGAACCGTCATCAAAAAACTCGGAATGTTTACAGTTCGGACAAACATAGTGCGGTGGAAGCGGGTTCACTTCCGTAATCTCTGTCATCGTTGCGACAAATGATGAGCCGACCGAACCGCGTGAACCGACGAGATATCCATCATCGAGCGATTTCTTTACAAGTTTATGAGAAATTAAATAAATGACCGCAAACCCGTGGCCAATAATGCTTTTTAATTCTTTTTCTAATCGTTTTTCAACGATGTCTGGCAGCGGATCACCATAAATACTTTTCGCGCGTTCATAACTCATCCGACGAATTTCTTCGTCCGCCCCTTCAATTTTCGGTGTGTACAATTCATCTTTAATCGGCTTCACTTCTTCGATAGAATGGGCAATTTTTTTCGTATTTGTCACAACAATTTCTTTCGCCTTTTGTTCACCAAGAAACGAAAATGCTTCTAACATTTCGTTTGTCGTACGAAAATGAACGTTCGGCAATTCATGACGATTCAACGGATTGCCACCAGATTGTGAATGAATTAAAATTTTGCGATATATTTTATCTTCTCGATTGATATAATGTACATTTCCTGTCGCGACAACCGGAATGCCGAGCCGTTCACCAAGCTGCACAATGTTTGTAATAATTTCTTTGAGCGCTTCTTCATCGCGTACATATTCCATCTCAATAAGCGGCGCATATACTTCTGGCGGATGCACTTCAAGAAAGTCATAAAACGGTGCAATCGCCTCCGCTTCTTCGATTCCTTTTTGCATCATTGCTTCAAACAGTTCGCCTTTATCGCAACCTGATCCGACTAAAATCCCTTCGCGATGTTGTTGTAATACGGAACGTGGAATGCGTGGAACGCGATAAAAATAATTTACATGTGAAAACGAAACGAGTTTAAATAAATTTTTTAACCCGACTTCATTTTGTACAAGTAACGTTGCATGAAACGGTCTGGAACGTTGGAACGCCCCTTGTTCTTTCGATGCTTCATTTAATTGATCGAGATATTGAATTCCTTTTTCATCAAGTTCTTTTAACAAATGAATAAGTAAATATCCTGTCGCTTCTGCGTCATAAATGGCGCGATGATGCTGGGTTAATTCAATATTAAATTTTTTACAAAGCGTATTTAAACGATGATTTTTTAACTCTGGATATAAGTAACGAGCCAGTTCAAGTGTGTCAATGACCGGGTTTTTGACTTTACCACGATGAATTTTTTTAAATCCTGCATTTAAAAAACCGATATCAAACGTCGCATTATGAGCAACGAGCACACAATCATCGATCCAATGATAAAACTTTTCTAACACTTCTTCGACATCTGGCGCATCTTTTAACATGTCATCTGTAATTTTCGTTAATTCGATTGTCGTTGCGGAAAGCGGATGATGCGGATTTGCAAACGACTCAAAACGGTCGATAATTTCCCCGTTTTTTACTTTTACCGCTGCTAATTCAATAATCGTGTCATATACAGCAGAAAGCCCTGTCGTTTCTACGTCAAATACGACAAACGTATCGTCCATTAGCCGTCGATGAGCTTCATTATAAGCGATCGGTACCCCATCATCGACAATATTTGCCTCTAATCCATATAAAATTTTTACGCCATATTTTTTTCCCGCGCTATATGCTTCCGGAAACGATTGAACGACGGCATGATCCGTGACAGCAATCGCTTCATGTCCCCATTTTTTCGCCTGTTCGACAAGCTTTGTGATCGATGCAACCGCATCCATTTGGCTCATTTGTGTATGAACGTGCAATTCTACCCGTTTTTCTTCCGCTGTATCTTGACGTTCGTTCGGTTTCACTTCATTTAAATCGTTCGCAATAAGCACAAGATCGCGCACGAATGTGTCATTTTGGACGCTGCCGCGCACTTTTACCCACATTCCTTTTTTTACACGCTGCATAAGCTCGGCATCTTCTTTGTCGCGCGAGAACATTTTGACAAGAATGGAATTTGTGTAGTCCGTCATTTTTAACGTCAATAACGTACGTCCACTTTTTAGTTCTTTTGCTTCAGCATCAAAAATGTATCCTTGCACCACGACGCGACGCTCTTCCTCTACAATTTGATCGAGCGGACGAATATGCTCCTCATCTTTAATTTGGTAGCCGATCACAAGCGAACCGCTTGCTTCACTTACAGTAGGCTCTTCTTGCTTCGGCATCGCCTCTATAAACGCGGCTAGCGCTCGTTCTTCATCTTCTTTTTGTTTTTGCGCTAAAAATTGTTCAAACTGCTGCTCATCGTGTTTTACACTCGCTTCTAACTGCAAGTGTGGAAATCCGAAAGAAACATACGTCGTAGCGAACATTTCCGCAAATCGCTTTTTTAACGCAATCGCTTCTGCCTCATTGCGCGCTTGGACAGTGACTTTCGTTCCTTTTACTTCCGGTTGCTGTTGTGTCAGTAGTGAAAAAAGCGGCGATGCTTGTTGAATCGTGTCAACAAATATTGGCCAGTACGACACAACATCTTCAGCAGTAAACGTTTGGTCCTCTACTTCTATCGTGCATTGTACATCGGCAATATGGCGAAATTGTTCGATGAGTCGTTTACGAAACTCGGCATATACGTGCGCCCGTAAGATCGTAGGAAATCGAAAATAAAAGTGCCAACATTTCATTCGTTTATCAACAACTACTTTTTCAATTTGTCCATGCAATAAGTCATCTGCCATATGCGAAGAAAGTTGTAGTTGTTGTAATAAAATCGAAAATCGTTCTTTTTGTTCTTCCCTCATCGTTGTTCGTTACAAAAATGTAACGGTACACCTCCCTTTCTTTTTTATACATCGTTTGGGAGCGATAGACGACAGAAAGAGGGGGAAACCCCCTCTCTGCCTATAAGTAGCGGCGCAACGTTTCAACTAATTGCGACACGTGTACTTCTTCTGTTTCACCTGTTTTTCGTACTTTTACTTCCACAATTCCTTCGTTTGCACGCTTTCCGACTGTTACACGCACAGGTAACCCAATTAAATCACTGTCGGCAAATTTGACTCCTGGACGCTCGGCACGATCGTCATATAACACTTCAAACCCTTCTTGTTGCAAACGTGCATACCATTCATCGGCAAGCTCCCGTTGCTCGTCCACTTTTGGATTGACAGAAATTAAATGAATGTGGAAAGGAGCCACCGCAGTTGGCCATATGAGTCCATGCTCATCGTTATATTGCTCAGCAATCGCAGCAAGTGTGCGCGATACACCGATACCATAACAACCCATAATCATCGGCTGCGTACGTCCGTTTTCATCTAAATACGTGGCATTCATCGCTTCGCTATAACGCGTTCCGAGTTTAAATACGTGTCCAACTTCAATTCCGCGCGCAAAACGAATCGTTCCTTTTCCATCTGGTGACGGATCTCCTTCTTGAATGAAACGCACATCCGCATATTGCGCAGCAAAGTCACGATCTGGATTGACCCCCTTGTAATGATAGTGCGCTTCATTCGCTCCGCACACGCCATTGACAATCGCTTTTACCGCATGGTCAGCTAAAACGATTATACCATCGCGAACACCAATCGGACCAAGTGAACCAATTTCACAGTTCATCACTTGCTTCGTTTCTTCTGGCGTTGCTAATTCCACGACAGTTGCTTCTAGTATATTTTTTACTTTGACATCATTCACTTCATGATCCCCGCGCACAAGAACGAGCACGTAACGATCGTCTACTTTAAATAATAACGACTTAATGCATTTTTCTTTTGGTACTTGAAGAAATTGGCTTACCTCTTCAATGGAACGTTGTTCTGGTGTATGCACTTTTTCAAGCGGTGCATGCGGTTCATCACTTCGCTCATAAGTCGTAATCACCGGCGCCATTTCAATGTTCGCTGCATAATCAGAGGAATCTGAATATGCAATCGTATCTTCACCGACATCGGATAAAACCATAAATTCATGCGTATCTTTTCCACCCATTGCACCAGAATCCGCAATGACGGCACGGAAATTTAATCCGCAGCGCCGGAACACGTTTGCATATGCTTCGTACATTTTATTGTACACTTCGTCTAAACTTTCTTGTGAAGCGTGAAATGAATACGCATCTTTCATAATAAATTCGCGACCACGAAGCAACCCGAAGCGCGGACGTTTTTCGTCGCGAAACTTCGTTTGAATTTGATAAAGCGTAAGCGGTAACCGTTTATACGATTTCACTTCATCACGAACGAGCGCCGTAATGACTTCTTCATGTGTCGCACCGAGCGCAAAGTCGCGATCGTGGCGATCTTTTAAACGCATTAATTCTGGTCCGTATGAATACCAACGACCTGATTCTTGCCATAATTCTGCCTGTTGAAGCGCTGGCATCAACAGTTCAATAGCACCTGCCCGTTCCATTTCTTCACGAATGATCGCTTCAATTTTTTGTAGCACGCGCTTACCAAGTGGCAAGAAGCTATATACTCCGCTTGCATTTTGGCGAATAAAGCCGGCACGAAGCAGCAGTTGATGGCTTTTAATTTCCGCATCTGCCGGCACTTCACGTAATGTAGGAATAAACGACATACTTTGTTTCATCTTTTTTAGCACCTCTTACTTCATGAATTATAAGAAAAATTTTTGAATGTCATTCCATGTAACAACAAGCATAAGCAACATAAGAAGAGCAAAACCAATAAAGTGTACGATACCTTCTTTTTGGCGATCAATCGGTTTTCCGCGCAACGCTTCAATCGCAAAAAACGTTAACCGTCCCCCATCGAGCGCCGGAAGTGGAAGCAAGTTAATAATCCCTAAGTTAATGCTTAAAATCGCTCCCCATTTCATTAAGTAATACACGCCGGATTGGGCAACTTTATGAGTCGAAACGGCAATGCCAACAGGTCCAGATAACATATCAAATGAAAATTTTCCTGTTAATAAATGTCCTAATCCAACGATAATTTCTTTTGTCCAATAGTACGTTTCTAACGCTCCTTGTTTGATCGCTCCGACAAACGACTTTTCCATCGGTCCATATACACCGATCAAACCGATCGTCTCGCCTTCGATCGTTTTCTTTTCTGGTGTGACGGTGAGATCAATCATTTGACCGTTGCGATTCACTTGAAATTGGAGCGGTTTTTCTGGGCTTTTTCGAATCACCGTCACAACATCCGTCCAAGAAGACATCGTCTGGCCATCAATGGAAATGACAATATCCCCTTGTTGTAACCCAGCTTGACGTGCAGCGCCATCCTCAGTCAATTCACCAATGACTGGTTTATCCACTGGATAACCTTGCAGCAGTCCAATAAGAATGAAAATGACAAGCGCTAAAATAAAATTCATTAACGGACCAGCAAAAATAGCCATCGCGCGCTGTCCGAGCGTTTTCGAACCAAATTGACGATCGTACGGCGCAATTTGCACTTTTTCTCGATCGATGACGATATAAGCTGGATCGCTTAATTCAAAGCGTTGCAAACGCTCATCATCGCCTTCATATCCTTCAATATATAACTCATGTTCAAAATCAGCGCGTTCCACTTCAATGATTTTCGCATCGGGATATTCGTCTTTATGATTGACGATCACTTTTTTCACTTTCCCGTCTGAATGAAACAATAAGCCGACAACTTGACCACGCTTCACGTCAATCATTTCTGGATCTTCGCCGGCCATGCGCACAAAACCGCCAAGCGGGAGCAAACGAATCGTATATGTCGTTTCTCCTTTTTTCATTGAAAATACTTTCGGACCGAATCCAATCGCAAATTCTCGACATAAAATGCCTGCCCGTTTCGCGAAAATGAAGTGCCCTAATTCATGAAAAAACACAAGCGCACCAAAAATGACAATAAAAGCAATAACCGTTTCCAACGTTTCAACCACCTTTTACATGTGTAGTGATTTTACATATTGTCTCGTTTCACGATCGACTGCACGAATCGTCTCAAGATCTGGATGGGCAATCGGCACGTGCCGTTCCATCGCTTGTTCAATGCATTGTTCAATCGCTAAAAACGATATTTGCCCATTTAAAAAGGCTGCAACCGCTTCTTCATTTGCTGCATTTAATACGGTCGGCATCGTTCCACCTATGTTTCCTGCCTCATAAGCAAATTGTAAACAACGGAACCGGTTCATGTCCACTTTTTGAAAATGCAACGTGGCTACTTGAGCCAAGTTCAGTCGTTCGATATGTAGCGGAAAACGATCAGGATACGTTAGCGCATATTGAATCGGTACGCGCATATCTGGCGTTCCGAGCTGAGCAATGATGCTTCCGTCATGAAATTGCACCATGGAATGAATGATGCTTTCTTTATGTAAAAGGACGTCAATTTGTTCGTACGGTAGATGGAACAACCAATGTGCTTCGATCACTTCAAGCCCTTTATTCATCATCGTTGCGGAGTCGATCGTAATTTTTGCTCCCATAGACCAATTCGGATGTTTTAGCGCTTCTTCCACCGTGACATGTTCTAACTGCTCGCGCGTACGATCGCGAAAACTACCGCCGGATGCCGTCAAAATAATGCATTCGATATTTTTTTGTTGCTCTCCTTGTAAACATTGAAAAATAGCGGAATGTTCACTATCCACAGGCAAAATCGGTACACCGTAATCGGCCGCGTGCGTCATAACAAGATGGCCTGCGGTAACTAACGTTTCTTTATTCGCCAACGCAATTGTTTTTTTTGCCTCAATCGCTTTCAACGTCGGCACTAATCCAACGCTTCCTACTACCGCATTGACGACAATGTCGGCTTCTTGCATTGTCGCTACTTCAATGAGCCCATCTTCACCTGAAACGATGCGCACTCGTCCAATATATTCGCTTTGTAACGTGTCTGCATCTTCATTTTGCGCAACACATACCACTTTCGGTGAAAATTGTTCAATAATGATCCGTGCCTGTTCGATATTTCGTCCAGCTGAAAAAGCAACGAGACGGAACGCATCGCGATGAGCACGAATGACGTCTAATGTTTGCCTCCCGATCGAGCCCGTCGCTCCTAATAAACTAATTGCTCGCAAACTGTCCACTCCTTTTTAAGCAATAAGGTAAAACAAATGTAAAATTGGTAAAATAAATAGCAAACTGTCAAAGCGATCTAAAATGCCGCCATGTCCCGGCAAAATAGCGCCTGAATCTTTTACTCCATAATGACGTTTGAACGCGGATTCCACTAAGTCACCGAGCTGGCCGAAAACGGATAAAATGACTGTTGCAATGAGTAACATTGGAAAAGATGGAGCAAATGGCGATAGCCACTCATAAACACTGACGACAAGAAGCGCACATAAAATGCCTCCAATAGCCCCTTCAACCGTTTTATTCGGGCTAATATGCTCCCATAATTTTCGCTTTCCGAACGCTCGGCCAATAAAGTACGCTCCGCTATCCGTTGCCCAAATTAAAAAGAGCGCATAAAAAATGTATGACAATCCTGCTTCACGCACTTGAAAGAACGAATAAAACCCAACGCCTACGTAAAGCAAAGAAGCAATCATAAATCCTACATCATCAAACGTAAACGCGTTTTTCGATATGACCGTATAAATGAGCAACAAAAAGAGCCCGATGATGAGAATCCATATGTTTATCATATGTTCATACGGATATAAAAAGAGCCATAATCCAAGAAAACTAACGATGCTCGGAAACGAAAAAAGCGACATTTTTTTCATGCGAATAAGTTCAAATAAACCAACCGTAGCGAGTATATACGTTAAGACTAAAAATGGCCATCGGCCATATATGACGATCGGTAAAAAGACTGAAGCTGCAATAATTGCCGTCACAATTCTTTGTTTCATATGAAATTATACGCCTCCAAATCGGCGGCTACGTTGTTGAAATTCATGTACCGCCTGTAAAAAATGTTGTTCTGTGAAGTCTGGCCATAATACATCCGTAAACCAAAATTCTGTATACGCTAATTGCCAAAGCATAAAGTTACTTAAACGAATTTCTCCGCTCGTGCGAATCAGCAAATCAGGATCAGGTAAATCATTTGTCATTAAATAGGAATGAAACAGCTGTTCATCGACATCGTTTGCTTCAATCGTTCCGTTTTGTACATCATTAACAAGCTTTTGAACCGCATGTACAATTTCTGCGCGACCTCCGTAGTTTAAGGCGAAGTTTAAAATTAAACCGGTATTTTGTTTCGTCTGTTCGATCGCCTGATCGACTGCACGTAACGTATGTAAAGGTAGTTGATCTTTATGTCCCATGACGCGCACTTGCACATTTTCTGCGATTAACTCAGGCAAAAACGTCGTTAAAAACTGTTCAGGAAGCTGCATTAAATAATCGACTTCTGTTTTCGGCCGTTTCCAATTTTCTGTTGAAAACGCATATAACGTTAACACTTTCACACCGAGTTCGTTGGCAAAGCGCGTAATTTTCCGAACCGTTTGCATGCCTTCATAATGCCCAGCCATCCGTGGCAATGCCCGTTTTTTCGCCCATCGTCCGTTTCCGTCCATAATGATCGCCACATGCGCAGGAACCGGTCCTTGTGAAACGGTTTCTTTTGAATATACTTCTTCTTTGTTTTTCCATCTTTTCATCTTTTCAAACATAAGCGCATGTCCTCCAGCTTCGATCGATCGTAATTAGGCTGTGCGCCCTATTTCGTAATTATAGCAAAAAACCCTCTATAAACATAGAGGGACTTATACTTCCATTACTTCTTTCTCTTTTTCTTTCGTAATCGCATCGATTTTTGCGATATGATCGTCTGTTAGCTTTTGGATATCTTCTGTGTAACCGCGCAATTCATCTTCAGTAATTTCGCCATTTTTCTCTAGCTTTTTCAACTCGTCGTTTGCGTCGCGACGAATGTTGCGCACAGCCACTTTTGCTTCTTCCGCATATTTTTTCACAAGCTTAACGAGTTCGCGACGACGCTCTTCAGTAAGCGGCGGAATGGCGATGCGAATCACTGAACCGTCGTTTGAAGGCGTTAAACCTAAATCTGATGCTAAAATCGCCTTTTCAATTTCTTTCAATACGGACTTGTCATATGGTTGAATGACAAGAAGGCGCGCCTCTGGCACTTGAATGCCCGCTAATTGAATAATTGGCGTTGGCATGCCGTAATAATCGACTGTAATTTTTTCTAATAATGCAGGGTTCGCACGACCTGCACGAATCGTTGCAAGTTCACGTGAAAAAGCTTGAACGGCTTTATCCATCTTTTCTTTTGCGTTTGTTAATACTTGCATGTTATTTCCCCCTTACGATTGTTCCAATATTTTCACCTAATACAGCACGTTTAATATTTCCTTCTTCCATAATGGAGAAAACAATGAGCGGAATATCGTTATCCATACATAACGACGAAGCTGTGGAATCCATCACACCTAATCCTTGTTTAATGACGTCTAAATAAGATAGTTCATCATATTTGACTGCGTTTTTGTCCACTTTCGGATCGGCGCTATATACACCGTCTACATTGTTTTTCGCCATTAAAATGACGTCCGCTTCAATTTCTGCTGCACGAAGCGCGGCTGTCGTATCTGTTGAGAAATATGGGTTTCCTGTTCCTGCCGCAAAAATGACGACGCGTTTTTTCTCTAAATGACGAATGGCTCTTCTTCGAATGTACGGTTCAGCTACTTGGCGCATTTCAATCGACGTTTGCACACGCGTTTGTACACCGAGCTGCTCTAAGCTATCTTGTAGCGCGAGCGAGTTCATCACCGTTGCTAACATCCCCATGTAATCCGCTGTGGCGCGATCCATTCCCATTTCGCTACCAATTTTTCCGCGCCAAATGTTTCCGCCTCCAACAACAACCGCTACTTCAACTCCTAGTTCAGCTACTTCTTTTACTTGTTGAGCGATCGATTTAATGACAGACGGATTAATTCCAAATCCTTGATCTCCAGCTAACGCTTCACCGCTTAATTTTAAAACGACACGTTTATATTTTGGGCTTTCCATTGCAAACCTCCATACCGTTCTTTAAAAATAGGGAACACATATGTGTTCCCTATTTGTCTTCATTACTTACGAACTTGGCTCATAACTTCTTCAGCGAAGTTATCTTGACGTTTTTCAATACCTTCGCCTACTTCGTAACGGATGAAGCTTTTCACAGTCGCGCCATTAGACTCTACAAATTGACGTACTTTCACATCTGGGTTTTTCACGAAACTTTGCTCAAGTAAGCAAATGTCTTCAAAGAATTTACCTAAACGGCCTTCAACCATTTTTTCAACGATGTTTTCAGGTTTTCCTTCATTTAATGCTTGTTGTTTTAATACTTCGCGCTCACGAGCGATTTCATCTGCAGATACTTCATCGCGAGACACGTATTTTGGATTAATTGCAGCAATGTGCATCGCTACATCTTTTGCAATGTCACTATTTGTTGTACCTTCTAATACAGTTAATACGCCGATGCGGCCGCCCATGTGTAAATATGCACCGAATACAGCGTTGTCTCCTTTTTCAACAACCGCAAAGCGACGTAACGTAATTTTTTCACCAATTTTAGCGATCGCTGCATTGATATGTTCTTCTACTGTCGCACCGTTATCCATTTTTTGTTGTAATGCTTCTTCGACTGTTGCAGGTTTATGCTTTAATAAATGGTCAGCTAATTCTTTTACTAATGTTTTAAATCCTTCGTTTTTCGCAACGAAGTCTGTTTCAGAGTTTACTTCTAAAATCACTGCTGTATTTCCATCTACTTCAATTAACGTTGTTCCTTCCGCTGCGATACGATCCGCTTTTTTCGCTGCTTTCGCCATTCCTTTTTCACGAAGCCAGTCGATCGCTTTTTCCATATCACCGTTTGTTTCTGTTAATGCCTTTTTGCAGTCCATCATTCCTGCGCCTGTTTTTTCGCGCAATTCTTTTACCATTTGAGCAGTAATTGCCATATGAAACATCCTCCTTTTTTATGTGCAAAATCGTATGTACACAAACCAAAACGGTTTGTATGCTTAGTATGCCCGATTTTTCTTAAAAAAAGGTGATAAAAGGCTTCCCCCTCTTATCACCTTTCACATGTTTACTCAGCTGTGACAACGGCCTCTTCGCCTTGTTTTGCTTCTAAAATCGCATCCGCAATTTTAGCTGTAAGAAGTTTCACAGCGCGAATCGCATCGTCGTTCGCAGGAATGACGTAGTCGATTTCGTCTGGATCGCAGTTTGTATCCACGATTCCGATGATCGGAATGTTTAATTTACGAGCTTCTGCAACGGCAATGCGCTCTTTGCGTGGGTCGATAACAAATAACGCATCTGGCAATTCTTTCATTTCTTTAATACCGCCTAAAAACTTTTCAAGACGCTCTAATTCTTTCTTTAGTTTTACCACTTCTTTTTTAGGCAATACATCAAATGTGCCGTCTTCAGCCATTCTTTCGATCTCTTTTAAACGTTTAATACGTTTTTGGATCGTTGCGAAGTTTGTTAACGTTCCACCTAACCAACGTTGGTTGACATAGAACATGCCAGAACGTTCTGCTTCTTCTTTCACAGAATCTTGCGCTTGTTTTTTCGTACCAACGAATAAAATTTTGCCGCCGTTTTCTGCAAGTTCTTTAACGAAGTTGTACGCTTCTTCTACTTTTTTCACTGTTTTTTGCAAGTCAATGATGTAAATTCCATTGCGCTCAGTGAAAATGTATTTTTTCATTTTTGGGTTCCAACGACGTGTTTGATGCCCGAAGTGAACCCCTGCTTCAAGCAACTGTTTCATTGAAATAACAGACATCTTTCATCCTCCTAGATGGTTTTTTTCCTCCGCTCACGTCATTTTTAAGCAAGACTGCAAAGCAGCACCTTTGCTTAAATCAATGAGCGTGTGTATTCACACCAAATAGAACTATATCATAATTAAAAAACACATTCAACTACTTTTGGTGAAATTTAAGCAAAAGCTCTATTTCTGTCTTCCCCCGCTTTAACACCTTCGCGATTTCATCTATTGTTTTTCCTTGTTGTTGAAGCTTTAACGCTTCTGAAATGAGCGACTCAAGGGCGAGCTCTTCCTGCGGCGTCGTTGACGATAGCTCTATTCGGTCAACAACGTCTTCAACTGGAAGTCGCACTTGTTCGTCTCGAAGCAAAGGGGGGGATTCTTTTTTCTTTTGACGAACGGTCGATGATGTCATTTGTTTAACAAATCGTTCGTTTTCCTCTTTAAACTGCATTAAATATGTCGTCATCATCGTTTCCATTTCGCGAATCAGCTCCGCTTGCTCTCTTTCCGTCTCTTTAATTTTCGCCCATTTTAACGATAAAAGAATAATGAGAAACAGCGAAACACCATGCAAAACGAAGCTGATCAACCATAAAAACGTCGTCATATGATCCCTCTTATCCGATAAAATCAATGTGTGTTCCTTTGTAAGGATGTTTACTTTTTTCTTTTTTCTCAGACTCTTTTTTCCATTTCGTGCGTTCGCTTTGTTCCGCTTTCGTCACTTGTTGCCGAATGCGCTCATCTTGTTTTTTCATTTCTGTTGCAAGCTGTTGCTGAGCAAGCTGTCCGTACTGTTGCAAATGTTCTTGCCATTTTCCGAGTTCATGCGTTTTCGGCAACGCCACTTGTAACTCGACTAATTTTAAACTCATGTTCTCACTTCCTTCAAAAGTGATGAAGAACTGTCATATCGCTTGCTCAATCAGTTTGCGCATTTTAAACAAAGCTTTTGCATGAATTTGGGAAATTCGTGACGTAGACAGTCCCATAATATGCCCGATTTCTGTAAACGTCAATTCCTCTTTATAAAACAAACTAATGACTAGCTGTTCTTTTTCATTTAGCTGTTGAATGATATTCGCTAGTTGCGCAATTTGTTCTTCACGCAACATATGTTCTTCTGGTGACGGAGATCGGTCATCACGAATCGTAAACGTTGGTTGGTCATCTTCCTCGTCAAACGGCCGCTCATCGAGTGATAAAACATGGGCGAAAAACTGTTCGCTCATGACCGCATACACTTCATCTTCTGAAATGTTTAATGCTTCCGCCACTTCTTTGGCGCTAACGTCACGCATATATGTTTGTTGCAACTGCTCGATTGTCGTTTCAATTTTTTTTGCTTTCTCTCGCACGCTGCGTGGGAGCCAATCTTCTTTGCGCAATCCGTCTAAAATCGCGCCACGAATGCGAAAGGAAGCATACGTATCAAATTTTAAATCACGTGAAGGATCGAACTTTTCTAGCGCATCATATAAGCCAAGTAGCGCTAAACTTTTTAAATCTTCTCTTTTCACGCTTTTCGGAAGGGATGAAGCAATACGTTGCACATGATAATCGACAAGTGGCATATATTTTTCAATCAGTTGATCGCAAGCCTCGCGATCGCGAGCATCAATCCACTTTTGCCAGCATTGCTCAATCATATCATCCCCCCTAAATGTTAACGTTCAGTTACTTTTCTTCCTGATTCAATAGTTGTCGAATATACTCTGCGACTTTGTGTTGCTCTTCTTCGTTTAAATTTTCAACCATCTGTTCCACTTCGATTTCATCCGATGATGTAAACGACATGTTTTGTGTTGATACATCTTTCATGTTTTGTGTTGATACATCTTTTTGGATAAAAGCCATCATCCAACGAATGATAAATGCAAAAACAAAGAAAATAACAAATGCGATCAGCGCACGTATGATCGATGTCGATACACTATTTTGCAATAATGAAGAAAAAAAAGCGACGATACAGCCAAATAAGGCAAAAATTACATTAAATTTCCATGTGCTAACCATTACATTTCCCGTGCCCCTTGATTTACTGTGCGAATGAGCAATATGCCTGTTTTCGGATGAAATTCTATCGTCCGTCCACTATTCCCTCCGACGTCTTCAGCAACGATTGGGATGCGAAAACGTTGAAGCTGCTCACGAACAGCTTCGACGTTGCGCGGTCCGATGCGCATCATATCTGTCGTACCTGTACGAAATTGAAACATTTGCGCACCGCCAGCCATTTTTGCTTTCAAATGACCATTCCTTCCCCCTAAACTAATGACCTGTCGTATTAACTCTTCAATCGCAGTGTCGGCATATTTCGCTATATTCATGTTTTCGGATTTTGCTAACGATGAATCAGGTAGCATTACATGCGCCATCCCTGCCACTTCTTTTGCTAAATCGTACACAACGACACCGACGCAAGAGCCAAGTCCACACGTACGAATGACATGTGGTGCCTTTACTACATTCATGTCAGCAATTCCTACTTTGACGACTTGAACAATTTCACTCACCATTGTCCACACCTAAAGCCCGAAAAATAATGTGAAATGATTCAGGGTCAGGAAGTAGGAAAAAGTGGCCATTTACACGATCATCAGGCTGATGTTCTTCATGAATGGCTGTATCAACGACAATGACATGATCACCGACGCGCGACATTTCAATTAAACCATAGCTTAAAATCGCACCGATCATATCAATGCTGAGCGCCGGAACAGATGGATATAAATTCAAATGGGTGAAATCTGATAAAGACGATAAATACGAACCGGCTAAAATGTTGCCTAGCTCTTGCAACGCAGATAGCGACAATTCCGAACAATGTTGTTCTAGTTTAAACTGCTCATCGCCAATCATTTGTTGAATAAATCGTTCCGCTTGTTCAATAGATAATACGAAAAACATATTGCCCGGTGCATCTCCTTCAATGCGCAAGAAAACAGCGGCGACGACATTTTCAGCTCCTCCAACAATATCCATCATTTCATCAAATGAAATGATGCGCACATCTGGAATCGTCATTTCAATTTTTTTGTTTAACAGCTTTGATAACGCTGTTGCTGCGTGCCCTGCACCAATATTCCCAATCTCCTTTAGTATGTCCATATGGACGGCATCCATCCGTTCGAAATATGACATGGACAATTTATCCTTTCTCTGTTTTTAATACTTTTTCTAAGTTTAATAAAATGAATAGGCGATTTCCAATTTTTATAACACCATTAATATATTCGGCTGTTGTTGTATCCACTATCTCTGGTGGAGGTTCAATCGCTTCTGTTGAAATATCAATGACATCGTTTGCCGCATCAACAATTAAACCAACTTCCATATCATCGAGTGCAACGATAATGACGCGTGTATGATCAGAAAACTCAGCTTCCTCTAAACCGAAACGCATGCGCAAGTCTATAATCGGTGTCACAACACCGCGTAAATTGATGACACCTTTTACATATTTCGGAACACGAGGAACACGCGTAATATGTTGAATTTTTTCAATTGAGCGCACTTGTTGAACTGGAATGGCATATTCTTCGTCTTTTAATTGAAACACAATCACTTTCAGCTCAGCCACATTATATTCCCCCTCTCGCTTGTCCCTACTTAACTCGCTTGTTCCTACTTAATTAGAGCATTGCAGTCAATAATGAGTGCCACTTGTCCGTCACCTAAAATCGTGGCTCCAGAAATCGCAAACACGGACGTTAAGTAGTTGCCAAGCGATTTTAACACCACTTCTTGTTGACCAATAAACGAATCAACGACAAGTCCTGCTATTTTTTCACCTTTCCGCACCATGACAACCGATAAGAAATCGTCTTCTTCCTTGATGACTGGCACTTCAAAAATATCTTTTAAGAATAAGAGTGGAACAACTTTTCCACGGAAATCAATGACTTTTTGGTTATGAGCATGTAAAATATCTTCTTTCTTCACAATAGCCGTTTCGATAATAGATGATAATGGAATCGCGTATTTTTCCTTTTGAATTTCAACTAACATGACAGAAATAATAGATAGAGTAAGCGGTAGTTGGATCGAAAAGACGGAGCCGACTCCTTCCTCTGAATCAATCGATACCGAACCACCAAGCGATTCGATCGTACTTTTGACAACATCTAACCCGACGCCACGTCCAGAAATATCAGATACTTTATCTGCTGTCGAAAAGCCCGAAGCAAAAATAAGCTCATATACTTGCTTATCCGTTAAATTCGCCGCATTTTGTTCGGAGATAATGCCTTTACTAATCGCCTTTTTCAACACTTTTTCACGGCTAATGCCTGCACCGTCATCTTCAATTTCAATAAATACATGGTTGCCGCTATGATACGCTTTTAACTTGACTGTCCCTTCTTCCGGCTTTCCTTTCGCACGGCGCACATCTGGCGTTTCAATACCATGGTCAATCGCATTGCGTAATAAGTGAACGAGTGGATCACCGATTTCATCAATCACTGTACGGTCAAGCTCCGTTTCTGCTCCGATAATTTCAAGGTTAATTTTCTTTCCTAAATCGCGAGCTAATTGGCGAACCATGCGCGGGAAGCGGTTAAATACCGTTTCAACAGGCACCATGCGCATATTTAAAATGATATTTTGCAAATCTCCTGAAATGCGTGACATGCGTTCAACCGTTTCATGTAATTCTGGGTTGTTTAACTCACGCGAAATTTGTTCTAATCGACCGCGATCAATGACGAGCTCTTCGAACAAATTCATTAATATATCAAGCCGCTCAATATTTACGCGAATCGTTTTATTGCTCACTTGCTTTCCATTTTGCTTTTCTTCTTGTACTTCTTGTTTTTTCTCGACTGTTTGTTCAACCGTTTTTGTCTCTTGTTTTTGCTCTATCGTTTTTTCCATTGCAACAGATCTATGCAAGTCAACAGGTTGAATAATTACTTTTTCTACCTCGGATACTTTCATAATGCGCTTTTGTAACTCGTCTTGCGATACTTTTGTCACAACCGTCACGACGAATTGATCGTCAAATTGTTCTGCTTCAAGCATTTCTACCGAAGGAACAGATTTGATCACTTCACCGATTTGTTCAATGACTTCAAAAATCATAAATACACGAGCTGCCTTTAATAAGCAGTCAGAATGCAATTTTACGTTCACTTCATAGCTATGAAATCCTTGCTCAACTGACTGTTTTAAAATAGTGTATTCAAATTCATCGTATGTTTGCTCTTGGATCGGGGCGCTTTTTTGTAGTGTAACAACCTCCCCTTTTTCGATTTGTTTTAACTGCGCAACAACTTCTGTAACGTCACGCTTTCCATCTCCACCTTCTGCAATGGAAACAACCATCGCTTCTAAATCGTCAACGGCACGGAAAATGACATCAAGCAACTCAGTTGTCACAGGAATTTTTCCGTTGCGAATCGCATCGAGTACATTTTCCATTTGGTGAGTTAAATTGGCTAAGTCCTCAAACCCCATTGTCGCTGACATTCCTTTTAACGTATGGGCAGAACGAAAAATTTCATTGACGATCGACACGTTATTTGGATTTTTTTCAAGCTCTAACAATTGTTCGTTAATCGTTTGCAAATGCTCTCTGCTTTCATCAATAAATACTTCGAGGTATTGACTCATGTCCATTGTACCTATCCCCCTCAAACTTGTACGTGCTTCATTACCACTTCAGCAATATCATCAACATGAACAATCTCATCAACGACATTGGCAGCAATCGCAGATTTTGGCATACCGAATACAACTGAAGATTCAGCAGATTCTGCAATAACAAACGTTTTGCCGGACATTTTCAACTGTTTTAATCCTGCTGTGCCGTCTGAACCCATTCCCGTCATCACGATCGCAATTTTTTCGTAATCTGTTAGAGCACTTAACGACTCAAACATGACGTCAACAGAAGGCCGATGTCCGTTGCGCGGTGCTGCTTCATCGAGATGAATGGCAAGCGATGTGCCGACACGTTTGACATATAAATGTTTTCCACCTGGTGCGATATATGCTGTTCCTTTTTGAATGATTTCACCGTCTTCCGCTTCTTTCACTCGAATATCGCATAACGAATCGAGGCGGTTCGCTAACGATTTTGTAAATCCTTTTGGCATATGTTGTACAACTAAAATAGGTGCATCAATCATCGCTGGAAATTTCGTTAACACGTGCTGAAGCGCACGCGGACCACCCGTCGATGTGCCGATCGCGATGATTTTTTTCTTCCCGCTCACGTTTTGTCGTTCGCTTACCTCTATTTTACTATATTGCTTTTGTGGCAACATAGACATTTTTTTCTTTATCTTTACCGTTCGCAAATTTGCTTCGCTCGCTAAAAGCACTTTTTCGATTATTTTATCTTTAATTTTATGTAAATCTAGCGAGATGGCACCTGATGGTTTAGCAATAAAATCAACGGCACCGTATTGCAACGCTAAAATTGTATTTTCCGCTCCTTCTTTCGTCGTGCTTGAAATCATAACAACAGGAAGCGGTCGTTTCTGCATAATATGCTTTAGCGTTTCAAGCCCGTTCATGACAGGCATCTCAACATCTAAAGTAACAACATCCGGTTGTAATTGCTCAATTTTTTGTAGCGCTTCTTGCCCGTCACGTGCTGTCCCGACAACGTGCAAGCGCGGATGTTCTGACAAAAAGTCGCTAATTAATTTTCGCATGAAAGCAGAGTCATCAACGACAAGCACTTTCGCTTTATTCACGGCGATGATAACCTACCTTTCTAAAAAGTATTGACGGAGCTTGACAAAAAAGTGAAACGGACGTTTCCCCTTCTCCTCATGCTCTTCATCTGCTAAATAGCGATCTGTCATTTGTACGAGCGCCTTGCTTGCCTTAGCACTCGGATCAAACAAAAGAAAAGGTGTTTGGCGAATAACGGCTGTGCTTACTGTCCGATCTTCTGGCACATATCCTAAGGCATGTAGCTCTTTTCCTAAAAAACGTTTCACTACTTGTTTTAAACGTTGTAACGTTTCCATGCCTTCTTTGTCCGAACGAACACGATTCACTAACACATAAATCGGAAGTTGTGGGCTCGCTAAATGAATGTATTTCATCGTCGCGTATGCATCAGTTAAAGCTGTTGGTTCAGGCGTCGTCACGATGAAAATATCATCAACTGCCTTTAACAGTTGAAGACGATCTTCAGACATCCCGGCTCCCATATCAAAAATGATGTAATCATATTGTTCAGAAACGAATTGCAATTGTTCAATAAAATATTCCACTTGCTGTTTGTCCATATGAAAAATTTCTGTGAATCCTGTTCCCCCTGGAATAAACGCCAACTCATTCGGTCCTGTCTTTATAATATCATGAATAGTCACGTTTGGACGAAAAATATCGATAATCGTATATGATGACGTTTGTCCAAGTAAAATGTCAATATTCCCCATTCCAATATCCATATCAAACAACAATACATGTTTACCTCGTTGACGTAGCGCTAATGAAAAGTTTAGCGAAACGTTCGACTTTCCAACGCCACCTTTTCCACTTAACACAGCAATCGCTTTCGTTTCTGAACCGTGTTGCATTTTTTTCACACGTAAACGTAAGCTTTCCGCTTGATCTCTCATCATTGTTGCTCGACCCCAGTAATCATATTTGCCACAAGTTGTGGAGTAGCTTCAACGATATCGTCAGGCACGTTTTGCCCGTTCGTCATATACGCTGTACCGATACCGCATTGAACCATCATATTTAACATCGCCCCATGCCGACTCGTTTCGTCCATTTTCGTGAAAATAAATTTATGAATCGGAATGAGCGAAAACTGCGTATAAATTTCTTTCATATCTCTCCATTTCGCTGTTAACGATAATACGAGAAATGTTTCCATTTCTTCATTAAAATCGATCATTTCTTTTAAATCATTCACATATTGGACGTTGCGAAAATTTCTTCCGGCCGTATCAATAAAAACAATATCGTACGATGTAAGCTTCTCTTTTGCTTGGCGAAAATCTTCAAGATTGTAACATACTTCAATTGGTACATTTAAAATTTTTGCATATGTTTTTAGCTGATCAATCGCCGCAATGCGATACGTATCCGTCGTAATAAACGCCACTTTTTTTCTATGTTTAATGACGCAATCGGCTGCCATTTTCGCCAGTGTCGTCGTTTTCCCAACCCCCGTTGGTCCAACAACGTTAACGAATTTTTTTTGGAAAGAAATACCACCGAACGAGAAAGGGGATAATGTGTTTACAATTTCCTCATAAAACCATTTCTTTACTTCGTCATGCGATCCGTTCGCCCCTGATGTATACCATCGTTGTAACAAAGTAGACATGAGTATCGCTCGCACATCATCGCTTATTTCTTGGTCAATTAAATGAGCATCTATTGCTTTTAACGGAGCAGGGTAATGCTCAACACCCCCTCCTTGTGACAACTGACGGATCGTCGCTTTTAACTCATGAATTTCTTTTAATAGCTGTTCATCACGCAATGGTTCTGTGCGCTCTTTCCGTTTTTCTTTCATTTTTTGAACAGGCGGAGTGGTTGGCTTCGGATCAATGGCAGCAATCACTTCAATATTTTTTCGGGAAAATAGACCGAGAAAGCCTTTTTTTTGTACGACTTTCGAGTTTAAAATAACGGCATCATTTCCAAGTTCCGCGCGAATCATTTTCATCGCTTCTGGCATAGACGAAGCAACAAACTTTTTTACTTTCATTCCACATTCACCACCCCAACACTTTGAACTTCCACATTTGCTTCAAGTTCATTATACGACAAGACCGGAACATGACGGAAATATCGTTCGGTTAATTGTCTAACATACATGCGCACAGCCGGAGAGCACAGTAAAATTGGCGATTGATCTTGAAACGGAAATTGTTCAATTTGCATGGCTATTGCTTCAATAATCGCTTGTGAAACAACAGGATCAAGCGCTAAATAATTACCATGTTCCGTTTGTTGCACACCTTCAGCAAGCATTTTTTCAACTTTTCCTGATAATGTAATGACACGCAATGGCTGCCCTTCGATAACATATTGGCTTGTAATTTGACGTGCGAGCGCTTGACGAACATATTCTGTTAAAAGATCCGGATCTGTTGTCATTCGTCCAAAATCAGCAAGCGTCTCAAAAATAACCGGCAAATTGCGGATGGATACTTTTTCACGCAATAAGTTCGCAAGCACTTTTTGAATATCGCCGACTGATAACGGATTTGGCGTCACCTCTTCAACTAAAATTGGATACGATTCTTTGACATGATCGATTAACTGCTTCGTTTCTTGACGACCGAGCAACTCATGCGCATGTGCTTTTAACAGTTCGGTGATGTGCGTCGATACGACAGATGGTGGATCAACGACTGTATATCCAAACATTTCGGCTCGCTCTTTCATTTCTTCAGAAATCCATTTTGCTGGCAAACCGAATGCCGGTTCAATCGTATCGATTCCTTCAATGGAATCATCATCAACGCCAGGGCTCATCGCTAAATAATGATCAAGCAACAACTCGCCACGCGCGACTTCATTTCCTTTAATTTTTAGTCGATATTCATTCGGCTGCAGTTGAATGTTATCACGAATGCGAACAACAGGAATGACGATGCCGAGCTCTAAAGCAAGTTGGCGACGAATCATCACGATGCGATCTAATAAATCTCCGCCTTGATTGGCGTCAGCGAGTGGAATAAGTCCGTACCCAAACTCAAATTCAATCGGATCGACACTTAATAAACTAACAACACTTTCTGGACTTTTCATTTGGTCCACTTCAATTTCTTCTTCTGTCTCTTCTGTTGTTATTTCTGACACATGAGCTTGTTTTGTTAATTGATATGCCCCGAAGGCAAGCAAAGAAGCAACCGGAATCGTTAACAAATCATTAATTGGCGTAAACAAACCGAGTAAAAAAATGGTCCCCGCTGTGACATATAACATTTTCGGATACGCAAACAGCTGTCGCATAATGTCGGCACCTAAATTATCATCAGAAGCCGCACGAGTAACGACAATACCAGTGGCCGTTGAAATTAATAACGCCGGAATTTGGCTAACAATTCCGTCCCCAACGGTTAATAGCGTATATCTTCTTGCCGCTTCCCCAATGTCCATCCCTTGTTGCACCATGCCGATGACGATTCCAAATAACATGTTAATTAATACAATAATAATTCCCGCGATCGCGTCACCTTTCACGAACTTACTCGCTCCATCCATGGCACCGTAAAAATCTGCTTCTTGCGCAATTTTTTCACGTCGTTCTCTCGCTTGTTGTTCAGAAATGATGCCGGCATTTAAATCAGCGTCAATGCTCATTTGTTTTCCCGGCATCGCATCGAGCGTAAAGCGTGCCGCAACTTCTGATACGCGCTCTGCTCCTTTTGTAATGACGACAAATTGAATAATAATTAAAATTAAAAAGACAACAAAGCCAACAACAACGTTTCCGCCTATAACGAACGTTCCAAACGTTTCAACTACTCCTCCTGCTTCTCCTCTGCTCAAAATCGAGCGAGTCGTTGAAACGTTCAAACCAAGGCGAAATAATGTGAGCAAAAGGAGAAGCGAAGGGAAGATCGAAAATTGGAGCGGTTCGCGCATATTCATTGATGTTAAGAGAACGAGCAACGCAAGAGAAATATTCATAATAATGAGGACACTAAGCAACCATGATGGTAGGGGAATGATGAGCATCGCTACAATGAGTACAACCATAAGTAATACAGATAAGTCCCTTGCCGACATAAACGTTCTCTCCTGTTCACATACATAAAATTAAAGTTTATTTTTCGTTTTATAAACGTACGCTAAAATTTCTGCTACCGCTTTGAAAAAAGCTTCCGGAATGATCATGCCGATATCTGTTTGACCGTATAGTGCGCGCGCAAGCGGACGATTTTCAACAATCATCACATCATTTTTTTTAGCAATATCTTTTATTTTTTGCGCCATATAGTCCGCCCCTTTGGCAACAACGATCGGAGCATCCGCTTGTTGTTCATCATACTTTAACGCAACAGCAAAATGCGTTGGGTTTGTAATGACAACATCCGCTTTCGGCACTTCTTGCATCATGCGACGCATCGCCATTTCCCGCTGTCTTTGCTTAATGCGCGATTTAATGAGCGGGTCTCCTTCTGTCTTTTTATATTCATCTTTAATATCTTGCTTTGACATACGAATATTTTTTTCAAAATCGTACCGTTGATACAAATAATCGAACATCGAAAGAAATAGTAGAGCAACAGAAGCAACGAGTCCCATTTGAATCGTTAAACGTCCAAGCGTGATCGCGCTAGCACCAATCGATTTATGGGATAGCGATAAAATATCACCCATGTGCAACCATAAAACTGAAAAGGTCACAACGCCAACAAACAGCACTTTTAAAATCGACTTTAACAATTCTACAAGTGAGCGGAGCGAAAAGATGCGCTTTAACCCTTGAATCGGATCGAGTTTACTTAGTTTCATTTGCAGCGGTTCCGTCGTAAATAAAAAGCCAACTTGCACAAAATTTGCAAATAGCGCTGCGGCAATCGCGGCCAAAAAAATAGGTCCAACGAGCATCGCAAGCTGGCGAAGAAGGTCAACGAAAATAAGCTGCACAGAATCAATCGTTACATCCATGAAAAAATAATGTTGGAAAGATTGACGAAACATTCGTACAATCACATCTCCCCACATCCCTGAAGAAAACGAGAGAGTAAGAAAAACGACGAGCATTAAAAAAGCTGCAGTCGCATCAGCACTTTTCGCTACTTGTCCTTTTTTTCGCACTTCTTGCCGTTTTCTCGGCGTTGCTTTTTCTGTTTTTTCTCCAGCAAAAAACTGTAAATCAACGGACAACCAACTCACGCTACGCGCCCCCCAACAGCTTCATCATGCCGCGCATCGACGTAAAAGTGAATTCAAACAATTGTTTTGTCACGACAAACATGCTTGAAAATACAATGACAAACAAAACAAAACTAACGATGATTTTTACGGGTAATCCAATAACAAAAATGTTCATTTGCGGAACTGTGCGCGCGACAATACCAAGCGCTACATCCACTAAAAATAAACAGCCGACAATAGGAATAGCCATTTGTAACGCAATGACAAACATCGCTTGAAATAAACGAACGACTTGTTCTGCGATTTGTCCATTTCCGAAAGAAATCAGGCGCTCGAGTGGAATGAACTGATAACTATAAAAAATACCGTCTAACAACAAATGATGTCCATTGACGGAGAGTAAAAAAAACAAAACAATCGTATATAAATATTGTCCCATTAATGGGCTTTGTGCTCCTGTTTGCGGATCGATGACGTTTGCAATTGCAAATCCCATTTGAAAATCAATGAATCCACCTGCAATTTGAATCGCTGACATAACAATAAACGCAACAAGCCCAATCAACAGCCCGACAAGCACTTCTTTTATTAGCAATATCATATACGTTCCGTCAATATCAATTGGTTTTGGATCAAGTGAAAAAAACATGATCCAACTAATGAAAAAGGCAAAACCGATTTTATGAACGTTTGGCACGTTTCGATAAGAGAAGAGTGGCATTGTCGCAAAAAACGAAGCGACGCGCGCAAAAATAAGCAAAAACGTTGGTACATACGTATATAACTCCATACTCTTCATCCTACAAATTTACTTAAGTTACTAAAAATATTGTATGCATACGAAATCATGCGCGAAAGCATCCACGGTCCAAAAAAAACGAGACCGATGAGAACGGCAACAATTTTTGGAACAAACGCTAGCGTCTGTTCTTGAATTTGCGTTGTTGCTTGCAAAATGCTGACAAACAATCCGACCGCAAGCGCAAGTAACATGAGCGGACCACATATGATGAGCACCATATACACGCCGCGTTCTGCAACTTGAATGACAAAATCGGGACTCATTTTTCCCACCTACTTTAAAAGCTTTCTAATAATGATTTCACAACTAAATACCAACCGTCTACAAGAACAAATAATAAAATTTTAAACGGCAACGAAATCATGACTGGCGGCAACATCATCATCCCCATCGACATTAATACGCTTGCAACAATCATATCAATCACTAAAAACGGGATGAATAACATAAAGCCGATTTGAAAAGCCGTTTTTAATTCGCTAATCGCAAAAGCAGGGACAAGTGCTGACATTGGAATATCTTGCATTGTTTTTGGCTGTTCAGCCCCTGCATAGCTTAAAAATAAAGCTAAATCTTTTTGGCGCGTATGTTTACTCATAAACTCTTTTAATGGTGCTTCGGCTCGCTCGTATGCCTGCTCTAAGTTAATTTTTTCATCAAATAACGGTTGTAATGCGTCCTGATTAATTTGTTGAAATGTCGGTGCCATAATAAAAAATGTTAAAAATAGCGATAGCCCGATGATCACTTGGTTTGGCGGCATTTGTTGCGTGCCGAGCGCTGTTCTGACAAACGATAAGACGATGACGATGCGCGTAAACGACGTCACCATAATTAAAATGCCTGGCGCAATCGACAACACGGTTAACAACAATAACAACTTCACAGATGTCGCTACATTTTCAGGGGCGCTATTGTTAAAAAATTGCATCACTTCATTCATCTGGATCCCTTTCTTTTTCTAGCGCTCTCATCGCTTTTTTTTGCTCTTCAGCCAACCGTTGTAACTCGCGATCCATCAACTGACGAAAACGAGGTTCGCTCGCTTTCCGCTGCCAAAACGATTGCAGCGATTTCCATACGCTCGTATCAAGCAATGAATCAAGCCGCGCTTCATGTTGCTTAAGCAATTCTTCAATTTCTTGTTCGTCCGTAATTTCTTTCAATAAGTGAATCGATTCCCCTATACCGACAACAAACACACGTCGACCAATTTTCACAATTTGAATCGTTCGATTTGTTCCTAAACTTGTCCCACCTAAATGTTGAATGAGTCCTTTTCGCTCATAAAATCGGTTTTGTTTATTCAACCATTTTAAAAGCGCATATAACAAAAACACAACAAAAACAGTTGCAGCGATCAGTTTCGCAAAATCCCAAAACGTAATTGGATCTGGCTGAACAACCGTTTCCGCTTTGCTTGCCTCATTCATTTGTTGTTCTTTACACCTTTCTGGATGCTCTACACATTCTTTGACGCTATTCGTTTGTTCTGCAAAAGCAGGGGAAACTGCCTGCAGAACAACGAACGCGCACAACATCATGATGCGAATATAGCGCAATGAATCCCACCTCTAACCGAGTGTTTTATTAATTGCTTCAATGACGCGATCTGCTTGGAACGGTTTGACAATGAAATCTTTTGCTCCCGCTTGAATCGCATCAATGACCATTGCTTGTTGTCCCATTGCTGAACACATGACCACCTTAGCATTACTATCAATTTTTCTAATCTCTTTAAGTGCTGTAATCCCGTCCATCTCTGGCATTGTAATATCCATTGTCACTAGATCCGGACGAAGTTCTTTATATTTTTCGACAGCTTGCATACCATCTGCTGCTTCTGCCACCACTTCGTGCCCATTTTTCGTTAAAATATCTTTAATCATCATTCTCATAAATGCAGCATCATCAACAATTAAAATTCTTGCCATTTTTTAGTTCCTCCCTTTCACCGCAATTTATTTAATCGATCACTTTGGCTAATAATACTTGTGACACGTACCCCAAAGTTTTCATCAATAACAACGACTTCACCTTTGGCAATTAATTTATTGTTTACTAAAATGTCAACCGGTTCTCCAGCAAGCTTATCAAGTTCAATAATAGAACCTGAAGATAGAGCTAAAATGTCCCGCACAGACCGCTTCGTTCTCCCTAATTCAACTGTCACCTGAAGCGGAATATCTAATAACATATCTAAATTGCGTGCTTCTGTTTCTGATAGAGATGTTGGTTCAAAACTTGCAAAAGCAACAGGTTGGACGTTTATCGGCTGTTGCATCACCCCAGTAGTGTCATGTTGCGAAGCTTCTTTTTGCACTTGTTGCGTTGTCACACTTGTTGTTTTCGACGATACATGCTGCGCTTCTTGCCGTTGCTCATTCGTATTTATTTTATCTGATGTTGGGGTACTTGTACTAGATCGATTTAATAAATTTTCGACTAATTCTTTTGCAAAATGAATCGGTAATAATTGCATAATGCTTGAATCAATTAATTCTCCTACTTTTAAACGGAAGGATACTTTCACAAGCATATCATCCGATGGCAAATACTCTAATCCTTCTCCTTCAGATAAGTCGAGAAGATGTATGCTCGGTGGAGAAATATCAACTTTTTTACTGAAAATCGTCGACATTGATGTCGCAGCTGACCCCATCATTTGATTCATTGCTTCCTGCACAGCACTAAGTTGAATATCATCCATGAATGCTGGTGGGTTTGTTCCGTCTCCCCCCATCATTAAGTCCGCAATAATGGCTGCATCAGATTGCTCTATGACAAGCAAATTTGTTCCTAAAAAACCTTCCGTGTAACTGACTTGAATAGCGACGTATGGATGTGGGAACTCTTCTGCAACACGCGCACGTTCAATCAAAGATACACTCGGAGTCGTAATTTCCACCTTTTGATTTAACAACATAGATAACGCCGTTGCGGAACTACCGAATGAAATATTTCCAATTTCACCAAGAGCATCTTGTTCTATTGGTGTCAACACATCATTAATGGAAATTGTGCTAGACGGCAGCGGCTCTTCATCTATTCCCCCCAACAACGCATCAATCTCATCTTGAGATAACATATCGTCACTCATCATCGCCGTCTTCCTCCTTTATGACGTCTAGAATTTGTATTGCTAATCTCTTCCTCACTTTTCCTGGTTGTCCAGTAAACTTTGGTACTTCTCCCACTTTTACTATTAAAGGATCTTTTGTCATTTGATCGAGTTGAATGACATCACCAACGGAAAGTTGTAGAAACTCTTGTACAGAAATCATTGATGTGCCCAACTCCACGACAACAGGTATTTCCGTCTTTTTTAGTCTTTGTTGCAATACTGCTACTTCTTCTGGCTCACGTTCTTTTTTTTGCGCTTGCATCCAATAATGAACTGAAAGCTTTGGAATAATTGGTTCTAAAACAACGTGTGGAATACAAATATTAATCATCCCACTAACATCCCCAATTTGTGTATTTAAAGAAATGACAACGACTGTTTCGTTTGGCGATACCATTTGCAAAAATTGTGGATTGACTTCGAAATCTTTTAGAATTGGATCGATATCAGTGATTGATTCCCACGCTTCTCTTAAATTTACAAACGCTTTTTCAAACAAGCTTGTCATTATTTTCATTTCGATTTCTGTTAAATTTTCAATCTTATTTACACTTGTTCCATGTCCGCCTAATACACGATCCAACATAGCATAAGCGATATTAGGATTTACTTCTAATAAAATCCTTCCATCGAGCGGTGGTAACTCAAAAACAGTTAAAATCGTCATTTTGGGGATAGAACGAATAAATTCTTCATAAGGTAACTGATCAGCTGAAGCAACTGAAATATGCACATAAGTGCGCAATTGAGCGGAAAAAAAAGTCGTCAATAAACGAGCAAAGTTTTCGTGCATACGCGTTAAACTGCGAATTTGGTCTTTCGAAAATCGAAGAGCTCGTTTAAAATCATATACTTTCACCTTTTTCTCCATTTCTTCTTTTTTCAGCTCATCAGCACTCATCTCTCCGGTGGATAATGCCGCAAGCAAGGCATCTATCTCACTTTGTGATAGTACTTCTCCCGCCACAACTCTCACCTCCTATCGGTATTTTTATTTCATTATTGCAAAACAAAGGAGGTTATATAAATTCTCTCAACCTTTCCTTCTTGCATGAGCTTGTTAATTCTCTCTTGCAATTTTTTTTCTAAAAGTAGTTTCCCTTGTTTTCCTTTAAACTGTTCTGCCGTCATTTCTGACAATTCTTCAATAATGATATTTTTGATTTGAAAATCACGCTTTTCCGCTTCTTCTTTCGCCTTTTCGCTATCCGCTTGAATTTTAAAAGCGATTTTAATGAAACTGCCATCCATTAAATTCGTCATCATCTCCGGCACATCAAACGAGCTTGCAACAATTTCATCAACAGTTGGTTCTTTTGAATCTTCCCCCCCTGTAAAATTCATTACTATAACAAGTACAATAACGCTGACAAGCGTAATAACCCCCATAATTATGAGCATCGCTTTCAATAGTTTATTGTCCTTCAACGTCGAATCCCTCCACATCTCTCCTTAATCCAAGAACAGAAATGTCGCGATAAAATGTCTCTACTAACCGCTTAACATCTTCAACGGATTCCTTCACAACAAACTTTTTACCATTCGTTAACGTAATTGTCGTATCCGGGAATGCTTCAACTTGCTCTATGTAAATAGCGTTCAAAATAAAAGCTTTACCATTTAAATGTGTTAATTGAATCATTATGTATCAGGGGAAGCCCCCCTACCTCCTTTTATTTTTAATTACCGTTTTAAGTTAACAAGTTCTTGCAAAATCTCGTCTGATGTCGTAATAATACGCGTGTTTGCTTGGAATCCTCGTTGCGCAACGATCATTTCCGTGAATTCCTCCGCTAAGTCAACATTTGACATTTCTAACGTACCTGGGACTAGTATTCCTGCTCCGTTCAGTCCCGGAGAGGTATTAACCGCTGCACCAGAGTTTGTTGTTGGTCGATAAAGATTTTGCCCTACTTTCTCTAGTCCCTCATTGTTATTAAATTTTGCTAAACGTATTGTCCCAGCAGTCACCAAGTTCCCTGAAGCATCCACATAACTAACTGTTCCATCTGCACCGATACTCATGCTTTGGGCCGTAGATGGTATTCTTATTGATTGCCCAGCTGTATTTACTAAATAAAAACCATCCGCATTTACAATATCTCCATTTTGATCAAGATAAAAATTCCCCGCCCTCGTATATGCTAAATTTGTGGCAGCACCAGGTGGAGTTGCTACATTTCCAACAACGAAGAATCCATCTCCAGAAATCGCCAAATCAAGAACGCGGCCTGTTGTTTGCAAGCTACCTTGAGTATGCACTGTATCAATAGCTGATAATTGAGAACCTAGACCCACTTGTTTTGGATTAACTCCACCTTTCCCTCCTGACGCACCACTTGCTCCTGAAATTTGTTGGCTAACTAAGTCTTTAAAAATAGTACGTCCCTTTTTAAAACCATATGTGTTTACGTTGGCAATGTTATTTCCGATTACATCTAATTTTACTTGGAAATTTTTCATTCCTCCGATTCCAGAGTACATAGAACGTAGCATAAAACCTCTCCCTTTCTTAACGATTTTAAATAAAAGGCTTCAATTATTCTGCGCGCTTTTGAACCTCTGAAAAGATTCAGCCTTATATAATAGCATCATTATATATCGTTCTTGTAAAGCTGTTGGGCATACTTGCTTATTTTTAACCAAAAAAGCACATGTCGGAACGATTGATACCTTGTTAAAGCTACTGCACGTTGTTTTTCAGCAAGATAAGCAGAGTGTGTAAAAAATTGAATGCGATTCATTTCCTTGCTTACTTATTGCGACACTTTTGTGACGCGAGAGGCTAAAACGGTTTCCCCTTGTTCAAGCTCTAACCATACTTCCGTTCCTTTTTGAACGACAGCTTTCACAATTCCGCTTTGTTCATCCCATGTGACTGTTTTGCCAATCCATTCGCTATACTGAGCAAGAGATGGAGTTACTTGTTGTTGAATCAACTTTTGTAACGAATCTAACGTGGTCACAAGTTTTTCTGACGTATCTGTTTGTGTTTCGATAAATTTGCTCATCATATTTGACATATTTATCATTTGTTCAAGCGATGAAAAATTCGCCATTTGCGAAATAAACTCACGATCTTCTATTGGATTTAATGGATCTTGATGTTGCAATTGAGCAATTAAAATTTTCAAAAAATCATCTTTTCCTAATGAGCTTCTCCCTGTTTCACGTTGCTCAACTTGTCGCTTTGACAAAAGTAAACTCGAATCAATCGCTGTCATTCATATCACCTCTTACCTTTCCGATTGAAACAACTCTGTTATCCACTCATCAAAAGATTGATCTGGTTGCCTTTTCTCTTCTTTTTGCTTCTCTTGCTGTTTTTGCTGTTGCTGCTGTTGCTGGAATGAATGATCGCGAAACTTTGTTTGTTCAAATACGTTAAACTGTTCAACGGTAATACGATCTGTAGCTATTACATGAGAAAGTTGATGGATATGGCGTTCCACTAGTTGCTTGGCCATCTCTGTCGACGTAATAATTTTAGCAACTAAACCATTTTTTTGTTGAATAAGTTTAATGGTCATAAAACCTAAATGTTCAGGATGCAAGCGAACAAGCAACTGTTGTGCTCCGTTTCTCAACTGCGTGAACTTACTCATGCGCACTACCCGATCTAGTTGAGCTGCAAATGCGGTTTCATTTGTCGTATCAATCGTTTGCATTTCAAACGGAACAACTTTTTCCGTAACTTGTTGAGCGACCTGGAATGTATGCTCAGGCATATAAACAATCATTTGTTCACTTTTTGACAAGGGCATAACATTTTTTTGAACTGTATGCCACGTTTGTTGCTCTGGCAACAACGTCCCGGCAAAAGTCATCTGTCGTTTCACATCAGGTACCGTTTTCTCGTTACTGGCGAGTGATAAAGAAGCGCGCTCATTTTCCATTAACTTTTGCAACATCTCTTTGATCGTACAACTTTGTCCGATGTTCACTTTAAATGTGGTACTAAACAATGTACGCACGCTCTCCATCACTTGCTCCGGGATCGACCATCCCTTTTGCTCCAACTGAAATAGCGCCATGAAAAGCATAAACTCATCCACTTCTTCATTTCGGCCTTCTTTTAGCGAAAAAATCTCTTCAAAAGCCTGAGAGGTCGAAAATTGTTCAACGATATATTCTTTCGCTTGTTCTGGCAAAAATGAAAGAAACGATTGAATAATTTCATGGGATAATATTTGCCTATCTGCGTACCCGTCGGAAATAGGAAGCTCACAAAGCCATTTTTGCAATTCTCCCCAATCAATTAACTCTGTGTTTTCTTGTTGCTCAAAATTATTTTGTGAAACGGGTTGTTTTAACTGTTGCAATGATGCAAGCACGCTGGCAAACACATTTTCAGCTCCCGTTGGAACTTCTCCTTGCTTGTCTTGTCCAACAAATGAAACTGTCGGAGAAACAGGCGTAATGTTCACATTTCCACCTCCTTTCAATTCAATTGTTTGCTTTTTTCGCAAGCAAGCTCGTATATTTTGCGGCATTTACCGCGTCCATTTTTTCTAAAATAGATGAAACTTTATCTGTTTTTAACTTTGACAATAAATTGACTGCTTCTTGATCCGACATTTGTGGAATAATTTCTGCTGCTTTTTTCGGAGACATCGTTTCATACATTTTTACAACATCAACGCGTGAACCGTTCGTTTGCTCTATCGACGACCTTGGATCTTGAACTTGTTCGTTTTCCGTTTGCAAACGAGCAATTTCTTGCTTCAATGCATCGATTTCTGATTCTTTTTCTTTAAGCACATCGTTCGCTTTTGTCAGCTGCTTCTCTTTTTCAACAATCGTTGCCTTTAGTTCAACGATTTGTTGTTGCAGCTTCTTTTTTTCGTTTGCTTCCGTTCCTTCAATCCATTGCGATACGAACGGCAATTGACTTGCATATTTTTTCCCTTGTTCAAATACGTTAATACCAGAGAATGTTAAAACGAGCAAAACAATTGAAAGTGTAAATAACAGTGGGATAAAACCGACAAAAAGAAACCATTGAAACTTACTTGTTTTTTTCATCTCTTCTTTTTCAAACTGTCCCATTGACGTTCACCTTGTCTCTCGATAGCAATATTGCTGTATTGAAATATCGTCCATCTGTTTTTGTTCTGCGATTCGCATTTGTGTCGCAACCATTTCGTCATATCTCTTTTTTATTTTTTCGTATTTTTTCACTTCTACATTTAATTCAACTAACTTCAGTTGTTTCAACTCCATTTGTTGACGGGCTTGCATAACAAGATGTTGATAATGGTCGATGACGCGTTGCAAATTGCTCATAAATTGTTGAAACGAACGAATATGTTGAATCGCTATCCCAGAGTGTAATTGTTGTTTATGTTGTTCCTCATAATCTTCTTTTTGCTTTAAGAAGTGGTATAGTTTTTCCGCCACCTCTTCAAAACGGTTACGTGCTTCTTCATATTCATGCAACGCCTTTTGTTTTTCATGTTCTTTTAAATTTAGAATTTTTGTTAATTTAAATGGTGTCATCGTTTATTCACCCTTGTTCAATAAGTTGAAACAACTGTTGAACGCTTTCGTTTATTGTGTATGATTCGTGCATATCTTGCTTTAAAAAAGAAATAATTTTTGGATAGTAACGAATCGCTTCATCAATTTCCCGCGATGACCCTCGTTTGTACGCACCGATTTGAATTAAGTCTTCAGATTGAACGTATGTTGCTAACAACTCGCGCAACTTTTCCGCTACTTTTCGATGTTCTGGCGTTACGATGTAGTTCATGACGCGACTGACGCTTTTTAATACGTTAATTGCCGGATATTGACCTTTGTTTGCTAGTTGTCGTTCTAATACGAAATGTCCATCCAAAATACCACGAACTGTATCTGCAATCGGCTCGTTCATATCATCGCCGTCAACGAGCACCGTATAAAAAGCAGTAATCGTTCCGTGTTCATTCGTTCCCGTCCGCTCAAGCAGTTTTGGTAAAATAGCAAAAACAGACGGCGTATATCCTTTCGTTGTCGGTGGTTCTCCGACGGCTAGTCCGACTTCACGCTGCGCCATTGCAACGCGTGTAACGGAATCCATCATAAACATCACGTTCAATCCTTGATCTCGAAAATATTCGGCAATAGCTGTCGCTGTATACGCCCCTTTAATGCGCATGAGCGCTGGTTGATCGGACGTGGCAACAATGACAATGGAACGTTTTAACCCTTCTGAACCGAGGTCACGTTCAATAAACTCTCGCACTTCACGTCCGCGTTCTCCAATAAGAGCAATAATGTTTAAATCAGCGTTTGTGTTGCGGGCAATCATTCCCATTAATGTACTTTTTCCAACGCCAGACCCAGCAAAAATACCGACACGTTGCCCCTTTCCAACCGTAAGCAAACTGTCGATCATTTTCACGCCGACTTCAATGGGCTCCGCGATCGGTGGACGCGTCATCGGACTTGGCGGTTGGCGATCGATCGGAACAGCCGTCAGCCCTTTCGGAAGCGGCTGATGATCGAGCGGAGCACCTAATGCGTCAATAACACGTCCTACAAGCGCTGAACCGACTTTGATTTCGAGCGGGGCACCCGTTGCTTCGACAATGCACCCTGGTGCGATGTCTTGAACGGCTGCATACGGCATTAAAAGCACGTACTCGTCACGAAAGCCTACAACTTCTGCCTGAATTTTTTTCTTTTTTTTATGACCAATATGAATGTAGCACACATCCCCAATGGAACTTTCTGGTCCTTTTGCTTCAATCATTAAGCCGATGACGCGCGTCACTTTACCAAATCGTTTATACGGGTCGAGCAGTTCGATTTCATTGATGAGTGCTTGCCAGTTCATTCACTTGCCCCCTCGATTCGTTCGAGCAATTGTAACTTCAATTGCTCAAGTTGCGTGTCAACGCTTGCATCAATGCGACCAAAAGGCGATTCAACAATGCAACTTGTTTCAGCCAATGTGTCATCCGGGTAAATAAATAAATGAACATCTTGACTAAATAAAGCTTTCAGCTCATCTTTTTGGCGAATGACAACATCGTAGTAAGTCGGGTGAACATACATTTTCACTTCTTCATGTTCACGAACTTCTTTCATGACTTGTTTGACAAGACCGAGAAAATGTTCTTTATTTTCAGCGAGACGTTCACCGATAATTCGTTCCGCCACTTTGCACGCGATAAGCAAAATCGTTTCATCGGCCGACTGCAACATGTGATAAAATTGTTCATTTGCTGATTGCACGATTTGTTTCGCTTCTTGGATCTTTTCCATGTATTGTTGAAATCCGTCTCGGCGCCCTTGTTCTAACCCGATCGTATATCCTTCTTGACGCGCTTCCTTCACCCACCGATTTCGTTCTTCTTCCCATTGTCTTCGTTCTTCCGCAATTTGTTGTTGAACAGATGCGTAATACATATCGGCTTCTTGACGAATGTTTGCCGCTTCCTGTTCTGCTTGTTCAATGATCGTTTGTACGTGTGCTGTCATCGCTTCGTCATGTTGCTCATATTCCTCTTGTTGCACGTCTGGCAACACTTTTCTCACTTGAATGACTGCTCGTTGTTCTGTACACGTTCTAGCAAACGGGGCTTTAATCAATTTAGACAATAATATCATCCCCTCCACCTCGAGCAATAACGATTTCTCCAGCTTCTTCGAGACGACGAATAACAGCAACGATACGTGATTGTGCCTCCTCCACATCGCGAAGGCGAACTGGTCCCATAAATTCCATCTCTTCTTTAAACGTTTCAGCCATACGATTTGACATATTTCGGAAAATAACCTCTTTCACTTCATCACTAGATACCTTTAATGCGAGTAACAAGTCAGCGTTATCTGCTTCTCGAATAACACGCTGAATAGCACGATTATCAAGTGTAACAATATCTTCAAAGACAAACATGCGCTTTTTAATTTCTTCTGCTAATTCTGGGTCTTGAATTTCAAGCGCATCTAAAATCGTGCGCTCAGTTGCCCGATCAACACCATTTAACACTTCAACAACCGCTTCGATGCCACCAGCTTGCGTATAATCTTGGACTACTGTCGCCGACAGTTTTCTTTCTAGTATTTGCTCTACCTCGTTAATAATCTCTGGTGAAGTTCCATCCATAAGAGCAATTCTTCTTGCTACATCAGCCTGCATTTCTTGTGACAACGATGATAAAATCTGCCCTGCTTGCGCTGGATCCAAATACGATAACACGAGAGCGATTGTTTGAGGATGCTCATTTTGTAAAAAGTTTAAAATTTGAGTCGGATCCGCTTTGCGAGCAAAATCGAAAGGACGTACTTGCAACGCAGACGTTAGACGGTTAATTATATTCATCGCTTGATCTGGACCAAGTGCTTTTTCAAGAACTTGTTTGGCGTAAGCGATACCGCCTTGCGAAATATAGTCTTGTGCTAAAGCGATCTGGTGAAATTCTTCTAAAATGAATTCCTTTTTCTCGGCATCAACTTGGCGAACATTCGAAATTTCAAGTGTCAACTGCTCAATTTCTTCTTCAGACAAATGTTTATAAACAGATGCAGAAACATCTGGGCCAAGCGAAATGAGGAGAATGGCCGCTTTTTGTTTCCCTGTTAATTCACTTTTTTGATCGCGCTTTGCCATCCAATCCCCCCCTTTACTCTTCCATTAACCATGTTCTTAGCAATTTAGCGAACTCTTCTGGTTTTTCTTTTGCTAATTTTTCTAGTTGTTTACGGCGCAACGTTGCTTCTGTCTCCACTTCCTCATTTACATCTGGAATTTGTATGGCCACTTGTTCTTCTTGTAATAATAAATCGTCCATTTCCTCTCTTTTTCTTCTACGCAACCATAAAAAGATGATCAAAACAAGCAACAACACGATGACTCCGCCACCAACAATATATGCCCATGTCGGAATGATTGATGTTTGTTCGTCAAACTTCACTTTCCCATTAAATGGTTGAACCGAAACAACGACGCGGTTCTGTAAATCCGCTTCTGTCCATTGCTGAGCCATATCTTTATCGACTGATGTCCGCACAATCGTACCTAAAATTTTCGTTATATCATCTACCGTCTGGGCAGGAAGTGAATTCGGATCGTTTGGTTTTGGTGGCTCAACCATCACTTGAATGCCTAAATCTTTTATTTTATAAGGACTTGCTACAATTTCTCTTTTTATTCTATTAACCTCGTTATTAATTGTTTCTTCAATGCGCTCATAATCCCCGTTTGTCTCGCCATTTGCTCCTTCATATCCTGGTACGGCGTTTTCTCCCGTTCCTACTGTACCACCTGCTTGAGCTCCTTTGCCGGAAAACGTTTCAGTAATGCGCTGGACGCTTACTGCGATGCCTTCCATATTTTCTTTATCGACTGGCTCAACAAGCTCTTCTTGACGGTTTTCTTGCGTAAAATCCACGTCTGCTGTAACGGAAACGACAACTTTATCTTGTCCAATCATCGTTCCTAACATTTGTTGGACGCGGCGTTGAATGTCGCGCTCAATTTGTTGTTTCACTTCATATTGTTCAGCAAATGTTTTGCCTGACGAAAAATTTTCTTCATTTTTTAAATCAAAGTACTCAAAATATTGATTCATAATAACGATATTTTCAGTAGGAAGGTTCGGCACACTTTTGGAAACAAGGTGATATAGCGATTTAATTTGCTGTTCATTAAATTTATATCCCGCCTTGGTTTTCAACACAATGGACGCAGATGCCTCTTCCTGTTGGTCACCAACAAAGATGGTCGGCTGGGGTAGATTAATCATGACCTTTGCATCTTCTACCCCGTCGATACTTTTTATTAAATTAGCGAGTTCCGTTTGCATCGCCTCAATTTTCAACACGTTAAATTCATTATCCGTCATCCCGAAACCAGAGTTTTTTCCGAAAAATGAATAATCAATACTTCCGCTATCAGGAATGCCTTCTGCGGCTAATTCAACTTTTAATGTGTTAACAAGCTGTTCAGGCACTAAAATCGTCGTACCGTTATCGGTAATTTGTGACTTAATTCCCCGCTGATCAAGCGTCGCTTTAATTTGCCCTGCTTCTTGCGGGGATAAATTGCTATAGAGAGGAACAAAGTTCGTTCGCGTCGCAAAAAAAGCAGTGAGCGCAACAGCGACGATCAACGCCCCAATTAGTCCTATTGTCACAGCTTTTTGCTGTTTTGTTCTTTCGCTCCAAAACAATTTAAATCGTTCTATCACTTGCTTTAATCGTTCGTTCATACGCTTCCTCCGCTATCTCTTGAGGTCATTATACTTGCATTCTCATTACTTCTTGATACGCTTCAATCACTTTGTTACGCACTTCAAGAGCTAATTGAAGCGAAATACTCGCTTTTTGAGAGGCAATCATGACCGTATGTAAGTCAATATTTTCTCCTTTCACTAACTTAGTCGTTAGCTGATCTGATTCAATTTGCTGTCTATTTACTTCATTTATCGCCTCTTTTAAAAATTGTGAAAACGCCTGTTGTGCTTTCGCAGGCTCTATCGAGTGCGGCTGCGCGGCTGGCAATGCGCGTTGAATGCGATCAATCATCATTTTTCCTCCTATTTTCCGATTTCTAACGCCTTCATTAACATCCCTTTCGTGGCATTTAATACCGTCACGTTCGCCTCATATGAACGCGTGGCGCTCATTAAATCAACCATTTCTTTCAACGGATCGACGTTTGGTAACTGCACATATCCGTTTTCATCCGCATCGGGATGAGATGGATCATACACAAGTTTGAAAGGAGTCTGATCTTCGATAATTTTCGTCACTTTCACCCCGCCTGTTGATCGCTCGTTCATCGCTTGATTCAAAAAAGAAGAAAACGATTCGTTTGGTTGCATAACAACCATCTTTCGACGATACGGTTGCCACTTTCCATCGACCATTTTGGCACGTGTCGTATCGACGTTCGCCATATTTGCTGAAATGACATCCATGCGCAATCGTTGAGCAGTCAACGCAGAGGCAGACACATTAAAACTTTGAAACATGTATTATTCCCCCCCCTTAATGACTGTTCTTAAGGAGTTAAACTTTCCATTTAATCTTTCAACTAAAGCGTTATAATACATTTGATTTTTTGCTAAATCTGACATTTCTTTATCTAGATCGACATTATTCTTATTATGATTGTAAACAAGATCATTTTTAGTTGTCACGAAAAATTTGTTTGTGCGCCCTTTAAACTCAAAGTGACGAGGATCGGTACGATACGCTTGTAACGCTTGCTGAAATTCATTACGAAACTGAACATCTTTCGCTTGAAAGTTTGGTGTATCAACATTTGCAATATTGTTTGCGATCACTCTTTGCTTTAATGATGAATAATTCAATCCTTGTTCTAATATTTGGAACGTATTCGAAAACAATTCCACAGCATATTCCTCCTTATTCAGACACCGTTCGACAAAGCCATCTTTATTGTAAAAAATTATTTGTCGAATGTATATAGGGAAGAATGGACTATTTTTCACATACTTTAACAAAAAAGGCATCTTTGCGAGAAAGATGCCTGCTTTTTTTAATGATGTTTTAATTTTTCGAGTTCCGTTAAAAATTTATCGTTTAATACTTTAATGTACGTTCCTTTCATTCCGAGCGAGCGAGATTCAATGACTCCGGCACTTTCTAGTTTACGAAGTGCGTTAACAATGACTGAACGCGTAATGCCGACACGATCAGCAATTTTACTTGCAACGAGCAAGCCTTCTGTCCCATCTAATTCTTCGAAAATATGCTCGATTGCTTCTAATTCACTATATGAAAGAGAGCTGATCGCCATTTGCACGACTGCCTTGCTGCGCGCTTCTTCTTCAATTTCCTCTGCTTTTTCACGCAAAATTTCCATTCCAACAACTGTCGCTCCATATTCAGCTAAAATTAAATCATCATCGTGAAACTCTTTATCTAATCGAGATAAAATGAGCGTTCCAAGGCGTTCCCCGCCACCGATAATCGGCACGATCGTCGTTAAGCCATTTTTAAACAAGTCTTTATTTTCAATCGGAAATGCCGTATACTCACTATTAATATCGAGATTTGGCGATGTTTCTGTAATATTAAATAAGCTTTTCGTATACTCTTCTGGAAATTGACGATCCGCTAACATTTTTTTCATTCGTTCATTTTCAATCGTTTGTTTAATAGCAAAGCCGAGCAACTTTCCGCGACGGCTCACAACGAAAATGTTTGCTTCAATGACTTCACAAAGCGTTTCTGCCATCTCTTTAAAGTTCACAGGCTTTCCAGCCGCATTTTGCAGCATCGCATTAATTTTTCTCGTTTTTTCAAGTAAGTTCATATCGCATCCTCCTTATAAAATAAACTGACTTAAATCTTTATTTCTTACAATGTTCCCTAGTTTTTGTTCCACGTATTGTGGAGTAATAACGACCTTTTCAAGATGTACGTCTGGCGCTTCATACAATAAGTCTTCTAACAATTTTTCCATAATTGTATGAAGGCGACGTGCACCAATGTTATCCGTTTGTTGATTCACTTCAAAAGCGACTTCTGCGATTTTACGAATAGCATCGTCAGAAAATTCAAGTTGTATACCTTCTGTAGCAAGTAAAGCGATATACTGCTTTAAAAGCGCATTGTTCGGTTCAACTAATATTTTCACGAAATCATCTACGGTAAGTTTCGTCAATTCAACGCGAATCGGAAAACGCCCTTGCAATTCTGGAATTAAGTCGGACGGTTTCGCCATATGAAACGCCCCAGCTGCAATAAATAAAATATAGTCCGTTTTGACCGGTCCGTATTTCGTCATGACGGTTGAACCTTCAACGATCGGTAAAATGTCGCGTTGCACACCTTCACGCGAAACGTCAGCTGATGAACCAACCTGCCCTTTCCGAGCAATTTTATCGATTTCGTCAATAAAAATGATGCCTGATTGTTCTGCTAGACGAATCGCTTCTTGCGTTACTTCGTCCATATCGATCAATTTTTGCGCTTCTTCGTTCGCAAGCACGTGGCGCGCTTCTTTTACTTTTAATTTTCGTTTTTTTCGCTTTTTCGGCATAAAGCTACTTAACATATCTTGCATATTTACGCCCATTTGCTCCATGCCAGCGCCTTGGAATAAGTCAAACATCATCGGTTGTTGCTCTTCGATCTCAACCGTCACTACTTCGTTTTCTAACTGCCCATTGGCCAATTGCCAAGCGACTTGTCTTCGTCTTTCGGCGAGTTGTTGATCTTCGCTGCCGTTTGTCGTTTGTTGTTCCACTGCCCCACCAAACAAAAGTTCAAACGGATTTTTCATTGGCTGTTTTGTTTTCCCAGGTACAAGCAGTTCAACAAGCCGTTTGTTCGCTAATTGCTCTGCTTGTTCTTTTACTTCGTTCATTTTTTTCTCTTTCACGATGCGCACAGACGTTTCAACGAGATCGCGCACCATCGATTCTACGTCGCGACCGACATAACCGACTTCCGTAAATTTCGTTGCCTCTACTTTTACGAACGGAGCGCCAACAAGTTTCGCTAATCGACGTGCAATTTCTGTTTTTCCAACACCCGTCGGTCCAATCATTAAAATGTTTTTCGGCACGACTTCATCGCGCAACTTTTCATCTAATAAACTGCGGCGATAACGATTTCTTAATGCGATCGCTACCGCTTTTTTTGCTTCATGCTGACCGACGATAAACTGATCAAGCTTTTCAACAATTTGTTTTGGCGTTAACATGCCGCTCCCTCCTCTACAGCTCTTCAACGATAATGCTATCGTTTGTGTACACGCAAATATCGCTCGCTACTTTTAATGCCGCTTCCGCAATTTGCTTCGCTGTTAAATGTTCACCTGCATACGTCTTCAATGCCCGACCAGCTGCTAACGCATAGTTACCACCGGAGCCAATCGCTAAAATGTTATCGTCTGGTTCAATGACTTCGCCTGTTCCAGAAATGAGCAACATATGTGTGGCATCCATGACGATTAACATCGCTTCTAATCGGCGCAACACTTTGTCGCTCCGCCACTCTTTCGCTAGCTCAACCGCTGCCCGTTGTAAATTTCCGTTGTATTCTTCTAACTTTCCTTCAAACATTTCAAACAGCGTAAACGCATCAGCTACCGCGCCTGCAAAACCAGCTAACACTTTGCCATGAAAAAGTTTACGAATTTTCCGCGCTGTATGTTTCATTACTACGGCATTGCCGAACGTTACTTGACCATCGCCCGCCATCGCTCCTTTTCCTTGATGGCGAATCGCAAAAATCGTCGTCGCATGAAATTGACTCATAACCCATCCTCCTTTTTATGCACGCGGGTGAGAATGTAAATAAACGTGGCGCAAATGATCTTTCGTTACATGTGTATACACTTGTGTTGACGAAAGATGCGCATGACCTAACAATTCTTGCACAGAACGTAAATCAGCACCTTCATTTAATAAATGCGTCGCAAACGTATGGCGAAACACATGGGGACTAACTTTCAAAGAAAGGGCAGCTTGTTCAACGATGTCGTTTAAAATGTGACGTACCCCTCTTGGCGTTAATGCTCCACCACGCGCATTTAAAAAAAGCACATCCGTTGGCGCTTTTGCTTTACTTACCAGTTGCTGACGTCCGTCTTGTATATATCGTTCAAGCGCTTCTTTTGCATACGTACCAAACGGGACATATCGCTGTTTATTTCCTTTTCCGTAAATTAAAATGGTACATACAGAGAAATCAATGTGCGATAAGCGAATGTTACAACATTCACTTACACGAACACCTGTTGCGTATAATAGTTCAATGATCGCTTGGTTTCGTTGACCGATCGCTGTATTCAAATCATTGACAACAAACAACTGTTCTAATTCATCTGGATACAAAAAATGTGGAATTTTCTGTTCTTTTTTCGGCAACGATGCAAGCGCAAACGGATTTTCAGAAACGATTTTCTCCCGCATTAAAAATTTATAAAAGCTGCGCAAGCTCGACATTTTCCGGGCAATCGAACGGCTTGATTGCTGACGTTTATGAAGCTCTGTTAAAAACAAGCGAACGTCGCTGTAAGACACTTCTTGCAACTGTTTAACTTGTTCGCGCTCCATAAATTCAAAAAATTCGCCAATATCATGCTTATAACACGCAATTGTATATTCTGAATAATTTTTTTCTATTTGTAAATATTCAATGAACAAATTTAACGTAAAATTCACATTTTCCATTCGATCACCTCACAAGAGCTACTAAATAGTAGCACAATTTAGTAGCTCTTGCAACGAATTTCACCATTTTTTTAAAAAATTCCGAATCGTTTCTAATGCCCGTTGTGCATATCGTTCATTCTTTTTCTTTTTATCTTTCATTGGCTCGTCGAGCGGTGCGAATAAACCGAAATTCGCATTCATCGGTTGAAAATGTTTCGGATTCGCCGATGTAATATAATGCGCCATGCTTCCAATGGCCGTTTCTTGTGGAAATACGACAAGTTCTTTTCCAAGCACATAGTGCGCAGCATTGATCCCCGCCACAAGTCCTGATGCCGCTGACTCGACATATCCTTCGACCCCGGTCATTTGTCCTGCAAAAAATAAATCTTCTCTTTCTTTATATTGATATGTCGGTTTTAATAACTTCGGCGAATTAATAAACGTATTACGGTGCATGACACCATATCGTACAATTTCTGCTTGCTCAAGCCCTGGAATGAGGCGAATGACTTCTTTTTGCGCCCCCCATTTTAAATGCGTTTGAAAACCGACAATATTGTACAACGTTCCTGCAGCATCATCTTGACGAAGCTGGACGACAGCAAAAGGACGTTTGCCTGTACGCGGATCTTCTAAGCCGACAGGTTTCATTGGTCCAAACAACAACGTCTTTTTTCCGCGTCGCGCCATCACTTCAATTGGCATACATCCTTCAAAATAAATTTCTTTTTCAAACTCTTTTAAAGGTACTGTTTCAGCAGAAATGAGCGCATCATAAAATCGGTCGAACTCCTCTTCTGTCATCGGACAATTAATGTATGCTGCTTCCCCTTTGTCGTAGCGGGACTTTATATACACTTTTTCCATATCAATGCTTTCTTTCTCAACAATCGGTGCAGCCGCATCGTAAAAATATAAATATTCTTCCCCTGTCAACGCCTTAAGCTGTTCCGAAAGCGGCTGCGATGTTAACGGACCTGTCGCAATAATCGTTGGGCCTGTTAGAATGGTTGTTACTTCTTCGCGCACAACCGTCACATTCGGATGATTCGCTACCATGTCTGTGACTTTCGCCGCAAATTCGTGACGGTCGACAGCTAAAGCTCCACCAGCGGGCACGGAACAAGAGTCCGCTGCTTTCATAATGACGGAATCTAACCGACGCATTTCTTCTTTTAATACACCGACTGCATTCGTTAACGTATTTGCGCGAAGAGAATTGCTGCATACAAGTTCTGCAAACTTGTCTGTATGATGCGCAGGGGTTTGTTTCACCGGGCGCATTTCATATAATTTGACGCGAATGCCGCGCTTCGCGAGTTGCCATGCCGCCTCACTTCCTGCTAATCCTGCTCCAATGACTGTTACTTCCATCTATATTCCCTCCTCGATAAAATGGGTGAGGGTATTCGCCTCACCTTACTGTTGTTCGTTATATTCACATTGTGTACATTGAATGTGCACGCTCTTTTTCCCTTTTTTCTCAACGAGCATGCCACCGCATTTTGGACACGGTCGATTGATCGGTTTATCCCATGAAACGAAGTCGCATGTTGGGAAACGATCGCAACCATAAAACATGCGCTTCTTTTTGCTTTTTCGTTCGACGATATTTCCTTCATGACAGCGCGGACATGTCACACCGATATGTTTGACGATCGCTTTTGTATTGCGACATTGCGGGAAATTTGAACAAGCGATAAACTTTCCGAAGCGCCCCATTTTGTACACCATTGGGCTTCCGCATACATCGCAATCGACATCCGCTGATTCATCTTCTATTTCGACTTTTTCCATTTCAACTTCAGCCACTTTTAACCGCTTTTCAAACTCGCGATAAAATTCGTCAATGATGCGTACCCATTCTACTTTCCCTTCTTCAATGTCATCTAAGTTTTTTTCCATTTTTGCTGTAAACTCGACATCTAAAATTTCCGGGAAAAATTGCATCATTAAATCAAGGACAATTTCCCCAAGCTCTGTTGGAACGAATCGTTTGTTCTCAAGCGTCACATAATTGCGTTTTTGAATCGTATCGAGCGTCGGAGCGTATGTCGATGGACGACCGATGCCGAGCTCTTCTAACGTCTTGACAAGGCGCGCTTCCGTATAACGTGGTGGCGGCTGTGTAAAATGTTGCTTTCCTTCAATATCTTTACTAAATACGCGCTCCCCTTCAACAAAATCTGGCAGTAATCGTTGTTGTTCATCTTTCGGATCGTCTGTTCCTTCCACATATACTTTCATAAAGCCTGGAAATTTGACTGTCGAGCCAGTCGCACGAAAGACGACCGAACCGTTTGAAAGCTCGACCGCGACCGTATCGAGCACAGCTGGGGCCATTTGGCTAGCGATAAAGCGCTCCCAAATCAGTTTGTATAGCTGATATTGATCGCGTGTCACATGCGGTTTAATGGCGCTCGGATGACGCCAGACGGATGTTGGGCGAATCGCTTCGTGCGCATCTTGCGCGTTCGCGTTTTGTTTTTCTTTTCTTTTTTCTGTTGCTACATATGATGTACCGAACGTCTGTTCAATATACTGAATCGCCTCTTGTTGAGCGCTTTCTGATACACGCGTGGAGTCTGTACGCATATATGTAATTAAACCGACAGTTCCTTCGCTTCCAAGATCAATTCCTTCGTATAGCTGTTGTGCGACCATCATCGTCTTTTTCGTGCGAAAATTCAACTTCCGTGCAGCTTCTTGTTGTAATGACGATGTAATGAACGGGGCGACCGGATTGCGCTTTCGCTCTTTTTTCGTTACCGCTGTGACGACAAATTCATTCCCTTGTATATGGCTTAACACATGTTGTACATCTTGTTCTGCTTTTAAATCGATCGTTTTGTTGTCTAGCCGATAAAATTGCGCTTCAAATGTGTCATTGCCTTTGACAAACGTCCCTTGAATCGTCCAATATTCTTCTGGTTGAAACGATTGAATTTCTTTTTCACGATCAATAATTAAGCGAAGCGCAACAGATTGCACACGCCCTGCGCTTAACCCTTTTTTTACTTTTTTCCAAAGCAACGGGCTAATGTTGTAGCCGACAAGGCGATCGAGCACGCGCCGCGCTTGTTGTGCATGAACTAAATGCATATTAATGGCGCGCGGTTGTTCAAACGACTGTTTAATCGCATCTTTTGTAATTTCGTTAAATACAACGCGACATGGGGAGTCGGTATTTAAATCAAGCAAATGTGCTAAATGCCAAGCGATCGCTTCCCCTTCGCGATCCGGGTCGGCTGCAAGAAATACTTTTTTTGCTTTTTTCGCTGCTGTTTTCAACTCTTTGATGACCGAACCTTTGCCACGAATCGTAATATACTTCGGTTCATAATCGTTTTGTATATCAACGCCCATTTGACTTTTTGGCAAATCGCGCACATGCCCCATCGATGCTTTTACTTTATACTTTTTTCCTAAGTATCTTTCAATCGTTTTCGCCTTTGCTGGCGACTCTACAATGACTAAGTAGTCTGACATCATTTTGTCCTCCCTTAAGAGGTAATTCGTAAAATAAAATCTTCATTATTATTAATGATGATTCGTTCATTTGTCAAACATCATTTTTCGATTTTTTCTTTCGCTCATGTAAAAAGATGTCGAAATTCCTCTTCGATATCGTCGCTTGATAAGATTAATTTCGCTCCTTGTTGGATTAAGCGATTCGTTCCGTGCGCTTCTTTTGTCGTGATGTCACCTGGGATTGCAAACACTTCCCTTCCTTGTTGTAGCGCAAAATGAGCAGTAATTAGTGAGCCGCTTCGCTCTTTCGCCTGCACGACAACCGTGCCAACAGACAAACCGCTAATGATCCGGTTGCGCATTGGAAAATGCCATGTTTGTGGGCGAACAAACGGCGGGTACTCAGAAATAACGAGTTGGGTTGTCGCTAATTGTCGAAATAATGATTCATTTTCAGGAGGATATATATAACGCAATCCCCCTGCCATGACCGCAATTGTTTCACCGTTATGGCGTAAACATAAACGATGCGCTTCGGCATCGACACCTTTCGCTAATCCGCTCACAATGACCCACCCGCGTTCAATGAGCGGCGGAAAAACGATGTGCATCGCTGCAATTCCTTGACGGGTTGGTGTTCGTGTCCCGACGACGCTTATTAATTTTTTTCGCTTCAATAATTGCACGTTTCCTTTCGCATATAGTACCCATGGCGGATCGTATATATGTTTAAGCCACCCTGGGTATTCGTCGTCCTTCATTGTTACAATATGAATGTTTTGCTCCTCATATGTTTTTATCATACGTTTCAATTTGTGACAATGCAAATCATGGAAAAAAGCAGCGAAATGTTTTTCGGGGATTGTCAGTAATCGTTGAAGTTGCTGAGAAGAAAGATGAAAAATAGAGGCAAGGGATGGATCAACATCAAGTAAGCGCGCGATGCTTTTCCATCCGATCCCACGACAATGATGCAAATGAATAAGCCTTTCGCGATCTGTATCGTACATCATATCCCTCCTTTGTATAAAAATCGTCCTAAGGTCTGCTCCTTAGGACGATTGAACGATTAATGTGTTTTACACTTTTCGTATAAACCGCGTTCTTTTAATACAGAGATGAGCGTTTCGCCGATCACAGATGGCGTTTCAGCCACTTTAATGCCGCATGCTGTCATCGTTTGAATTTTTTCTGCGGCTGTTCCTTTGCCCCCAGAAATGATCGCACCAGCATGTCCCATGCGCTTTCCTGGAGGAGCTGTTTGTCCACCAATAAAGCCGACAACCGGCTTTGTCATGTTCGCTTTCACCCATTCTGCCGCTTCTTCTTCTGCTGTTCCACCAATTTCACCGATCATAATGACCGCATATGTGTCTTCATCTTCGTTAAACGCCTTTAATACGTCGATAAAGTTTGTCCCGTTCACTGGGTCACCACCAATGCCAATGGCCGTCGATTGACCGATGCCTGCTTGTGTTAATTGGTGAACCGCTTCGTACGTTAACGTACCAGAGCGCGAAACGATACCGACGTGACCTTTTTTATGAATGTAACCTGGCATAATGCCGATTTTACATTCTTCTGGCGTGATGACGCCAGGGCAGTTCGGACCGATGAGGCGCGTTTTCTTGCCTTCCATATAGCGCTTGACTTTCACCATATCCAATACAGGAATGCCTTCTGTAATACAAACAACTAAGTCGATTTCTGCATCAACAGCTTCCATAATTGCATCCGCAGCAAATGCCGGCGGAACATAGATGACAGAAGCGTTCGCTCCTGTTTTTTCAACCGCTTCAGACACCGTATCAAATACAGGCACACCTTCCACTTCTGTTCCACCTTTTCCTGGTGTGACACCACCAACGATGTTTGTGCCGTATTCGATCATTTGTTTTGTATGGAACAATCCTTGTGAACCTGTAATTCCTTGCACGATTACTTTCGTATCTTTATTAACAAAAACGCTCACGTTTCTCCCATCCCTTCTATTAGCTTACTAGCGAAACGATTTTTTGCGCGCCGTCTGCCATCGATTCAGCGGCTGTAATGTTTAGTCCAGACTGTTCTAAAATCTTTTTGCCTAATTCGACGTTTGTTCCTTCTAAACGAACGACGAGCGGAAGGTTTAAACCGACTTGTTTTGTCGCTTCAACAATACCGTTTGCGATCACGTCGCATTTCATAATGCCTCCGAAAATGTTTACGAAAATGCCTTTTACTTTCGGATCAGATAAAATGATTTTAAATGCTTCCGTTACTTTCTCTGTCGTCGCACCGCCACCAACATCTAAAAAGTTCGCTGGTTCGCCGCCATAATATTTAATAATGTCCATTGTCGCCATCGCTAAGCCTGCACCGTTTACCATGCAGCCGATGTTTCCATCAAGCGAAATGTAGTTTAAATCATATTTTGATGCTTCAATTTCTTTTGGATCTTCTTCGTCTAAATCGCGATATTCTAAAATGTCTTTATGGCGATATAACGCGTTAGAATCAAAGTTTAACTTCGCATCAAGCGCCATAACTTTTCCGTCTCCTGTAACAACGAGCGGGTTAATTTCAGCGATCGAGCAATCTTTTTCGACGAACACTTGATATAAGCCTAACATAAATTTGACCGCTTGATTGACAAGCTCTTTCGGAATGTTGATGTTAAACGCCATGCGACGCGCTTGAAACGCTTGTAAGCCGACAGCTGGATCAATGTACTCTTTAAAAATTTTCTCTGGCGTTTTTGCCGCTACTTCTTCAATTTCTGTTCCACCTTCTTCAGATCCCATTAAAACAACGCGGGATGTTGCACGGTCAACAACAAGTCCAATGTAATATTCTTTTTTAATGTCGCATCCTTCTTCGATAAGAAGACGTTTTACTTCTTTTCCTTCTGGACCTGTTTGATGCGTAACAAGCACTTTTCCTAATAGCTCACTCGCATATGTACGAACTTCTTCTAAACTTTTCGCAACTTTTACCCCCCCTGCTTTTCCGCGACCGCCGGCATGAATTTGCGCTTTGACGACACAAACGCTACTGCCAAGCTCTTTCGCCGCCTCGACCGCTTCTTCAACCGTAAACGCCACACGGCCGTTCGGCACGCTCACTCCGTAGCTTCTGAGGATCTCTTTTCCTTGATACTCATGAATATTCATACCCCATCCTCCTATGTATAAAAATAAAAGTACTAGCGCTTTCATTGTATAATGATACTTTGTCAGTTGTCTACCATTTAGACAGAAAATTCTTTAACAAAAGAAAAAGAAGCGACGGTCACTTCACGAGCGCTCCTCTATCTTTTTTTCTATTTGATAAATAAACGCAAATACTTCAGCAACGACTTTGTACAGCTCCTCGGGAATCGTTTCGTTCAATTGTAATTGACTAAGCATTGTAGCGAGCGTTTGATCTTCGTAAATCGGGACGTCGTATTGTTTCGCGCGTTCAATGATACGCTCAGCAACCATTCCTTCCCCTTTTGCCACAACGACGGGGGCAATATGTTGTTCGTTGTATGACAAAGCAACGGCACGTTTTCGTTTCATACGCGATAATCGACTCCTTTATAAGAAAATGGTTCAACAAGTAACCGTTCGCTTCGCTTGTTCATTGGCGGTTTAACGGAAACGGCAGAAAGCGTGTAGCCATCTTCAGCAAGCTTCTCTTTTAGTGACGGCTCAAGGGCGGATGCGTACAGTTCTACATGGGGCGTGTCGTTAATGATCGAAATATGAACGATGCGTTGTTGAATATGAACGTCTACAATCGTTTCTTTTAACGTCGCCATCGTCAAATAAAATAAAATGCGACAATAGTCTGTATCCATTTGTCCATTTTCTCGTTGTTTTCCGCGCCATTGAATCGTCACATCTGTTGCATGCGTCCCAATGAATAATGGAAATTGAGTAAATATATGTTGGAGCGAATGGTTGTTTGTTGATAACAACTGATATGCTTTCATCCGATCAAGTAATGAGGTGATCTCCGCTTTTAACTCACCTGTTGCTTCTTCTGCTGCTGTTTGCAATAAAACGAGCCATTCATCTTGTTGTTTCATCATCTTTTCAAGCAGTTGTTGAATATGTTCAGGCGAAAAAGAAGAAAGTGTCGGCATATGGCGTAAATAGGAAGAAAGTGTCGCTAACGTTCCGTTTGGATGAGCGCGATCAATAAGCTCGGCAAGCATAAACCGCTGTTCATATAGCGGCTGATCATGCTGTAAAGTGACGAGCGCACGAAACACATCATCATGAAGCGGCAAATCGTGCGTCAACAGCCATTTGATTGCTTGCACCTCTTTTTCACCGCCTGTTCGCAACCAGTGCCGAATGAGCGCCATGTCGTTCTTTTTAAACGAAAATGATTCATTCATCATCCAACGAACGAGCGCTTTCGTTTGTTCATTCTCTGGTAGACGAAAATGACGAATGACGCTTTCTTCATCTGTCAGCTTTGCTGGACGAGGCAATATGTTCAGCTCAAGCGGCATCGTCTTTCGCACTTGAAACGTATATGTTCCGCCTTCTTTAACAGGTGAATGCAATTCTGCTGTCAGCGTATAACCTCCGATGCGAACGAGCGCCGTTTGATCTTCATTGATTTTTTCGATTTTTCCGTAAATCATGTCGCCAACTTGAAACGTCGATCCTTTTGGCAAGCGGACCGTTTGCCTATCGTCAAATAACGTGCGCATCCATTGGACGTTCATTTCATTCCCCTCGTTTCATTCGCTCACGAATTGGCGCAAAAGAACGACGATGTTCTTCAATGACACCATATCGTTCAATCGCTTGGATATGCGCTTTCGTTCCGTATCCCATATGTTTCTCAAATCCATATTGCGGATATTTCTCACCTAGCTGTTTCATCATCCGATCGCGCGTCACTTTCGCTATAATGGAGCTTGCAGCAATGGATGCACTATGCGCATCTCCTTTAATGATGGATGTTTGCGGAATCGATAGCGGAATGTGCATCGCATCAATAAGCAAATGTTCGGGAGCGATCGCAAGCGCTTGAACGGCTTGCACCATCGCTTTTTTCGTCGCTTCGTAAATGTTTAGCTCGTCAATTTCACGGGCGCTCACTATGCCGATGCCGATCGCAAGCGCCGTTTGCTGAATGACAGAAAACAATTGCTCTCGCTTCGTTTCCGATAGTTTTTTCGAATCGTCCAAATGAGGTAAAAAAACGTCTTTCGGCAAAATGACCGCAGCGGCAACAACTGGGCCAGCGAGCGGACCGCGTCCCACTTCATCTACCCCAGCGATGTAGCGCACGCCTTTTTCATATAGCGCCTGCTCATATTGCAACATATGCGAAAAACGTTCCCGTTCGCGTTTTTCTGTTTCTTTTTGTTTATACCATTGTTGAACGAGGCGTTGGACGCCTTTTCGCTCATCGTGTAATAGTTGTTGAAACCATTCATCTGTTTCATCGCAAATCGTTTGTAATCGTTGTTTGATCTCTTGCATATTCACACTCGATCACTCCTTATATCTTATATCGGCAAATTGGCAAAAAAATAAAGGCCCGCTTATGCGAACCTTACAGGCGATCAAAACTGAGCCGTCCTAATTTTTCTGTGCGAATATCGCGCAACACAAGCTCAGCTACTTTATCGTAATCTACGACGCCTCCAGCAGCTAAACAGCCTCGTCTTTTTCCGATTTCATCAAACAATACAACGATGTCTTCTGGAATATCCGAAAGCGCGTACCGTTCTTTTAAACGCTCAGGATAATAAGCAGCTAAAAAGCGTAACGCATATACAGCGACGTCTTGTAAATTTAAAATCGTATCTTTAATTGCCCCTGTTGTCGCAAGCTTGAATCCGACTTCTTCGTCTTCAAACTTTGGCCATAAAATCCCTGGCGTATCAAGCAGCTCAAGTTCTTTGCCGACTTTAATCCATTGTTGTGCTTTCGTCACTCCTGGTGTATCGCCCGTTTTCGCGATATGTTTTCCAGCCAGTCGGTTAATGAGCGTCGATTTTCCGACGTTTGGAATACCGACAATTAACGCGCGCATCGCGCGAGGACGTTTAATTCCTTTAGCCATCATTTTTTCAAACTTTGGGCGCAACTTCTCTTTTGCGACCGTCACAATTTGCTTCACGCCCGTTCCGCTTTGTGAGTCGATCGCAATCGCTTCGATTTGTTGCGTGGCGAAAAATTCAATCCATTGCTTTGTGACGTCTGGATCAGCCATATCCGCTTTATTTAACAACATCATGCGCGGCTTATTGGCGACAATTTCGTCAATTAACGGATTGCGAGATGACATCGGAATGCGCGCATCAACAAGTTCAAATACGATATCAATGAGCTTTAATTTTTCTGTTACTTCTCGTTTCGCCTTCGCCATATGGCCGGGAAACCATTGAATCGTCATCGTTGCCACCTACTTTGTATGATGTTATTCAACAATTCGCGCATCAGAAAGGGGCCAATAGACGACCGACGTTTTGCCTACAACTTTATCCATTGGAATAAAGCCGATATGACGGCTATCTTTGCTGTAGCGACGATTATCTCCGAGCACGAATAAATGACCTTCTGGAACCGTTTTTCGTCCCCATAGTTCTTCAAGTGTAAACGATTCTGTTAGCGGACCATCAAATACTTGCTTTTTCTCTTCGTCTAAATAAGGCTCTTTATACGGCTTTCCGTTAACATATAACGTATCATTTTTATATTCAATGCGATCGCCCGGCAGCCCAATGACGCGCTTAATATAGTCTTTTCCTTCTTCTGCATGAAACACAATAATATCAAATCGTTCTGGTTCGCCAATTTTGTATGCCACTTTATTCACGATCATACGATCTTGGTTATGTAATGTCGGCATCATCGATTCCCCTTCAACGATAATCGGGGCAAAAATAAAATAGCGAATACCTCCTGCTAACGCCACCGCAATAACAATTGCTTTTAGCCATTCAAACCATTCGTTTTTTTGTTTTTCCATCCTTCTCCCACCTATATGATGAATGTTGAAAAAGGAGCTTGATGATCAAGCTCCTCGCAATCATGTCTTTTGTTAGATGATTTCTTTGATGCGTGCTGCTTTACCGCGGAGTTGACGCAAGTAGTACAATTTCGCGCGACGAACTTTACCGCGACGAACAACTTCTAATTTTGCAATCTTCGGCGTGTGTAATGGGAATGTACGCTCAACACCTACACCGTAAGATACTTTACGTACTGTAAATGTTTCGCTAATTCCACCACCACGACGCTTGATGACAACGCCCTCAAATACTTGGATACGCTCACGGTTTCCTTCTACTACTTTTACGTGAACGCGCACTGTGTCACCAGGGCGGAATTCAGGAAGATCGTTACGTAGTTGTTCTTTTGTAATTTCTTGAATTAAATGATGCATCATATTCATCTCCTTCCAACAGATGCTCATGCTTATGTTTATCGTTCATAGCAGCGGAACATCGTTTTACGTGCGACGTAAGTCACAACGTTTATACTAGCATAAAGATGTATCGGATGCAAGAGTTACCGCTCATTTTTTTCCCATTGTTCAATCCATTTTTTTTGCTGTTCTGTTAGTTCATACGTCTCAAGTAAATCTGGTCGTCGCAACCACGTACGACGCAACGATTCTTTTTGACGCCACTCTTCAATTAAACGATGGTTGCCAGAAAGAAGAACATCTGGTACTTTCATGCCTCGAAAATCCGCAGGACGCGTATAATGCGGATGTTCAAGTAAGCCCGAGCTATATGAATCAAGGACAGAAGAATGTTCGTTGCCAAGCACGCCCGGAAGCAAGCGAACGACGCTATCAATAACGACCATCGCCGCCAGTTCTCCGCCCGTTAACACATAATCTCCAATGGAAATTTCATCCGTTACGACATGCTCACGAATGCGCTCATCATATCCTTCATAATGGCCGCAAATGAAAATTAAATGTTGTTCTTTGGCGAGTTCCTCCGCCTTTTTTTGTGTGTAGCGTTCTCCTTGTGGGCAAAGTAAAATAATGCGCGGGCGATGTTCGCTCTGTTTCGTTAAATGATCGACCGCATCGAAAATCGGCTGTGGTTTTAATACCATCCCAGCGCCACCGCCATAAGGATAGTCATCTACCGTTTGGTGTTTATTATCGGCAAACTCGCGAAAATTAACGAGTTGAAAAGTAACCGCTCCTTTTTCTTGCGCTCGTTTCAAAATCGACTCTTGAAGCACGCCAGTAAACATCGTTGGAAATAAAGTGAGCACGTCGATTTTCATTCGTCAAGCAGTCCTTCCATGACATGAATGGTAATCGTTTTATTTTCGACATCGACTTGTTTGACGACATCTGCAATGTAAGGGATAAATACATCTCCGCCTTTTTTCCGTTTCACGACCCATACATCGTTTGCTCCTGGCGTTAAAATTTCCTTTACTTCGCCAATCGTTTCGCCCTCTTCGGTCACAACGGTGCAGCCGATAATTTCGTGGAAATAATATTCTCCTTCATCAAGCGGTTGAAGTTGGCTTTCTGGCACTTTAATCATCGCGCCTTTGAATTTTTCAACTAAATTGATGTTGTCATATCCTTCAAACGTCAATAAATCAAACGACTTATGAACACGATGGCCCGCCACTTTCACTTCAATTGGCGGCTCGCTTCCCATAAAAATATATAGCACATTTCCGATTTTATACCGTTCTTGCGCAAAATCTGTGCGTGAAATGACGCGCACTTCACCGCGAATGCCGTGCGTATTTACAATTTTTCCGACATTAAACCATTTCACAACGATCACCCCTCGCGTATATCAACAACAATTCCATCTTCAATAATAATCGTTTTTTGAGGCGACCAACGCGCACCGATGTGAACGTCGATAATCGCCTCCACCTCTCGTTCTTTTATTTCGCTTCCTATCGGTAATATGTGCAATTGTTCGAGAAGGAAGTCAAGTTCCGCTATTTTTTGACGTCGAACTTGCATTTCTCGTTCAAACTTTTCTTTAATTTGTTTCGGTGGAAACGATGTTTGCTTTTCCATTCGTTTTTGTTCAAAAATAAGCTGTTCACATTGCTGTTCAAGCTGTCGTTTTTGTGCCGTCAATTGTTGAATGAGTTGTTGCTTACTTTTTTCTGTTAATCGTTGTCTTACTTCAACCGTTTGAATAATTTTCATGGCGCACCGCCTTTCTGAACGAAAAAAGGGGAGGTATCTCCCTCTCCCTTACTCTTCGATGCGTACGTCTATTCGCTTCTTCGATTCGTTTGCTGCTTGAACAACGGTACGAATCGCTTGAATGATTCGTCCGTTTTTTCCGATCACTTTTCCAACGTCTTCGTGATGAAGGGCAATCGAATATGTGATCGATTGTTGTTGTTCCGTTTCGCGAATGACGACGCATTCCGGATGATCGACAAGTGACCGAACAATCGTCTCAAGCAACGTTTTCATACATTACTTTCCGTACTTTAAGTTGTGGAATTTTTCTAAAATTCCTTGTTTTGAAAGCAAGTTGCGCACCGTGTCAGATGGTTTCGCACCGTTTTGTAACCATTTTAACGCAAGCTCTTCGTTAATTTTAATTTCTGCAGGCTCTGTTAATGGGTTGTATGTGCCGATTGTTTCGATGAAACGACCGTCACGTGGAGAACGAGAGTCTGCAACAACGATACGATAAAATGGTGATTTTTTTGCACCCATACGTTTTAAACGAATTTTTACTGCCATAATTGTAGCACCTCCGAAAATATTTCACACAAGATAGTATATTAGCAATAAACGTTTTGTTTGTAAAGTGTTTTTTCTTAACACTATCATTTTGTTTACATGAACGGGAAACGGAACCCTTTCTTTTTCCCTTTTGGTATAGTTGTCATCATTTTCATCATTTTTTTCATTTCGTCAAATTGTTTCAACAAGCGGTTGACGTCTTGAACCGTCGTTCCGCTTCCTTTGGCAATTCGCTTTTTGCGGCTTGAGTTAATGATGTCTGGGTTCATTTTTTCTTCTTTTGTCATTGAGCGAATAATCGCTTCTACGCGGCTAATTTGTTTTTCATCAATTTGTAAGTTGTTGAGCCCTTTCACTTTGTTCGCGCCCGGCAACATTTTTAAAATTTCATCAAGCGGACCAAGTTTGCGCACTTGTCCAAGCTGTTCTAAAAAGTCGTCAAGGGTAAATGATGCGGTGCGCATTTTTTGTTCGAGCTCTTTTGCTTTTTCTTCATCGACCGCCGCTTGCGCTTTTTCAATGAGCGTCAGTACATCGCCCATGCCTAAAATGCGCGATGCCATACGCTCCGGATGAAACGGTTCAAGCGCATCGAGCTTTTCGCCCATACCGACGAATTTAATTGGCGTGTTTGTGACCGCTTTAATGGACAACGCCGCTCCACCGCGCGTATCGCCGTCGAGCTTCGTCAAAATGACGCCCGTTAAGCCAAGCTGTTCGTTAAAGCTTTGTGCGACGTTTACCGCATCTTGCCCTGTCATCGCATCGACGACGAGGAAAATTTCATCTGGTTTCGTCACTTCTTTCATTTGTTTTAATTCGTCCATCAACGCTTCGTCGATGTGCAGTCGCCCTGCGGTATCGATTAACACATAATCGTAGTGTTCTTCTTTCGCTTTTGCGATCGCTTGCTTGGCAATTTCGACCGGGCTCACTTGATCACCGAGCGAAAACACAGGGATGTTCAATTGTTTACCTAGCGTTTCAAGCTGTTTGATCGCTGCCGGACGGTAAATGTCACAGGCAACAAGCAACGGTTTGCGATTATGTTTTTTGCGCAGTAAGTTCGCTAATTTCCCTGTTGTCGTCGTTTTCCCTGCCCCTTGCAAACCGACCATCATGACGACGGTTGGCGGACGGCTTGCGACAGCAATTTTGCTATTTTCTCCTCCCATTAATTCCGTCAATTCTTCTTTGACGACTTTAATGACTTGCTGCCCTGGGGTCAAACTTTTCAACACTTCTTGTCCGACAGCTCGCTCGCTTACTTTTTTCACAAAGTCTTTAACAACTTTAAAATTGACGTCAGCTTCTAATAGCGCTAGCCGCACTTCGCGCATCATTTCTTTTACATCGGCTTCCGTGACTTTGCCTTTGCCACGAATTTTATTCATGACATGTTGCAGACGGTCGGCCAATCCTTCAAATGCCATCGTTACCGCCCCCTACTCTAATTTCTCCAACTCCGCAACGAGCTTTATCAGCTCTTCATCGTTCGGATAGCGTTCGGCAATATGCGTCTTTAATACATCTAATAATTTTTGCCGCTGTTGAAACTTTTGAAAGAGCAATAGTTTTTGCTCATAATCTTCTAACATCGCTTCCGTCCGTTTAATATTATCGTATACAGCTTGACGACTTACTTCGTACTCTTCGGCAATTTCACCGAGGGAGTAATCGTCTAAATAATAAAGGGACATATAGTTCCGTTGCTTCGGCGTCAACAACGATTGGTAAAAGTCATATAAGTAATTCATTCTCGTTGTTTTTTCTAGCATGAAACTCCCCCCTGTTAAGTGAAACGCCTTTACATGACTTTAGTGTATATGTTTTAACCGATGCTGTCAAGTTATTCTCCTTGCGCTTCTTCACGCTCCATAAACGATGAAAATAATCCGTAAACGAATTGTTCTGCGTTAAACGGCTCTAAATCGTCCATTTTCTCTCCTAAGCCGACAAATTTCACCGGAATGTTTAGCTCGTGGCGGATTGCTAACACGATGCCCCCTTTTGCTGTTCCGTCAAGCTTCGTTAACACGATACCGGTCACATTCGTTGCTTCTTTAAACGTTTTCGCTTGGCTCATCGCATTTTGTCCCGTCGTTGCATCTAACACGAGCAACACTTCATGCGGTGCACCAGGTACTTCTCGTTCAATGACGCGTTTCACTTTTTCAAGCTCTTTCATTAAATTCACTTTATTTTGCAAGCGACCAGCTGTATCGCACAGCAAAATATCGACGTTGCGCGATTTCGCCGCTTGAATCGCATCATACATCACCGCAGCCGGATCGGAGCCTGCTGACTGTTTAATCACTTCGACACCTACTCGCTCTCCCCATACTTCTAACTGTTCAATCGCCCCCGCGCGGAACGTATCGCCTGCGGCAAGCATCACTTTTTTTCCTTCGTTTTTTAATTTATATGCGAGCTTTCCGATCGTCGTCGTTTTTCCGACGCCGTTGACACCGACAAATAAAATAACCGTTAAGCCGTTTGGCTGAATGTTTAGTTCTGTCGTTTCATCGTCGCTCGCTTGATATATATCAATGAGTTTTTCGGAAATGACGCTATACATTTCTTTCGGGTCTTGAATGTTGCGGCGCTTCACTTCCATTTTCAACTCATCAATAAAATCCATGACCGTTGCTACACCAACGTCTGACGCAATTAAAATTTCCTCTAGTTCTTCAAAAAACTCTTCGTCCACTTTTCGATAGCGGGCGATTAAGTCATTCACTTTTCCCGCAAAAGAGTCGCGCGTTTTTTCTAAGCCGCGCTTAAACTTTTCCGTTACTGTATCCGCTTGTTTTGCAATTTTTTCTTTTAACTTTTTAAAAAAACTCACCGTTTCTCATCCTTTCTTTCCAGCTGCTTCTTCCAATCGAACAGAAACAAGTTTCGATACGCCTGATTGTTGCATCGTTACTCCGTACAATACGTCTGCTTCTTCCATCGTTCCCTTTCGATGAGTAATGACGATAAATTGTGTTTCGTGGCTAAATTTCTTTAAATATTTCGCATATCGTTGCACGTTCGCTTCATCTAGTGCGGCTTCCACTTCATCGAGCACGCAAAACGGAACAGGTCGAACGTTTAAAATAGCAAATAAAAGCGCAATGGCAGTCAGCGCTCGTTCACCGCCTGATAATAAACTTAAATGTTGCAGTTTTTTGCCCGGCGGCTGTGCGACAATATCGACACCTGTATGAAGTAAATCGTTCGGATCGGTCAGCTTTAAATCCGCTTTTCCTCCTCCAAACAATTCGACGAACACGCGCGCAAATTGCGTACGAATTTGTTCAAACGTCACCGCAAATCTTCGCTTCATTTCATCGTCCATTTCGTCAATCACTTGATAAAGTGTATCTTTCGCGCGTTGTAAATCTTCTTTTTGTTCCGTTAAAAAGCGATGGCGCTCAAATACGCGTTCATATTCTTCAATCGCGCCAAGGTTCACCGTCCCGAGCTCATCAATCGCCAATTGAATGAGCTTTACTTTTTTCCGCGCTTCTTGCGCTGGGATGTGAAGCGGGAACGCTTCTTTCGCCGCTTCAAACGATAGTTTATATTCTTCACGAAGTCGATTTAACAAGTGATCTAACTCCATATCAAAACGAGCGAGCTTCACTTCTTCGTCTTTTAACGTATCTGTTAACTGTTTATGTTGACGTTTCAGCTCTTTTATTTCTTTTTCGAGCTGTTCAAGCTTCGTTTGGTATTGTAGTCGTTGTTCACGGCGGCTAGCGATCAGTTGAATCGTTTCTTCTTTTTGCTTCGTTTTTTCTTTGCATATTCGTTCGAGCTGTTGTTCATCTTCCGTTTGCTCGTTCATATGCTGAATAAGTTGATGCCGCTCTTCTTCCATTTTTGCGCGCGTTCGCTTCGTTTCTTCCCATTCTTCGACAAGTCGCCGCACATGTTGTTCTTCATTTCTTACATGTTCTTGCTTTTCTGCAAGCGCGACTTTTAAAGCGGTCAACTGTTCTTGCATTTGTTCTTTTGATTGTTGTTCGAGCTGTTTTTTTTCTGTCCATTGCTGTACTTGTTCGTCAATATGAGCGATGTTTTTCTCTAACTCATTAAGCTGCTGCATGACATCGTGAAGTCGAGCGGTCAGCTGTTGTTTTTCTTCTTCAAGCGTTTGTCGTTCATAGCGATACACAGCTAGTCGCTCATCCATATGTTTTTTTCGGAGATCTAGTTCCGTCCATGCACTTTTTTCTTCTTGCAGCGCCATACGGTTTGCTTCCAGTTCCACATAAAGATGCTCTCGTTGCTGTTCTGCTTGGGCGATCTTCTCTTTTTCACGCTGGATGCGCTGTTCGAGTTCAATCGTTTTTCGTTCGATTTCGCGAAAACTTGCTGTCACTTCTTCAAGTTCACGTGTGCGGCTTAATAATGAACTCGTCTGTTTGTTTACCGTTCCTCCCGTCATCGCTCCACCAGGATTCACAACATCTCCGTCAAGCGTGACGAAACGATAGCGGTATTGCAGTTGGCGCGCAAGCTCATTTGCTCCTTTTAAGTCGCGCGTAATAATGACCGTTCCAAGAATGTTTGTCATCACTTGCGCGTACGTTGCTTCATACGAAATTAATTCGGAAGCGACGCCAACGTAAGCGGGATGTTTCATCATATCCGCTCGAACAGATGGAGGAAGCGATTTTCCTTGAATGACGTTGAGCGGTAAAAAAGTAGCTCGTCCGTACGCATGTCGCTTTAAAAACTGAATGGCTTCGCGTGCGCTTTGTTCGTTCTCTACGACGATATGTTGCGCTGCTCCGCCAAGCGCCACTTCGATCGCTGTCTCTAGCTCAGACGGCACCGTCATCAGTTCAATGACAGCCCCATGAATGCCTGGAAGGCGATCTTTTGCTTTTAATACTTCTTTCACACCTTGGAAAAATCCAGCATATTCTTGTTGCATCGCTTCAAGCATTTCTTTTTTTGATTTCATTTTTTGTACGTATTGGTACGCTTCATATAACGTCGCTTCTTTTTTGCGATATTGTTCTTTTTGAACGGCTAATTGTTGTTCTTTTGTTTTTACTGCTTCTTCTTGCTCGGCGATGCGCTGCTGTAATTGGTGAACAAGCTGTTGCTTTTGTTCCCATTGTTGAACGATTTGCTCGTATGCCCGAATATGCTCGTCGTTTGCAGCGATCAGCTGTCGTTGTTTCTCTTCGTTTTTTTGCAACTGTGCTTCCGTGTGCGTCCGTTCATTTTTCAACGTCGCTTGCTCGTGAACGAGATCGATATATTCGCTTTTTAGCCGTTCAATTTCAGCCTCTGCTTTCGGACCGTAAGCGGAAAGCACGTTATTTTTTTCTTTTAATTCGGCTTGAAGCGCTTGCACATTTGTTTGAAGCTGTTGAAGCAACTTCTTTTTTTCTGCAATGGTCGCTTCCAGTACACGTTCGCGCTCAGCCAGTTGGGCCACCGTTTGTTCCATTTGGTGTTGTTGCTTATGGGCGTTGTTTTTTCGCTCTTTTAATACTTGTTTTTTTCCTTCCATTTTTTCAAGCTCTTCGCTCACAAGCAATAACACTTGTTGTAAGCCGTCAATCGACTCATCGAGCGCCGTCAGTTCATGGCGCAATTCAGCGATGTGCGCTTCTTCTTTTTGTAGCGTCGTTGCTAATTCGATCTCGTTTTGTTCATGTATAGAGAGCTGTTCTTTTAACGCTTCCCATTTTTCATGTAGCTGTTCAATTTCATAGACGATTAGCCCGACTTCGTATGTTTGTAATTGTTCTTTTTTCTCGATATATTCTTTCGCAATGGACGCTTGTTGTTTCAACGGTTCTAGTTGTTGGTTTAACTCATGTAAAATATCTTGCACGCGTTGTAAATGATCTTCTGTTTCGCTTAACTTGTGTTCAGCCTTTTTTTTCCTCATTTTATATTTTAACACACCGGCTGCATCTTCAAAAATCATGCGACGGTCTTCCGGTTTACTGCTTAAAATTTCTTCGACTTTTCCTTGGCTAATGATCGAAAACGCTTCGCGACCAACGCCTGAATCCATAAATAAATCAACGATATCTTTTAAGCGACACGGCTGTTTATTAATAAAAAATTCGCTATCTCCCGAGCGATACACACGTCTTGTTACACTTACTTCTTCGTATTCAAGTGGCAAAAATTGATCGCTATTATCAAGCGTTAATGTTACTTCAGCCACGTTTAACGGTTTGCGCGATTCGCTTCCTGAAAAAATGACGTCTTCCATTTTTGCCCCGCGAAGCGACTTCGCCGATTGCTCCCCAAGCACCCAACGAATCGCATCTGTAATGTTGCTTTTTCCGCTTCCGTTCGGACCGACGATGGCCGTCATCCCCGGAACAAAATCGATTGAAATGCGATCTGCAAAAGATTTAAATCCGATAGCTTCTAATCGTTTGAGGAACACATATATCCCCCTTCATGTAAAAGATGTAACAATAAGCAAGGCTGTCCTTTCGCACCGGATCAGCCTTGTTGTGATTGTTTTAGCTTAGCTAATGCCATTTGTGCGGCGCGTTGTTCTGCCTCTTTTTTCGAGCGACCAATGCCAACGCCAAGCTCTTCCCCGTTTAACGATACGCGCGATACGAACTCTTTATTATGTGCAGGACCTCGTTCTTGTAAAATTTTATATTCTAAAATGCCGCTGCCATCACGTTGTACGAGCTCTTGTAGTTGACTTTTGTAATCCATCACATGAGAAAAAGCACCTTCGCGAATTTTCGGGAACATCGTTTTCCCTAAAAATTGTACGACTGCCTCTATACCTTGATCTAAATAAAGCGCTCCAATAAAAGCTTCAAACACGTCCGCTAACAATGATGGACGCATTCGCCCCCCCGTTAGCTCTTCTCCTTTGCCGAGCAAAACGAGATCGCCAAACGATAGCGCATGAGCGAACGTAACAAGCGATGGTTCGCAAACGATCGCTGCCCGCAGTTTCGTTAATTCCCCTTCGCTCATTTGCGGAAACTGTTCAAATAAATATTGCGAAACGGTCAATTCAAGGACGGCATCTCCTAAAAATTCAAGGCGCTCATTATCTTCATGTAGCCGCTTTCGATGCTCATTCACATATGATGAATGGGTAAATGCTTGGATGAGCAATTTTTCATCGCGAAAAAAAATGCCAATTTGCTCTTGAAACTGTTTAAACTTCACGTACGGTCGTTGCTTCGACATGCATATGAACCCCCAACTATAAACGTAAAAAGCATAGAAAGCCCCGCTTACAAAACGGGACTTTGCTTATTATGATAGACGGCTTTTTATGTAGTTTACTGCGTCACCGACAGTAACAATTTTCTCCGCCTCTTCATCTGAAATTTCCATATCAAATTCGTCTTCTAACTCCATAACAAGCTCAACGACATCAAGCGAATCTGCTCCTAAATCTTCTTTGAATGAAGATTCAAGCGTCACTTGTGACTCCTCGACACCAAGGCGATCTACGATGATTTTCGTTACACGCTCTAATACGTCTGCCATTTTATTCACCTCCCCTCAAGTCATTATACTGAATTATATCAGAAAATAAAACGAATTTTTACATGACCATGCCGCCATCGACGTGAATCGTTTGCCCTGTCATATAGCTTGCCCCATCTGAAACAAGAAACGCGACGACATGGGCAATATCTTCTGGATTTCCGAAGCGTGCGAGCGGGATTTGTTGCAACATCGCTTGGCGCACCTCTTCGCTTAATTGGTCTGTCATATCTGTCGTAATAAATCCAGGCGCAACGGCGTTTACCGTAATGTTTCGGCTCGCCAGTTCTTTTGCTGCTGTTTTCGTCAAACCAATGACGCCTGCTTTCGCTGCAACGTAGTTCGCTTGACCGGGATTGCCGCTCACGCCAACGATTGATGCAACGTTTACAATTCGTCCGTAACGTTGTTTCATCATCGGACGTGTGACGGCTTTCGTACATAAAAAGACGCCTTTTAAGTTTGTGTTAATGACTGCATCCCATTCTTCTTCTTTCATGCGCATAAGCAAATTGTCGCGCGTAATGCCTGCGTTGTTTACTAAAATGTCGACGCGCCCCCAACGCTCAAGCACTTCTTTCACCATGCGCTCTACCGCTTCGCTATTTGCCACATCGGCTTGCACAGCGAACGCTTCGCCACCTTGTGCAACAATTTGTGCAACAACTTCATTCGCTTTCGCTTCGCTCCCTGCATAATTGACCGCTACTTTTGCACCGAGGCGAGCGAGATGTAAAGCAATTTCACGTCCGATTCCACGTGATGCCCCTGTCACAATCGCTACTTTTCCTTCCATCTTCATTCCCCTTTCAACGCAGTCACCGTCGCTGCAAACGAAGCTTCATCAAAAATCGAATAGACGTTGACATGACGGTTTATTTTTTTCACTAGACCGCTTAATACTTTTCCAGGACCGATTTCGATGAACGTATGTACACCAAGATCGATCATCGTTTGAACAGATTGCTCCCAACGAACAGGTGAATACAATTGTTCAACAAGACGTTGTTTTATTTCCGTTGGATTTGTCATCGGCTCAGCTGTTACGTTTGAAATGACTGGCACAGCACTTTCTTGAAACGACAATGTGTCAAGCACAGATGAAAACTGCTCTGCCGCCGGCTTCATTAAAACGGAGTGAAACGGTCCGCTTACTTCAAGTGGAATAACTCGTTTTGCCCCTTTTTCTTTCGCCAGTTGTGACGCTCGCTCAACCGCTTCTTTTGCTCCGGAAATGACAATTTGTCCCGGGCAGTTTAAGTTCGCTAATTGCACAGGCGATGATTCCGTCGTGATTTCATCAACAATGTGCTGTAACGTCGCCTCATCCATGCCAAGCACCGCTGCCATCGTCCCTTGTCGCGCTGGAACGGCTTTTTCCATCAATTCTCCGCGTTTTCGCACCGCATATACACCGTCAGCAAACGACAACACAGACGCTGCAACAAGCGCGCTATATTCTCCGAGGCTATGTCCCGCTACATAATGCGGATGAATGCCTGCTTCTTTTACTTTTTGCAAAAATGCGATGCTTGTCGTGAGCAATGCCGGCTGAGCGTTTTCTGTTTTTGTTAATACGTCTTGTGGTCCTTCAAAAATAAGTTGTGACAAAGACATTTGCAATCGTTCATCTGCTTGGCGAAAAATCGATGCTACCTTCTCATCTTTTTCCGCCCATTCTTTTCCCATCCCGACGGTTTGCGAACCTTGTCCCGGAAAAATAAATGCGATTTTCCCCATCATAGCACCTCTTATTTTGTAATTTCCGCGATCGATTGTTTCACCGTTTGTACGACTTCGTTGGCGACCATATCACGCGCTTGGCGTACGGCATGAAAAATAGCGTGGGCATCCGATGAACCGTGCGCTTTAATGACAGGTGCGCGTAACCCGAACAACGCTGCTCCACCGTATTCAGCGTAATCCATCTTTTTCTTTAATTGCATAAGCTGTGGCTTTAAAACAAGCGCGGCTATTTTACTTACTACTCCGCTTGTCAGCGCCGATTTTAACATCGAAAAAACAGCGATCGCCGTTCCTTCAATTGTTTTTAACGCCACGTTGCCGGTAAACCCATCCGTGACGACGACGTCAGCTACTCCCTCTAATAAATCGCGCGCTTCCACGTTGCCGATAAAGTTTAGCGGTGTCTCTTGAATCAGTTGAAACGCTTTTTTTGCTAATTCATTTCCTTTTTGATCTTCTGTTCCTACGTTTAATAAACCGACGCGCGGGCGAGCAACACCGCGCACTTTTTCGGCATATGCCGCGCCCATCAACGCATATTGCAATATATGTTCTGGGCGAGCATCAACGTTTGCGCCAACGTCTAATAACACAAATCCTTTTCCATCAATCGTTGGCAACGTCGGAGCTAAGGCAGGACGATCAATGCCGTCTATGCGGCCGACGATAAACAACCCTGCTGCCATTAAAGCTCCTGTATTTCCTGCCGAAATACACGCATGAGCGCGCCCTTCGCTCACTTCATTTGCCATTAATACCATGGACGCCTCTTTTTTACGGCGAACGGCACGAACAGGTTCGTCTGTTGCTTCAATGACTTGTTCTGTATGAATGATCGATAGTCGTTCATCGTTTGTGATGTATGGGCGAATGAGCGTCTCATTCCCGACAAGCGTAATTTCAATATCGTGAAAATGCTCAATCGCCTTTTGTGCACCGATCACGACTTCTTTCGGAGCGTGATCGCCTCCCATGGCATCGATTGCGATTTTCATTTTTCTTCTCCATCCTTTTTGACAACATTTGAACGATACATGTGAAATTCTCCTTGAAAGACAAGCTCTTGACCGACGTAGCTATTCACTTCAACGACTGTGCGCCCATGTTCATTTAAGTTTTTTACTTTCGCTTTCGCGACGACGCGCTCCCCTTCTTTGACGGGGCGCATAAAACGAATGTTCGCTTTTGCCGTTAAAGCTAATTCATCGTTAATGACCGCTACCGCAAGCGAATTCGCTTGTGCAAATAAATGATGTCCTCGCGCAATTTGATTTCGTTTAAATACATGTTCTGTTTTTACATCAAAAATCGAAATGGCACTTTCATCTAACTGTATATCAATGATTTCTCCGATCACTTCTTCAATAGGCAACGACTTTACTTCGTCAGCAAATGTGCGCTCAGCTACATGTTTAATGCGCTCGCGCAACTCTGGAATCGACAGTTCCAAGCGATCGAGGCGGATCGTTTGAATGCTGACTGAAAATTTTTCGGCAAGCTGTTCGTCTGTAATAAATGGGTTTTCTTCAATCGTTGCTTGCAATAATCGTTGCCGTTCTCGTTTATTTCTTCTCATTTTCGATCCACCATCCGAATTATTACTAGGTACTAATAGTAGTATATAACACCCAAGATGACATTTCAACCACTTTTAATCTAATTTTTCACCGCTTAAAATGCCTGATTGTTGTAAATGTTCGCGAAGAAGGGCGTATTTTTCGTCCCGCCAAAAGGCAGGAGAGTCGATGAGGCGTGCTGCATCTTGTCGTGCCACTTCTAAAATGCGATAGTCGTGGACGAGATCGCCGAGACGAAACTCCGGCATGCCGCTTTGTTTCGTGCCAAAAAAGTCGCCCGGCCCGCGCAGTTCTAAATCTTTTTCAGACAGCACAAATCCGTCGTTCGTTTCCGTCATAATGCGCATGCGCTCTTTTCCGGTTTCCGACTTTGGATCGGCAACTAAAATACAATACGATTGAGCTTGTCCGCGCCCCACTCGCCCGCGCAATTGATGAAGCTGAGCAAGGCCGAATCGATCAGCATCATAAATGACCATGACCGTCGCGTTCGGAACGTTTACCCCAACTTCCACAACGGTTGTAGATACTAAAATATGAATATCATTTGTACTAAACGCACGCATCACTTCTTCTTTTTCTTCTGAAGATAACCGACCGTGCATCAATCCGATGCGATAACGCCCTTTGTAATAGTGCGTTAACATCGCATGAACGTCGATCGCATTTTGAACATCAAGCTTTTCCGACTCTTCAATCAACGGACAAATCACATATGCTTGATGGCCTGCCTCAACTTGTTTGGCAATAAACTGAAATACGCGCTCAAGCATGTCGTGCTTAACCCAATACGTTTCAATTTTTTTTCTTCCTTTCGGCATTTCATCGATAACGGAAACGTCCATTTCTCCAAATGCAGTAATCGCAAGGGTACGCGGAATCGGTGTTGCCGTCATAAACAATACATCAGGCGATTGTCCTTTTTCACGTAAAATGCGCCGTTGTTCGACACCGAAACGATGTTGCTCATCTGTAATGACTACTCCAAGCTGAGCAAAATTAACGTCATCTTGAATGAGCGCATGTGTCCCAACAACAACATGAACGTCTCCTGCTGCTAATTGTTCAAGTAGCTGTTTCCGCCTTTTTCCTTTCACAGAACTCGTCAATAGTTCGACACGAATGCCCATCGGTTCAAGGAGCGCACGAAGCGATTCGGCGTGCTGTTCGGCTAAAATTTCGGTCGGCACCATTAATGCCCCTTGATATCCTGAAACGTATACCGCATACAACACAATGGCCGCAACGACTGTTTTTCCTGAGCCGACATCGCCTTGTAATAGCCGATTCATCCGATATGGCGACTTTAAATCTTGAACAATTTCACGCACAACCCGCTGTTGCGCATTCGTGAGCGGAAAAGGAAGCGATTGAATAAACGATTGAAGTTGTTCATCTGAAAAACGATGCGCGATGCCCGGTGACTGTTCACGGCGATATTTTTTTAACGCTTGCATTTTTAATTGAAAAAGTAAAAATTCTTCATAAACGAGTCGCCGTCGCGCTTGTTTCAACTGCTCGTGCGAAAGCGGCATATGAATCGCTCGTATCGCATCACGTTTCGATACGAGCCGATATGTTTGCAACAGCTCGTTCGGCAACGGGTCGACAATCGCATGACCGTATTGTTGTAACGCAAGGGCAATAAAGCGACGCATCCCTTTCACTGTTAAGTCGCCACGCGTCGAATAGACCGGTTCAATCTCCTTTTGTTGCTTCATTTCACCGATATGAAGCTGCTGTACGGTTATCGTTTGGCGATGTTTATCCCACTTTCCTGTCAACGTCACCGTCTCGTGTAAAGTCAGTTTCTTTTTTAAATAAGGTTGGTTAAAGCAAATAGCCGTCACTAAAAAACGGTCTACAAGCACACGAAACGTTAAGCGCGACTTTTTGCGTTGATAATATGTAAGAGTAGGCTCGCTGTACACTTTGCCGACAATCGTTATTTTTTCATCGTGTTTTGCTTCTTCTAATGCACATATGCGGTAATCTTCATAACGAAAAGGGAAGTGATACAACAGTTGTTCAATCGTATCAATTCCCATTTCATGAAGCGATATGGCTGTTTCTTCTCCAATTCCTTTAATCGCTGTGACTGTTTGTTGTAATACGTCACTCACGTTTCTCATTCGGCTTGCCGAAAATGCGCGCTTCTAATTTGCGCGCAGTCGGCGTTGCCGCTAACCCTCCTTGTGCAGTTTCTTTTAATGCAACCGGCATCGTTTGGCCGATGCGAAACATCGCTTCAATGACCTCATCGCACGGAATGCGGCTTTGTATGCCAGCAAGCGCCATATCAGCCGCAATCATCGCATTCGCTGCTCCGATCGCATTTCGTTTTACACACGGTACTTCAACTAACCCTGCGACTGGGTCACAGACGAGTCCGAGCATATTTTTTAAAGCGATAGCCATCGCCTCTGCTGCTTGTCTCGGCGTGCCACCAGCCATTTCGACGAGCGCCGCTGCCGCCATGCCTGCCGCTGATCCAACTTCTGCTTGGCAACCTCCTGCTGCACCTGAAATGGATGCGTTGTTTGCGACAACAAATCCGAACGCACCGGCTGTAAATAAAAACTCAACCATTTGTTCACGTGTTGGTTGAAGTTTTTCTTTCACCGCAAATAATGTGCCCGGGACGACACCGGCTGATCCTGCTGTTGGTGTCGCGCAAATCATCCCCATCGCCGCGTTCACTTCGTTCGTTGCCATCGCCTTGCTGACGGCATCTAAAATCGTTTCCCCTGATAAAAATTGTCCACGCGCTATATATTGTTGTAAGCGTGTCGCATCGCCACCTGTTAATCCAGAATGAGAGCGAACGCCCGCCAATCCGCGCATAACGGCTTGTTCCATCACTTGTAAGTTTTTCTCCATTTGCGCCACAATATCCTCTCGGCTACGCTCGGTCACTTCCATTTCTTGACGAATCATCACTTCTGCAATTTTTATTTGTTCTCTTTCTGCCCGTTCTACAAGTTCTGCTACATTTCGAAACATCGTTGTCTCCCCTTTGCGCCGCTTTACTCCACAATTTTTGTCACGTCAATAATATGTGGCAACGTTTTTAATTGCTCCACAATCGCATCATCAATATTTTGATCTACTTCAATTGTCATCAGCGCTTGTTTTCCTTTTTCTTTTCGCGATACTTCCATATGGCCGATATTGATGGCGTATTTCGCTAATACGTTCGCAACGCCTGCAATCGCCCCGTAACGATCGTTATGCATAATTAAAAGTGCAGGGTGATGGCCAGAAAGCTTAAGCTCAAAGCCGTTTAGTTCAATAATTTCAATTTTTCCGCCGCCAATAGAAATGCCGACAAGCTCGAGCTCCCCTTTTTCATCCCCAAGGCGAATTTTTGCTGTATTCGGATGAGGGGGAATCGCTTCCTCTTCATGAAACGTAATGCGGATCCCTTCTTGTTTGGCGATGTGTAACGATGTTTTCATCCGCTCATCAAACGTATCAAAGTTTAATAACCCGCCGACGATAGCGACATCTGTTCCGTGTCCTTTATACGTCTCAGCGAATGAACCGTAAAAGAAAATGTCCGCCCATGCTGGTTTTCTCCCGAATAAATTGCGCGCGACTTTGCCAATGCGCACCGCCCCGGCTGTATGCGAACTCGACGGGCCAATCATAATCGGACCAATGATGTCAAATACACTCCGATATTTCACCTTTTATTCTCCCCTTTGTCATCTTCATGAAAAAGAAGGGGAACGTTCCCCTTCTTTATCGTATGTGAATTACAGCAACACGCTTTATTCAATCGCAAAAATAAACGGATATAACGGTTGTCCGCCGTGATGTGTTTCCACTTCAACGTCCGGGAATTGTTTTTCAATCCATTGAACGACATGTGCGATTTGTTCATCCGTCGCATCTTCGCCAGAAAGAATGGTGACGATTTCATCTTCTTCGCTAATGATATGGGAAAGTAACGTTTCAACGACATGCATGAGCTCTTTGTGAGAGACGACAATTTTCCCATCCGCAATGCCCATATAATCGTCTTTCGTAATTTCAACACCGTCAATATTTGTATCGCGGACAGCAAACGTCACTTGTCCTGTTTTTACACGATGAAGCGCCTCTGTCATCGCTTCTTCGTTTTCTTCTTTTGTCGCAGAAGGATTAAATGAAAGCAATGCAGTCATTCCTTGCGGCACAGTTTTTGACGGAATGACGACAACATCACATGAAGCGACCGAAGCGGCTTGTTGAGCTGCTAAAATAATATTTTTATTATTTGGCAAAACAAATACCGTTTCCGCATTCACTTCTTCAATCGCCTTGACGATGTCTTCTGTGCTCGGATTCATCGTTTGTCCACCTTCGATGACCGCATGAGCGCCGATGCTTTTAAACAATTCAGCAATGCCATCCCCCATCGCTACCGTAACGATACCGTACGGGAGACGTTCTTGCTTTTTCGGTTGCGGCACATTTTCGTGGACAATATTCGCATGTTGTTCGCGCATGTTTTCGATTTTAATGTTAATTAAACTTCCGTAACGTTGCGCATATGTGAGCACTTCTCCTGGCTGTTCTGCATGAATGTGCACTTTCACTAATTCATCGTCCGCAATCACAAGAAGCGAATCGCCGAAGCGGCTCAAATCTTGGCGAAACGTTTCTTCTTGAAACGGATGTTTGGCTACTTTTTCTTGCTCAAATTTCACCATAAATTCCGTACAATATCCAAATTCAATGTCATCTGCGCTCAAATGGCTTTGTACATTGCGGTGATGTTCGGTGCGGACGAGTTGTTCCATCGACAACGTTTCTGATTCCGCAATCGTTTCCCCTTTTAATGCCGCTAAAAAGCCTTCGTATACGAACACGAGACCTTGTCCACCGCTGTCAACGACGCCTACTTCTTTTAATACAGGAAGTAAGTCTGGCGTGCGCTTTAACGACGCTTTTGCCTCTTTTAACACTTCCGTCATGACGGTGACGATGTCCGTTTCTTTTTTCGCAACGGTAACAGCGCGTTTCGCCGCATCTTTCGCAACGGTTAAAATCGTTCCTTCAACCGGCTTCATTACCGCTTTATACGCCGTTTGCACGCCCGCTTCAAGCGCTGCAGCAAACTCTTTGCTATTGATTTCGCTTTTTTGTTCAACCGCTTTCGCAAATCCGCGGAATAGTTGCGATAAAATAACGCCTGAGTTTCCGCGAGCACCCATTAATAATCCTTTCGCTAATGCGCTCGCCACTTTTCCAATATGGTCCGATACGTGGTTTTTCACTTCTTTCGCCCCAGAAGTCATCGACAAGTTCATGTTTGTCCCTGTATCGCCATCTGGAACGGGAAAGACGTTTAATGCGTCTACTGTTTTTGCATTGTTCGCTAAATGTGTCGCGCCTTGCAATACCATTTGTGCAAAGCGTTTCCCATCTAATGTTGTCATGACCACAGACTTGTTCCTCCTCACTACGGATTCGTCACACGAACCCCTTGAACATAGATGTTGATTGACTGAACAGATAAACCTAACGTTTGATCTAACGTATACTTCACTTTCGTTTGTACGTTATGTGCAACTTCAGAAATTTTCGTACCGTAGCTAACGATAACGTATAAATCGATGTGCACTTCGTCGTTTTCTTGACGGACAACAATTCCTTTGGCGAAATTTTCACGGCGTAAAATTTCAGCAATGCCGTCTTTTAATTGATTTTTTGATGCCATGCCGACAATCCCATAGCAATCGACTGCCGCTCCCCCAGCAATCGCTGCAATGACATCGTTACTAATTTCAACACGACCGTATTTTGTTTGTAATTCAATGGACATCGCTCAAGTCCCCTTTCTGATTAGGTAGCTAACGCCATTGTACTATACTCAGCTTATTTTTAAAAGCTTCTACCCATAGTATATTTACCCGAAACAGAAAACAGATGTCAAGGTTATTTTCTTGAAAGAGTATGTCAGAAGTATTGCAATCCGTTTTTATGTATGATAAATTATAGTAGTGTTTTGAGCACGTAGTTTGGCAAGTGAGGAGGGAAACAAAATGGCAAAATGCTTTGTGACTGGTAAGAAAAAATCTTTCGGAAACGCTCGTTCTCATGCAATGAATGCGAGCCGCCGTACATGGAAAGCAAACCTTCAAAAAGTTCGCATTTTAGTTGACGGAAAGCCAAAGCGCGTTTGGGTTTCTGCTCGCGCATTAAAATCCGGAAAAGTAGAACGTGTGTAATAGAAAAAAGCACCAATCATTTGGTGCTTTTATCCTTTTTTAAACGAATTTAACATCGCCCGAACAATTCCACCTAAAAACTTCGGCAACTTAATCGTATAAAATTTCACGATCATTCCCTCCCCTACTGTGCACATTCTTCCACTAATATATTCATCTCCGCACAAATCGTACCTCGAAGCGTTTATTTTTCATCCTTGCTTCTTATCATCATTAATATGCCTTCAGTGAATGAAAAAGTACCAAAATGATGGATGAGTTCATTGCTTACGCATAATGTTGATCCGAGCGGCACATCGCATGCATCGAGCGGATATTTAAATCCGCGAAGCGTTAAGGCGCGAATCGGGGTCAAAGGAATAAATGAAATATACGTGTATTCGTCTCGCTTTTCAACGATATGCTCCCCGCTGCGATACAGCGTTACGACATTTTGGCGATCGATTAACTCAATTTGTCCATCTTTTCCTTTAAACAAAAGCTGAACGTTTCCGAATAAATGATCAAGTCGTCCGCCTGTCGCTCCAAACAAACGAATGTTTGTCGCTTGTTGTTCAAGCGCCCATTCAAGTGCAATGTCTGTATCGGTTTGATCTTTTTCCGCTGGCCATATATCGATGTGCGGTAATTTCATTTTTAATTGTTGTAGCTCTTGTTCGCTGATGGAATCAAAATCTCCGAACGCTCGTTTTGGTATGATGCCGGCATGAAGCAATGCGAGAACCCCCCGATCTACCCCTACCCAATATACATCATCTCCATCATATGCCTGTAAATGAGGTAAAAAATGAATCGGACCACCTGCAACAATATGAATAATCAACCGATATCCCCCCTTTATAAAAGAAGGATGTGTCAAGATGACACACCCTCACGAATGGCGCGAATCGCTTGAGCGCGATCAGCTTGATTATAAATGGCTGATCCTGCAACGAGAACGTTCGCACCGGCTTGCACACAACGCTTTGCCGTTTCAGCGTGAATGCCACCGTCTACTTCAATTTCCACAGAAAGCCCTCGTTCGCGAACGAGTGTCGAAAACGCACGAATTTTTGGCAGCACAGCTGGAATAAACGATTGTCCGCCAAAGCCCGGATTGACCGTCATAAATAAAACTAAGTCAATATCTTCTATGATGTGTTCAATCATCGCTATCGGCGTATGCGGGTTTAGCGCTGCTCCTGCTTTCACACCGTGTTCTTTAATTAAATGAATCGTGCGATGTAAATGTGGGCAAGCTTCGACATGCACCGTTAAATAATCTGCTCCTGCTTTCGCAAACGTCGGAATATAGCGATCAGGTTGTTCAATCATTAAATGAACGTCAAGCGGGAGTGTCGTCACCGGACGAATGGCTTCTACGATCAGTGGTCCGATAGTAATGTTCGGAACGAAATGACCATCCATCACATCGACATGAATGTAATCCGCTCCTCCCCGTTCTACGTCTACAATTTCTTCCCCAAGTTTAGCGAAGTTCGCAGATAAAATCGATGGCGCAATTTTAATCATGTTCAATACCTCGGCTTTCGTTCTTTGATTTCCTCGATAAAGCTTACGTAATGTTCGTAACGGTAAGAAGGAATGTCTCCGGATGCTAACGCCTCTTTCACCGCGCATTTCGGCTCCGCTGTATGCGTACAACCGCGGAATTTACAATCGCCGCTTCTAGCAACAAACTCAGGAAAACAAAGCGGCAATTGCTCTAGTTCGATTCCGTTAAATTCTAATGCGCTAAATCCCGGCGTATCCGCAACGAAACCGCCTCCGATTTCAATTAATTCGACATGTCTTGTCGTATGTTTTCCTCGTCCGAGATGGTGAGAAATGTCGCCCGTTTTTAACTGCAAGTCGGGACGTAACGCATTTAATAAAGACGATTTTCCGACACCTGACTGTCCTGCAAATACGGATACGTTTCCTTCGAAGTAAGGGAGTAATGATTCAACCCCTGCACGCGTTTTCGTCGACACTTCTAACACATCATATCCGATTTGACGATAATCGCGAATATATTGTTCGATGCGTGGCTTTGTTTCATCGTCTACTAAATCCATTTTACTTACAACAATAATTGGGCGAATGTGCTTTGCTTCAATTAAGACGAGAAAGCGGTCGAGCAATGCCGGGCTAAAATCTGGCTCTACCGCTGAAAACACTAAAATCGCTTGGTCGATATTTGCAATCGGCGGGCGAACAAGTTCATTTTTCCGCTCAAATACGTCTAATATGTACCCTTCTCGTTCATTTTCCGCCTGAAAGGAAACGTAGTCGCCGACAAGCGGCGTCACGTTCCGCTTGCGAAACACCCCACGACCACGACATTGATACACTCGCCCTTCACTTAACACGTAATAAAAGCCGCTTAACGCTTTAATAATTTTTCCTTCCGCCATGACTTCCCTCCTTTTAAGGTGTAGTTGGATATGAAACGATGCCCTCATACACCATCTTGCCGTTCACGACGACGCGATAACGCCCTTGTTTTCCTTGTTGAATAACAAATTCTACACGCTCTTTCACATCATTTGTTAGACGATAACGTTTGTACGGTTGCTCAAATGAATGGTTTTCATCTTCTATATATAATTCTGCCATGACAGGTTCGTTTACATCAACAGGCGGTTCATACGGAATGTCAATCTGTTGGATCACTTTTTTTGTCAATACCGGTTCTTTTCCGAGAGAAATGACGACCGTAACGGTTGCCCCTTTTTCTAATCTCGCGTTCGCTTGTGGTGTTTGAGAAATGACGAGCCCTTTTTCGACCGTATCCGAATATTGCTGTTTCACGATGACGTACAGCTGTTGGTCTGCAGCATAATCGCGCACACTTTTTTCCGTGTATCCTGTTAAATCTTTTAAAATAATTTTTTCTGGTCCAAGGCTGACCGTCAAACGCACTTCTGTTTCTTCTGGCACAACTTTTTCGCCTGGAAGCGGGAATTGTTCAATAATCGTACCTGCCGGTTCGTCGCTATATACTTCTTTTTTGTCGATGAGCAAATAGTTTTCCGATCGCAATTGTCGCTCAACGTCATCAATTGGCTCACCAACATAATTTTGAAACGCTACTTTTTTCTTTCCTATACTTCTGTAAATCGTCACTGCTGTACCGGCTTTGACGACTTTTCCAGCTTGCGGATTCGTACGAATGACAAATCCTTCGGCGATGTCATCGTGTTCTTCTTCGACCGTCTTTTCGATTTTTAAGCCTAACGACGTTAATTCCGTCACGGCATCATCGTAATTTTTGTTCGTCACATCAGGCACCGTCACATCTTTTGGGAAAAATAAATCAGGAATCCACGTCACCGCACTCACTCCAGCGCCGACGAGCAAGAAAAGAAATGCCGCCCATAAAATGAGCCATTTTTTTGATCGCTTTTCTTTTGGAGGAGGCACGTCCTCTTTCTTTTCTGACGGTGGAGAAGCGGTCGGCTTCACAATAGGAATGATTTTCGTTTCTTCGTCGTCATCTTCGGTTGGCAACGTAAATTTTTGTTCGTTGATGCGTTCAGGCGACAGAGCAGTGCGAATATGTTTTTGCATATCTAATGCGCTATTGTAACGATGCAGCGGATTTTTTGCTGTCGCTTTTAACACAATATTTTCTACGCTTTGTGGAATGTTTGGGTTCCATCGTCGTACAGACGGCGTTTCCGTTTGCAAATGTTTTAACACAATTGCTACGGCAGATTCACCGGAAAACGGCAATTGTCCCGTTAATAATTCAAACATGACGATGCCGAGCGAATAAATATCCGATTTTTCTGTCGCCATTCCACCTTTTGCTTGTTCAGGCGATAAATAATGAACCGATCCTAAAACTGAATTCGTTTGCGTAATCGTTGTCGAGCTTAACGCGACAGCTATACCGAAATCGGTAATTTTAATCGTTCCGTCTTCTGCGACTAAAATGTTTTGTGGCTTAATGTCGCGATGAATGACTCCATTTTGATGAGCATGAGCAATCGCTCCTGTTAATTCATCCATCATGCGCAACGCTTCTTGAACAGGAAGCGGAGCACGTTGTTGAATGTATTGTTTTAACGTGCAGCCACGCACATATTCCATGACCATGTAGTAAATGCCGTCGTCTTCTCCAACATCGTAAATCGTAACAATATTTTCATGGTTTAAACTTGTCGCGGCTTGTGCTTCACGTCGAAACCGTTTAATAAATAATTCATCGTTTACAAAATCTAAACGCAACACTTTTACGGCAACGTCTCGGTCTAAAATCATATCTCTCGCCAAATAAACGTTCGCCATTCCGCCGCCGCCAATGAGTTGTAATATTTTATAACGACCGTTTAATCGTTTGCCGATGAGCACGAGCGATCACCTACTTTCACTCACATCTAAAAATTGTACGATCGCTAACGTAATGTTATCTTCTCCACCACGCTCATTTGCAACATCAATTAACGCTTGCGCTTTTTCTTCAAGCGAGCGATCCGACGTTAATACGTCTACCATCGTCTGTTCAGACACTTTATTCGAAAGGCCGTCAGAGCAAAGCAATAACATATCTCCTTCATCGACAGCGACCGTTTTCACATCGAGTTCAATGACTTGCTCTGTTCCGAGCGCGCGCAATAGCACATGTTTACGTGGATGATATTCCGCATCTTCTTTTGATAGTTGCCCGCTTTTCACTAATTCGTTGACAAGAGAATGGTCTTCTGTCATTTGTTGAAATCCGTTTGCGTTTAGTAAATAACAACGACTATCACCGATGTGCCCGATCGTAGCAAACTGTTTTGTACAAATGGCGGCAACGATCGTCGTGCCCATTCCTTGACAATGATCGTTCGTTTGAGAGTGTTGAAAAAGCGATTCGTTCACTTTCATAATATGTTCTTTTAACCACGTCTCCGCTTGTTGTGGGGACGTCATTTCTTCCGTCTCTTCCCAAAACTGTTTTAGCTGGGTCATCGTCATTTCGCTTGCCACATCACCAGCAAGATGACCGCCCATTCCATCAGCGACAACGGCTAAATAGTCGCCTGTTTGATTCATAAAAACGCCACCGTTATCTTCGTTATGTGACCGGATTTTCCCGACATCCGTTTGAAATACCGCCTTCATATACGTATCACTTCCTTACTTCGATCTGTGTGTCCACATCGTTACGCTTTCGTTTCTTCTTTCCGCTCCTTCGCACGTAGCTGACCGCATGCCGCATCAATATCGTGCCCTTGTTCGCGGCGAATCGTTACGTTAATGCCATGTTTTTTCAACGTTTTCTCAAACGCAAAAATTTGCTCGCGCGGCGTGCGCACGTAGTTGCGTTCAGGCACGTAGTTCACCGGGATTAAGTTGACATGACATTTTAATCCTTTAATAAGCGCAGCAAGCTCTTCGGCATGTTCAATTTGATCGTTCACACCGCCAAATAAACCGTATTCAAAAGTCACGCGCCGCCCTGTTTTTTCAATGTAATAGCGCACAGCTTCCATCAACTCTGGCAATTTATAAGCGCGGTTAATCGGCATCAACTTCGAGCGCAATTCTGTATTTGGCGCATGAAGCGAAATGGCGAAGTTAATTTGCATATTTTCATCGGCAAATTGATAAATTTTCGGAATGATGCCGCTTGTTGATACAGTAATGTGACGCGCGCCAATATGCAACCCTTTCGGATGGTTTACGATTTTTAAAAACTTGATGAGCTCATCATAGTTATCAAACGGTTCCCCAATTCCCATAACGACGATGCTGCTCACTCGTTCGTTCGTTTCATCGAGCGCTTTTTGTACTTTGACGACTTGCGCAACAATTTCACCTGCTTGTAAATTGCGCTTTAAGCCACCTAATGTCGAAGCACAAAACGTACAGCCGATTCGGCAGCCGACTTGTGTCGTCACACAAATCGAATTACCGTAGTCATGACGCATAAGCACCGTTTCAATCGAATAGCCGTCATGAAGTTCAAATAAAAACTTCATCGTTCCGTCTTTTGACGTTTGTTGTACGAGCGTTTTTAATGTCGTGATGACAAACTGTTCATGTAGCCGCTCGCGCAACGCTTTTGGAATATTCGTCATCTCTTCAAATGACGTCACTCGTTTTTTATATAACCATTCAAAAATTTGTGTGGCGCGAAACGGCTTTTCCCCTTGCTGTTCCACCCAACTTTGCAAGTCTTCTAAACGCAGCGAGTAAATGGATGGTTTCATATCATTTCACCTTTCTTTTTCAATGTTGCGATAAAAAATCCGTCGCTATATACGTGATGTGGAAGCAATTGCAACATGCCGTGACGTACATATGGCGCCACCGATGATGGCAAGCGCGAAGCAAGCGTTTCATCGAGCTCATATTGTGGATGTTCGTCTAAAAATGCAGCGATGACTTGTTCGTTTTCTTCCCGATCGACCGTACATGTGCTATATACGAGCGTTCCACCGCGTTTTAAAAGCGGAGCGACCGACCGCAAAATATTTCGTTGAATAGCAGCAAGTTGCGCCATATCGTTTTCGTTTTTCGCATATTTAATTTCCGGCTTTCGCCGAATGACGCCAAGCCCTGAACACGGGGCATCGACTAATATGCGATCAAACGTTTCAGGAGCAAATTGCGTATGCGCTTGACGGCTATCGAGTTGTTTCGCTTCAATATTCGACAAGCCTAGACGCTTTGCCTGCTGCTCAATCAGTTTTACTTTATGATCATGAATATCTAGCGCAACGACGCGGCCTTTATTGTTCATTCGTTCAGCCATATGCGTCGTCTTTCCGCCCGGTGCCGCGCAACAATCTAACACGACGTCTGTTTCGGTTGGAGAAAGGGCGTAAGCAACAAGCATCGAGCTTTCGTCTTGAATCGTCACAAGCCCTTCTTGAAACACGCTCGTTTTCGCTGCATTGCCCTTGACCATTTTTATTCCAATCGGCACGACAGAAGAAGGAACGGCTTCAATCCCTTCTTCTTTTAAGCGGGCGATCGCTTCGTCAACCGTTACACGCATCGCGTTTACCCTTGCTGTTTGTTCTGGTGGCAAGTTGTTCGCTTCGCACATTCGTTTCGTCTCATCCCATCCGAATTGTTCGACCCATCGACGCACGAGCCAAAGCGGATGACTTGTCGCAACGGCTAGACGTTCGAAGTCGTCTTTTATTTCATCAAATGAGCGCAATCCTTCGCGCTGAATGGAGCGCAATACACCGTTTACGAGCGAGGCGATGCCGCGATGCCCACGACGCTTTGCTATTTCTACCGCTTCAAATAATACTGCGCGATCAGGAATCCGGTCTAAAAATACCATTTGATAAAGCGACAGACGAAGCAATAGGCGCACCCATAGCTCAATTTTTCCTTTTATAAACGGCTGTAAATAGTAGTCAAGCGTATCGCGTCGTTGGATCGTGCCGTATACTAATTCTGTTAAAAGCGCAACATCTTGGGCGGATAATTCGTTTGTTTCGATCACATGATGTAATGATAAATTGCTATATGCTCGTTTTTTTTCAATATCGATTAACACATCTAACGCTAAGTTTCGGACGTTTTTTTTACTCATTCGTTCCTCCTAATACTGTCCCGATTTCAATCGTTGCACCGCGTAAAAAGTCAATAGCGCTCATTTTCCGTTTTCCTGCTGGTTGCAATTCAGTGATTTTAATCGCTGTTTCGTTGCCGGTTGCAACAACAATGCCATCGCGTTCAACAGCAACAATGGTGCCTGGCTTCGCTTGGGAAGATGCTTGTACTTTTTCTCCCCACCAAATTTTCCAACGTTCATCGCCATGCATCGTATAAGCGACAGGCCACGGATTCATACCGCGAATATGGTTATAAATGTCTTCGCCCGCTTTTGTCCAATCGATTCGTTCTTGTTCTGGTTTAATGTTGTATGCAAACGTCGCTTGTTCATCATCTTGCTTTATCGGTGTAATGTCGCCACGAAGCAGTTTCGGAAGCGTTTCAGAAAGTAGTTTCGCCCCTGCTTCGCTAAGTTTGTCGTGCAACGTCCCGACTGTATCGCGTTCATCAATCGGCACTTCCACTTGTGTTAATATGTCGCCTGCATCGAGTTTTTCAACCATGTACATGATTGTAATTCCTGTTTTTTCTTTTCCTTGCAAAATGGCGTAATGAATAGGGGCCCCTCCGCGCAATTCTGGCAAAAGCGAGGCGTGCACGTTAATGCACCCATACTTTGGCGCTTCAAGGAGCGGTTTCGGTAAAATTTGTCCAAATGCAGCAGTGATGATCATATCCGGCTGTAAGGCGAGCACTTGTTCATATTGATCTTTTTCACGAATTTTTGTCGGCTGCAATACCGGAATGTTGTACGACTGTGCAGTCACTTTGACTGGTGGTGGGGTTAATTGTTGTTTTCGTCCTTTCGGCTTGTCCGGTTGTGTTACGACACCAACAACGTTGTATCCGTCTTTGATCAACTGTTCTAAAATCGGAACAGCAAAATCAGGCGTTCCCATAAATACAATGTTCATTGTTCGAACTCCCCTTCTTCATAATAACGAATGACTTTTGACGTAAATAATATGCCATGTAAATGATCGATTTCATGTTGTAACGCGCGAGCTAAAAAACCTGTCGCTTCGATTTCAAACGGACGACCGCGCCGATTTTGCGCGCGTACTTTCACATATTGAGAACGTTTTACTTCTCCAAATAATCCCGGAAAACTTAAACATCCTTCTGGTCCGATTTGTTCTCCGCTTTGGGCAACGATGACGGGATTCACTAACTCGATGCGCCCATGGCGGTCGCCAATGTCAACAATCGCAATTTGTTGATCGATGCCGACTTGCGGGGCAGCTAATCCGACCCCATCGGCCGCAATCATCGTATCGTACATGTCGTTTAATATTTTCGTCAACTTGCGGTCAAAAACAGTGACCGGCTGGCAAACGGTTTCTAAAATCGGGGCAGGATATGTTACAATCGGTAAAATAGCCAAAATGGTTCCTCCCTTATTTACATCATCATATATGGATTTAAATCAATCGTAATCGTCACATCGCCGCGCGCCATCTCGCGCTGATAATGTTCCATAACCGTGCGGAGCGCTGTCGTTAAGTTCGCTTCCCGCTTGTATTTTATCATGCATTGGTAACGATATCTATCGTTCATGCGCGCAATCGGAGAAGCAACGGGTCCGAGTACAACCGCTTCAGCTGACAAATGTTTTTTCACATGTGTAGCAATTTTTTCAGCGATGCTTATTCCTTTTAGCGCATCAATATGCGACACCGTAATGAGCGTTAAATAATAAAACGGTGGATATCCGTGTTTTTTTCGATTGATCATTTCCCGTTCATAAAACGCCTCATAATGATGTTTGCTTGCGAATTGAATGCTGTAATGTTCAGGTGTATACGTTTGAATAACGACTTCTCCCGGCAAATGATGCCGCCCTGCTCGGCCGCTTACTTGCGTCAACAGCTGAAACGTTTTTTCTGCCGCGCGAAAATCAGGGACGTGAAGCATCGTGTCTGCTGCTAATACGCCAACTAATGTGACATTTGGAAAATCGAGCCCTTTGGCAATCATTTGCGTGCCGAGTAAAATGTCAGCCTTTCCTTCTCCAAATTGATGAAGCAGTCGCTCGTGTGCTCCTTTTCGGCTCGTTGTATCGACGTCCATCCGAATGACGCGCGCTTCTGGAAGCAGCTTTGTTAATTCTTCTTCTACTTTTTGCGTTCCCGTTCCGAAAAAGCGAATATGTTCGCTTTGACAAGCAGGACAATGCGACGACATTCGCTGTTCGTATCCACAATAATGACATTTCAATTGTTGTTGAACGCGATGATACGTCAGTGAAATATCGCAATGCGGACATTGAATGACGTGACCGCAATCCCGACACATGACGAAAGAAGAATAACCGCGACGATTTAAAAATAAAACGGATTGTTCTCCTTTTTGTAAACGTTCCGTTAATTTTTCAAATAAAAGGCGGGAAAACATCGAACGGTTTCCTGCGCGCAGTTCTTCACGCATATCCACAATGGCCACAGGCGGCATCGCATGATCGTTCATTCGCTTCGTTAACGTGACTTGTTTATATACCCCTTTTTGAGCGCGCGCAAACGATTCGAGCGATGGCGTAGCGCTGCCAAGCACAACCGGACAACGATAGTAACGACCGCGAAAAATGGCCACATCGCGCGCATGGTAGCGCGGTGATTCTTCTTGTTTGTAGCTCGTTTCATGTTCTTCATCAATAATGATGATGCCGATGTTTTCAAACGGGGCAAAAATGGCAGAACGAGCTCCAACGACAAGCTGCACTTCTTTTCGTTGAATTTTTCGCCACTCGTCATACTTTTCTCCAAGCGATAACCCGCTATGAAGAACAGCGACTTGCGAACCGAATCGTTCTTTAAACCGCTTCACCATTTGAGGTGTAAGCGAAATTTCTGGTACGAGCACAATCGCTTCTTTCCCCTTTTTTAAGACGAGATCAATCGCTTGCATATACACTTCTGTTTTGCCGCTTCCTGTGACGCCGTACATTAAAAAAACGTCATGCGCATCTTCGTCAATCGCTTTTCCGATCGCCTGTAACGCTTGGCGTTGTTCGTCTGTTAAAGGGAGCGGTTTTGTTTTTGTAAACGAGCGGTTGGCATACGGATCACGATATATTTCTTTTTCTGTCACAGCGACGAGCTGTTTTTTCATGAGCACTTGAACAGTAGCAAACGTGCTATTTGTTTCACTTAACAATTGTTTCAAAGGAAGAGAGCGGGCTGTAAGCAAACGCTCAAGCACTTGTTTTTGTTTTATGGCACGCTGCGGAAGCGATGCAAGCGCATGTATGATCTCATCGTCGCTTGCGCGCAGTTCGACCCACTTTTCTGTTTTTATTTTTCCTTTTTCTTCAACTCGGTAAACGACTTCAATATGGCCGTTTGCGATTTCTTTTTGCAACAGCGGCACGTATGGCGTTTGTGCCACTTCACTCCACGGAATGACGAGACGGTCGCGAAACAACGCACGTACTTTTTCGTGTATGAACGGCATATGTTGCTCAATGAGTCGAATGTCTTTTTCATATTTCGCTTTCATTGCGGCAGGCAACATCGCTTGAAACGCCGATACCATGAAACAAAGCGTCGTTTCAGTTAGCCACTTTCCAAGTTGCAACAATTCTTCATTAAATACAGGAACAACGTCAAAAAGAGAATGAATGGGCTTTAATTGTTCGCGCGGCATGTCCGTCGTTTCTTTCAGCTCAATGACAAATCCTTGTAAAAAACGTGTGCCGAATGGTACGACAACGCGCATGCCTGGTTGTACAACGCCGACAAGTTCAGCTGGGATCACGTAATCAAACGGGCGATCCGTTTGACTCGTAGGAATATCGACGATGACAGAAGCGACTGTCATAGGCGTCCCTCAATTTCATGATAAATTTCATATAAAATTTGTTTGGCCACTTCCGATTTTGGCAAGAGTGGAAGTTGCTTTGCCGTTCCGTCTCGTTTAAATATCGTCACGATATTTGTATCCGTACCGAACCCAGCTCCTTCTTGGACAACGTTATTTGCGACAATCATATCGGCATTTTTGCGCGCAAGCTTTTCTTTCGCATATCGTTCCACATCGTTCGTTTCTGCCGCAAAGCCAACTAAAAATTGGTGCGTTTTTTGTTCGCCGAGCGTTTGTAAAATGTCGATCGTTCGCTCAAGAACGACAGTGTAGTCTCCTTGTTGTTTTTTTATTTTATTGTCGGCGACATATTTAGGGCGGTAGTCTGCTACTGCCGCTGTTTTAATGACGATATCGCTATGTTGAAAATGCTTCATCACCGCTTCATACATGTCTTGTGCACTTTCTACCCGAATCGTCTGTACCCCTTCCGGACGAGCGAGCGACGTCGGGCCGGAAATAAGGATGACGTCCGCTCCTAAATCGCGCGCTGCCTCTGCGAGAGCATAGCCCATTTTTCCTGTCGAGTGATTGCTGAAAAAGCGGACAGGGTCAAGTTTTTCGCGCGTCGGACCGGCTGTCACTAACACTTTTTTTCCTTTTAACAGTTCGTTTGATGCAACATGTTGTTCAAGCAATGCGACGATCGTTTCTGGCTCTTCTAATCGCCCTTTTCCAACGTAACCGCACGCAAGCAGCCCTTCCGCTGGTTCAATGAAGCGATAGCCATACGACTGCAACGTGCGCATATTTTGTTGTACCGCTGGATGTTCGTACATATGGACGTTCATCGCAGGCGCAAGCCAAACCGGTGCTTTCGTCGCAAGTAAAATCGTTGTCACCATGTTATCAGCTAAACCATGCGCCAGTTTTGCGATCGTGTTTGCGGTCGCAGGGGCAACGAGTACGAGATGTGCCCAATCAGCTAAATCAATGTGTGCAATGACGTTCGGCTTTTTTTCGTCGAATGTATCAATGTATACTTCGTTTTTTGATAACGCTTGAAACGTAAGCGGTGTAACAAATTGACAAGCAGCTTCCGTCATAACGACTTTGACATTCGCCCCCGCTTGCACAAGTTTGCTTGTAAGCGCCGCTGCTTTATATACAGCAATGCCACCTGTAACACATAATAAAATGTTTTTTTGCTGAAGCATCGACGTTGCCCCTTTCGTTCGGTATTTGTAAAAAAATAACAACCTAAAAACTAGGTTGTCGTAAGTAGTTTATTGCGTTGCTTCTTCGCTAACGACTTCAATATGACCCGCCGCAATTTCTTCTAACGCTTTGCCGACAAATTTTTTCGACACAGGTTTTTCGATCGTTAAGTCATTTTTTACTTGCAATTGGCGGGCGCGCTTTGCCGCAACTGTGACGAGCGTATATTTTGAATCGAGTTTTGTAATGAGTAAATCAATGGAAGGATATAACATATTACTCCACCTCCAACATCTTTTTGTATCGTTGTGCCACGCGTTCGCGTCGGCAATGTTCTGCCATGACAATCGCTTTAATGCGCTCGCATGCGAGTTCTACTTGATCATTTTCGACAACGTAATCGTATGCATCCATCATTTCTAATTCTTCTTTCGCCGCTTGTAAACGATCGCGAATTAAATCTTCTGATTCCGTTCCGCGCATTTCAATTCGTTTACGCAATTCGCTTAAACTTGGCGGAGCGAGGAAAATAAAGAGCGCCTCTGGAAACACTTTGCGAACTTGCATCGCTCCTTGTACTTCAATTTCTAAAAATACGTCTTTTCCTTCTTGCAATGTTTTTTCTACATAATCAATTGGCGTGCCGTAGTAGTTTCCGACATATTCCGCCCACTCTAGCAGCTCATTTTGGCGAATCATTTGTTCGAACTGCTCGCGCGTTTTGAAAAAGTAATCGACGCCATCGACTTCCCCTTCACGTGGTTTGCGCGTCGTCACAGAAATGGAATATTGCAATTGAATATCTGGTTGTGAAAATAATGCTTTTCGTACCGTCCCTTTTCCGACGCCAGACGGTCCCGATAGGACGATTAATAACCCTCGTTCTTTCACGGTCATCCCCACCTTCTATTGATAAACAAACTACTCTACATTTTGCACTTGTTCTTTAATTTTTTCAAGGGCGCTTTTCATTTCGACAACTTCGGAAGCAATATAGCGATCGTTCGCTTTTGAACCGATCGTATTCATTTCACGATTGAGCTCTTGGACGAGAAAATCAAGCTTTCGTCCGACCGCTCCTCCTTCAGAAACGATGCGACGAAATTGTTCAATATGGCTATATATCCGTTTTAATTCTTCATGAATATCCACTTTTTCCGCAAATAAAGCGACTTCCGTCAATAGCCGTTGTTCATCAACGACACCCTGTACAAATTCACTCACTCGTTTATGTATGCGTTCGCGATAAGAAGCGACGACTGTTGGCGCAAGTTGTTCAATGCGATGTGCGCTTTTCTCAATCGTCTCCAGCTGCATCAGCATGTCTGCTAATAGCGCGTTTCCTTCCTGTTCGCGCATCTGTTTCAATTGCTCGACCGCTTCTTTTGTCGCTTCTAAAAGAAGAGAAAGAAGGGCATCGTTTTCGATCGGCTGTTCCGTCATTTCAACCGCATCCGATAGCATATGTACAACATCTCGAAGCGACACATCATCGGCGAAATGAAACCGTCGGCGCACATCAGTAAGCATGCGATAATACGCATCAACAAGCTGCCAGTCGACATGAAGCGTTCGTTCGACGAGCTGTTCCCCTTCAATCGTAATAAACACTTCGACACGTCCACGAGCAATATGTTGTGTAATGACTCTTTTTATTTTATCTTCAAACATCACCCACTGTCTAGGCATGCGGATCGAAATTTCACAAAAACGGTGATTGACTGACTTCATTTCCACCGTAACGCTCACGTTTTCGCCTTCTTTTTTTCCTCGACCAAATCCTGTCATACTTACGATCATACTCTCACATCCATTGTACGTTATCGACAATAAAAGAAGGTAATAGATTCACTCCATTACCTTTTCCCATTATAGCATATATCACTATATAGCGAAAACATTTCATGAGCGGCGGCGTGTAAATAACGAACCAGCAAGTAAAAACGTCGGAATAGACGATAAGCCAACAATAAGCAACCAATCGGTCAGCGGCAACGAAACCGTATGGAAAATCGGCTGTAACGGCGGATAGTAAATGACGACAAGCAACAAGAAAAGCGACGACAACACGGCGAGCACTAAATACATATTTTCAAACGGATTTCGGTCAAACACCGACCGTTCGCTTCGGCAATCAAACACGTGAATGAGTTGAGCGAGCACGAGCGTCGCAAAGGCAACCGTCTGGGCATACGTTAAATTTTCCGGATGTCGCGTATGCACGACAAGAAAAGCGATCAACGTCACCATGCCGATGAGAAAGCCGCGACTAATAATTTTCCAACCGAGCCCTCTGGCGAAAACTCCTTCTTTCGGATGACGCGGTGGCCGCTTCATGACGTTTTCTTCCGCTGGGTCTAATCCGAGCGCCATGGCAGGTAGTCCGTCTGTGACGAGGTTTACCCATAAAATTTGAATCGGCACGAGCGGAAGAGGAAGCGCAAATATCATCGCAAATAACATCACTAAAATTTCACCGACGTTTGACGCAAGCAAGTAGCGAATAAATTTACGAATGTTTTCATAAATGTTTCGTCCTTCTTCGATCGCCGCTTTAATTGTCGCAAAGTTATCATCTAACAAAACGAGCGATGCGGCTTCTTTTGATACATCTGTTCCTGTCACTCCCATCGCGATGCCGATGTTTGCTGTTTTAATGGCCGGAGCATCATTGACGCCATCGCCTGTCATCGCGACAATATGCCCTCTTTTTTGCAACGCTTGCACAATTTTTAATTTATGTTCTGGTGATACGCGCGCAAAAACGTATACATCTTCAACGACGTCTTCTAATTCATCAACAGATAACGTCGCTAACGTTTTGCCGTCCATCACTTTGCCGTTCGGTGGCATCATGTGCAGTTGTTGGGCAATCGCTTTCGCCGTTAACACATGATCTCCTGTAATCATCACTGTTTTAATGCCTGCTTTTTTACATTCCGCGATGGCTTGTTTTACTTCTTTCCGCGGCGGATCGATCATCCCTTGTAAACCGATGAACGTTAAGTCGCTTTCCGCTTTCGTTTCATCGTTCATTGTTTCCGTCAAAGAAAGCGGCCGATAGGCGATCGCAATCGTTCGCAACGCTTGAGAAGCGAGCGTATTGACCGTTTGCTGCACCATTTTCTGCTCTTGGTCGCGCATTCGTTTCGCTTGACCATCCATATATATGAAACGACAACGTTCAAGCAACATATCTGGCGCACCTTTTGTGACAATAAAGCGCCGATTCGCGCGATCTTTTACGATGACCGACATCATTTTTCGCGTCGAATCAAACGGAAATTCATGTTCAATCGTAAACTCGGCAGCGATTTTTTCTTTCGTCCATCCCGCTTTCGCCGCCGCAACAACGAGGGCCCCTTCGGTCGGATCGCCATCAATCATATATGTTTTTCCTTTTTTCTTTATGTTCGCATGATTGCATAGCGCCCCAAATAATAAGATTTGCTGTAAGGCAGCATCTACCTTTTCTTGTTTGCCGTTATATAAAAACGTTCCTTTCGGTTCATAGCCCGTCCCGCTTACTGTCCATAGTCGGTTATTCACCCACACATGCGTGACTGTCATTTGATTTTCCGTCATCGTTCCTGTTTTATCAGAACAAATGACCGAGGCACAACCGAGCGTTTCAACCGCAGGAAGTTTGCGCACGATGGCGTTTCGCTTCATCATGCGTTGGACACCGAGCGCCAATACGACGGTAACGATCGCAGGCAATCCTTCTGGAATGGCGGCAACCGCAAGCGACACACCAGCTAAAAACATGTCATATACCGCATGTCCTTGCCATACGCCAAGCACGACAACGAGCGCTGTGAGCGCTAAAGCGATGACAATTAAAATTTTGCCGAGCTGTTCGAGCTTTCGTTGCAACGGTGTCGTCATCGTTGGCGCCGACTGGATTAAGTGGGCAATTTGTCCCATCGCTGTATGCATGCCTGTCGCTACGACAATGCCTATTCCGCTTCCGTTTGTCACAAGCGTCCCCATAAACGCCATGTTTGTGCGATCACCTAATGGCACATCATCTACAAGTGGCGCTGTTTGTTTTTCGACAGGAAGCGATTCGCCCGTCAACGACGATTCTTCAATATATAACCCTTTCGCTTCAACGATGCGCACGTCTGCCCCGATGCGATCGCCGCTTGCGAATTTGACAATATCGCCAACGACTAACTGAGCAGACGGCACTTTGATCCATTCCCCATCCCGTAAAACGAGCGATTCTGGTGCGGATAATTGCTTTAGTGCCTCAAGCGACTTTTCCGCCCGGCGCTCTTGTATAAATCCTAAAAAAGCGTTCATGATGACAATCGCCACGATGGCGACCGCATCGATGTATTCGCCTAATACGGCGGAAATCGCCGTTGCCGCCAATAAGACGAGCACCATAAAATCTTGAAACTGACTAAAAAATTGTTTTAGCGCAGACGGCTTTTTTTCTTCCGACAGCTCGTTTTTGCCGAATTGTTTTAATCGTCTTTTCGCTTCTTTTTCCGTTAATCCAAAGCCGATCTTTGTATTTACTTGTTGTTCCACCTGCTCGATACGCAATCCGTGCCAGCTCATTTCTCTCCCCCTTCCGCTTGTCTTATCTATGACAGCTTATTCAGGCATGTACGAAAAAATGATATGGTATAATGAAAAGAAAAAAAGAGAAAGGTGTTTTTTATGTCGTTTGACGGAGTATTTACATATGCGATGACAAAAGAATTACAGCGCACGCTTGTCGGGGGGCGCATTTCAAAAATTTATCAGCCGTTTCCGTCCGAATTAGTGCTTCATATTCGTTCGCACGGAAGCAATTATAAATTGTTATTATCTGCTCATCCGACGTATGCGCGCGTCAATTTGACGAACGAGACGTACGATAACCCTCATGAGCCGCCGATGTTTTGTATGCTTCTGCGCAAACATATTGAAGGAGGCGTCATTGAAGCGATTACGCAAGTCGATTTTGATCGCATCATCATCATTCATGTCAAAGGAAGAAATGAGCTCGGCGATGTATGTACAAAGCAGCTCGTCGTTGAATTGATGGGCCGCCACAGCAACATCATTCTCGTTGATGAACAGACGAACACGATCATCGACAGCGTTAAACATCTCTCCCCTGCGGTGAACCGATACCGAACGGTGCTTCCTGGGGCGCCTTATATATTGCCTCCATCGCACGACAAAATCAATCCGCTTCATGCGACGGAAGAGACGGTGTTGAAAAAGATCGATTTTCTCGCAGGAAAATTAGCCGATCAACTCGTCGCCACATTTACGGGCATTTCGCCGCTTTTTGCGCGCGAAGTCATCTATCGCGCAGAGCTTGCTAACCGAGCGACGTTGCCGAAAAGCTTCATCTCTTTGATGGAAGATGTACGCAGCGAGAAATTTACTCCGTGTATATACACAAACGGAACAAAAGACGTATTTTATGCGTTGCCGCTTACCCATATCGAAGGGGAAGTGAAACATTTTGCTACGTTAAGCGAGATGCTTGACCGTTTTTATTTCGGCAAAGCGGAACGCGACCGCGTGAAACAACAAGCGCACGATTTAGAACGCTTTGTCGCGAATGAAAAAGCGAAAAATGAAAAAAAGCTGTTGAAACTTCAACAAACGCTTGAAGAAGCAAAACAGGCAGAACAATATCGACTATATGGGGAATTGTTGACCGCAAATCTTTATGCTATGAAGCGAGGAATGAGCGAAATCGAAGTCGTCAACTATTATGACGAAAACGGTGCTACAATCACCATTCCGCTTGATCAACAAAAATCGCCGTCAGAAAATGCACAAAGCTATTTTCAAAAATATCAAAAAGCAAAAAATTCCCTTTCCATCGTGCAGGAACAAATCGAGCGAACGAAAGAAGAAATCACATACTTCGATACGCTGTTGCAGCAGCTTGAAACCGCATCGCCGAAAGACATTGACGACATTCGCGACGAATTAATCGAACAAGGCTATTTGCGCGCCAAAGCGACAAAACAAAAAAAACAAAAGTCGCGCACAATTGAACTGGAACACTACGTATCAAGCGACGGAACCGACATTTTCGTCGGCAAAAACAACAAACAAAACGACTATTTAACGAACAAATTCGCAAGCAAAGACGACATTTGGCTTCATACGAAAGACATCCCTGGCTCGCACGTCGTCATTCGCAGCAAACAGCCATCCGAACAAACGATCATCGAAGCTGCCCACTTAGCCGCTTACTTCAGCAAAGCGCGCCACTCCAGCTCCGTTCCGGTCGACTACACGCGCGTTCGCTACGTCAAAAAACCAAACGGCGCCAAACCCGGCTTCGTCATTTACGAAAACCAGCAGACGATTTACGTCACGCCGGATGAGGAGATGGTGGTGAAGATGAAAAAACCCGTCTAGGTAGGCGGGTTTTTTCATTTTCATCAAAATATTTTGTTATTTGGTTCATCACCAAAAGATGTACTTGCACCTGCCATTAAGCATTTACGATTCCTTTTTATTTTTTATCTCCTTTAATAACTCGATAATTGTATCATTTTGGCTTTTTATTGTTTTAAGAGTTTTTTCTATTGTACTAGTTGAAAAAAAAATGATGATAATTAAAGCTATCCCGACAATCCAGTCCATTAAATCCCTCCTGTTTGAATATTATCAAATATTTTATTTTTTATCAATTAATAAACACTTAAGTTATGAAAAACTTTTTATAACAATATATTACTATTTTACATGGACAATATATGTACCTAAAGAAAAAAATTCAAAAAATTTTTTGTCATATTTTCTGTTTCGTCTCTCTTCTTTCTGTCGAATGGTGGTATAATAGAAGCGGAAAAAAGGAGGTGAAAAAAATGGAGCAGTTGTTGCAACGCATTTTTGATGAGTTGGCGTTTTTGCGTGCGAATATGGCAACGAAAGCAGACGTCGCTGCGTTAAAAGATGATATTCGAGCGTTAGAAAGTCGCGGCAGTCATATTGAACAGACGATGGCCACAAAAGACGATATCGCAAGCATCGAGCAGCGCATGGCCACAAAAGACGATATCGCAAGCATCGAGCAGCGCATGGCTACGAAAGACGATGTGGCGCTTGTGCCAGCGATTCGTGAAATGGTTGGACAATTAATGGAACGAATGACTGTTGTTGAGTTGCATGTACAAGAAATTCCAATGATGAAACAACAAATCGAACAGTTGTCGCAACAAATGCAAGAAGGGTTTGAGAAGTTAGATCATCAAGAAACGGTCCTACAAGCACTTTCACTCCGTTCGATTCAACAAGCAAACGATATCCACTATTTAAAAACAAACGCAATTTCCACGAAATAATGAGAAAGGGTGTCCGGCTTTCGTTGGACACCCTTATTGTTATGCTTCTAGCTGTTCACGCCAATGGTGCAACGTTGTTTGCTCCTCTTTGGTGATGATGCCAAGTTCTTTCGCTGTTTCCATGAGCGTATCGTAGTCGGTAACGGTATAGTATGGGACTTGTTCTTGTTGAAATGCTCGTTTTCCTTTTTCTAATCCGTATGTAAAGATCGCAACGACACCAAGCACGTTGCATCCTGCTTCACGCAAAGCGCGCACCGCATGCAATGAGCTGCCGCCTGTTGAAATTAAATCTTCGACGACGACGACGTGTTGCCCCTGTTCTACTTTCCCTTCAATTTGCTTTCCTTTTCCGTGTCCTTTCGCTTGACTGCGAACGTAGCACATCGGCATATTCAACCGCTCGCTCACCCATGCGGCATGGGGAATGCCTGCCGTCGCTGTGCCAGCGATGACTTCTACATGCGGAAAATGCGTGCGAATGAGTGATGTCATCTCGTCGGCAATGGCTTGTCTAACCGCGGGATACGCTAACGTCAAGCGATTATCGCAATAAATGGGCGATTGTATGCCTGAAGACCACGTAAACGGTTCATTTGGACGCAACGATACTGCGCCAATGGAAAGAAGTTGTTTTGCGATTTCTTTTTTCATCATTGTCCACCATCCCATTCCCGTTTTAGACGCTCATATGCTGCATATGGATCACTTGCTTTTGTGATGCTTCGTCCGATGACGATATAATTTGTTCCGAGCTGTTTTGCCTCATACGGTGTGACGACGCGCACTTGATCGTCTGTTTTGTCGCCCGCAAAGCGAATGCCTGGCGTGACGGTGATAAACGATGTGCCGAACGATGCGCGAAGAAGCGGCACTTCTTGGGCGGAACAAACAACACCGTCAAGTCCGCTACGGTAAGCGAGAGATGCGTAATGAACGACCGTTTCTTTCATCGGGCGATCGATCAGCAATTCATCGCGGAGAACTTGCTCGCTTGTGCTCGTCAGCTGCGTAACGGCAATGCAACGTGGACGGCTCATCCCGTGTGGTGTTCCTTCTTCTAATCCTTCGATCGCCGCGCGCATCATTGCACTTCCTCCTGAAGCATGAACGTTTACTAAATCAACGCCTAGTTTTGCTAACCCTTTCATCGCTTTCTTCACTGTATGTGGAATATCATGAAGCTTTAAATCTAAAAAAATATGATGGCCTTTCTGTTTCAGTTCGTCAATTATTGCTGGACCTTCTTGAAAATATAGCTCCATGCCGACTTTTAAAAAGAGCGACGTATCGGAAAATGGTTGTAAAAACGGTCGCACTTCTTCTTTTGATGCAAAATCAAGTGCTACAATAAACGGTTTGTCCATTGTTCCATCCCCTTCCCGTACATTGTGAAATATGATCGATACGAAGTTCATCTAAAACATTCGGTAAGTCGCGAATAATGTTTGGACAAACGTACGGGTCGATGAAATTCGCTGTACCGATCGCGACCGCACTCGCACCGGCATAAAAAAATTCGATGACATCTTCCGCGCTTTCAATCCCGCCCATGCCGATAATCGGAAGCGATACCGCTTGACTCACTTCATAAATCATTCGAATCGCAATCGGCTTAATCGCTGGACCGGATAACCCACCTGTTCGGTTCGCTAAAATCGGCTTCGCTGTTTTCACATCAATGCGCATGCCTAATAACGTATTAATCATCGTCAATCCGTCCGCCCCTGCTTGTTCAACCGCTTTCGCCATCGCAACGATGTTTGTGACATTCGGTGATAGTTTCACATAAACAGGCACGTCCGACACTTCTTTGACCGCCCGCGTCAGCTCCGCAGCGACTTCTGGAACCGTTCCGAATGCGATGCCGCCCTTTTTCACGTTCGGGCATGAAATGTTCAACTCGAGCGCATGAACGTTTGGCGCTTTCGAAATGCGCCGAGCCACTTCTACATATTCTTCTACGGTCGAACCAGCCACGTTGGCGATAATCGGCACATCATATTGCGCTAACCATGGCAATTCTTCAGCGAGCACCACATCGACACCTGGATTTTGCAATCCGATCGCATTTAACATGCCGCTTGGCGTCTCCGCTACGCGCGGCGTCGGATTGCCGAAGCGCGCGTCAAGCGTTGTCGCTTTAATCATGATTGCCCCAAGCACGCTTAAATCGTAAAATTTCGCGTATTCTCGTCCAAATCCGAAACAGCCGGAGGCAGGCATAATCGGATTTTTTAATGAAAGTCCTGGCAACTCCACGGCTAATCGATTCATAACACGACCTCCCCCGCCCGAAATACCGGACCGTCGCTACATACTTTTTTATATGCCGTTTCGCTATGCGGCACGCGACATACGCATGCAAAACAAGCCCCGACACCGCATCCCATCCGTTCTTCGAGCGACAAATATACGTCTTGAAGTGGAAACTCGTTTGCGAGCGCCCGTAACATCGGCTTCGGTCCACATGCGTATAACACATCAAACGAAAGGCGATAGTGATGAATGACGTCGGTGACAAATCCTTTCATGCCGTACGAGCCGTCTACGGTCGCAACGTACGTCTCGCCAAACGATGCGAATCGCTCCTCGTAAAATGCGACATCTTTCGTTTGAAAGCCGAGCACAATCGTCACAAACACTCCTTTTTTCACAAGTTGTTTCGCTAATTCATATAACGGTGGCACACCGATGCCCCCACCGACAAGAAGCGCGCGTTGTCCGCTTGACAGTGCAGAAACCGGGAAACCGTTTCCGAGCGGACCGAGCACATCGACCGTGTCTCCGGGCAATTTTTGCGAAAGGAGCGTCGTTCCTGCCCCTTCCGCGCGGTAAATAATTGTACATTCATTCGCTTCTAGATTCATGTCGCAAAGGCTGAGCGGACGTCTGAGCAGCGGTCCGCTGTTTGCCACCTTCATGTGCACAAACTGTCCTGGTGTACGCATGCGCTGAACGAGCGAACCTGCGAGCGTCAACTCATAAATGCCTTTGGCGATTTGGCGGTTAGAGATGATCGTCATATTCTCCTTCATACGCCCACCTTCTTTTCTGTCATCGCCATTGTCGAAAACGTCATCGCTTCTAAGACGAGAAGCATCGCTTTCGCTGTATCGAGCGACGTTAAACACGGAATGCCGTTTTCGACTGCTTCGCGACGAATGCGGAAGCCGTCGCTTTCCGTTTCTTTTCCTTTTGTTAATGTGTTAATGACGACTTGCGCTTTGCCTTGACGAATCACATCAAGAATGTTTGGTGAACCGGTATGAATTTTATTGACGACAGTGACCGGAATGTTTGCTTCCCGTAACGTTTGTGCTGTACCGTTTGTCGCAAGCAACTGGTAACCGATATGGTAAAAGCGGCGGGCGATGTCGATCGCTTCTTCTTTATCTTTGTCGGCGATCGTCAACAACACGGCACCGTGTGGACGAATGTGAATGCCTGAAGCGACAAGTCCTTTATAAAGCGCCTTCGCAAACGTTTCATCTTTTCCGATGACTTCACCTGTCGATTTCATTTCTGGTCCGAGCGAAATATCGACGTTGCGCAACTTCGCAAACGAAAAGACCGGAGCTTTCACATATACACCGTCGCTTTCTTCTTTTAATCCGGTTTTGTAGCCAAGCGCTTGCAACGTTTCTCCTAAAATGACTTTTGTCGCTATATTCGCCATTGGCACGTTCGTAATTTTACTTAAAAACGGAACGGTTCGGCTCGAACGCGGATTCACTTCTAGTACGTACACCTCGCCGTCATATAATACAAACTGAATGTTCAACAGTCCGACGATGCGCAACCCTTTCGCGAGCGCAATTGTATAATCGACAATTTTTTGTTGAATATCTTTTGATAACGTTTGTGGCGGATATACGGCGATCGAATCGCCAGAATGGACGCCAGCGCGCTCAATATGTTCCATAATGCCTGGGATAAACACGTCTTCCCCGTCCGAAATCGCATCGACTTCGATTTCTTTTCCGATTAAATAACGGTCGATGAGTACCGGATGTTGCGGATTTACTTTGACCGCATGTTCCATATAATGAAGCAATTCCTCTTCCTTATACACGATTTCCATCGCCCGACCGCCAAGCACGTACGATGGTCGAACGAGAACAGGGTAACCGATTTCGTTCGCAATATGGACCGCTTCTTGTACGGAACATGCTGTTTTTCCTTTCGGTTGCGGAATGCCGAGTTGCGCAAGCGTCCGTTCAAATTTGTCGCGGTTTTCCGCACGATCTAAATCTTCAAGCGATGTGCCGAGAATGCGCACGCCGCGCGCCGCTAATTCCGCCGCTAAGTTGATGGCCGTTTGTCCACCGAATTGGACGATGACGCCAATCGGCTGTTCTAAGTCGATGACGTGCATCACATCTTCAATCGTTAACGGTTCAAAGTACAACTTATCGGAAATGCTAAAGTCGGTTGAAACGGTTTCTGGATTGTTGTTAATAATGATGGCTTCATATCCCGCTTCTTTAATCGCCCATACACAATGAACGGTCGCGTAGTCAAACTCAATTCCTTGCCCGATACGAATCGGACCAGAGCCGAGGACGACGACACTTTCACGGGCAGTCACGATCGATTCGTTTTCTTCTTCGTACGTGCTGTAATAATACGGTGTTTCGGATTCAAATTCGGCCGCACACGTATCGACCATTTTATATACCGGTGTGATTTGGGCGCGCTTACGCATCTCATATACGTCGCGTTCAGTCATATGCCAAAAGTTAGCGATCGCCACATCAGAAAAGCCCATTTCTTTTGCTTGTTGAAGAACAGTCATATCGCCAACATGGTCGCGTAAAACCGTTTCGAAAGCGACGATACGGGCGATTTTCGTTAAAAAGAACGGGTCGATTTGGCTCCATGCATGTACTTGTTCGACCGTTACGCCGCGGCGAAACGCTTCGGCGATGTAAAATAGACGCTCATCGCCCGCTTTTCGAATACGCTTTTGCAGCAAGGCGTCGTCGACTTGTTCTTTTAACTCGAGATGATAGACGTTCGTTTCGAGCGAGCGGACCGCTTTTAATAGCGACTCCTCAAACGTGCGCCCGATCGCCATCACTTCCCCTGTCGCTTTCATTTGCGTACCGAGATGGCGGTTCGCTGATTCGAATTTATCGAACGGAAAGCGCGGAATTTTTGTAACGACGTAATCGAGCGTTGGCTCAAAGCAAGCGTACGTTTTTCCTGTGACCGGATTCATCATTTCATCCAGCGTTAAGCCAACCGCAATTTTTGCTGCTAGTTTGGCAATCGGATACCCCGTCGCTTTAGATGCAAGCGCCGATGAGCGACTGACGCGCGGGTTTACTTCAATGACGTAATATTGAAAACTGTGCGGATCAAGAGCGAGCTGGACGTTGCATCCCCCTTCGATACCGAGCGCGCGAATAATGCGAAGCGAGGCGTTTCGCAACAGTTGATATTCGCGATCGCTTAACGTTTGGCTCGGAGCGACGACGATGGAATCGCCCGTATGAATGCCGACAGGATCAATATTTTCCATATTGCAAACGACGATCGCGTTGTCTTTTGCATCGCGCATAACTTCGTACTCAATTTCTTTATAGCCTGCGATACTTTTTTCTAATAAACATTGATGAACCGGACTCATTTTTAAACCGCTAGAAACGATGTCGACAAGCTCTTCTTCGTTCGTACAAATGCCTCCACCTGTTCCACCGAGCGTAAATGCTGGGCGGACGATGACCGGATAACCAATTTGTTCAACGAACGCATACGCTTCTTGTAAACTATGAACGATGGCGCTTTCCGGCACCGGCTCGCCAAGTTCGTTCATGAGCGCGCGAAATTGTTCACGGTCTTCTGCTTTTTCAATCGCTTCTAATTTCGTGCCGAGAATTTCAACGCCACATTCCTCAAGCACTCCTGCTTTCGCTAATTCGACCGCTAAATTTAGCCCCGTTTGCCCGCCAAGCGTCGGCAAAATCGCATCCGGACGCTCTTTCCGAATGACGCGCGAGACAAATTCAAGCGTTAACGGCTCCATATACACTTTGTCAGCAATTTCTGTATCGGTCATAATCGTTGCTGGATTGGAGTTGACGAGAATGACTTTATATCCTTCTTCTTTTAATGCTAAACATGCTTGCGTCCCTGCGTAATCAAACTCTGCTGCCTGACCGATGACGATCGGTCCTGAACCGATGACAAGAATCGTTTCAATATCTTGGCGTTTAGGCATGAACGACCCCTCTTTCTTTTTTAAACTGTTCAATCATCGCAATAAAATCATCAAATAAATCGTTTGCATCTTCTGGTCCCGGTGACGCTTCTGGGTGGTATTGCACCGTAAATGCCGGAACGTCGCGATGGCGAAGCCCTTCAATCGTTCCGTCGTTTAAAGCGATATGTGTCACTTGTAACCGCGTGCGTGCAAGCGACTGCTCCGTGACGGTGTAGCCATGGTTTTGTGAAGTAATGGCGACTTTTCCTGTTTCGATATGTTGAACCGGATGATTCGAGCCGCGATGACCGAACTTCATTTTTTCCGTATTCGCCCCGCAAGCGAGTGCAAACAGTTGATGACCGAGACAAATTCCAAAAAGTGGAGCGTGACCGAGTATGCCTTGAATCATATGAATCGCCTCTGGTACATCTTTCGGATCCCCCGGCCCGTTCGATAACATGACTCCATCCGGATGTAGCTGCAACACTTCTTCTGCCGTTGCATTGTATGGCAGCACGATGACGTCACAATGACGTTTATTTAACTCGCGCAAAATACCGTGCTTCATGCCAAAGTCGATTAAAACGACGCGATGACCGCGCCCCGGACTAGCGTACGCACTTTTTGTCGATACGCGCTTCACTTGATCGCGTATAAGCTCTGTTTCTTTTAAGTACGCGATCGCCTCTGTCACCGAAACGTCCATGTCGCAAATCATCCCTTTTAACGTGCCGTGTTGACGAATGATGCGCGTCAGCTTGCGCGTATCTACTCCTGCTAACCCGGGAATGTTTTTCATACGTAAATATTCGTCAATCGTCATTTCACTTCGCCAATTGGACGGAGATAGGCACGCTTCTTTCACAACAAACCCGAACACGTGCGGTTCGATCGATTCGAAATCGTCGCGGTTTACGCCGTAGTTGCCGATCAACGGATATGTCATCGTTACAATTTGTCCGCAATACGACGGATCAGTTAAAATTTCTTGATATCCTGTCATCCCTGTGTTAAAAACGACTTCACCAACTGTTTGCCTTTTACTTCCGAACGCTTCTCCAACAAAACGTGTACCATCTTCTAAAATGAGTTGTCGTTTCATCACTCTCTCCCTTTCTGCCAAACAATGTTTCCGTCGACGACTGTCATCGTCGGCCACCCTTTACACGTCCAGCCTGCAAATGGCGTATTTTTTCCTTTCGAAACAAACGTAGCCGGATCAATCACTTGTGTTGTATGTAAATCGATGACAACGAAATCTGCTTTTGCGCCAACTTTTAATTGTCCGCCATCGAGACGAAACGTCTCGGCTGGTTTTTTCGACAACCAATCGATGAGCTGTTTTAACGTACATACTCCTTTTTCAACAAAATGTGTATATAAAAGCGGGAAGGCCGTTTCTAATCCGACAATTCCAAATGGGGCAAGCACCATCCCTTCACTTTTTTCTTCTTCCGTATGCGGTGCATGGTCAGTAGCAATGAAATCAATCGTTCCATCAAGCAATCCTTCGATTAACGCTTGTTGATCTTCTTTCGTTCGCAATGGCGGATTCATTTTAAAATTCGCATCGAGCGAAGGAATATGTTCCTCACAAAGCAACAAATGGTGCGGCGTTACTTCGGCAGTGACGCGAATGCCTGCCCGCTTCGCCTCGCGCACGATGCGTACCGACTGTTTCGTACTGATATGGCAAACGTGATAATGACAGCCCGTTGCTTCCGCTAATAACACATCGCGCGCAATATGTACAGCTTCGCAAACGGAAGGAATGCCAGAAAGCCCATGTCGTTTCGCAAATGCCCCATCGTGCACGCACCCTTTATACGTCAACGTTTCATCTTCGCAATGCGCAACGATCGGCATATCAAGAGCGGCGGCTTGTTGCATCGCTTCATACATCATGCGTGCGCTTTGTACGCCAACGCCATCGTCTGTAAACGCAAATGCCCCTGCTTCTTTTAATGCGGCAAAATCGACAAGCTGTTTTCCGGCTTGGCGTACAGTAATCGCCGCATACGGCAAAACGCGCACGTGCGCTGTTTCGCGAATGCGATGGACGAGCCATTCCATTTGTTGTTTCGTATCTGGAACAGGTTTTGTATTTGGCATCGCCGCAATCGTTGTAAATCCGCCTTTTGCCGCAGCGAGCGTACCTGTCGCAATCGTTTCTTTATGTTCTCCCCCCGGTTCGCGCAAATGAACGTGGACGTCAATAAACCCCGGAGCGACAAACTGTCCGTTTACATCAATCACTTCATCATGATCGTCCTCATCCATATGAGAAGCGATATGAGTAATACGGCCTTCATCGATTTTTATATCAGCCGAGATGAACTCGCCTTGTTCGTTAAGCAAGCGCGCACGTTTGAATATGGTAGCCATTTTGTGTCCCTCCTTTTTGTAATGCGCGTTTCAATACAGCCATGCGCACGTATACGCCGTTTTCCATTTGTTTAAAAATGCGAGACCGTTCGCATTCAACGAGTTCGCTTGCGATTTCTACATCGCGATTCACAGGGGCAGGATGTAAAATGATGCTCGTTTTCTTCATTTGTTTTTCTCGTTCGATCGTTAAGCCATATTGCTCGTGATATTGCTCTTTTGTCCAACCCATTTTTTCGTCATGGCGCTCGTGTTGAATGCGAAGAAGCATCACGACATCCGCCTCTTTTACTGCCGTATCAAGATCGACGTATGTGCCATAACCATTTTCTGTATCTTGCCATTCCGGCGGGCTGCAAAATAAGACGTTTGCACCTAGCCTTGTTAATATTTCAGCATTAGAACGCGCCACTCGGCTATGACGAATGTCACCAACGATCGCCACATCAAGCCCAATAAATGTGCCAAATTGTTGACGAATCGTCATTAAGTCGAGCAACGATTGCGTCGGATGATGACCGCACCCATCGCCTGCGTTAATGATCGAAATGTCAATCGCATGACGGAGCGGTTCAAAATAATGATCGGATGGGTGGCGAATGACAACGGCTTCCACGCCGATTGCTTGCAACGTCCGAATCGTATCATACAACGTTTCTCCTTTTTGGACGCTCGACATATCTGCATCAAACGGAATGACTTCAAGCCCGAGTTTTCGTTCCGCCATTTCAAAGCTGCAACGCGTCCGCGTGCTCGGCTCAAAAAATAAGTTGGCGACAAACGTTTGTTTATTCACTTTCCACGTTTCCCCGTTCGCAAATCGTTCCGCTTCATGCAAAATGGCAAGCACATCATCAATCGATAACTCTGCTAACATTAGTAAATGGTTCATGCAACATTCCTCCTTTTTAGTAAAAAAACACCTTGCCAAGCGAGGCAAGGTGTTTGAAAGCATGAGGAAAGAGACCGTTTGGGGAAACGGATTTCCTCGTTCACACCTTTGTAAGCCTCGCTGGACTTCTTTTAAAAGGTGTGTTATGCAACATCGTGTGTTTGTTCAAATACGCTATCATTCACTTTCGGACGACCTGGCAAGATGAGATTTAAGATGATGCCTGTTATAGCGGCAAGCGCCATGCCGTGCACTTCAAATTGTTCCGATACTTTCACGACCGCATCGCCAATTCCAATGACGAGAATGACGGATGAGATCACTAAGTTTCGCTTGTCGCCAAAGTCGATGTTGCTGTCGACAAGCATGCGTAAACCAGAAGAGGCGATAATGCCGAACAGTAAGATCGATACGCCACCCATGACTGGTGTCGGAATCGAACTAATGAGCGCCGTCACTTTTCCTAAAAATCCGAAGGCGATGGCGAGCACAGCTGCACCAGCTAACACATATACGCTATATACGCGCGTAATCGCTAATACACCGATGTTTTCTCCGTATGTCGTCTTCGGTGGACCACCGATGAGAGCTGAAATCATCGTCGCTAATCCGTCACCGAGAATCGAGCGGTGTAACCCTGGCTCTTTAATGTAGTCGCGGCCGACAACTTTACTTAACACTAGCTGATGACCGATATGTTCAGATAACGTGACGATGGCGACAGGGACCATTAATAGCACAATATCGAGCGTCACGCGCACATCGTAATGAACGAACGGCAATAAGAAATCTGGCATTTCAATCCATTTTGCTTTCGCAACCCCGGATAAATCTACCACACCAATGGCTAACGCGTATACGTAACCGACGATAATTCCCATGAGTACAGGAACGAGGCTAAACATTCCTCTTGATAAAATCGAAAACATAATTGTTGCGGCAAGCGTGACAACAGCAACAGAAAAGTGCGTTAAACTATATTTTCCATCTGGACCGTTCATCGCCATGCTGACAGCGACGTTTGCTAATCCTAATCCGATGACGATAATGACCGGACCGACGACGATCGGCGGAAGTAAATTCATAATCCAACGATAACCTGCTTTTTTAATCGCTAAAGCGACGATGCCGTATACAAGCCCTGCTAAAAAGCTGCCGATCATCGCTGCTCCTGGTCCGCCTGTTGCTTTTGCTGCAATAATTGGCGTAATGAACGCAAACGATGAACCGAGGTAAGCAGGCACTTGCCATTTTGTAACGATTAAAAAGGCGATTGTGCCAAGTCCGCTTGAAATGAGCGCCATCGCTGGACTTAATCCGACTAAGTATGGCACTAAAATCGTGGCACCAAACATCGCAAATAAATGTTGTAAACTAAGTGTCATGAGCTGCCCAAAAGAAGGGACATCTTTCACATCTAAAACCGGTTTGTTCATTTTCTCTCTCCCTTTCTATATTTAATAAAAAACCCTCTTTGTCCGTACGAAGGCACAAAGAGGGTATAGGAAACGAATCCCCTTTGTCAGCCTCGCTGGACTGCCTTTAAAAAGGGTGCTTTATTCATGTATGCTCACTTGATCGATGTCATCCACTTCTTTTAATTCGACGACGATCATTTCTGCGCTAGATGTCGGAATGTTTTTGCCGACGAAATCGGCGCGAATCGGTAGTTCGCGATGACCGCGGTCAACGAGAACGGCTAGTTGAATTTGCGCCGGGCGACCGAGATCCATGACGGCATCCATCGCTGCGCGCACCGTTCGTCCTGTAAATAACACATCATCGACTAAAATGACTTTTTGATTTGTAACGGAAAACGGGACGTCCGTTCCTTTCACAAGCGGTTCACGATCTTCTGTTTTTACCGTTAAATCGTCACGGTATAACGTAATATCTAACTCACCGACCGGAATGGATGTTCCTTCAATTTGTTCAATGCGTTCGGCTAATCGTTTCGCTAAGTAAATGCCGCGCGTTTTAATGCCGACGAGCACGCAGCCATCAATGCCTTTATTGCGCTCAATAATTTCGTGAGCAATGCGCGTTAACGCGCGTCGAATCGCTTGTTCATCAAGGACAACTGCCTTTTGCATCGTCTCACCTCCATACAAAAAACCCTCTCACCGTTTGGCGAGAGGGTACATGTAGGCATACGTCACCTAAATCCGACACCTTCTCAGCCTCACGGGACTGAATTTAAAGGTCTTGTTCACTTGAACTCATTTTACGTTTCTTTTTTTGTTTTGTCAACGATTATTTCGTAACATATCGAGCAATCGTTCAAATTCATGAGGAAGCGGGGCTTCAAACTGCAAATATTCGCCTGTCCGCGGGTGATGGAATCCTAATACGCCCGCATGAAGCGCTTGTCCGTCAATCGGCAACGTTTTGCGCGGACCGTATTTCGGATCTCCGGCAAGCGGGTAGCCGATATATTTCATATGAACGCGAATTTGATGCGTTCGCCCTGTTTCGAGCTGACATTCGACGTACGTATAATGTTCAAACCGTTCAAGGACGCGAAAATGCGTCACCGCTTCTTTCCCGTTTTCAACAACCGCCATGCTTTGTCGGTCGCGCGGGTCGCGTCCGATTGGCGCATCAATCGTCCCGTAATCGTGCGGAATGACGCCATGAACGATCGCATGATATTTCCGCGTCACTGTTTTATTAACAAGCTGATTGACGAGCGATTCGTGGGCGAGATCGTTTTTAGCAACCATTAATAAGCCGGACGTATCTTTATCGATGCGATGAACGATGCCCGGACGCAATACGCCGTTAATTCCTGAAAGATCTTGACAATGAGCAAGTAACGCATTGACGAGCGTTCCGCGCATATGACCTGGCGCTGGATGAACGACCATGCCACGCGGCTTGTTGACGACTAATACATCAGCATCTTCGTAATAAATGTCGAGCGGAATCGACTCAGGCTCGACATCTAACGGCTCAGGGTTTGGAATGGAAATGACGACTTCATCATCGACGTGGCATTTGTAGTTCGGCTTTACCGCTTTCCCGTTGACGAGCACGTGTCCTTCTTTTAGCCATTGTTGCACTTGAGAACGCGACCATTGTTCATTTAAGCCAGCGATAATTTTATCAATGCGTTCCCCATCATGTTGTTCTTCAATCGTTAGTTGAATTTGCTCCATCGCTCATTCCCTTTCGTTTTTTTTCTTCCATCCATGTTTGGATAAACAAAAGCGTCACACCAACCGTTAATGCGGCATCGGCGACGTTAAAAATCGGAAAGCTGTAATCGAAAATATACGTATGTACAAAATCGACGACTTCTTTTCGAAACACGCGATCAATAAAGTTGCCGATCGCCCCGCCAAGCATGAGCCCTAGAGAGATCCCAAATAACCGCTCTGTCGGCTTCAAGCGCTGAATATATACGATAATCCCAATGACGACGACAATCGTAATGAGATAAAATAACCAAAATTGCCCTTGCAACATGCCCCATGCCGCTCCGCGATTGCGATGAGACGTAATGTACAACACGTTTTCGATGACACGAATGCTTTCACCTAATTCCATATAGCGAACGATGAGCCATTTCGTCCATTGATCGATGATAATGACGACAAAAGCAAGCAAATAATATAACATCATACCCCTCCAAAGCGAAATTCTTTTTCATTTTATCATAAACAATCCCCCCTTAAAGAGAGGGGGGATGTCGGTTATTGCTTGACAATTGCCGCACAACGTGGACATAGCTCTGGGTGGTTGGCATCTTCGCCGACCGTTGGTGTCACAACCCAGCAACGCGCACACGTTTTTCCTTCTGCTTGTTTGACGACGATCGCTGTTTTTGTAAATGTTTGCGCCTCGCTTGGTGCGTCCGCAAACGTTCCACCGATCGAAAATGCTGAAACGATTAATAGTTGTTTCATATCTTCTTCAATCGAATCGATGAGCGCTTTCGTTTCGTCTGTCGGATATAAAATGACGTGCGCAGTGAGTGACTTACCGATTAGTTTTTCATTGCGCGCCACTTCTAACGCTTTTAACACTTCGTCGCGCAACTCCATAAATGCATCCCATTTTTTAACGATGCGATCTTCATCATCCATACGCACCGCTTCTGGCATATCGACAAGTTGCACACTTTCTTCTTTTACGTACGGAATGTATGACCATACTTCATCTGCTGTATGCGGTAAAATTGGCGCAACAAGTTTCGTTAACGCAACAAGCGTTTCGTACAACACCGTTTGAATGGAGCGACGCTCATGGCTATTTGCCGCTTCAATGTACAATACGTCTTTCGAGAAGTCGAAGTAAAACGCGCTTAAATCAACGGTACAGAAGTTGTTCACTTCATGGTAAATGGTCGCAAACTCATACGTTTCATACGCTTGTTTTACTTTTTCAATTAAACGATTCAGTTTAATGAGCATATAGCGATCGACTTCGCGCAATTCATTGATCGCCACGCGTTCTGCCGGATTGAAATCGAATAAGTTACCGAGCATAAAGCGGAACGTATTGCGAATTTTTCGATACACTTCGGCGACTTGTTTTAAAATGTTATCAGAAATGCGCACGTCTGCTTGATAATCGACAGAAGCAACCCAAAGGCGCAAAATGTCCGCACCGAGCTGTTCCATCACTTTTGCCGGCACGACGACGTTGCCGAGCGATTTGCTCATTTTCCGTCCTTCGCCATCTAATACGAATCCGTGGCTTAAAACGCCTTTATACGGCGCTTTTCCCGTCACCGCAACCGCTGTAGAAAGCGATGAGTTAAACCAACCGCGATATTGGTCGGAACCTTCTAAGTAAAGGTCGGCTGGACGTTGTAAATCCGCGCGTTCTTCCAATACCGCTTGATGAGAAGAACCGGAGTCAAACCATACGTCCATAATGTCCGTTTCTTTCGTAAAGCGTCCGTTCGGGCTACCTGGATGCGTAAACCCTTCTGGAAGTAAATCTTTTGCTTCACGTTCAAACCAAACGTTAGAACCGTATTGGCGGAATAAGTTCGATACATGTTCAATCGTTTCGTCTGTAATAATTGGCTCGCCATTTTCCGCATAAAAGACAGGGATCGGCACACCCCATGCGCGTTGGCGGGAAATGCACCAGTCACCGCGATCGCGAATCATGTTGTGAATGCGAATTTCACCCCATGCTGGCACCCATTTCGTTTCTTCAACCGCTTGCAACAGTTGCTCGCGAATTTTATCGATGGATGCAAACCATTGCGCAGTCGCTCGGAAAATCGTTGGTTGCTTCGTCCGCCAATCGTGCGGATATGAGTGGGTAATAAACGATAGTTTTAGCAGGGCTCCGACTTCTTGTAGTTTTTCCGTAATCGCTTTGTTCGCATCATCGTAAAACATGCCGGCAAACCCTGGCGCTTCTTCTGTCATATAGCCGCGCTCGTCAACTGGACAAAGCACACCTAAGCCGTATTTTTGGCCGACAATAAAGTCGTCTTCCCCGTGTCCTGGGGCCGTATGAACGCAACCTGTTCCAGCGTCCGTTGTGACGTGTTCACCACAAATAACGAGCGAATCGCGGTCGTAAAACGGATGTTTCGCCACGACGTACTCAAGCTCGCTTCCTTTGACTGTTTTTAATACCGTCACATGTTCCCAACCAATTTCTTTTTGCACCGATGAAAGCAACTCGGATGCGACAACATATTTACGACCGTCTGCTTCAACGACGCTATATTGTAGCTCTGGATGAACAGCAATGCCTAAGTTCGCAGGAATCGTCCATGGCGTCGTCGTCCAAATGACGATATGTTCATCACCATTTAGCACCCCTTTTCCGTCTTTGACAGGAAAAGCAACGTAAATAGACGGCGAACGTTTATCTTTATACTCAATTTCTGCTTCAGCAAGCGCGGATTCGCTTGATGGAGACCAATATACCGGTTTTAATCCTTTGTAAATTAACCCTTTTTTCGCCATTTCACCAAACACTTTAATTTGTTGTGCCTCGTATTCTGGCGTTAATGTAATGTAAGGGTTGTCCCAGTCGCCGCGCACGCCAAGTCGTTTAAATTGCTCGCGCTGGCGGTCAATTTGCTCATATGCATATTGCTCACATAATTTTCGAAATTCAGCAACGCTCATTTCTTTGCGATTGACGCCTTTATTTTTCGTAAGCGCCGTTTCGATTGGCAGCCCGTGCGTATCCCACCCTGGCACGTACGGCGCACAGTAGCCGCTCATCGATTTATAACGAACGATGAAATCTTTTAAAATTTTATTGAGCGCATGGCCCATATGAATGTCACCGTTCGCATACGGCGGTCCGTCATGTAGCACAAACAGCGGACGATCTTTCGTGCGCTCTTGCACTTTGCGGTAAATGTCCATCTCTTCCCATTTCGCTTGTATTTCCGGCTCGCGCTGCGGAAGATTGCCACGCATCGGGAAATCAGTTTTTGGCATCAGTAACGTATCTTTGTAATCCATGATGTTTAACCTCCTTTATGTATGAAAATAAAAAAACCTTCTCATGCCCAAAAGGGACGAGAAGGTCTCGCGGTACCACCCTTATTGACTATGTTCCCATAGTCCACTCGACATTCGTAACGGGAATGACGCGCCGTGGCCTACTATTTGTTCAGCACGGAACTCTGGGGTGATTTTCATTCCTTCGCTTATGCCGAGCTTCCACCGCCCTCGACTCGCTGAAATAAGCTGTTGAAAGAACTACTGTCCCCTTCATCGTTTTTCTTATATAACTGTAATCGATATTATAGGCAATAACAACGCCGCTCGTCAAGACTCTGCTATTTCCTGTATCTCTTCATCATCGAGCTTGTAATCTAATAAATGGTCCCAGTCACCGTTGTTTAACATATCAAGCTGTGCTTCAATTAACATTTTAAAACGATTGCGGAACACTTTCGCTTGACGCTTTAATTCTTCGACTTCCATCGCAATTTTCCTCGTTTTTGCAAGCGCTTCGCTAATGATGCGATCCGCGTTTTTCTCCGCTTCTTTAATGATGAGCTTCGCTTCTTTTTGAGCGTTTCGCTTCACTTCTTCCGCTGTTTCTTGCGCGATTAAAATCGATTTATTTAACGTTTCTTCAATATTTGTAAAATAATTGAGCCTTTCTGTCAGCTCTTGCACCTTTTCTTCAAGCTGTTTTTTTTCACGCAAAATCATTTCATAGTCTTTAATGACTTGATCTAAAAACTCGTTTACTTCATCTTCATCATATCCGCGAAAGCCTCGGCTAAATTCTTTATTATGAATATCTAACGGCGTTAACGGCATGTGGCCCACCTCCATCTTATGTACGTATGTGTTCATTCGACATGTCTCGCGAAAATCCTGCTTTTATTTTGCTTTTTCGACAACGATGCGCCATTTTTCTTTTTTTGTTTGCCCAGCAATCGCTTGTAGTCGGCAACGGCCGTACCCGCGCAGCGACAATAAATCGCCTTCTCGGCACTCCATATGCGCTTGGTCAACCGTTTTCCAATTAACTTTCGCTAAGCTTTGTTCAATAAGTGCTTGCGCTTTTTGGCGCGATATGCGGAAACATTGCGCTAAAATGGCGTCAAGCCGCAAAGAAGAAACGGTTAACGTCTCTTCCTCCCATTCTTCTTTCACATCAAGAAGTTTGGAGAGCGGTTGTTCTTCTAGTAACACTTTTGCTTTTCCAATCGAAGTCACGTTCATTTTTACAAACGGCGCAATTTCTTTGGCGACGACAAACTGAATGACATCTTCAGCGATGACGATGTCGCCAAACTTCTCGCGCTTTACACCGAGCGACAACAAGGCACCAAGCACATCGCGATGCCCAAGCGTCACAAACTTTTTCGGATAGCGAACGGAAAACAACGATAATTGAAAATCATCTTCATTCGGTTGCAAGTACGGCGGGTATAGTAGTGCACGCTTTCGCTCTACAGACGATGAACCGCCAAAAAAAGCAACGTGCACCTCATCGTGATTGCCGACAATCGAGCGGACAATTTGTTGTTCACGCGGAGTTAAAAAATCTGTGAGTTTCGGAGCATATTGTTCCGTCACGAGCCGCTTCCATTCGCAAACGAGATCAATAAAATGATGCTCTTCCTTTCGAAAATGTTGATAAATGTCCATTACAACCCTCGACTGACCATATCTACTAATCCATAAACTCCTGCCGTCGCAAAGCGTAAAACGAGCAAGGCGACGATCGGAGAAATATCGATCATGCCAATCGGCGGAATAAAGCGGCGAAACGGCTCTAAATACGGCTCACAAATGTTGGCGAAAAACTGTCCCACTTTCGTTTCGCGCGCATTCGGAAACCAAGACATTAAAATGTAAATAATAATCGCATACGAATATACTTCAATGACTGTTGCTAAAAAGTTTGCAATTGTATACAAATTTACCACCTCTTTATCGTCGGTTCATCGTCAGAAACAATAGAAATGGATCCACTGACATCGACATTATCTGGCGTGCATAAAAAAATCGTAGATCCAACTTGTTGAATGTCTCCGCCAATCGCATACACCGTTCCGCTTAAAAAGTCAACGATGCGCCGCGCTTGGTCACGATCGACACGATGAACGTTGACAACAACGGCACGTCGATTTTTTAAATGGTCAGCAATTTCTTGTACTTCGGCATAAGCGCGCGGTTCAAATAAAACGAGCTTGGACGATTTTTGCACACTTTGCAAACTGACGACGTTTTGCTTTTGTTCTACTTTCGGTTGTTGGGCGACTTCTTCTTGCTCATACTCATCTTCTTCCCATTTTTCTTCATCTAAATCAAAAAAATCGCGAATTTTTTTCACAAATCCCATTTTACTCCACCTCCTCTTCACCAACAAGACATGTACCGAGTCGAAGAAACGTTGCTCCTTCTTCTACCGCAATCACATAATCGTTTGACATTCCCATTGACAATTGTGTACAAGGGGCGTGCGGTAGTTGTTTTTCTTGCACGCGTTCTTTTAGCTCACGTAGCGTCCGAAAACAACGACGAATCGTCGCTTCATCATCCGTATACGGCGCCATCGTCATCAACCCGACAACTTGAATACGTGAAAAAGCAGATAATGTTTCAATAAACGGCAATACATCTTCCGGCGCTAACCCGTGTTTCGATTGCTCGCCTGAAACATTCACTTGCACGAAACATTTGATCGTCCGATTGGCTCGCTTGTCGATTTCTTCCGCTAACGACAGACGGTCAAGCGAATGAATGTAATCGACGTCATCAATGATTTGTTTCACTTTTCTCGATTGCAATGTGCCGATGAAATGCCATGTTGCTTCTTTTCCGATCGCTTCGTATTTGTGTAAAAAACCGTCGGCCCGGCTTTCGCCTAAATGAACGATGCCCGCTTCGAGCGCCTCTTTTGCCCGTGCGATGCTTACGTATTTGGTTACTGCCACAATTTGAACATCTGATGCGTTTCGTCCTGTTTTTTCACACACTTCAGCAATATGTTGTTGAATCGTTTGTAAACGTTGTGTAACAGTCATATCATCACCTCCAGCCAATAAGCGCCATCATTCTTCCTGTTTTTCCGCCATCGCGACGGTGAGAGAAAAATAATGACGGCTCACAGCTCGTGCAATACGATGAAACAGCGATATGCTCGCTCGGAACACCTGCTTGTTGCAGTAGTTGTTTATTCATTTCTTTTAAATCGAGCGCATATTGTCCCTTACTTGTTTCATTATAAAGAGATTGAGGCGAGTTGACTAGCGCCTTTTGGACGAATTCAATGACGCGATCATCGACGACGTAACAACAACGGCCGATCGATGGACCGATGACAACGTGAATATCGCGCGCATCTACCCCTTCTTCGTTCCATCGCTTAACCATTTCGCCTGCGATGTTGTGAACGGTTCCTTTCCAACCGGCGTGTGCTACCCCAATCCATTTTTTATTTGGCGCAAAAAAGTAAAGCGGAACACAATCCGCAAAACAAAGCGCCAACATGATTCCTTGCTCGTTCGTATACAGCCCGTCTGTATGCGGCAAAGCGGTGTCGTACGTGCGCACACCTTTTCCCGCATGCTCGTTCGTCACTTTTTCTATATGCACGCCATGCACTTGGTCGGCACATACCCAACGATCGAGCGAAACGTTCAGTTCGTCGGCTACTTTTTTTCGATTGTGATACACAACAGTTTGATCATCTTGCACGTGCATGCCGACGTTTAACGTCGCAAACGGTCCGGTGCTCACTCCCCCTCGCTTTGTTGTAAAGGCGACGACGACATGTTCCCATTGATCAAATAAAAGCAATGATTCGCTCGCTTGGCGAAATATATCATTCATGATTCGACATCCTTTGTACAATTTTATCACTTTTTTTCCTATTTTATCACAGCTTGCCGAAAACGTGAATTATTCCTCGCCATCTAATCGAACGAGAATCACGTCAGCGCCCACTTTCACAATATCTCGCCACGGAATGATGATTTCATCCGCACGTCCAAATAAACCGAGCACTTTTCCCGTACCGATAATAATGATTGCTTCAATTTGACCGGTCGTTAAGTTAATATCGATGTCTCCAATATTTCCGAGCCGCTTGCCGTTTGCGACATTGACGACATCTTTTTGTTGTAATTCAGAAATTTTCACCATGTTTCTCCGCTCCTTTTTCATTTTATGTACTTATATGTATGCATGAGCGAGTTGTTGTAGTCACGACATAAAAAGCCCCCACCGTTTTTGGTGGAGGCGTCGTTTACCATTGAATGTTTTTATTCATTTGTTTAATGGCGGCTTTTTCTAAACGGGATACTTGCGCTTGGGAAATGCCGATTTCTTCAGCGACTTCCATTTGCGTTTTTCCTTGGAAAAATCGTTTGCGAATAATCATTTTTTCGCGCTCGTTTAAACGGCGAAGCCCTTCTTTCAACGCAATTTCTTCAATCCAATTTGTATCGCGATTTTTCTCATCGCTTAGCTGATCCATCACATAAATCGGATCGCCACCGTCGTTATAAATCGGTTCAAAAAGCGAAACAGGATCTTGAATCGCATCTAACGCAAATACAATGTCCTCATGCGGCACGTCTAATATTTTCGCAATTTCTTCTGCCGTCGGTTCTTTTGCTGTTTCGCTCATGATTTTTTCTCGCACTTGAAGCGCTTTATACGCAATGTCGCGCAGCGAGCGGGACACGCGAATCGGATTATTGTCACGTAAATATCGGCGAATTTCACCGATAATCATCGGCACGGCATACGTGGAAAATTTCACGTTTTGGCTTAAATCAAAGTTATCAATTGATTTCATAAGTCCGATACAGCCTACTTGAAACAAATCGTCGACATATTCACCACGATTGTTAAATCGTTGAATGACGCTTAATACGAGCCGTAAATTCCCATTAATGAGCTTTTCGCGTGCCGATATGTCACCGGCTTGCATTTGCCGAAATAATTCACGCATTTCTTCGTTTTTCAGCACGGGAAGTTTCGATGTATCAACGCCGCAAATTTCAACTTTGTTTCTTGTCATGTCTTTCCCTCCTTGCAGGAGATGCTGTCAGCTTTCAGTATCTCCTTCGAAGGGAAAAATATGCATTACATCATTTTGTTAAACTCTTTTCGCAATCGTTTAATAATTCGCTTTTCTAAACGGGAAATGTATGATTGGGAAATGCCTAGTAAGTCTGCGACATCTTTTTGCGTTTTTTCTTCTCCTCCGGTTAAACCGAAGCGAAGTTCCATAATTTGTTTTTCTCTGTCGCTTAATTGATCGAGTGCGCGAAATAGTAAATTGCGGTCAATATTCGCTTCTAAATCTTTCGTAATGACGTCATCTTCTGTCCCCAATACGTCCGACAATAACAATTCGTTGCCGTCCCAGTCAATGTTTAACGGTTCGTCAAATGACACTTCGGAGCGCACTTTATTGTTGCGCCGTAAATACATTAAAATTTCATTTTCAATGCAGCGCGACGCATATGTAGCGAGTTTAATTTTTTTCTCCGGATTAAACGTATTGACTGCTTTAATTAATCCGATCGTACCGATGCTAATTAAATCTTCAATGTTAATGCCGGTATTTTCAAACTTTCGTGCAATGTAAACGACGAGACGAAGGTTTCGTTCAATAAGTAGCGAGCGCGCAGTTTCATCTCCAGAAGGAAGTTTTTGAAGCAACATTTCTTCTTCCTCTTTTGTAAGCGGCGGCGGCAACGCTTCACTTCCACCGATGTAATAAATTTCGTCCGCTTTAAGCCCTAATTTTTTTAATAGTTTGTACCATACATATGTGAGACGTAATTTGAATAACTTCATAAAAAACCTCCTTCTATTTCGGCACGATCGGCCGTATAATCATAATAATTACGAAGCTTGCGACATCACAATATGCGGATGAACGATGCAGTTGTACTCACCGTCTGCTGACAGCGATGACGGATAAAAGCCAATGAGCACTTTTTTGACAGATGTCCATTGTTTTCCGTCCGACCATTGCACTTCGTCTGGCTTGATCGCTACTAGTAGCTGTTGCTCGACGCCAACGGCACGATACGGGACGAAACGTATCCGGCTCACCCATTCGCTCGGGATGTCATCTGTGTACGTCCGTTTTTGAATCATTTGTAAAACAGCTGGAGGGAAGATGTGTGCGAACGATTGCAATTCAACAATCATCACCGGTGTATTTGTTAACGGGTCACGCAATTGATTTCCGCTATCGACTAATCCTTGCAACGATACCGTTTGTCCAAAACATGTCACACGGACAGGAATGACATGTTCAAACCGCAACTTTTTTTCGCGAATCGTTCCCATTTGCACTTTTGATAGTAGCCATAAAATCGGAAACATGATGATAACAAACAACCAACTAATGGAAGTCGAATGTGTGAGCCATCCGGATGAATAAGGCGTCATTTCACTTTGCAGCAAAAAGTGAAAGGCGACCATCCCTCCGCCAAGCATAAACGTTGCAAAATAAAAAGCAAGCACATTTTCGATAAAAAAACGAAAGCGATGAAAACCGAAACAAATCCAAACGATGACAAAAGAGATGACGAGTTTCGTTACGAAATGAGATGTCATATAAGCAAAAGGAGTGAATACGAGCAAGACGAGCAACGAGCCGAATAACGCAGAAAGCATAAGGCGCCATAAGCGCACGCGACGCTTTAGCATGATCGCTGCAAGCCATAGCAACATCGCATCGAAACAAAAATTTAATAACCATACGACATCGGCATAAATCAGCGGCATCCCCTCCTTATCTTGAAACATCTTGAAACTAGTATATAGCACTTCCAATAGAAAAGTGTGTCAAACGATGACGTCATTTCTTTAGAGATTTTGTCAAATGATGAATAAGAAAAGCAGACATAAAAAAACGCCCACGAGTCGTGAGCGTTTTTTTTAACGGCGACGATTGCGGTTGCGCAAAAAGGCTGGAATGTCAAGCGGATCTTCTACTTGTTGACCGCGTGTTGGCGGGTAGTCGACTGGTTCTTCTTTTTTCTCGCGCTTGACGCCAACAGTTGGTTTGACAACTGCTTGTCGCGTTGCTTTGGCTTGGTTAACTTCTTCGTTAAATCCTGTCGCGATGACAGTAACGATAATTTCGTCTTTTAAGTTTTCGTTAATGACGGAACCGAAAATCATATTTACATCTTGGTCCGCAGCGGATGCGACGATGTCGGCTGCTTCTTGCACTTCGTACAAGCTTAAATTCGTGCCGCCTGTAATGTTCATTAACACCCCTTGCGCACCGTCGATCGACGTTTCTAATAGCGGGCTTGAAATCGCCTTTTTCGCAGCTTCTGCCGCACGATTTTCCCCTGTCGCTACGCCGATTCCCATAAGAGCGGAACCTTTATTTGACATAATCGTTTTCACATCAGCGAAGTCTAAGTTAATTAATCCCGGCACAGCAATTAAGTCGGAGATGCCTTGTACGCCTTGACGAAGCACGTTGTCTGCTTCACGGAACGCTTCTAACATCGGCGTATTTTTGTCAACAATTTCTAATAAACGATCGTTCGGAATGACGATGAGCGTATCGACCGCTTCTTTCATCGCTGCTATACCGCTTGCCGCTTGCATCGCACGCTTTCTTCCTTCAAACGTAAACGGCCGCGTCACGACGCCAACAGTAAGCGCACCTAAATCGCGCGCAATTTGAGCGATGACTGGAGCCGCCCCTGTTCCTGTTCCTCCGCCCATGCCGGCTGTGACGAATACCATATCAGCACCTTTGAGCGCTTCTTCAATTTGTTCTTTGCTTTCTTCTGCCGCTTTTTTTCCTACTTCTGGATTTGCCCCCGCACCTAATCCGCGCGTCAATTTCGCTCCAATTTGTAGCTTAATTGGCGCTTTTGATAAGTTTAATGCTTGGGCATCTGTATTGACCGCGATAAATTCAACACCTTGTACCCCATGTTCAATCATGCGGTTGACAGCGTTGTTTCCGCCGCCGCCGACACCGATTACTTTAATTGTCGCTAACTGATCAACAGTCGTGTCAAACTCCAACATGACATAATCCTCCTAGCCATTCAAATTGTCATTCAAAAAAGTACCCGAAAAATTTCTTTACTTTATGTCCTAAATGTTCTTCTTTTTGTTTCGGTTTCGCTGGTGCTTTATGCACCTTTTTTTCCGCTTGGAAATCGTTTGCCGCTCCGGAAGAAAGAACAGGAACGTCTCTTCCTTGCAACTTCGCATTTTTATAAGCGAATTGAATTAAACCGACACCGTTTGTATATTGCGGATCGCGCACGCCAATATAATCTGGCATCGCCACGCGAACGGTATGGTTAAATATCGCTTCCGCCAGTTCTAATACGCCAGGCATATTTGCTGTGCCGCCAGTCAGTACATATCCGCCAGGCAAGTCGCGAAATCCGCGTCTTCGAATTTCTGCTTGTACCATTTGTAAAATTTCTTCTACCCGTGCCTCAATCATATCGGCAATTTCTAGCTGGGTAAATTGTTGATGTTGATCGGTGCCAATGATCGGAACGCTGAATACTTCTTCATCAGAAGCGAGATCGTAAAACGCATGTCCATGTTTTAGTTTAATGCGTTCTGCATCTTCTGTCGACGTGCGCATGCCGATCGATAAGTCTTTTGTAATATGTTCGCCACCGACCGGAAGCACGGTCGTTGCTTGTAAAAATCCTTGTTCAAAGACAGCAACCGTCGTCGAACCGCCACCGATGTCAACAAGCGCAACACCTAAATTTTTCTCATCTTTCGATAGAGCAATCGAAGCTGCCGCTAGCGGTTGAAGACATACGTCAAGCACTTGTAATCCCGCCCGTTCTACGCAACGAAGCACGTTATGTAAAGCGGTTTTTGATGCGGTAATCATCGTGCCTTCCATTTCTAAACGGACGCCTAGCATGCCGCGCGGATCGTTAATTCCGTCAAGCCCATCGACGATAAATTGTTTCGGAATGACATCGATAATTTCGCGCTCCGGGGGAATGGAAACGACTTGTGCCGCTTCAATGACGCGCGTCACATCTTCATTTGTAATTTCTTTATTTTCGCTTGATACAGCAACAATCCCGTTACACGGCTGAAGTTGAATATGATTGCCATTCACTCCGACAATCGCGCCTTTGATCGTTACGCCGACCATCCGTTCTGCTTGTTCAACCGCTCGTTTAATTGATTGTACTGTTTCATCTATATCAATAATAGAGCCTTTTTTCAGCCCTTGCGATTTCACATTGCCGACACCGATAATGTTTAGCTGATCATTGATCATTTCGCCAATGATCACTTTTACACTAGATGTACCGATGTCAAGACTAACATAAAAATCGTTGCTGTTCATTCTGGTGGCACCTCCTTTACAAAATGAACGTTGCTATGTATATCAACACTATATTCCACATTCGAACAGCATTCCCTTTTTTATAAACGATTTTTTTGGCGGTTTTCTAACCATTTCGTCAGCAAAATTCGGCGGATGACAGCGATGTTTTGAAACAGGCGCACACCGAACGCAAATACAGCTGCTAAATACAAGTCTACACCAAGATGCACACCGAGAAAAGCTAAACTTGTTGCTAAAATAATATTAAAAAAAAATCCAGATACAAATACGTGCTCATCGTAAATATTTTGTAAATGGGCACGAATGCCGCCAATGAGCGTATCAAACGCCGCCAGCACAGCAATCGACAAATAGCTCGAATATTCGCTCGGAATGCGCCAATCCGTCAAAAATCCGAGCAGTATGCCTAGCAGTAAACCGAGCAATGGAAGCCACATTCTTTTCACCTCCTAGCGTCTTCGACCGCTTCCATTTGTTTCACACGCACCGCACCATCGTATGGAGAGATGACGACCCGTTGTTGTGGCTCTGAAACGGTAAGGAGCAAATTTTCAAGCGCAAAATCATCAGCAATGGTTGATGCTTTTAGTCGGTTGTACATTTTTTCAGCATCGGGGGCAATCACTTTTATTTCAATTGGAAAGGAACGAAGCGGATACGAATCAACTTTCGTCACACCATTAATGTCGCGAATGACCGTTGTGTTAACGATGCGTTGATCGGCAATCGATATATGTTGAGCCCCGTACATATTTAACTGGTTCATGAGCCGACGGAGTAAATCTGCGGATATCGTATCGCTAACGGGACCAACATATGATTCATCATACATTTGCTCAATATAAAGCACGACCCCTTCGCCGACAACTTCTGTCAGTCCCGCTTCTTTTTTCAACTCCTCTACCGTTTGGCGAAGAATAGCCCCTTTATTTTCTGAACGTTGCTGTTCGTATTTTTCTAACGTCTCTTCATATTTTCGAATTTCATTTAACAGTTGCTTATGTAACTCTTGTTCTTTTTGTAAATCTCGTCGTATTTCCCATATGTCACGCGTATCGCGCACATCAGGCTCTTGGCTCGTTTGAAATTGGACAGCTAACATAAAGCCGATAATAAGCGAAACAAACGTAAAATGCCATATCGTTTTTCGCGCCAACATCGCTCCTCCTTTTATTTTTGCATAATCGGTTCCATCGTCACTTCTGACTTTTCGACAATATCTACAACAATATGATCGCTCGTCAATTGGTCTTTGACGCCACCGGCAATCGTTAACGCTGGAATGAGCACGTTCGGATCGCCGATCGCTTGAATGACAAACGGAGCTGGATGCTGTGTCCCATCAATTTCAATGACCGGACCGTTACAAACGATGTACGAACGATTCGATAGTCGCTGACCGTTAATTGCCACCGCCGATGCCCCAGCAATCCATAGTTCGTTTACAACCTGAAATACGTGTTGCTCATGAACAATATAGTTTGTCGCATTCGCTTCAGAAGGGATGTACGAAGCGTCGGATAACGTCACTTCTACTCCTTTTCCTTTTACCTTTACTTTTCCGAGATACATGCGCAACCGTTCCGCATCTTCGACGAGGTTAAAATACACTTGTTCTTCGTTTGCTAGCTCTTTTTCAATTTCGCGCACGCGTTGTTGTTTGTCAAATAGTTCTGCTTGCAGTTTACGGTTTTGTTCTTGTTGCTCGATTAACTGCTGGCGATATTCGTACTCTTTATTCCATTGGCGCTCTAATTGGCGATTGACCGCTTCTTTTTTTGTCATTTGGTAGGAGAGGACGAGCATAAAGCCTAAAACTAAACAAACGAACGATAAAACGACGTGGCTACCGTTCATTTTCATCTTTTTCATCCCCTTCATCCGTTTCGTATGGCTTGAAATATGTGCTCATCTCTAAATGAAGAACACCTTTCATCCCCGGTTGCAACTGGCTGACGATCGAAGGATAATGGACGATTTTTTCCGCAAAACGATCAATCGTCGCACTGACTTCTATGCCATCATTCATATAGACGGTAATATGTCTTCGATCAGACGGGCTCGGGGTGTAATGAATTTCTGAAATGAGGTTTAAAATCGAACTTGGCGTATGTGCCAATTGGGTAGCCATATCTTGAATAGCCTCTCCTTCTTTCCATCCAATTAAGATGGGGGCATCGCTCGGAATCGCTCGCTTCGCATCCGTTAACACTTTTCCATTCTCTAAAATCGGCAGAAACGAATGCTTGTCTAAAATGTAAGCGATGCGCTTTCGTTCGACGATCACGATGTCAATGCGATTCGGAATGCGTTTTTTCACGCTTACTTCTTTCACTTCTGGATGTTGTTGAATCCGCTGTTCGACGTCGTCTTTTTTTACTTTCCAAAAGCTTGTTTTTTTCGTCACACCGCTTAATTGAATGACATCTTGAGAAGCGATATGCCGATTCCCTTCGACGTGAATGACGGCAACGTTGCTAAGCGGAGACTGGGCATAAATGACGGCTAACAAAAGCATAAAAAAGATAGAGATATATACAATGAGCAAGCGGTTTGCGCGCTGTCTTCGCTGCTCTTTTAACTTTGGTACACGTTCTTCAAGAACAACAACTTTTCCTTTTTCCATTCACTCCACCTCGGTCGATGGACCAAATCAAAATAACAAGAAAACTAACGGTGCACGTTAGCGACCGTTAGTTCATTGTCTCAAACTTTATTATAGCATAATATAGAAAAAATTAGGATGGGGAAAATGGATTACTTCCGCCCAACAATTTCAACTTCTGTTTGCAACGAAACACCGTATAAATCGTAAATGGTTTTTTTCACGTAATCGATGAGCGCGAGCACATCTTTTGCTGTCGCTCCGCCTGCATTCACAATAAAATTCGCATGTTGTTCCGAAATTTTCGCTCCACCGATCGTATAGCCTTTTAATCCTGCTTTCTCAATTAACTGTCCGGCGTATTGAGGGAGCGGATTGCGGAAAATACTGCCGGCGCACGGATAGTTCCACGGTTGTGTTTCGCGGCGATAATCTTTATTTTTTTGCATCGCTGCGACAATTTCGTCGCGGTTTCCTTTTTTCATTTCGAGTGTTGCTGCCACGCAAATGCCTTTACGCTTTGTTTGTAACACAGATGTGCGATACGAAAATTCCATTTCTTCATTCGTTAACCATTCGATCGTCCCGTCTTCAAATAAAATTTGTGCTTTTTTGACGATGCGCGACATATCGGAACCGTGAGCGCCAGCATTCATATATACCGCCCCGCCAACCGATCCCGGAATGCCACCAGCAAACTCAAGTCCAGACAATCCTTGTTTACTAATGACCGTCGCTAGTTTAATAAGCGAATAGCCACCGCCAACGGTTACCTCTGTCCCATTGATTTGTAAGTCGTCCAACCCTTCGCCAAGTTTAATAACGACGCCTTCGATCCCTTCGTCTAATACGAGCAAATTTGAACCGCGGCCGATCGCACGCCAACGGACATGATATTTTTTCACGATTTCCATCGTCTTTTTTAAACCATCTATATTTTTCGGCTCAACAAACAAGTCAGCTGGTCCGCCGATTTTCATTGTCGTATGATTTGCCATTCGTTCGTTCTCTTTCACCGTTCCAACGTTTGCTTCAAGTAGCTCTTCACGTAGTTTTTCCAATGTTCTACCTCCTCTACCTCTTTCCTATATCGTATGCAACTTATGAAATCATCTCCACCATGACGCGATATAAACGTTCTGCCGCATCGCGAATACCTAATTGAAATGCTGCTTCTTTCATCTTTGCCAACGTTTGTTCGTCTAGCAAAATGCGATCGATATCTTCCAGTAAGTGCACACCTGTCAATTCACTTTCTAAACGGACGATCGCTGCCCCTTTCTTTTCAAGCGCTCGTGCATTTTTTTCTTGATGATTATTTGTCACATATGGGCTTGGAATTAAAATGCTCGGGATGCCGAGCGCCGTAATTTCTGCTAGCGTCGTTGCGCCCGCGCGCGCGACGATGACATCGACTCCGGCCAATACTTCTGGCATATTATGAATAAACGGACGAATGATGACGTTTGAAGGATTGCCGACATCGTTCACTGCTTTTATTACTTTATCATAATGAACGTCACCTGTAACATATAAAAATTGGTACGGTTTTTGTTCGACTTGTTGTAGCACTTGTAAAAATGCTTCGTTTATTGGGCGCGCCCCACGGCTGCCTCCAACAATAAGCACCGTCTTTTTTTTCTCATCTAATCCGAGCGATCGTTTCGCCTCTCGCCCATCTTTTCCTACGACTTCTGAAGCGCGTGGGTTTCCTGTTAACACGACTTTTTCATGCGGAAAATATTGTTTTGTTTCTTCAAAGCAAATGGCAACTTTATGAACATAACGGCTTAAAAATTTGTTCGTCAGTCCCGGAATGCTATTTTGTTCATGAATGATTGTTGGGATACCTAGTTTAGCTGCCGCATACACGACAGGTCCGCACACGTATCCCCCCGTTCCGAGCACAACATCTGGCTTATATTGTTTTAACAGTGTTTGACACGTGCGTACACTTTTGATAAAGCGAGCAATTGTTTTGACGTTTTCAAAAGATAAGCTACGCTTGAATCCGCTAATGTCAATCGCATAAAACGGAATGTTTTCTCTTGGAACGATCGTACTTTCTAATCCTTTTTCCGTTCCGATATATAATACATCAACGTTTGGATGTTGTTTTTTTACTTCATGAATGAATGAAAGAGCAGGATAAATATGTCCGCCTGTTCCGCCACCACTAACTACAATTTTCATTGTTTTTCCCCCTCATCGAAAGTAACAGAAGAAGCTGACTTCATGGAAGTCAGCCTTTAATATCGCGCGTAACGACTAATGTTTAACAAGACGCCAATCGCCATAAGCATAAGCGTCAAAGACGATCCGCCATAGCTTAAAAACGGCAACGTAATGCCTGTCACCGGCATTAATCCGGTCACCACTCCGATATTAATCATCACTTGAATCGCAACCATTGCAATAATGCCGACAGCTAAAAAACTGCCGTACAAGTCCGGTGCCCCTAAAGCGATACGAATGCCGCGCCAAAGCAATAAACTGAACAAAAGCAAAACGAGCGAACCGCCGATAAATCCGAGTTCTTCCGCCAAAATAGCAAAAATAAAGTCCGTTTGGGGCTCAGGTAAGTAAAAAAACTTTTGTCGGCTTTGCCCTAGCCCGAGTCCAAATAGCCCGCCCGGCCCGATCGCATAAAGCGATTGAATGATTTGGAAGCCACTTCCTAACGGATCTTCCCACGGGTTTAAAAACGACGTAATGCGCTTGATGCGATACGGAGCAGATAACACGAGACCAGCAAACCCTGCCAATCCAAGCAAACCGAGAACGAGAAAATGACTCATGCGCGCGCCAGCGACAAAAATCATGACGACACACGTGCCGACCATGACCGTTCCCGTTCCTAAATCGGGCTGCAACATAATCATGCCAAAAGCGAGAAAGACGAGCGTCAATGATGGGAGTAACCCTTGTTTAAACGACGCGATTTTTTTTTGATTTTCAGATAAATATTTCGCTAAAAACGCGATCATCGCCATTTTCATAAATTCAGATGGCTGAATGGAAAACGCGCCGACGCCGATCCAACTTCGCGAACCGTTGCGCACCATGCCGATGCCTGGAATTAAGACGAGGACGAGAAGAATGAAACAAACGATAAGCAACACTTTCGCCCACGTGCGCCACGTCCAATAGTCGATGTTCATGAAAAAAAACATCGCTACAATGCCAACCCCTGCAAACAACAGCTGGCGCTTAGCAAAGAAAAACGAATCGTGAAACTTGTAGTCCGCCCAAATGGCGCTTGCGCTATACACCATAATGAGCCCGATCGCCAACAACGAAAATGTGATGATCATTAACAAAAAATCAGGTGCAGACTTTTTTCCATGCAATGCGGAACACCTCAATTTACTTAAAATTCGTCTTATTTAAGCTTATGCACCGCATGTACAAACATGTCCCCACGCTGTTCGAAAGTTTTATATTGATCCCAACTTGCACAAGCTGGCGAGAGTAAAACGACATCGCCCGGTGACGACCATTCATATGCGGCAAAAGCTGCTTGTTCCACATTATCGACACGTTTCACTTGCTGTATTCCTGCTTCGCGCGCAACGCGTTCAATTTTCGGTGCCGTCTGTCCGAACGTAATGACCGCTTTTACATGGTTTAAGTACGGCAATAGCTCATCAAATTCATTGCCGCGATCTAAGCCGCCCGCCAGTAAAATGACCGGTTCATGAAAAGCGCTTAACGCTTTTTGTGTCGCTAATATGTTTGTCGCTTTCGAGTCGTTATAAAATTTTCGCCCGTTGATTTCAGCGACGAATTGCAATCGATGTGGTACGCCTGTAAACGTCGTCAATACGCGGCGAATCGAGTCGTTGTCTGCACCTGCTAGTTTTGCTGCCGCAACAGCTGCTAATATATTTTCTATGTTATGCGCTCCTCGCAACGCCACATCTGCGATATCGATGATGCGCTCGTCGTGAAAATAAATGGCTCCTTCTTTCACTGTCGCCCCGTATGATAATGGCGTTTTAGCGGAAAACGGCACTTTTTGCGCGCGGCTTTTCTCCGCCAATTGCATAACGATGGGATCATCGGCATTGACGATGGCGTAGTCGGTTTCTGTTTGATTTTTAAAGATGTTTCCTTTCGCTTCCGCATACGCTTCTTTCGTTCCATGGTAGTCTAAATGCGCATCGAAAATGTTTAACAACACCGCGATGTGCGGACGAAAACGAATTGTCCCAAGCAGTTGAAACGAAGATAATTCCATGACGATCACATCATCTTTTGTCGCCTGTTTCGCGACTTCGCATGCGACCGTTCCGATATTTCCGGCGATCAAAGGACGCCGTTTCGCTTCTTGCAACATATGAAAAATGAGCGTCGTCGTCGTCGTTTTTCCGTTTGAACCTGTAATGCCGATAATCGGCGCTTCTGACGTTTCGTACGCAATTTCCACTTCCGTAATGATCGGGATATGTTTGTCAATCGCTTTTTGTACAAGCTCGTTCGTGTACGGAATACCTGGATTTTTTACAACGAAATCAAACGGCTCATCAAGCAGTTCAAGCGGATGTCCCCCGCATACGAGACGAATGTCAAGCGCTTCTAGCTCCCGTTTTTGTTGTTCACTCGGTTCATTTCGATCATTGACGACGACATCGGCACCGAGCTCACGAAGCCGTTTTGCCGCTGCCCATCCGCTTTTTGCTAAACCTAATACGAACACTTTTTTTCCGTTATACATTATACCCACACCTCAATATAAATTCCTAAGATGGCAAACAGTAAGCCAACCGCCCAAAACGTCACAACGACGCGCCATTCAGACCAGCCGATTAATTCGTAATGATGGTGAAGCGGGCTCATACGAAAGACGCGTTTTCCTGTCGTTTTAAACGAAATGACTTGAATAATAACAGATAACGTTTCGATAACAAATACACCGCCGATAATGACTAACAATATTTCAAGCTTCGTTAAAATCGCAACGGTGACAATGGCTCCGCCAAGCGCAAGTGAGCCGGTATCGCCCATAAACACTTTCGCAGGGTGCGCGTTAAATACGAGAAATCCAAGCACCGCACCGACGACAGCAACGCTAAAAATGGCGATATCGTACTGCCCTTGGTTCCACGCCAATACAGCATATGCACCAAACGCGATCGCTGCTGTTCCCGCAAGCAAGCCGTCTAAGCCGTCTGTTAAATTGACGGCGTTCGAACCACCAACGAGCATAAAAATAATAAGCAAAATATACGCAGCGCCTAAATCGATCGAAACGTTTGTACCTGGGATCGAAACGACCGTTGAGATGCTATAGTGTTGAAAGAAAAAGTAAAAGACGAGCGCAATGAATAATTGTCCGGCTAGTTTTTGTTTGCTCGTTAAGCCAAGGTTGCGCTTCATAACGACTTTAATGAAATCGTCAACAAAGCCGAGCAATCCGTATCCTATCGTCACAAACAACAATAAGTACGTTTGCGCTGTTCGTTCAAAAAATAGATCGCTCATGACAAATGTCGTGATCGAAAGCGATAGTAAAATCATTAGTCCGCCCATCGTTGGCGTCCCTGATTTTTTTTGATGTGATTTTGGTCCTTCTTCACGAATGCTTTGCCCAAATTTTAATCGCCTTAAAAACGGAATGAAAATGGGCGATAACACAACGGTAATGATAAAGGCAAGCCCTGCCGTAAACAAAATGACTTTCTCGTTCATGATCGTTGCCCCTTCCTCATCTCCTATTTCTCTTTTCTTCGTTGAATAGCTTCGCGTGCGACGACACGATCATCGAAATATAACACGTCTTTGCCAATGATTTGATACGTTTCATGTCCTTTTCCTGCAATTAAAACGACATCGCCTTCTTCAGCTTGTTCAATCGCATATGTAATCGCCTCTTTTCGATCTACGATACATACGACGTCTTCTGTTACCCCTTGTTTCATATCATTTAAAATGGCGAGCGGGTCTTCTGAGCGCGGATTATCGGATGTAAAAATCGGCACATCGCTATATTGGACGGCGATTTGTGCCATCAATGGCCGCTTCGTCCGATCGCGATCTCCGCCGCAGCCGACGACGACAAATACGCGCTTTTTCGCAAACTGCCGAATCGTTTGCAACACATTTTCTAAACTATCTGGCGTATGGGCGTAATCGACGATGACCGTAAACGGCTGGCCAGCGTCAACGACTTCAAAGCGGCCCGGAACGCCTTCCATATGAGCGATCGCTTCAACAATCGTCGCAAGCGGAATGTTCGAGACGAGACAAGCGCTCACAGCCGCTAATACATTATACACGTTAAACATGCCGATGAGTTTCGTTTTTACTTCCACCATTTCGGTCGGTGTAACGAGCTGAAACGTCGTGCCGCTCGTTGTCATTTCAATGTTTTTCGCCATGATGTCACTTTCATGATGAATGCCGTACGTGACAACATTGGCCGCCGTACTTTTTTTGTACTCTTCGGAAGCCGCATCGTCTGCATTTAATATCGCAAATTTTGGCCGTTGATGGTCAAAACGGTTGCCGAGTTGTGCAAACAATAACCCTTTCGACCAACGATAATGGTCCATCGTTTGATGGTAATCTAAATGATCTTGCGTCAAATTGGTGAAAACAGCGACATCAAAATCGCAACCATGCACCCTTCCCATATGTAGCGCATGTGAAGAGACTTCCATCGCAGCGACGTCCACATCGGCATCAACCATTTTACGAAACATTTTTTGCAAAACGAGCGATTCAGGTGTTGTATTGTTTACATCATACGTTTCATCGCCTATTTTCATGTGAATTGTGCCAATGAGACCGGTTTTTTTTCCCGCGTGACGACATATGCGTTCAATGAAATACGTCGTCGACGTTTTTCCGTTCGTTCCCGTTACACCGATTAAATGCAGATGATGTGTCGGCTGACCGTAAAACGCATCGGCTAATACCGCTAATGCTCGCCGGCTATCGTTCACATAAATGACCGGCACAGGCAATGTGAGCGGTCGTTCCGCAATGATCGCCACCGCTCCGCGCGCTACGGCTTGTTCAGCAAAATCGTGACCGTCTACAGTAAACCCTTTGATGCATACAAACAACGAACCTTGTTGCACTTCTCTTGAGTCCATCTCAATGGATGTAATCGTTGGATTTTCTGTTACGCGTGGTGTAAAGTTATGTAAATATTGAAGCAACGTTTGTAACTTCATGCCGATCGTTCCTTTCTTTTTTCTTATATAAACAGAAAAAGAAGCCATGAGGATACTTCCTCTAGGCTTTACCGTTTCGTTCCAAAATAAACCCGGATCGTCGCTCCTTCTTTTACTTTGACTCCAGGCTTCGGCGCCTGTTCAATGACCGTATCACCTTCGCCACTACCATCTAATTTTAAGTGAAAAAGCTGTTGTTGCAAATCTTTTTTTGTTAAACCGATTAAATTTGGCACTTCGACATAGCGCGCATCGAGCCACGTCGTTTCTTTTTCAATTTGTTGTTTACGCGGTTTTACCCCGAGTGCACGTAAACTATCTTCCATAATATTTCCAACAATCGGAGCGGCGACGACGCCCCCAAATTGCACCGTTCCTTTCGGATTGTCAACAGCGACATATACAACAATTTGCGGATCGTCCGCCGGAGCAAAGCCGATAAATGAAACGATATGGTTATCTTTTAAATATTGACCATCTTTCGCTTTTTGTGCCGTACCTGTTTTACCGCCAACGCGATAACCATCGACAAACGCTCCCTTACCTGTTCCTTGTGCGACAACGCTTTCGAGCGCATAACGAATTTGTTTTGACGTTTCCTCGGAAATAACTCTCCGTTTTGCTTTCGGCGTTTGACGGCTCACAACCTCTCCTGTGACCGGATCGAGCCATTCTTTTGCAATGTACGGTTGATATAAAATGCCACCGTTTACTGCTGCTGCGACCGCTGCCACTTGTTGAATCGGTGTAACAGCTACCCCTTGACCGAAAGCTGTCGTCGCTTGTTCGACCGGTCCGACGCGATGGAGCGGAAACAAAATGCCCTTCCCTTCTCCTTGTAAATCGATGCCTGTTTTTTCACCGAAACCGAACGCGCGAATATATTGAAATAGTTTATCTTTGCCTAGTCGATCGCCGAGTTCAACGAATCCCGGGTTGCACGAGTTTTGCACAACTTCGAGAAACGTTTGGTCGCCATGACCGCCACGCTTCCAACAATGGAGCGTCGCCCCAGCTACTTTCACATATCCCGGATCGTAAAAATGTTCTTTGAATAAATCAACTTTTTTTTCTTCTAATGCCGCAGCAAGCGTAATAATTTTAAACGTCGATCCCGGTTCATACGTGCTCCAAATCGGTAAATTGCGGTTAAAAATTTCAGGAGGAACGTGTTGAAAATCGGCAGGGTCAAACGTCGGACGGCTGGCCATCCCTAAAATTTCTCCGTTGTTCGGGTTCATCGCAATCGCAATGATGCCATCTGGGCGATATGTCGCTTCGGCGATGCTTAGCTCCCGTTCTAAAATCGTTTGGACACGCGTATCGATCGTTAATTTTAAATCGAGACCGTCCACAGGTGGCGTGTATGCGTCCGCCATTCCCGGCATGCGCTTTCCTTTTGCATCGGAATAAAATTGGACCGACCCCGGTTTGCCGCTTAGTTGTTTATCGTAATATAGTTCAAGACCCATTAATCCTTGGTTGTCAATGCCTGCAAATCCGAGTACGTGCGATAAATAGCTTCCAAACGGATAGTAACGTTTCGAGTCTTCCGCGATGTATACCCCTTTCATCCCTAAATCGCGAATTTGTTTGGCTTTCTCATTTGAAATTTTTCGCCCTTCTGGATGAATGCGTTCAATGGACGTTTTTTTCGTCACATGTTTATATGCTTTTTCGACCGGCATATTTAATATGCGTGCCAGTTCATTCGCGACTTCAGATGGATTTTCTATTTGTCTTGGAACGACGAGCACAGACGGGGCGCTCACGTTTGTCGCTAACGGCACCCCGTTGCGATCGACGATTTCTCCGCGCTCAGGTTCAAACGGAATATTTCGGCTCCATAAATCTTTCGCTCGTTCCGTTAACATATCTCCTAAAACGAATTGCACATAACCGAGACGTATATCAATAATCGCAAAAATGAGAAATCCGATCAACAAGACGGCCGTTAATCGTTTTCGAACGGTCACTGCACGCATATAGCGGAACCTCCTTACTATGTTTCAGCTCGTTCCACTATATGCTTGTACCGCTCTATATAGAACTAATCGACCGGACCGTCTACTTGTTGTTCGGAGTCTTCTTGTTGTTTTTCATCGATATGTGACGGCTTCGCAAGCTCGACAATGATATAGTCGTGTTGTTTCACAACCGCTCCCGGAGCGATATTTTGGCGAAATACGTAGCCGCTTCCGATAAAGCTCGGCTTCAACTGCAACAAGTCAGCTAGCTTCATGACATCGCGCAACGACCAGCCGGTCACATCTGGCATCATGGCGTGTCCGTCCGTTTGCAACAAAATGCGATCTGGCGCAACGACGTGTTCCCCTGCTTTCGGAAACTGCGCACGCACTTCTGTTCCTTTGCCGATGATCGTGACATTGAATCCTTGTTTTTTCAACGACTGTGCCGCTTGTTCAACCGATTGACCGACATACGAAGGAAGAGCGATGCTTTTATCTTTTTTCTCCCTCTTTTTCTGAACAGTCGGTTGAATGTTTAAATATTGTAAACTATTTTTCATGACAGGATTAAAAATCATCGATACGGGCGCCGCTCCCGTTTCCGTATATGAAATGTTTGGTTGTTGCACAGCGACATACATAATTAAACGCGGATTTTCGCGCGGTGCCATGCCTAAAAACGAGAAGATATAGTTTTGGTGCCCTGTTAAATATCCGCCTTTCGGATCTGGAATTTGCGCCGTTCCTGTTTTTCCTACTACGCGATAGCCTTCAATTTGGTACGGGCGCCCTGTTCCGTTTTCAGATGTGACGACCGTTTCTAAAATATCTAACACTTTTTCCGCTGTTTCTTTTGAAATCGGTGTATCGACAACGGTCGGTTCATGTTTTACAACCGTTTTCCCGCTGTCTGGATCAACGATGCGATCGACAACGTACGGTTTCATCATTTTTCCGCCGTTTGCGATCGCCGTAGCCGCTTGAATTTGTTGGATCGGTGTCACCGATGTTCCTTGGCCGAAACCTGTCGTCACTTTTTCAATCGGATAACGATATAAAATGTTTCCGACTTTTTCGTCCGGCAATTCAATGCCTGTCGGCTCGTTAAAATGGAAGCGATGCAAATATTGTAAAAAACGATCTTCTCCTAGTTTTTCGCGCACAATTTTTGCGAATGCCACGTTTGATGAACGTTGCACCCCTTCAAGAAACGTAATTTTCCCCCAACCGACTTTATTATGGTCGCGAATGCGGTGACTTCCGATTTGATAAGAACCGGATTGATACGTCTCATTCGCTTGAAACACCCCTTCATTCACCGCGGCAGCAAGCGTAAAAATTTTCATTGTCGATCCCGGTTCGTACGGATATGCAATGGCATCGTTTAAATAGTTTTCAATATTTCTTTTGTTCGGATTAAAGCTCGGGCGAGTGCTCATCGCCAAAATCGCCCCTGTTTTCGCATCTGCCACAATGGCGATCATTTTTTTCGGAGCATATTGTTTTTCCACCGCATTCATCGCATCTTCTAAAAACGTTTGGATTTTTTTATCAATCGTCAAATATACGTCTTTTCCGTTTTGCGGTGGAACGATGGTTTCATCCGAATGAGACAGCTTAAACCCTTGTTGGTCACCTTTATAATAGACCTCGCCATCTTTTTCTTTTAACTGCTCATGAAACTGTTTTTCAATGCCCATTTTTCCGACAATCTCGCCCGTCTCCTCATCTTTTTGCGCATAACCGACAACGTATGATGCGAACGTACCGTTCGGATAAAATCGTTTTGAATCGCGTATAAACGTAATGCCTGGAAGCTGCAACGACTCAATTTTTCGCTTAAGCGTTTGGCTAATGCTGCGACCGTTCGGACCGAACTCGACTTGATGCGCCTTTTTTTTCAAGATGCGCTCTACATCTGCTACATCCATCTTTAATAGCGGGGCTAGTTTACGGGCTGTTTCTACCGGATCGGTCACGTGTTGCGGCATGTTCGGATCAAGAACGGCAGCGACCGTGTAAGAAGGAATGTCTTCTGCGATCACTTCACCGTGCCGATCAAAAATCGTTCCTCGCTTCGCTTCAAGCACTTGCTTTTTTAAATAACGTTTTTGCGCCTCAACAGCTAACACTCTTCCATCCGCTTCGCCTGTTGCTTGTAAATAAACGAAACGCCCAAACAATGTAAAAAAGAGCAAGCTAAAAAAAATGAAACATATAGCTGCTCCTCTATGTGTATGTTTATGCTTTCTCATTTGGCATCAGTCCTGAACAACTTTTACGTTGTTTTCGTTTAATGTCAAACCAAGTTCTTTCGCTTTCGCTAAAATGCGCTCATACGTGCTTAACTCTTGCACTTGTGCGTATAAATCGCGGTTTTGTTTTTGTTGCTCTTGAATGTCCGCTTGCAACTGTTGCACTTCTTTATTGACATGATAAATCGTGAACTGGTTAGAGATGATCGTGACGCTACTATATAACGCAAAGGCAAGAAACGAAACAAACACGATTTTTTCCCCGAATGTCCAACGTATGTTTCGTTTTTTCTTTTTCTTCGGCGCGCGTTGCACATGTTGTTCGTGTTGTTGTACTTTTTGTTGTATACGAACAGCAGCCATTCTTTTTTCTCCTCCTTTTTACAGTTTTTCAGCGATGCGCAATTTGGCAGATCGTGCGCGATGATTATGTTGTAATTCTTCTTCTGACGGGACGATCGGTTTTTTTGTAATGATTTTTAATTTCGGCTTATATTCATCGGGAATGATCGGCAATCCCGGCGGCAAGTGCGGCGTTTCACTTGCTTGTTTAAACGCGAGCTTACAAATGCGGTCTTCAAGCGAATGGAACGTAATGACGCTAATTCGCCCTCCAGGTTTGAGTAAGTCGATCGCTTGTTTAATCGCTTCTTCAAACGCGCGCAACTCGTCGTTGACCGCGATGCGAATCGCTTGAAACACCCGTTTTGCCGGATGTCCTCCCGTTCGGCGCGCTGGTGCCGGAATGGCTTCTTTAATGATTTCGGCAAGCTCGGTCGTCGTTTCAATCGGCTTTTGCTTGCGCGTTTGCTCAATTTTACGAGCGATCGCTTTTGAAAACTTTTCTTCGCCATATTCGAAGAAAATTTTTACAAGCTGCTCATACGGCCATGTGTTCACGACATCATACGCCGTTAACGTTTGCTCGCGGTCCATGCGCATATCAAGCGGCGCTTCATGTTGATAACTAAATCCCCGCTCTGGCATATCTAACTGCGGAGATGATACGCCAAGATCAAACAAAATGCCATCTACTTCATGCACACCGTAAAGGGCTAGCTGTTGTTTCATATAGCGAAAGTTGCTTTTAATAATCGTAAACTGACCGCTATATCGTTCAAGTTTTTGTTGTGCATGACGGATCGCTACATCGTCTTGATCGAAGGCGAACAATCTTCCTTCTGGCGATAATTGCGATAATAAATATTCGCTATGTCCAGCTCCACCGAGCGTACAATCTACATATGTACCGTCTTTTTTAATATTTAATCCGTCAACCGTTTCTTTTAATAATACCGTTACATGATGAAACAACGATGTCACCTACCTCGATTCCACTTGCTTTATAAAAAATGAGTGCAATTGTATTGTACCATCATTTCACTAAATTCACTACTTACTTCCGAACTATTCTATTGTACATAAAAAAAATCCTGTGCGCGACAGGATTTTTTTATCGACGAAAACAGTTAAATATATACAATTTTATGCATCCCATTCCAATGATAATCGACATGAAGAAGGCGGGAGGCAAAGTCTAGTCCATAGCGATTCATATAATAAATGATGTTCCAGACGCGCTCTTGTGGCATATTGTTCGGGCGAAGCGACAGTTCAATGCGCTCATATTTGCGCACGTGCACATCATGTTTTTGCAACATGCGTCTTGTAATCAATTGTTGAAGATAATCGATTTGTGTCTCGATCCGTTCGGCATTTTTCAACATCACTCCCTCCAGATGAGGATCAATTTGCATGCCGAGTTGACGCAGTTGTTCATGAATGTTGGCCATTTGTTTTTTCGCTTCAGAAAATGTTTCATCAAATGATGCAGGTTGATTTGTGCGCACCCATGTGTCTAGCACCTCCTTCGTTCCTTTTGTCAACACCTCTTCTACCGTCATGCGCACATCCGCTAAATCGGCAGCAATATGGCGCTCAACAAGCGTGAAAGAAAGGCGCGGCACAATGGGCGGCATATGCCAATGAAAATACTCAAACACACGTTTTAACTCTGCCCAATAAGCAATTTCGCCCGGACCAGCAATAAAAGCAAGCGTCGGAAATAGCCACTCTTGCATGATCGGTCGTGTAACGACGTTGTTGCTAATCGATTGCGGTTCGCTTTCGATTCGTTGTCTTAATTCATCTGGCGTAAAACGATATGCCCCATCTTTCGTGTAAAAATGTTGCTTGTCATCATCGTAATATAATAACCGCCGTTGACCGTCATCATAAAACAAATGAGCGCACAGCGGCGATACATCAATCGCCTGTGCATAGCCTAGTTGTGCAAGATGGCGTTGTTGGGTTTGAAGCGCGTTTGTAATCGCTTTATGCTCATCAGCGAGCGTCATAAACCATTGGCGCTCAATGGCCCGAAGCTGTGGATGAGCAGCATCAACAACGACGATCCCTTCTTTTGCAAACAACGTTAAAATGATAGCCGCAAAAAAGTCCGTCACCGTATCGGATTGTGCGATACATTCATGTATGTATGCGCGCAATTCGTTTGTCACATCCGTTTCACCATACGTTTTTAACACATCGTCAATCCAATGCTTCAACGCATCCGCATCGATATGAATATGAGCAGCCATTCGCTTTTCTTTCGCTAATGGCGGATATACATATTTTTTCACTTTTCCATGTTCAGCGATATGTACATAATTCATTTCTGCAATATCATGGTCTTCAGACGCCATCCAAAACATCGGCACGACAGGAACGCCAAGCTGTTGTTCTTGTTGTTTGGCTAATACGATAATCGAAATGATTTTATATATGGTATATAACGGTCCCGTTAAAAGCCCTGCTTGTTGTCCGCCGATGACAACGACACTTTCTGGCTGACGCAGTTTTTCAATGTTTGCGATCGTTTCTCGGCTGGCTCGAAACGTTTGGTGATATGTCAATAAATGGTCTACAATCGCTTCACGAGCGTACGTTCGTGTTTGCAATTCATGCAAACGTTGTTCAAATGAACAAGGGTGAAACGCTTCGCTTACAGGAAACTTCCCCTCGATATATTCCGTTGCTAAACGGTTTGTTGCTGGCAATGACAGCTCAATCACTTCCATTGTAAACTTCCTTTCCGATTCATGATGAAAATGCGATCATGACACGATGAATGATCCCATATATGAACAATCCAATATAAGCGGTTGTAAATAATAAAAATTGCATTTTCCAATACAATTTAAACGTTCGTGGCAGCGATACATCGCCTGTTTTTTTCCAATATAAAACGAGCCCAATCATAAATGTAACAATAAAAAACACGAGCAGTTCAACGATATACGACCGTTGAAAAATCGCTTGCAATAGAATGTGAACGGCGAAAATAAAAAAAATGGTCGAGCCGTTCACCGCAAGATGAAACGCACGCTTTCCTTTCCGCTTAAACACGATTTTTGCGAGCGTAAACATAAAAAAAAACGAAAAAAACGGCATCACAATCATGATCGCAACGAAAGAGGCGAGTATATCTTTCATCTCTCCTTCTCCCCCTCTAATTGTTTCCCTTTCACAAGCGCATATAAAAACGTGCTAATGGGCGCTGGGACGCATCGCTCGTTCGCTCGCTCGATCACATAACGTAAAATCGCGTCTAATTCCGTCTTTCGCCCCGACTCGATGTCACGCAACATTGACGAACGATTGGCGGCCGTTTGATGACAGATCGTTTCAATATGTTTCCAGATGCGTTCTCGTTGTTCGAGTTGGAAAACGGACGCCACTTCTTGAAACAACTGTTTCATCGCTTGTCGATACGGTTCATGTGTCACTAACATACCGTTTGGGACGCGCAATAAAGCGGTGAGCGGATTAATCGCTACGTTTACCATTAATTTTTCAAGCAACATCGCTTCCCAATCGTCGACATATTGAAACGGAAAGCGATTGTTTGTCAATGATAAAAACGAAAACGCTTCTTTTTCCCCTCGCCATACGCTCCATTTCGTTTGACCGACCCCGGTATGAGAAACGGTCGTATCATCGATTTTTAAGGCGCCATGTTCGACGACAGCGAGCGCAATATGATGATGCGGCACATGCGGCAAATACGACACATGTCCCATGCCGTTTTGTAAAAACATAATCGCGTTGGCTTGAAGCATATGTATGCGCGTCTGCAATATGTTTGCCAAATCGTATTGTTTCACTGCGATAAACAACATCTCTTCTTCAATTTCACGAACGAACGGTTCCGCATGTACGCGGTGCGTCGTCCGTTCGTTTCCGCATATGACCGTCAGCCCATGTGTGCATAGCTCTTTCGCTTGCTCATTTCGGCGTGTATAAATCGTGACGTCATGGTCGCCACAAAAATATGCCGCCGTCAACAATCCAATCGCTCCGCCCCCTACAATTCCGATGCGCACCGCACGTCCTCCTCTTTTCTTACTATGTTTTATTGTATAAAAAAAAGTAGCTGTCGTCTATCAGCTACTACACAGACAATTGGCGGGCGCGCTCTAAAATGTGCATGACGGCTTGATATTCTTGCTGCACCGCTTGCAGTTGTTTTTCAAGCGCTTCTTTTTCTTTTTGGAGCGTCCATACTTGCTCTCGCAATCGTTCGATTTCTTGTTGCCCTTCTCCGCGCTGTTGCAACGTTTGTAAAAAAGAAATGACATCTTGTAACGTCATATCGCGCTCGGGGGGTTGCGGCTCTTTTTTCTTTTTCCGCTGCTGTTTTGCAAGCTCTAGCTCCTGTTCATATTTTTTGCGCACGTACGCGTTCCAACGAAATCCGCAAGCCGCTGCCGTTCGCGATAGTTTTTTCCCTACTTCTTCAAACGCTCGTAATTGTGTGCCACCTTCTCTCACAAAAGATAACACCGTTTCAGCAAGCAACATATCTTCTTCTTCTGTCCACGCATCTTGACGCATCATTTCTATCCCTCCTCGCTGCATTTACTATATGCGTATGCAGCTAATAGAGAAGATAGAAGATTATTTGTTTCGTTTTGCTAAAAATGATTGCACCGCTCGATCGTGCTCTTCGCTTTCCCATAAATACGCACATCGTTCAATTTCAGCGAAAAAGCGTTGGCGAAACTCCTCTGTTTTCCAACGTCCGATCGCCGCTTCTTTATAGGCGCGCAATACCGCAGTCGGTTTATTCGTATAACAACTTAATTGTTTTTCGCATCGTTCACGCAACGAGTCAGAGAAAATGCGGTGAACGAAACCGATGCGCTCCGCCTCCTCAGTTGTGATCGTTTGCGCGTGTAACAATAAATCGAGCGCTTTGTCATACGCCATTTTTTCAAATAACATCGCTGCGCCGCCCCAACCTGTTGTAATGGCTAAATTCGCTTGGACAAATCCTAGGCGTGCACCAGCACGGGCGAAGCGAAAATCACACGCTGTCGCCAATTCACAACCTCCGCCGATCGCTGTACCGTTTATGAGCGCAACGGTTGGCTTCGATAACGTCAATAAACGATATAAAATGTTTCCCATTTTCCATAGCATCGCATGCGCTTCCTCTTTTGTCGTCAGCTGATGAAATACTTGTAAGTCGCCACCAGCACAAAATGCCTCTTCCCCTTCGCCAGTAATGACGAGCACTTTCGCTTCATCATCTAATTCAACAAGCTGAAGTGCCTGTTCAAGTTCATCCATGACCGCATAATCAATTGCATTTCGTCTTGTCGGACGACAAATGGTAAACCAAACAATCCCATGTTGTTTTTCAATCATCATCTCTCTCCCCTTTATTGCATGTACGTCATGTTTATTCGCTTTTTTATGCTGTTTTCCTTTTAAAAATAAGAAAAGCGCAAGGGAACGACCCTTACGCTTCTCTTATTTGTTTACAACGTCTTTTCCTTTGTATGTTCCACAAACTTTACATACGCGATGAGCAAGTTTCATTTCACCGCAGTTTGGGCATTCTACCATACCAGGTACGCGCAATTTGAAGTGCGTACGACGTAGTCTCTTTTTCATTTTCGATGTTCTTCTAAAAGGTACTGCCATCATTTCCACCTCCTTAAAGAGATTTAGGCGAATATGGAGGCCGGTGTAGTTCCGGATCTTCCCTTAAGATTCATTTTTGTTTTCGAAAAACTTTGCTAGCTTCGCAAGGCGCGGATCGATTTTATTTTCATACTCTTCTTCTGAAAGGACCGTCCAATCTTTTCCTGATTGCGGAACGGCATCGGGATGATCCGGCTGCTCGCTAAACACTTGCATTGGAATTTCAAGAAGAATAAGTTCTTTGACGATCGGCATTAAGTCGATCGCTTCTCCTTGAACAATGTGCGACTCTTCATCTGTTGCGTCATAATCGTTTAGAAAAAACGTTTCTGTGCTTTCGATCGCGAATGGATACGATACGTCCACAAGCGTACGAGAACAAGGAAGCTTCATCGTTCCCTCAATTGTTAAGTGGAACGTAAATTTTTTCGCGCTTATATCTGCCCGTCCAGAAATATGAACAGGAGAAATGTCGCGAATGGAAGCGTCCACTTCTTTTAGCTCGGACACATCGGCCATTTCGTCAATCGTCAGCCCTTTATGCTGCAACTGATGAAGTTGATGAATAGACCATCTCAATGATAATCACCTCAAGACAACAAAGAAAATTATACGTTTGAACACCCGTTTTGTCAATATTTTTTCTTTACACTACTTCCATTATAATCGACTTATACTCACTGTATCACGTTTTAAACAAAAAAGAAAGGTGGACGACAAATGAAAGCGGTCGGCATCGTGGTCGAATACAATCCGTTTCATAACGGGCATTTATATCATGTGCAACAAACGCGAAAAAAAACGAAGGCGGATTGCATCATCGCTGTCATGAGCAGCTCATTTACGCAACGCGGGGAACCTGCCATCGTGCCAAAATGGGAACGGGCTCGCATGGCGATTGCAGGCGGTGTCGATCTCGTCGTCGAACTTCCTTATCCGTTTGCGGTACAAACGGCCGAATGGTTCGCCCATGGCGCCATTTCGATTCTTGATGCTCTTTTTTGTGAACAATTATGTTTCGGAAGCGAACACGGAAACATCGATGCATTTATCGAAATCGCTCAATTGCTGATAAATGAAAAAGAGCAACATGACGAAAAAGTGAAACATTATATGAAACAAGGGATGAGCTATGCGAAAGCATACGCGTTAGCGCTGAATGATATCGGTCACGATATACTTGATATGTCGCAACCAAACAACATTTTAGGACTGCATTACGTCAAAGCGATCATTGAGCAACAAAGCAAAATGATACCGGAGACGATTCAACGAACGGTTGCCCATTATCACGATCAGACGCTCCCTGCAAATGAAAGCATCGCGAGTGCCACGAGCATTCGCCGTTTTTTACAGTCCGGTCATGACGATGTCGTACGCTACGTTCCTAAAACGACATACGAAACGTTACAAACGTATCGACATACATATACGATATGGCACGATTGGGAAACATATTTTCCGCTTTTAAAATATCGTTTATTGACGATGGAACGAGAGGATATTCGTCACATCGCCGAAGTCGAAGAAGGAATTGAACATCGGTTGCAAAAGGCGATTGCACATGCGACATCGTTTCACGGTTTTCTTTCGGCGATCAAAACGAAACGATATACGTGGACGCGATTGCAACGCATATGTACGCACATATTGACGAACGTCACGAAAAAAGAAATGGCGCAAGCGCATAAAAATAAAAAAGCGACATACATTCGCCTGCTAGCAATGAATGAAATCGGGAGAGCGTATGTGCGAAAAGTGAAAAAACAAACAACATTGCCGATCGTGACAAACGTGAAACATATATATGACGATCCTGTATATCATATCGAAAAAAAAGCGGCGCAAGCATATATGTGTATATTGCCTGAGCCGCTTCGAACGGAAGCGTTGCAACGTGAATACGCCACACCTCCGTTACGATAACTTTCGCAAAAATTGAACGGCATCATCGAACGTATCGACAGGGACAATTTTCATCTTTGTTCCGATGTCTTTTGCCGTTTTCACCGCTTCTTTATAGTTTGAACGTTTCGCTCCGCGTTCGTTCGGAGCGAAAAAAATGTCCGCACCTGCTTTATGGGCTGCAATCACCTTTTGAGAAATGCCGCCGATCGGTCCGACTTCTCCGTCGATGTTAATCGTTCCGGTCCCAGCAATGCGATATCCTTTTGTTAAATCTTCTGGAATGAGTTGGTTGTACACTTCGAGCGCAAACATAAGCCCAGCTGACGGTCCACCAATTTGATCCGATTCAATGCGAACAGGTGGATCTGTGACAATATCGCGATCAGTCATGACGGAAAGCCCCAGGCCGACGCGGTTTTTTTCTTTCGGAAACGGCGCTAGCGCAAATGTCGCCGTTTTTTCTTTTCCCGCTCGCTTATATGTGACACGAACGCGATCTCCTTTTTTCTTTCTGCTTACGTATTCAATAAACGCATCTGCTTCTTCAATTCGTTGTCCGTCAATGGCCACTAATTGATCGCCGCTTTTCAAGACGTTTGCCGCAGGCATGCCGTCAACGACGTAAAGCACATACACCCCTTTATTTCGATACGAAAACGGTCGATTTGCTTTTTTATACGCGACAGCAATCGCCGTTTCTTTTGAATTTTCCATCATTTTTAATTGACGGTGCGTATATTCTTCATCGTTTTCTCCTTCTTGACGCACTTCATCCATCCGATATAGTTCGTTATATTTACTCATGTGCGCAAGCGCAAATGAAAAAAGATTGGCTTGCCCCATTCGAACGGTCGTTAACATAAATTTTCCTTTTTCTTTATAGCCGCCTTCGACTTCAACGAGCGGACGCAACGGTTCAGCCGTTCCGGGCATCGTGACGTAATACGGCAAGTGGAAAAACGTAGCAAAAACGAATAGTAGTGCGATCATGATTGTCGTTGCAATATAGCGTTTTTTCTTCATTGTTCAAACCCCTTCTCTGCAAGCAGTTGGCGAATGGCTGGAAGCTGTTGCCGCGCCGCTTCTTCACCGATTTGAATCATTTCTTTCGCATGGGTAAATGCATACGAACTATAACGTTCTAGCTGCGGACGAATGACGACATCCGCTTGGGCGATGCGATGAGAAGCGAGCTCAGCTTGAATAATATCTAAACTTTGTAAAATGACATCGAAAATAGATGAAATCGTATCGTTCTTTTTAACGGAAGCGACATCGACAGCGATGACAACGTCAGCACCCATCTCCCGAACGACAGCAGCTGGCACGCGATCGATCACCCCGCCATCGACAAGCAACCGTCCATTCCATCGCTCTGGTACAAAAATGCCGGGAATCGAAATGCTTGCCCGCACCGCATCGGCTACTTTTCCTTCGCGGAACACAACTTTTTCTCCTTTTTGTAAATCGGTTGCGACAATCGCTAACGGAATGCGAGTATGTTCGATTCGCATTTGTTTTGTCATGACAGCGATGAACTGCTTAATATGCGCCCCCGAAATTAACCCCATTTTCGGCACTGTCCAATCAATATAATCGTTGCGTCGAAACGCTGTCGCTAGCCGATATAATCGTTCCGTTGACATCCCCGATGCATATAACGCTCCAACGAGGGCGCCCATGCTGCTTCCTGCGATCATATGAATCGGGATATTTTCTTCTTCTAACACTTTAATGACACCCGCATGCGCAAAGCCGCGCGCCCCGCCGGAGCCTAAGGCTAACCCGATTTTCATTCATGTTCCCCCTTCCCTGTTCAATACTATGGTCTAAAATGTCCACATATACTCGTATATTAAAACGAGCACGATCGGCGAATGAGGAGGCCAACGAACGATGAAAGAAAAATGGAAAACGTTGATGCTATCATCTATAATTGTTTGTTTATGTATCGCATTGCTCCGCTATCCACAACAGTCGTTTGAAGCAGCAGTGCGCGGATTGCATATGTGGTGGGATGTCGTCTTTCCTTCCCTTCTCCCTTTTTTTATTGTATCAGAAATTTTAATTGGATTTGGTGTCGTTCATTTTCTCGGTGTATTGCTTGAGCCATTGATGCGTCCGCTTTTTAAAGTGCCAGGCATCGGCGGGTTCGTTTGGGCGATGGGGATGGCTTCCGGCTACCCTGCTGGCGCGAAGCTGACCGCACGGTTAAGACAGCAACAACAACTTTCTGCCATTGAAGCAGAACGGCTCGTTTCGTTTACAAACTCGTCTAATCCGCTCTTTATTTTTGGCGCGATTTCGGTCGGTTTTTTTCATAATCCGAACATCGGTATCGTTCTTGCCTTATCTCATTATCTTGGCAACATTTGCGTCGGATTCATTATGCGCTTTCACGGAAAAGAGGAAGAATATGTTGTTCAAAAACAAAAAAAAGGCATTTTCCGTCAAGCATTCCGCGCGATGCATAAAACGCGCTTAAAAAATAACCAAGCGATCGGAAAGCTGCTCGGAGATGCCGTCCGCTCCTCGATTCAAACGCTTTTTATGATCGGCGGGTTTATTATTTTGTTTTCTGTTCTCAATCGATTGCTTTATGTGACAAATATAACAGACATGCTTGCACATGTTGTACAATACGTGCTAGCCATTTTTCATTTGCCGCGCGAATTAAGTGTTCCGCTCATCGCAGGGGTGTTTGAAATTACGCTCGGCAGCCAAATGGCGAGCGAAGCAACAAATGCGACATTGTTGCAAAAAGTGATCGTCACAAGCTTTATTCTCGCTTTTGGCGGTTTTTCGGTACAAGCACAAGTGGCGAGCATTTTAGCGGAAGCAAATATTCGCTTTCAACCGTTTTTCATCGCTCGCATATTTCACGGACTATTTGCCGCTTGTTTTGCTTCAATTCTTTGGAAACCGCTATACGTTCAGCCGCTTGAATCGGTAGAAACGTTACCGGTATGGCTTCCGAAAGCAACGATCGATTGGCCTGTATTATACATACATTGGATCGAACAATACGGCTTTATGATCACTGCAACAGCCTGTTTGTTATATGTCGCCATCGCTTTTCGACGTGAAAAACCACCTGCTTAAAGGTGGTTTTTTGCATCAGAAAACTTTTTCCGAAGCGCTTCTTCCACAACTTTTGGCACGAGTTCGGAAATGTTGCCGTTATATTTCGCCACTTCTTTTACGATGCTTGAACTTAAAAAAGAGTATTGGTTGTTCGTCATCATAAAAAACGTTTCAATTTGTTCGTTTAATATGCGGTTCATCGATGTGATTTGCATTTCGTATTCAAAATCGGAGACGGCGCGCAATCCGCGCAAAATCGCGCTCGCCTGTTTACTTTTCGCATAGTCGACAAGCAGTCCTTGATAAGAGTCGACAACGACGTTATGTAAATCTTTCGTCACTTCTTCTAGCAATTGCACTCGCTCTTCTGTTGAAAATAATGGTTTTTTCGATGAATTGTTTAATACGACAACATATACTTTGTCAAACACTTTTGCCCCGCGGCGAATAATATCTAAATGCCCATACGTAACAGGGTCAAAACTCCCTGGGCATACTGCGATGCTTGCCATATTTATTCCCCTTCCTCATCGACATAGGCGTAAATCGATACAGCGGTGATGCCATACGTTTCATGTTTTACTTGCGTTAAGCGGCCAATTTGTTTGGCAAGCTGTCCTTCCGCTCCGTGCTCAGCGACAACAAAGCCGTCTTTTTGTAACAGTTGATGACTATCGATGATCCCAATAAGCGCTTCAAGCTGCTTATTTTTATAAGGGGGATCAAGAAAAATGAGGCGAAACGTCAAGCCTCGTTTGATGATTGCTTTTAATGCTCGTTCCGCATCGTTGCGATAAATTTCCGCTTGATCTGTTAGGCGACAAGCGGTGACGTTCTTTTTTATCGTTTGAACGGCTTTCGGGTCATGGTCAACGAAAATGACGCGATCTAAACCGCGGCTGAGCGCTTCAATACCGAGTCCACCGCTTCCACCAAATAAATCGAGCCCGAGTCCTCCTGAAAAATACGGACCAATCATATTAAAGATCGCTTCTTTTACTTTATCTGTCGTCGGACGCGTCGTCATCCCCGGAACAGCTTGAAGCGGTTTGCCTTTGCATTTCCCTGATATAACCCGCATCATCTTTCACCTCGCTTTTATAGTCAGAACATAACGAAACAAAGAAAGAAGTGAGAAAAAAATGATAATCATGTATACAATGCAAAACAATGGTTATACTCATAGTAACAACATCGTTAATGATGTTGTTGCCAACCACGGAGAAGACTTACGTTCCCCATAAGTTCTTCCTCCGGTTTCTCCTCTCCCTTTTTTCCTTCTCTTTTTCGGCTTGTCCGAAAAAGAATGGAAGGGCCCCTGCGGCATATGCCACAGGGCATTTTTTATATTATTGCCCAACGACGTGTATTTCTTCGCTCGTTTCACTAATGTAGACGGAAAACCATTTTGGAAATTCAGTTCGCTCCATGTATAACGTTCCGTCCCACTGTTGAACGACCGTCTTCGTGCCGTTAATAAAAAAGCGCCAACGTGCCCCATCTTTTTCAATAAATACAGCTTCTCCTGAACGTTGAACCGTATAGCCAAGCGCGCGCATAATCGGAACGAATGGAAACAGTTGCTGACCATCTTTTAATAATACATGAGCTGTCGGCAATTTCACGTCATTGACGACGAGCATTTTTCGTTCCGTAAATGTCATGTACGATTGTTCGCGTTGAAAAAATGTCGTATTTCCCCCATATGCCTTGCCTAACCATTCATCTAGCTTTTTCGTCGTCAACGATTGACCGCCACTTGTTTGAACGAGCGTCCAAAACGTTTGTTGTTCTTCTTTCGTTAACGTTTGTTTCAATTGTTGCAACGCACGTTTTGCTTTTGTTGTGACCGGTTCGGTTTTCGTCATATACGAAACGAAGAAATCCCATATCCAATCGGGGACAACGCTATTTGGAAAGCGCTGTTCTAACTGCACGCGAACGTAAGCGCGCTGCACGTCGGAAAACGAAGACGTATCCGGTATAATGACGAACGTCGGCGTCATGTACTGAAGACGAAATGGGGTGACGACAAGCGTCTGCACGCCGTTTTGCCTCCAAAATAATCGCTCAGCATCGTTTAATGGCTTTGTTGTATAGATGCTAAAATCTTCATCAAACGATGTGCGTAGCGGCTTCGTTTGAAAATAGAGAGGAACGGTTTGTCCCCCTTTTTTCTCCCACATAAAAAACGAAAAAGACGGTTTATATACGTAGCCAATGAGCTTTCCGTCCGCCGCCCATATGCCTTTCGGATGAACGACATCGGTGAGCGATACATTCATTTGTTGCTGTTGTGTCGTATGAAAGCGAATGAGCCATTCTTTCATGAAAAGCGGCTCTTTTTGCGCAACCGTCACGCGATAAGTGAGGGAAAGCGTGCCCGTATGTGGCACATTAACGATCATTTTTCCGTTTTTTTGTTTCACGCATTGTTTTTGTTTTACACACGAAACATCTTTCACTTCTTTTGGGACCGTTACTTCGTATGTGTTCGTGACAGCCCCACGTATATGATGAACGACTTCAATCGTTTTTCCGGTAAACTTCGCTTCAATGTCATGCTGGAGCACCGATTGCTTTGTCGCTTCCGTATGATATTCATCCCATTGATAATATAAAGCTCCTGCGCTAACTCCAAGGAAAAGGAAGGTCGAAATGAAAGCTATTCTCCACATACAATTGCTCCTTCATTAGCAGTTTATATTATAACAATAGCAAAATTTCATTCCGTTGTCATACACCGTTTTCACTAATTGTCGAAAAAAGTTGAACGTGATAAAGTAATGATGGAATACATATAAAGTGAGGGAATGAACAGATGATTCAACGTTTTATTGAACTAGGAGAAGGATATTCTGATATTTATGAGCTCATCGAAATCGCGAAATCAAACCGTCACCGCTTATCTGGTTTGTTTGCATTTCATACGATGAAAGACGGTAAAGCGCTCACATCGTTCGTCGTTGTGCTTCATCCGACGGATCCGGGTGATTTTCAACCGTTATACATTTGCCGGGAAGGCATTCCACATCCGTCTGTGAAAGTGACAAAACGATATGAGTTGTTCCTCGATTTAGCGAAAGAATTAAATCAAGAAATTATTCATTTAGATGTAAAACCGTCAACTTTTTTTGCCGACTTACAATTGTACTATCAACATTTAATCGGCATTATGCGCATGAATCGGTTCATTCCGCCTCTACAATAAGAAAAGCGCAAAGCGCCCCAAATGTGAAATTTTATACTTTCTTATCTTGTAAAAAAGCAAAAGGATGTCACGCGTGGACATCCTTTTATATTCCGTATTCATATTCTTTTTCTTTATCTGCTTTCGATTCGAATTCGACTTTAACATACGGGCGGTAAGACGGCTCCACTCGCTTTACAAACGGTAAAGAAGCGAGTTTTTTCATCACGCCTTCCGCTTCGTCCATATTGCAATATAAAACAGCATATTTTAATCGTTTCGATACGTAATGAACGTTTCCGTATTTTCGTAATTGTTTGCTATGTTTTAACGAATAAAGCCAAACGATAATGCCTTGACGCATTGGAAACATGCGCCCATCCCCCCTTTTTCATTTCGTCCGACAGCCGCACGCTCCGCCAGATCCACATCCTCCACCGCAAGATAAAGAATCAAAATACGGATTTCCGGTCGGCACTTTAATGTTTTCAGATACCGCCCGACCGATCATCGTGCTAATTTCATCTAAAAGCGACTGCATCTCTTTTTCCGCTCGTTTAAACGCGGCAATCGGACCGTATAAATCCAATTCACGCTTTGCCTCGCGCACTTGTTTTGTCACTTCTTTGTAGTCAGGATGATATTTCCCAAAGCGCTGCACGTCTTCGTATCGTTCTTTTAACTGAACGAAACGATGAATGAGCTGCTGCGCTTTCTCATCTTGTTGCATATGATAAAAACAGCGACGATATTCCTCCGCCACGTCTGATTCGACAATCATTTTGCCAAGTTGTTCAGCAACATCTAACAACTGCAATCGTTCGATCGTTGCTACAAGCACGAGCAACACCTCCACAACCGTATCATAACACGATTTTCTCCACAAAACAAATAAGTCTGGTCGCCCCAGACTTATGGAATCGTTACCGTAAATTCGTGCGAAACGTGATACTTACTTGCATCATTATGCACAAGTTCTAGTCGAATCGTATGTTTCCCCATCGGCAAACCACGAATAACGAACGCCGCCGTTGTCGTTTCGCTCACCCTTTTGCCATTCACATAAATGTGAATGCGTCCTTGTCCGCTTTTTTTCGGATGCGTTCCTTTTGTAAACGTAAATTGATCAACGATACATTCAACAAATACGTTATTCCCTTTGACATGATGTTTGACAAATAACGTTTGCTTTTGTTCAGCAAAAGCGGTATCATGATCGTTCATATACGTGAAAAACAATAACGCCATACATAAAAAAAAGAAGCGCAACACGTTCACCATCCTTTCGTAGTGATAGTGTTTGCGTTTCTCGTTTAATTATGAGTGTCCTTCATCAGTTTCATCATCGCCATCATCATTTTTGCCATTTCAATCGTTTGGACGACCTGTTCGACTTTATGTGGCAACGTTTGTTTATAATATTGTCTTGCCTCTTTTTCCAATTCTTTTATATCCATCGGTCGTCTCGTTAACCTTCGATACCATGACGGCTGTTCACGCAAAAATTGATGAATCTTCGGCTTAGCGACAATATATTCGTATACGTCTTTTCTCATTCGTGATCTCCTTAATCTTTTCGAAACGAAAACGGGTCTTTTTTTGTATGTTGCATTTGACGGACGACTTCTTGAATGGACGCGATTGCTTGTTGAACGTTTGTAATGTGCGTTTGAAGTTCATTCACGTCAAGATGTTTTAAATAGCTCGCTAACTTTTGGACGAGATCTCCTTGTTCATTTTTTTCGGTAGACCGATACTCATCCCACATGTCATCGTCCTCGCCGAATACGTACCAATCGTTATATAGCTCTTTCCACGTTTTTTTTCCTTGGCGCACCTCCTCAATGAGTTTTGGATGTTTTTTTACAAATTGTTTAAATTGTTCAATAGACATATCGGCCGCTCCTTTCTTGTTTTGTGCCTATCATATATTACGACCGAATGGCCAATGGGTGCGCCTATTTTGGTGGAGAAAAAGGACGAATAAAGTTTTGTGTATAATGCCGCTTATATACACCTACCCCTAAATGCGTCAATTCTTCATTTAACAACGTTTGGCGATGACTTCGGCTATTTAACCATGCTTCAACAACAGCAGGTGCATCAATATATTCTGCCGCAATATTTTCCCCAGCGACTTCAAATGGAATGTTTGCTTTTATGAGCCGTTGTTGTAAATCGCCGGTTGTTGGCGATTCGTGCGCAAAAAATTTGTTCTCCGCCATATCTTTACTATGTTCATATGCCACTTTTGCCACACGGTCATCCCATGTCAATGGAGGAACACCATGGCGTGCGCGCATCACATTCGTTATATCAAAAATTTGATTCGCATTCGCTTGTTCCACTTGTTTTTCCATCGTTTCATCAAGTGTGACTTCCGGTAGCGGTCCACGATACTCCAATTCGTACGGGCGAAGCTTCACTAACGTCTCGCCATCGATCCATCGAATGCTTGATAAGTTGCCGGTAAAACGGTCAATATATAACTGTACATATGCATCGCCAAACGAAAGAAGCGGTTGAATCATTAAATCTTCTTCAGTGAGTTGGAAGCGATACACCCCATCGTCAAGTTGCACATGAATCGTATCGTGAAGCGGCATCGTTTGCAATAAGTCGTTAATGGAGCGATTTAATTGAAATGGAGCGACGTTTACTTCAGGTCCGCACGCATAAATGGTGACGACTCGTCCATCAAGTATACCGATTTGCATATACGTTTTCGGGTCGTTATACACCCACCAGACGTAACCGTAAGCAGACGGATCGATACGCGCAGGTTGTCCGAACGTTCGTTTCACTTCTTCTTCTGTTTTTCCAATCCATGTACCGAGCCCTTCTGAAACGATTTTTTCGCTCGCTTGTTCACTCATGATCGACGTATCGTTTAATGGGGCTTGTTCGTTTGTTGGTGAAAAATAAAAAATGATCATAAAAATAAATATAAGGGCCACTATCCAACGCATGCATCATTCTCCCTCAATCGTTGTATATACTTCCATTATATACAGCTTGCCTATGTCGCAACACTAAAAAATAAGGCTATGCGAAAACATAGCCTCAGACTGCTTTGATTAATGATATTGTGATATTTCTGTTAATGCTTCGCCGGCTTTTTCGTCGCTTGCTTCATGGATCGCTAAATCGCCAAGCGACATCATTCCGACAAGCGTATCCCCTTCGACAACAGGTAAGCGGCGAATTTGATGTTTCGCCATTAAACGAGCCGCTTCGGTAACAAAAGCATCTGGTGAAATTGTCACAAGCTGTTCACTCATCACTTCGGTGACAGCTGTTGAACCGGGCTTTTTCTCGGCAATGCCGCGCACGACTAAATCGCGGTCTGTCACAATACCAATGAGCCGATTTCCATCTGTAATTGGAATGGCACCGACGTTATAATCGCGCATTTTCACTGCTGCTTCGTACATATTATCAAGCGGCGTACAACATTCGACTTCTGTCGTCATCATCTCTTTTACTTTTGGCATATGCATCTCTCCTTTCGCACATTAGTTTCACCAAAATCGGAACAATTATGAAGCTCGTCATTGAAAGTTATGCGCTTTCGTACTATTATTAATGGAGGAATGTTTTATTTTACATAAGGGGGATATGAACGATGCGCTTTGAAAATACAGGTATTGAAAATCAAACAGCGCCATTAACACGTTTAGACGAACTCATGGAAAGCCTCGGCTTCGTGCGTGCAGGTCAATGGGATTACGACCGTGTCACATATGACCGCAAATTCGAGATTAAAAACGATGTGTTTTATTTACGCGTGCAAGGCTATGCGGTTGAAGGAGATGTTGGCGGTCGCCATGCAGTCATTAAGTTAATAAAGCCGCTGCTTGGCAAACATTATTATCCACATGGTGTAGAATATGGTGAGGGGGAAAACTTTCCTTCGTCATTAGTGAGCCAATGTGAAGCGATTTTAGCGAAAGTAAAAGAAGGTCTTGCGAACATAAACGCATGAGCACGCTCATGCGTTTTTTCCGTCAACGAGCCGACGAACGTACAGATGCACAGCAAAAACTTCTTTTCCTGTCATCTCGTATATGTCGTCCATCACTTGTTTTTGAATATGTTCACAGAAAGCGAGCATGTTTTGCTTCATTTTGAACGAAACGGTTATATGAATCGTCAGCCGCTTTTGTTGCTCATACACTTTCACATCTTCTAATATGACATCATCAAACGGTTGTACACTCATCGCAACAATCGTTATAATAGGTTTATGCATATACATCCTCCATACGATTTATGAAATGAAAGCAGGTGTCGTTTCGTTGTTCGAGAAAATTCCAAAGCGATCCATATACATGATTATTATTTTACTCGCGATCGTCTTATTGACATACTGGGTCGCCCCCATTGCCGTTCCGATTTTATTTGCATTGATTACTGCCATTTTTTTAGAGCCAGCAGTGAAAGTAGCACAGCAGCGGCTCGGGTTTAAGCGACAGTCCGCTACCCTGCTTGTGTTTAGTTTATTTACGCTATTTATGTGTTTAAGCGGTTATTTTATTATTACAAAAATTGTGACGGAAGCGTTTCACTTTTTTAGAAACTCGCCGCTATATTTGAATGAAATGATTGCGGGATGGAATGAGCTTGTCGCTCGCTGGTACAAGCAGACAGAAAAATTGCCGCCGTTTGTTGTGGCGGAATTAAGCCATCAAGTCGATTTGTTTTTAACAAAATTAAAAACGCAACTAACCGCTTCATTAAGCTTTAATAAAGTAAGCGCGCTTGTCGCAAACGTTCCAAAGTTTTTAATTAACTTTCTCGTTTATTTAATTACTTTATTTTTATTTATGCACGATTTACCGAAAATACGCGAAGCGATTTTTTCGCATTTAACAGAAGAAACGAAAGAAAAAGTACATTTTATGATGTCGCGTCTATCGTATGTCGTATTTGGCTTTTGGAAAGCGCAATTTCTCGTTAGTTTAATTATTTTTGCCGTATCTCTCGTCGGACTGTTGCTCATTACACCGAAAGTGGCGTTATTTACCGCATTTATTATTTGGGTGATCGATTTTATTCCCATTATCGGATCGATTGTCATTATGGCACCTTGGGCCATTTTCCACTTCGTCACAGGCGATACGGTATTAGCGACAAAACTATCGATTCTCGGTGTCATTTTGTTAATTTTACGCCGAACGATTGAGCCGAAAGTGATGGGCGCGCATATCGGTTTATCTCCGCTAGCGACGCTCATTTCGATGTACTTAGGCGTGAAGGTGATGGGCGGACTCGGTCTTATTTTATTCCCGCTCTTACTCATTGCGATCAAATCAGCGAAAGAAGCAGGGATTATTAAGTTTCACTTTAAACTATAAAGAGGGTGAATGTTCACCCTCTTTTTTAAAATCCTAAAATCGCTTTAATAACTGATGTCGTTTCCCCACCACGATAAAATACGTATAGCAATAAATAAACAGCAACTCCTGTTGTTGCGGTAAAAAACCATATGATACTCGTGATCGGACCGATTTTTTTATGGCGCAACCAATTTTTTTTCACCGCAGACAGCAACGTGACAATGCCGAAAACGGCGCCAGCTGTCGCTAAAAAAATGTGGAAAAACAAAAAGATCGTATAATATATTTTTATATCGTCTGGACCACCGAAGCTTGTATTGCCGATAAAAATCGTGCGCGACAAGTAAATGATGAAAAACGCGAGCGCAAAAGCAGCGGCAATCCACATCGTCTTTTCATGCTTCTCGATTTGTTTTTGACGAATAAAATACCAACCAATCGCAACGAGAATGGCACTAATGACGATAAAGCTTGTACTAATTGTAGGTAAAATCGGTACCATCGTTTCTCCCTCTCTTTATTTCGTTGTTTGAACAGCGACATGTTCTTCATTTCGTTCTTTTCGATACCATTCAATAAAAATGAAAAACAACATCACTCCATATACAATTTCTTGAATGATTTTCATTAATACGCCACCAAGCTGCTGGTCGTGCAATAGCGACATCGAACTAAACATTTCCGGTCCGCTTAATTCAAGCGACGCTAACGTCGTTTGTGGAACGCAAAGCGCTAAAGCGTTTATCCAAGCAGCTGGATCGTAATACGTCGCATATAGCGGGGTATCCGCAAAAATAATGAGCGCACATGCAGGTGTCAACAACACCCCATCAGCAAAAATGTAACCGATTTTTTTCAAGCCAGACAACGACGGAAATCCTCGCACGTCATTGACGAGCGGCCACCACATCATCATCGCCGCAATAAAAATAGCAATCGTCATGAGCGCATGCAACCACATGTTTGTTTTCACCACATCAAAAATCAACGGCACGTGGTATAACGAAAAAATACCATTAAACAAAAATAAAGCAATTAACGGCTTCGTGAAAAAGGCAAACGTCGAGCGAATGATTGGAATGCGAAAAACGGCTTCAAACATCCATGACGGAATGCCTTTAATAAGGAGCGGCGGCACCATTAAATAAAGAATGGCCATTTGCGTCATATGGGCGCTAAACATTAAATGCCCTAACAAGTCAACTGGAGAGCCTTTACAAATGTAAAGCAAAACGATGGCAGTCACAAACAACGTTTTTTGCTTTGTCGTCGTTTGTTCTTTTGCACGGTTAACTAACCAAAAATAAGCAATCGTCACAGCAACTAAAAAAATGAAAAAGTACGGACTCCACATCGCCTCAAAACCAAATATACTTAACGGCATCATATTCACCTCACTTTTTTTCCGACTTTATTATACTACAAACGTAACAAACGTGAAAAGAAAAGAAGCTAGCCAACGCTAGCTTCTTAAATCCAAACGACCGTTAAAAACGCCCAAATCGTAACGAACGCCACAACGACACCGCCATAGATGAACAGTGCTGGCAGTTCGTGTCCTTTATGGCTCATATGCATAAAGTAATACAGTTGGAAAATAACTTGCACGACCGCTAACAATAAAATGAACGGTACGGAAAACCAAGCAGAAAATCCTTCATATCCAACCGCAAAAAAGGCGATGAGCGTTAAAAAAATCATTAACGTAAATGAAACAATTTGATGTTTCATTTCTTCTGCATTTTTTTTCCGGCGATATTGCACATCTACTTTTGGGTTTTGTACATGTGTATGATTTGCCATACAATCACCCCACCATTCCCATTAAGTATACGACCGTGAAAATGAACACCCACACGACGTCGATAAAGTGCCAATATAAGCTGGCAACGTAAAACTTCGGTGCGTTATATAAGTTTAACCCACGTTTCGCATTGCGAATCATTAACGTTAAAATCCAAAGTAAACCGAATGCGACGTGGCCACCGTGCGTACCAACTAACGTGTAAAACGATGAAGAAAACGCACTTGTTGAAAATTTAAATCCTTCATGTACGTACTCTGTAAACTCGTAAATTTCAAGCGCTAAGAAAGCTGCACCAAGAAAAACGGTAATGCCGAGCCAAAGCTGCATTTTTTTAAAATCAAAGTTGCGCATATGATGCATCGCATATACGCTCGTTAAACTGCTTGTTAGTAACAGCATCGTCGCTAAAAAGACGATCGGCATTTGGAACAATTCTTTCGCAGACGGACCGCCTGCAACAGAATCTCTTAACGCCAAAAATGTGGCGAAGAGAGAGGCGAACAATACCGTCTCTCCGCCGAGGAAAAACCAGAAACCTAAAAATTTATTTTTCCCTTCAAGGGTCGCTTTTTCAGGCTCTGCCGGAAACGTCTCTGCCGTTAATTTTTCTTCCACATGCATTATGCCCCAGCCCCCTTCTTCTCCGCTTCCATCACTTCTTCTTTATGAATATGGAAGCCGTGGTCATCAATAATTGAACGGAAGAACATCGCGCCGAGCGTAATGAGTAAGCCGACTACGCCGACTGGAGTTCCCCACGCATGATCTTGATGGAACAAGAAACCGAATGCGGCCACAAATAAGCCAAGTGAAATAACAAACGGTAAAATCGATGGATTCGGCATATGAATGTCACCTAGCGGCTCTGCTGGCGTTAATCCTTTTTTGCCTTCCATTTTTTCAATCCAATACGCGTCTAAACCACGGACAAGTGGTGTTTGTGCAAAGTTGTACTCTGGTGCTGGCGAAGATACGGCCCATTCCAATGTGCGTCCATCTTCCCAAGGGTCGTTGCCAACACGCTTTCCTTTTACTGTCGTAATGACAACGTTTGCTAATAATACGACTGTACCTGCTGCCATGAAAAATGCACCGACTGTACTAATCATGTTTCCTGTTTCAAATCCTTGACCAGGCAAGAACGTGAATACACGGCGTGGCATACCCATTAAGCCAAGGAAATGTTGAATAAAGAACGTTAAATGGAAACCGATAAAGAACAACCAGAATGTCACTTTTCCTAATTTTTCATCTAACATTTTACCGAACATTTTTGGCCACCAATAGTGTGCCCCTGCGAGTAGCGCGAATACAACCCCACCGACGATAACGTAGTGGAAGTGTGCAACGACGAAATAGCTATCGTGATATTGATAGTCTGCCGCAGCTGTTGCGTTCATGACCCCTGTTACCCCACCGATAACGAACGATGGAATGAACGCTACCGCATACATCATTGGCGTTGTAAAGCGAATGCTTCCGCCCCACATCGTAAATAACCAGTTGAAAATTTTAATTCCTGTTGGCACGGCAATCGCCATTGTCGCAACCGCAAAGATGGCGTTTGCAATTGGGCCCATCCCAACGGTAAACATATGGTGCGCCCATACCATGAATCCTAAAAACCCGATTAACACCGTCGCGAATACCATCGATGAATAACCGAATAAACGTTTACGCGAGAACGTCGCGAAAATTTCTGAGAAAATACCGAACGCTGGTAAGACGAGAATGTATACTTCTGGGTGACCGAAAATCCAGAACAAGTGCTCCCAAATGATCGTATTTCCACCAAGCGCTGGATCAAAGAAGTTTCCACCGAACAAACGGTCCATCATCATGAAAATTAAACCGACTGTTAATGGCGGGAACGCGAATAAAATGAGCGCAGATGTGACAAACGTTGCCCATGTAAACATCGGCATGCGCATATATGTCATTCCTGGCGCGCGCATATTAATGATTGTCACAAGGAAGTTAATTCCACCAATTAACGTTCCGAAACCGGAAATTTGCAAGCCTAATACGTAAAAGTCAATACCGTGCGTTGGTGACGCAAGTGATAATGATGCGTACGATGTCCAACCGGCATCAGGTGCTCCACCTAAAAACCATGATAAGTTTAAAAATACACCACCGAAGAAAAATAACCAAAATCCAAGCGCGTTTAAAAACGGGAACGCTACGTCGCGCGCACCGATTTGAATCGGCACAACGGCGTTCATCATCGCAAACACGAGCGGCATCGCCGCAAGGAAAATCATCGTCGTCCCGTGCATCGTCAACACTTCATTGTAAAAACCTGCGCTAATGAAGTCGTTGTTTGGCACGGCGAGCTGAATGCGAATAATCATCGCTTCTAAACCGCCAAGCAAGAAGAAAACTCCGCCGGCGATTAAGTACAAAATCGCAATCTTCTTATGGTCTACTGTCGTTAAGTAGTCCCAAATGACTGCGCCGACACCTTTTTTCCGAGCTAACGTACTCACAGTTTAACCTCCCTTTATCGATAATCCCCTTACTCAACAGATAATGTCATTAAATATTTTGTTAATGCTTCTAGCTCTTCATCAGATAATGCTGGATAAGTACCTGTCATTTTGTTGCCTGGCTTAATTTTCTCTGGATCTTTTAACCAAGCTTTTAAGTTTTCTTCGTTATGTTCTAAAATGCCGGCAATGCGTTCACGATCCGCAAAGTTGCCTAAGTTTGGCGCAAGGCGAGCTTGCTCTGGACGACCATCAACTGGTGTAACAGCGTGACAGCCAATACAGCTTTTGTTGAAAACTTCCTCTCCTCGCTTCACAACTGGGTCTGTTGCTGCAACAGGTTTTGCATTTTTCATTTTTTCTACCCATTGATCAAATTCAGCACGAGGAAGCGCCTTCACTTTAAAGTCCATTAATGCGTGTGACGGACCGCAAAGCTCCGCACATTTTCCGTAAAAGAGACGTCCTGCTTCTTCGGCACGTTTGTCATCAAATGTGAGGAAAAATTGGTTCGTGTTATCTGTATTTGTATCCATTTTTCCTCCGACGGCAGGAATCCAGAACGAGTGTTTTACGTCAGATGCTTTTAAGTTAAAATACACGCGTTCACCTGTTGGAACGACTAAATCTTGGCTTGTAATAATGCCGTAATCTGGGTACTCAAACTCCCACCAGTACAAATTCGCGCGCACGTTGACGACAACAACGTCGCGTTCTTTTTTGTTCATCGGTTTTACATCCGCCAATTTAAACGTGTATAAAACCGTCGGAACAGCTAAGATGATTAGTAAAATAATCGGAATAACTGTCCAAATAATTTCAAGCGTATGGCTTCCTTCTACTTGTTTTGGAATTTTGTTTTCTTCCCCTTTACGACGACGGAAGCGAGTCACAACGTAAAGGAAGATGATCGTTACAACCGCAATGACGATGACCATAATGGCCGTGCTGAGCAGCATAAGCTTGTACTGCATGTCAGCTACTTCTCCTGCTGGTTGAAGCGTCGATAAAAACGGCTTACCGCAACCAGCTAGCAAAAGCGCCATGGCGGATACAAGAGAAACCAAGCGCCAATTTCGTAGCCACTTCTTCATAGCCTAATCAAACCCCTCTTTCGATTATGAAATAAAGTGAAATATATACATTCTTTCTTTACAAAAAGAAAGAATTGTAAACCTTTTTTATTTTCCGAAGCGCCGTTGTAGGCGCTTCATTAGTCAATCGTGACAATCACCATCGTCACAAACAAAATCGTTAAATAGTTGAGCGAATAAATGAACATCCATTTCGCCCATTTTATATCGTCTTTCATTTTAAAGCCCGCTAGTCCGAGCGCTAACCAACCGACATTTAACAACGTCGCGATCACTAAAAACGGCACGCCTAATGAAAATAAGTAAAACGGAAGCGGTAAAAGCGCCACAATCCAAATGACGATTTGCCGTTTTGTCATCGCAAATCCATGTACGACAGGAAGCATCGGAATGCCAGCTGCGCGATACTCCTCACATCGCTTCATCGCCAACGCTAAAAAGTGTGGCGGTTGCCATAAAAACATAAGCAAAAACAAAATGACTGGAACGATATGAAATCCGTCATCGACCGCTGTCCAACCGATGACTGGCGGAACGGCACCAGAAATGCTTCCGATCACCGTATTGAACGTATTGCTTCGCTTAGACCACATCGTATATAAAAAGACGTATGTCACCATACCAATGAGTCCGATGATGGCGGCGGTGACCGTTGTCATAAGCAAACTGAGCGTACCGATCGTGACAAGAAGTACACCGAACCAAAGCACGCGCTTCGGCTCTACGCTTCCGCTCACCGTTGGGCGACTTTTCGTCCGTTCCATAAGATGGTCGATGTCGCGATCAATGAAATTATTTAACGCACAAGAACCTGCAATGACGAGCGCAGATCCAATAAGCGCGAAAAACACCGTATGCAAATTGCTTAAAAAACCTTGTCCTGTAAAATGAAGGGCTAACCAAAGTCCCGTAAACGTCGTAATTAAATTGGAATTGACAATGCCAATTTTTACGACAGCGAATACATCTTTTAGTACACCGGATTGGATTTTTGTCGTTTTTACATCTTCGACTACATCCGCCATCTGCCGCCACTCCTCTCTTATGCCTTTGAAGGCGTTTCCAATCTATACACGATAACGATATGTCGTCTCTGTATATTAAAGCACATTTCTTCGTCAAATTGTGAACTTTTTTTGTCTTAATTGTGTCGAATTTGTGTCAAAACGATATTGTTACAATGAAAACATTGAAAAATGACTGCACTTATATTTCTAGCAAACTCCATACAAATATTCAACCATATTTGCAACGTTTGCTATATTGTAAAATAATAAAACTTTGCGCTTTTCGACATTTTCCGCTAATATGAGAGTAGCATTTCTTCACACGTATTTCACATTTATTATACAGTTTTTACTAGGCATTTGCTAGATAAAATTTCGCATTAAGGAAGTGAACACATTGCAACGGCTTTTAAAATGGTTTGCGGTAGCGACAACAATCGGCATGCTTTTCGTTTTAATTGGTGGCGCACTTGTGACGAAAACAGGCTCAGGCATGGGGTGCGGTCGTTCGTGGCCGCTCTGTCACGGGCAACTCATTCCGTCTCACATTACAGCTGAGTTGCTTATTGAATTAAGCCATCGCGTCGTCTCAGGCGTCGTCGGATTGATGGTGCTTATTTTATCGATTTGGGCATGGAAAGCGATCGGACATATTCGAGAAACGAAATTTTTAGCCGTCGTTTCGTTCGTGTTTCTCGTCTTGCAAGGGCTCATTGGCGCTGCTGCGGTCGTGTGGGGACAATCGGACGTCGTGCTTGCGCTTCATTTTGGCATTTCGCTCATTTCGTTTGCGGCTGTCTTTTTATTAACGCTCTTTATTTTTGAAGTAGATAAAAAATTTCATGCCGCATCCGTTGTGCTCGATCGTACGATGACATTTCATATTTACGGCATTATTGCATATTGCTATATCGTCGTCTATACCGGAGCGCTCGTTCGCCATAAACAAGCGAGTTTAGCGTGCCCAAGTTGGCCGTTTTGCGCACAAACGCGCTTATTTCCAACGCAACTGCATGAATGGGTGCAAATGGGGCACCGTTTTGCAGCGGGATTATTGTTTCTTTGGATTTTATGGGCGACGATATATGCGATTAAACGATATAAACATCAGCCGATTATATACTGGGGCTGGCTCATCGCACTCCTTCTCGTTAGCTGTCAAGTCGCAACAGGAGCGCTTGTCGTCTTTACAGGGTTAAACTTATACGTCGCCTTAGCTCATGCGTTTTTCATTTCATGTTTATTTGGTGTATTAAGCTACTTCGTGTTACTGGCGACACGTAGTAAAAAAGAAAAAGAGGTAGAGCATCAAGCCGTTCCATCTGCCGTATTAAAATAAAAGAACGAGGGGACCCCCTCGTTCTTTTATTTTTCCGCTAATTCAAGCAATAAGTCGCCTGTTTGGATGGCGTCGCCACCTTTGACGTAAATGTCTTTCACCATACCGGAAAACGGTGCTTGCACGGTCGTTTCCATTTTCATCGCTTCGGTAATCATTAAATGGTCACCTTTTTTCACTTTTTCCCCTTTTTCAACAAGCACTTTGACAACTGTTCCCGGCATCGTCGCAGCAATATGGTTCGGATTGTTGCGATCCGCTTTCACACGCGCAACGACCGTTGTTTTAATGCTTTCGTCTTTAATGACGATTTCGCGCGGTTGACCGTTTAGCTCAAAATATACAACTCTTGTTCCGTCCGCTTGCGGCTGACCGATCGAAACGAGCTTGACGATTAACGTTTTTCCTTTTTCAATTTCAATTTCAATTTCTTCACCGAGACGCATGCCGTATAAAAACGTTGGTGTATCAAGCACAGATACGTCACCGAACTGTTCGACCGTACGGGCGTATTCCACAAACACTTTCGGATATAGCGCATAAGCTAACACATCGTAGTCAGTCACTTCACGTTGAACGATATGGTATAACTCTTCGCGCAACTTCTCAAAGTCGACCGGCTCTAACAGCTCACCTGGACGAACGGTAATCGGTTCACGCCCTTTTAAAATGATGCGCTGCAACGTTTCTGGGAATCCGCCATGCGGCTGACCGAGATAACCTTCAAACAGTTCAACGACGGAATCTGGGAAATCAAGCGTTTCACCGCGCTCATAAATGTCTTGTTCGGTTAAATTGTTTTGGACCATATATAGCGCCATGTCACCCACCACTTTCGACGATGGCGTTACTTTAACAATGTCGCCAAATAAGTCGTTGACGCGGCGATACATTTCTTTTACTTCATCCCAACGATCACCTAAGCCGACCGCTTTCGCTTGTTGTTGAAGGTTGCTATATTGTCCGCCCGGCATTTCGTGCATATATACTTCCGTATGCGGCGCATTCATGCCGCTTTCAAAGTCGACGTAATATTTGCGCACATCTTCCCAATAACGCGACAATTTCTCAAGCGATGCGATATCGACTTCCGGCGCACGTTCTGTTCCTTCAAGAGCATAATAAAGCGTGTTTGCGCTCGGCTGCGACGTTAAACCAGCCATCGAACTTACCGCGACGTCAACAATATCGACTCCTGCTTCAATCGCTTTGGCGTACGTATAAATGCCGTTTCCGCTCGTATCGTGCGTATGCAAATGAATCGGAATGTCGACAACTTCTTTTAACGCAGAAATAAACGTATAAGCCGCTTGTGGCTTTAATAGCCCCGCCATATCTTTGATCGCTAAAATGTGCGCACCAGCTTGCTCGAGCTCTTTCGCTAACTGTTTATAGTAATCGAGATTGTATTTTGTGCGCGTCGAATCGAAAATATCGCCCGTATAACAAATCGCCGCTTCCGCCACTTTTCCTGTTTGACGTACCGCATCAATGGCGACCGTCATTCCTTTTACCCAGTTTAAACTATCGAAAATGCGGAATACGTCAATGCCGGCTTCGGCTGATTGCGCAACAAACTCTCGAATGACGTTATCTGGATAGTTTTTATATCCGACCGCATTCGACGCGCGAAGCAACATTTGAAACAAAACGTTCGGAATTTTTTCGCGCAATTGAATTAAACGATCCCACGGATCTTCTTTTAAGAAGCGATACGCGACGTCAAACGTCGCTCCGCCCCACATTTCCATCGAAAATAGTTGCGGCCATAAACGCGCGGTCGGCTCCGCAATGCGCAATAAGTCGTTTGTGCGCACGCGCGTCGCTAAAAGCGATTGATGGGCATCACGAAACGTCGTATCTGTCAACAACACGCGCGGTTGTTCTTTGATCCATTGAACGAGCCCGTCTGCTCCCCGTTCATCTAAAATTTGTTTCGTCCCTTTTGGCATCGGTTCAATATGGTTCACTTTCGGAATGCGCGGCGGATCGAATACCGGCTTTTTCTTTTTCCCGATGCCTGGAAAACCGTTGACAGTAACCGTTCCGATATACGATAACATTTTTGTTCCGCGGTCTTTCCGTTTCGGGAACACAAATAGCTCTGGCGTCGTATCGATAAACGACGTATCGTATTCGCCTGTTAAAAACTTCGGATGTTGCACGACATTTTCTAAAAACGGAATGTTCGTTTTAATGCCGCGAATACGAAACTCGCGCAAGTTGCGCAACATTTTCGCCGCCGCTTGCTCAAACGTTAATGCCCACGTCGTCACTTTGACTAACAGCGAATCGTAATACGGCGTAATGACGGCGCCTTGAAAGCTATTTCCGGCATCTAAACGAACGCCGAAGCCACCGCCTGAACGATACGCCATAATTTTCCCTGTATCTGGCATAAAATTGTTTAACGGATCTTCTGTCGTCACGCGCGATTGAATCGCATATCCGTGAACGCGGATGTCTTCTTGTTTCGGAATGCCGACCTTTTCGCTATGTAGCGCATGTCCTTCCGCAATTAAAATTTGCGATTGAACGATATCAATCCCTGTAATCATTTCTGTAATTGTATGTTCGACTTGAATGCGCGGATTCACTTCAATGAAGTAAAACGCATCGCCAGAAACGAGAAACTCAACCGTTCCTGCGTTCACGTATTGCACGTTTTTCATTAGTTTCACTGCCGCTTGGCAAATGTCTTCGCGGAGCGCTTTTGAAAGCGATACGCTTGGCGCCACTTCAACAACTTTTTGATGGCGGCGTTGCACCGAGCAGTCTCGGTCATATAAATGAACGATGTTGCCGTATTCGTCACCTAAAATCTGCACTTCAATATGTTTTGGTTTTTCGATTAATTTTTCGACATACACTTCATCGCTGCCAAATGCCGCTTTCGCTTCCGATTTCGCCCGCTCATACGCTTCTTTCACTTCCGCTTGCGAACGAACGATGCGCATTCCGCGTCCACCGCCTCCTAATGCCGCTTTAATGATCATCGGATAACCGTATGTCTCGCCGAAGCGCACGACATCCTCCAAGCTTTGCACAGGCCCGTCGCTTCCCGGAATGACCGGAATGCCCGCTTGTTTCGCTTGGTGGCGCGCTTTTACTTTATCGCCAAACATATCTAAATGCGCTTGTTTCGGACCGATGAAAATGATGCCTTCTTCTTCGCATCGTTTCGCAAATTCGATGTTTTCCGATAAAAAGCCATAGCCCGGATGAATCGCATCGACATCATGCATTTTCGCGATTTCGATAATGCCTTCAATGTCTAAATATGCTTCAATCGGTTTTTTTCCTTCTCCAACTAAATACGCTTCATCCGCTTTGTAACGATGGTACGATCCTGCATCTTCGCGCGAATAAATGGCAACGGTGCGAATTCCTAGTTCGTTGCAGGCGCGAAACACGCGAATCGCAATTTCTCCACGGTTTGCGACAAGTACTTTTTGAATACGCCTCATATGCATCCTCCCCCTATCCTTCATATAAAAACTATAACGAATTTTCTGTATTTGTAAATACAATTACGAAAAAGAAATATGATTTTTTTGAATATTGCTTTGTTTTTCTGTTTGATGTTTTTGTTCGTAATTTGTTACCGCGGCGATGTTTGCCAACACTCCGGCACACATCATTAATAAAACGAGCGATGAACCACCGTAGCTAACAAACGGCAATGTAACCCCTGTCAGTGGGATGAGCCCTGATATTCCACCTAGGTTGACGAACGATTGAACGCCGATCATCGCTGAAATGCCGATCGCTAATAAACTGCCGAACGCATCTTGGCACCTTCTTGCGATCAAAAAGCCGCGCAAAACGATAAACGATAAGAGAAGGAGGACGAACGAAACGCCAAATAACCCGAGCTCTTCGGCGATGACCGCCATAATAAAGTCGGTATGCGCTTCTGGCAAATAACCGTATTTTTGAATGCCTTGTCCAAGTCCGAGCCCTTTTAATCCCCCATTTCCGATCGCAATGTACGAGTTGATGAGTTGGTATCCTTCATCTTTTTCATACTTAAACGGATGCAAAAAGACGTCAATGCGCGATAAACGCTCTTTCGTAAACACTCGATCGTATATAAACGGACCGGAAATCGCTGCGACAACTCCGATAATTAAAACGAACAGAAACAACTGTTTCATCAATAACCGTTTGCTTGCGGCGGAAGAAAGGATGATGACCGCACAAATCATTCCGATAATCAACATCGTACCGACGTCTGGTTGAAGAAAAATTAATAAGCAAATAAACAACATATAGTAGATTGGAAATAGGACGTCTTGCGGCGATGTTTGTAATTTTTTTTGCTTGTTTGCTAATACTCCGCTTAAATAGACGATTAAACCGATTTTGGCAAACTCCGCTGGCTGAATGCTAATCGGACCGATTTTAATCCAACTTGTCGCATTGTTTACGGTATGGCCGAACAAAAGGACGTAAATGAGCGGCAAAGGCATGGCGAAAAAAACGAATTGTAAAAACTTTTTGCGCGCATAATGTTTATACGGAACAAATGCCGTAAATAAAAAAAACACTGCACCGATGATCCATGCCCATTTTTGTTTTTGGAAAAAATAATCGCTCGCCGTATGAAAACGAGTAACAGCCGTAATCATGCTCGCACTATATACCATCACAAGCCCGAACAACGACAATAAACATATCGCGATAATGAGCGGATAGTCATGGTATTTCATAAACGTTTTCAATCGCATCGATCCCATCTTCCTTTTCACTTTCTTATTTGCATTGTACTATAAAACAGAAAAAACCCAAACGAAATTCGTTTGAGTTTTTGTCATTTTTTCTTCTTTTTCGTGGACGCTTCATGCAATGCCGAAAGTTCGCGCTCAAGTCGGTCTAAAATCGCCTTCCCGTCCTTTTCATCGACAAGCCCTAAACGGACGGCAAAATCAATTTCACGAGATAAACCGAACATTTGCGTATCTAACACTTCTTCATATAGCGGGCATTGCGGCATCGTTAAATGATCCATTTGCACTTGGATCAGCTTCACAATTTTTTCCGCATCCGCTTGCAACAACGAATAGGCTCTTTCTCGAAAGTTTATCGCCACTTCAGGCGTCACGTTGACCCCTCCGTTCCGTACGTTCCTGTTTCTTCATCTTATCGTGAATACGAAAAAAATGCAAGCACCGTGTCTTGACGAACAATTTTACAAACAAGCGCTTTCATCATATAATGAAAGTCAGATAGGGGGAATGAACATGGTCATCGTCATCAAAGGGAACGTCAAATTTACAATTACGCTCGATCCGAGCGTATGGATTTTTGACGATCGCAAAGTAGATGTACATACTTATTTTACACGTCATCCGCAAACAGAACAACGAGAAGACATAGACGACATTCAAAAAATTTCAGCGTATTGGGACCGCGAAATTCAAGAAGGAGCCGTGTCTCCTCCAACATTGCAAACAGAAAAACAGTTTGAAAAAGAAAAAATATTATCTGGTACGTTCGGCATGGTGCTTGCCCCATTTTTGCGCAACGCGGAACCGAACGACGATGCCAACCGTTTCATCATCGTGACAGAAAACGGAAATACGACCGTTTCACTTGACGAAGCTTATGAGCTGTTATTATGCTTTTCAAAAGACGGCAAACCGCTAAAAGAAGACGGGCCTGTCCATATTTATTTCGGAGACGGCTCCAATCGCGACAACCCGATCACGCACGTGCGGGAATTTATCGTCGAGTGAAAAGAGGCGCTTCGCCTCTTTTCTTTATAAAAGGTCGGCGGCAAGCTGGGCGAGCGCGGAACGCTCCCCTTTAATTAATCGAACGTGCCCGGCCACTTTTTGTTCTTTAAATTTTTCAACGACGTATGTCAGCCCGTTATTATATTCGTCTAAATATGGGTGATCAATTTGAGCAGGGTCGCCCATTAACACGATTTTGCTTCGTTCCCCGACGCGCGTTAAAATCGTTTTCACTTCATGTTTCGTTAAGTTTTGCGCCTCATCAATAATAATAAACTGCTCTGGAATGCTTCGACCACGTATATACGTGAGCGCCTCCACTTCGATAGAACCCATGCCCGATAAAATCGCATCAAGCTCACCCGGCTTTTTCGTATCAAATAAAAAGTGTAAATTATCGAAAATCGGCTGCATCCACGGCCGCAATTTTTCTTGTTTCTCTCCCGGCAAATAGCCGATATCTTTTCCGACAGGCACAATCGGACGAGCGACGAGCAATTTTTTATATAGCCGTAAATCTTCCGTCTGCATCAACCCTGCCGCTAACGCAAGCAACGTCTTTCCTGTCCCTGCTTTTCCGATGAGCGTCACAAGCGGAATGTCTGTGCGCAACAACAATTCAAGCGCCATCGTTTGCTGAACGTTGCGCGGACGAATGCCCCAAATATGATCGTAATGAAAGACGAGTTTGCGCACTTTTTTTCCTGTATGATCGACGATGCCAAGCGCCGATGAAGAGCCGCCAAGCGCATCTTTCATGACGATAAATTGATTCGGATAAAACGGATGGTTCGTAATTTCCGAAAGCACCAATTCACCCTTTTCATAAAAGCGCCCTAAATGCTCTGGACTTATGTACAAATCTAAAAAACCGGTGTAAATATGGTCAATTTCAACGACGCGATCGCTTAAAAAATCTTCCGCCTCTAGCCCAATCGCATCTGCCTTCACGCGCACGAGCGCATCTTTGCTAACTAAAATGACGGGGCGACCGTCTTCTTTCGTTTGTTCTTCAAGCAATAAATTTTTTGCCACAGCTAAAATGCGGTTGTCGTTCGTTTTTTCAACGAAAATTTCTTGCAGTTGCTGAAACGAACGATGGTTCAATTCAATGCGCAACATGCCGCCATTTTCGAGCGGAATTTTTTCATGCAGTTTTCCATTTTGTCTTAAGTTATCGATAATTTTAGACACTTGACGCGCATTTCTGCCTACTTCATCCATATACCGTTTTTTTGAGTCCACTTCTTCTAATACGACAGCCGGAATGACAACTTCGTTATCTTGAAAGGAAAAAATAGAATACGGATCTTGTAAAAGCACGTTTGTATCTAATACGTATATTTTTTTGCCCACGTTTTTTCCCCCTTGACGACCGTCGTTGGACGGGATTGTTGTTTATATATATGAATGGGCGCATAAAGATAGAAGAAGTTTTGCAAAATAAAGTTAAAGACGAAAAGGGGTGGAACGATTGAAATATATGATCATATTGCTGTTGCTTTTCATGAGTGCCTGCGGACAACAAGCGCAACCGAACAATCGCGACTCGCTCGTTCATGTGAAAAATACGACAAATGAACGAATCGTGAACAAATCCGGTCAACAAATTGCTCGCCATCTTGCGCATCTAGCTAGCAGCGTCCCAAATGTGAACGATGCGACCGTATTAGTTGTCGGGAAATATGCGTTAGTAGGCATCGATGTAAACGCAAAACTTGATCCGTCGCGCGTCGGAACGGTGAAATATTCCGTTGCGGAAAGTTTGCAAAAAGATCCGTACGGGGCGAATGCGATTGTCATTGCCGATGCAGATTTAAATGAGCGGCTGAAAGCGATTCAAAAACAAGTAGAAAAAGGAAAGCCGATTCAAGGATTTATGGATGAGCTCGCGGCCATTGTCGGACGGGTCATGCCTGAAATTCCGAGTGATTTTATTCAAACGAAAAATCCGCGCTCTACAAGACAAAACGATGATCAGCTGAATCGAAACGAGCAAAATCAGTTAGAAAACGAACAACAAAAGCAATCAAACGACCATATGAAATAAGCCGAGCGTATCGCTCGGCTTATGCTTGTTTTAATGCGCTCATCACTTGTTGATCGAGCTTGGTAGCGGCTTGCGCATCGTACGTTTTTTCGTATTTCGGTTCGACTGAAATTTTTGCACCGTAAAACATGACATCGCGCACTTCTTCAATGTCCACTTGAATAGCAGCAAGTTTTAGCGGAACGTTTTCTAGCTTTTCTACTTTCACATGCGCTTTTCCGCTAATGGAGTACGTCGACTCATTCGCGATGAGCACGATGGAAATAGCGCTGTTGGCACGCACGTTCGCAACGATGCGGGAACGTTGATCGACCGCAAAATACAATCGGTCAGGTGTTGGGGCATACACCCATGAAATCGCACTTGTATTTGGTGCACCTGTTTCATGGTCGATCGTGCATACGATGACAAATCGTTCTTTTTGCAGCGATTGGAATAACGGCTCAATTAATGTCGGTTCTACCGCATTTGGCATATGTATCCCTCCTTGTTTTTATCATACCTTTTTTTCACACAGTTTCAAACAATATGATATACTAATTTTTAAAAAAACATGTGAGGTTTGACGATGAGAGTACGATGCATTCTTTGCGAAAAAATAGATACGTTAAACGATGAAACGTTGCTTGCAAAACGATTGCGCAACCGCCCGATTCATACATATATGTGCGAAACGTGCCATGAACGGATTGCGCAAAAAACGAAAGAGCGACTAGCGACCGGCAAGTTTCGCTTTTTCCGCACGAGCAAACACGAAACGGAATGGTAATCGTCCCCTCCCTCTTGCACGATCGGAGGGGACATAGCAAACAACTTATTTGTTTTCCAACAATTGTTTCACTTCTTCTTCCGTAAGATCTGTCATGCTCGCAATGTGTTGTATACTCATCCCTTTTCGCGCCATCGTTTGTACAATATGCTTCATCCCTTGTTTCATTCCTTCCTCTCTCCCTCTCTCCAACGCCCTTTGTTCATACGAAATAATGAGTTCCAACACTTGTTCTTTTTCTTTCGTCTCCATCTCACTCACCTCTCTTCGCAACTGTTGTTCTTCTTCGTCTGATAGTTTTACATATGTTTCAAAAAAGCCAAACAGCAATCGTTGTTTCGCTTCGTCTAATTCCAATCGGACAAGCATGCGTAAAAATTGTTTTTTCAGTTCTACCCGTTCACTTTCAGTATATCCCATTTTGCTTAGCAGTGCAGCAGCGATTGGATTGTCTTGACGAATGTAGTTTCGCCAGTTTTGTTTACGAAGTTCCAAAGTGAAAAAACGAAAGTCAAGCACGTGGCCAAATGGAAATTGGAGCGTAAATGCAGATCGTTCGTCGCGGATCGTATCGTAGCTAAATACAGCAATTGGTACGATGGGTTTACGGTACTTTTCAAACAAACGGCTAAAATAAATAAACATCCGTTCTGGAAATGATGGTTGAACGTAGCTTTGGTTTTCGATATGCACGATCACTAACCCGTCTTCGCCTTTTAACTTCGTTTCGACAAGCAAATCAACGCGGTACTTTTCTCCTGCCGTCACATCGGTAAACAGCTCCTCGGATAAAAACGATACGTGGCGAAAATCGATATGCTCGTGCATTGTCGGGAAAAAGAGAACAATAAATTCCTCAAAAAACGTTTGAATCAACTGTTTAAACAGACGATCGTGGTCAATGGACATACATTCACCTCGCATACTTTTTTCGACATCTTTATTCGTCAACAAAAGTCTTTTTTCTTTCATACGTTAGAATATTAACATATGAAAAAGCGCCCAGCAGAAAACATGGGCGCTTATTCGTAATTGACGTATTTTTCAGGTTCGCGATTGATTTGATCGAGCATCGTTTCGACGAGTTCAGCCGGAAAGCGAAACGTGCGCGATTCATTGTTTACGGTAAATGTGACTGTATAGACGTCGTCTTCTTTTGTATATGCGATTTGCTCAACCGCATGATCTTCGCGCAACAAATCGGCAAAAAATCGTTCTGTTTCTTGTGCTGCTGTATCGTCTGGGCGCGCATGGGCAACGACTGTAATCGTCAACCAATTGTACACCGCATCTTGTAGTTTCATGCTGTGTTCTCTCCTTCACGACGAAGCCGCCATTTATAAATGATTAATACGACTGCCGCAACAAGTAATCCTTCCGCGACAGGTAAAAAAACGGCGAAAAACGTTAAAATGGTACAACCGAGCACAAGCAACGAGTAAATGATAACGTTTTTTAACATCGGCAGTTTGCGCGCAAAGCCAAGACGATACACAATGATCGATAAAACGACAATCGTCGCATACAACAGCCACATTCCTTTCGTCGGCTGTTCATGCACGTTGTATAGCGAAGCGAAAAACGACAGGCGACCGATCACATCCATGACGACTTCCCCCTATTTCTTTTGCTCAGCGAGTTTTTTCTTTTTCGCAATTTTTTCACGTTCGTTTTTATCTAATATTTTTTTCCGTAAACGAATGGATTGTGGAGTCACTTCGCAATATTCGTCGTCATTTAAATATTCGAGCGCTTCTTCTAACGTCATGAGGCGCGGTTTTTTCATCGTCACCGTTTGTTCTTTCGTTGATGAGCGGACGTTTGTTACATGTTTCATTTTGCATACGTTGACGACTAAATCGTTGTCGCGGCTATGTTCGCCAACGATCATCCCTTCATACACTTCCGTTCCCGGTTCAATAAAAATGACGCCGCGGTCTTCGACTTGCATAATGCCATACGCAGTCGCTTTTCCTGTCTCCATCGAAATGAGCACACCTTGATGTCTGCCGCCAATTTGCCCTTGGATGACTGGTTGATAGCTGTCGAACGAATGGTTTAAAATGCCGTATCCGCGCGTAAGCGACATAAATTCCGTCCGATAGCCGATTAATCCGCGCGCAGGAACGAGGAAAATGAGACGGACTTGTCCGTTTCCGTTGTTGATCATATCGATCATTTCTCCTTTGCGCGCCCCAAGCGACTCCATAATCGCTCCTGTATATTCTTCAGGAATGTCGATTTGCACGCGCTCAACAGGCTCGCACATGACGCCGTCGATTTCTTTCATAATGACTTCCGGTTTGGATACTTGTAGCTCAAATCCTTCACGGCGCATATTTTCAATTAAAATCGATAAATGAAGCTCTCCGCGTCCTGACACGATCCATGCATCTGGCGAATCCGTTGGCTCAACGCGAAGCGACACGTCTGTTTCTAACTGTAAGCGAAGACGTTCTTCGATTTTTCGCGCTGTCACATGTTTTCCTTCCCGTCCTGCAAACGGGCTATTGTTGACGAGAAACGTCATTTGCAACGTCGGTTCGTCAATGCGAAGCGGCGGCAACGGTTCCTGCACATCAAGCGGACATACCGTTTCTCCAACGTTAATATCTTCCATACCGGAAACGGCAACTAAATCGCCTGCTTTAGCTTCTTCAATTTCAATGCGCTTTAAGCCGAGGAAGCCAAACAGCTTTGTCACGCGAAACGTTTTGACGGAACCGTCCAGCTTCATGAGCGCCACTTGTTGTCCAACTTGCATACGTCCGCGGAAAATGCGTCCAATCCCAATGCGGCCGACGTAGTCGTTATAATCGAGAAGCGCCACTTGAAATTGCAGCGGTTCATCGCTATTGTCCGGCGGGGCAGGAATATGTTCAATAATCGTTTCAAATAGCGCTGTCATATCATCATCTTGTTTATCGGCATCTAAACTTGCCGTCCCGTTAATCGCTGAAGCATACACGACCGGAAACTCAAGCTGATCTTCCGTTGCGCCAAGCTCAATAAATAAATCGATCACTTCATCGACCACTTCGTGCGGACGGGCAAACTCACGGTCGATTTTGTTGACGACGACAATTGGCGTTAAATGTTGTTCGAGCGCTTTTTTCAAGACGAAGCGCGTTTGCGGCATGCATCCTTCATATGCATCGACGACGAGCAATACGCCATCGACAAGCCGCATAATGCGCTCCACTTCCCCACCAAAATCAGCGTGGCCCGGCGTATCTAAAATGTTAATGCGCGTGCCTTTGTATTGAATGGCTGTATTTTTTGCTAAAATGGTAATGCCTCGTTCACGTTCTAAATCGTTGCGATCAAGCGCGCGTTCTTCCACTTGTTCGTTCGCCCGAAACGTTCCAGATTGGCGAAGCAATTGGTCGACTAACGTCGTTTTTCCGTGGTCAACGTGCGCAATAATCGCGATGTTACGAATATCGTTTCTCACTTATGTCAACTCCTATTTTTCAACATTGCGCGTCTATTATAGCATAAACATAGTAGAAAAGCGGAATGTTTTGTTGTAACCTAAAAGGAAAGAGGATGAGGAGGAAGAAAATGAACAAATTTCAACCGCTTTTTTTTATGATTGCACTACTTGCCACGGCGGCGATGATTAGCATCGGCATTGCGATTGCTTACCGACATGTGCCAGCGATCGTCGCGTCCATCGTTGCTTTATTTGCCGTCATGGGCGTCGGATTTTCATTGAAAAGAAAGAAAAAAATGCGCTAACGATTCGTTAGCGCTGAATGATCGCAAGCACTTCTTCATGTAACCCCGGCTTCGAGACGAATACGGAGCTTTTCTCAATCATATTGAGCGGCTCCCCGTACAAGTTTGTCACGATCCCACCCACTTCTTGCACGATCACCATCCCGCCAGCAATATCCCACGGCGACAAACGAAGCGTGATGTACGCATCGAGTTTCCCTGAAGCGATATATGCCATTTCTAACGCAGCGGAGCCGTATGAACGCGTGCCGCGCGCTTTTTTCACAAGCGGGGCAAGGACGTTCGGGTCGATGCGACGATTTTCCGTCACCCACGTCGCGTTTAATGAAATGATCGCACGGTCAAGCGACGTTTTTTCAAGCGGTGGAAGCGGCGTGCCGTTTACAAACGCTCCTTTTCCTTTTTCGGCATAATACAGCTCATCAAAAGCCACGTCGTAAATGTAGCCAAGCATGCCGACACCATCTTGAAACACCCCGACAGAAATCGCAAAATGACGCTGTTGATGAACGAAATTCATCGTTCCGTCAATCGGGTCGATGATCCAAACGATGCCGTCTAGCGCTTCAAGCGTATCACCGAATCCTTCTTCTCCTAAAATGCGATGCGTCGGATACGTTTGGCGAATGCGTTCAATAAAAAATTGCTCAATTTCCCGATCGACGTTTGTCACTAAGTCGGACGGACTTGATTTCGTTTCGATTTTTAGTTTCGTTTGAAACGCATCGCGGATGCGCTCCCCTGCTTCCCGAATCCAATGCTGCATATGTTGATCAATTTCGTTCCACATACAAGACCTCCTGCATATACTTATGTAGAAAAGGCGGCGCTTGCCGCCTTTCAGTTCGACAGACGAATCAATTCTTGGCGCAGTCTTTCTAGTTTTCGTTTACATTCGTTTTTTTTCGCTTCGTTATTTTCTAACATCGCTTCATAAAGGGTGGCTAGCTCATAGTCAACTTCAAGCTTTAATACTTTTTTTCGTCGTTCTCCGTCCATTTTTTTAAATGCATCAGCTGTTTTTTTCATATTGTGCACCCCTTCCGTTTGAAACATTCTTTTTTCTGAAAATTTTCTTTTTTATATACTATGTAACGGAAAGGGGATATGCAACTTTACATTTTCACAATATCTCCGGCGGACAACTCTTTTCCTTTTTTCATCGTTTGGTACAATGAATAGCCGCTTACTTTTTCAAATTCATCGCATAGTTTTCGCTCTTCCGCTTTGCTTGGGACAATTTCTTTAAAGCGACGATATAATTTCATCAGTTGCTCTCGCTCAATGCCTCGTTCGTATGCTTGTTCAATGCCTTCGTAAAACTTAATGACGTCAATAATTTCTTCTGTTGACCAACTGTAATCAATCGGGTATGCGTATTTCATGATGTTCACCTTTCTTTTTTGCTGTCTGTTTTAGTTTGCCCAACGGGTGCGAATTTGTTCCGCTTCTTGAATCATGCGCGCAAAAAGTTCACTCACTGTCGGCACGTCGCGAATGAGTCCGATCACTTGCCCCGCCCATGCAAATCCTTCTTCCGTGCAGCCATCGTAAATGAATCGTTTGTTCGCCTTTCCACTAATGTACTCTTTTAACTGTTCGTATCCTTTTCCTTCTTGTTCAAACTGTAAAATTTTTTCCGTCCATTCGTTTAACAAAGCGCGTGCAGGCGCACCGAGCGTACGTTTAATGACGACGGTATCGCTTTCTGTGCGTTCCACAAGCATTTGTTTATACACGGGATGGGCATGAATGCATTCTTTTGTCGCAATAAAGCGCGTGCCCATTTCAATTCCTTCTGCTCCAAGCGCAAGCGCAGCCATCAAACCGCGCCCATCTCCGATCCCCCCTGAAGCGATGACAGGAATCGATACGGAATCGACGACGCGCGGCACTAATACGAACGTCCCGATATCGTGCTTGCCGAGATGGCCGCCCCCTTCTTGACCGACAACCATAACCGCATCCGCTCCAAGCTCCTCCGCTTTCACTGCTTGGCGTACTGCCGCCACGAGCACAAGCTTTTTCACGGATACTCCTTTTAACTGTTCAAAAATAGGCGCAGGATTTCCGCCCGTCATCGAAATGACCGGCACCTTTTCTTCAATCGCCACATCAAGCATGTGCGCAAACGGGCGTCCATGTTGTCCGATCGCAAAATTGACTCCAAACGGTTTGTCCGTTTTTTCGCGCACTTTTTTAATTTCTTCTCGCAACTCATCTGGCGTCTCGAGCGACATCGCTGTAATTTGCCCTAGCCCCCCGGCATTCGATACCGCCGCCGCTAAATCCGCATACGCCAAATACGCCAATCCACCTTGAATAATCGGATAACGGATGCCTAACAGCTCGGTTACTCTCGTGTTCCAGTTCACACATCATTCCCCCTTTACTTTTTATCATTCTTCACTTATAAAGAAAAGTCCTTCACAAACAATAAATGAAGAAATATGCAATCGTTTTGATTTTTAAGCAAAAAAATCATCTTTCCAAACGTATAAAGAAGTGCTATAATTCACTTTGTTTTATGTAAATCCAAGTTAAAGAGGTGTACAGCGAAATTGTCACAGTATGAAACACCGTTATTTACCGGACTGTTAGAGCATATAAAGAAAAATCCGATTCAATTTCATATTCCTGGTCATAAAAAAGGAGCAGGAATGGACGAGCAGTTTCGCTCCTTTATTGGAGAAAATGCGTTAGCGATGGATTTAATTAATATCGGTCCGCTTGATGATTTACATCAGCCAAAAGGAATGATTAAACGCGCCCAACAGTTAGCGGCGGAAGCGTTCGGGGCGGACTATACGTTTTTCTCCGTGCAAGGGACGAGCGGCGCCATTATGACGATGGTCATGTCTGTCGCAGGCCCTGGCGATAAAATTATCGTCCCACGAAACGTGCATAAATCCGTCATGTCAGCGATCGTCTTTTCGGGAGCGACACCGATTTTCGTTCATCCTGAAATTGATAAAGAGCTTGGCATTTCACACGGCATTACACCAGAAGCAGTAGAAGCGGCGTTAAAGCAACATCCAGACGCCAAAGGGGTGCTCGTCATTAACCCGACGTATTTCGGCATTGCGGGCGACTTAAAACGAATTGTTGACATTGCGCACGCATACAACGTCCCTGTCCTTGTCGATGAGGCGCATGGTGTACACATTCACTTTCATGAAGATTTGCCGCTTTCAGCGATGCAAGCAGGAGCGGATATGTCGGCGACGAGCGTGCATAAACTTGGCGGTTCCATGACGCAAAGTTCGATTTTAAACGTGAAAGAAGGGCTTGTGTCGCCAAAACGAGTGCAAGCCATTTTAAGCATGTTAACGACGACATCGACGTCTTACTTGTTGCTTGCTTCGCTTGATGTGGCGCGCAAACGGCTTGCGACAGAAGGACATGAGCTAGCAGAACAAGCGATTCGCCTCGCGAATGAAACGCGCAAGCAAATTAACGACATCGACTATTTATATTGCGTCGGAAAAGAAATTATCGGCACAAAGGCAACGTTTGACTACGACCCAACGAAGCTCATCATTTCGGTCAAAGAGCTCGGATTGACGGGCTATGAAGTCGAAAAATGGCTTCGTGAACATTACAACATTGAAGTTGAGTTGTCCGACTTATACAACATTTTATGTATTATTACACCGGGCGATACAGAACGGGAGACGAGCGTATTAGTCGAAGCGCTTCGTCGTTTATCAAACGAATTTCGCCATCAAGCCAAAGTCGGAAAAAAACCGAAAGTGCTTTTACCAGACATTCCTGTCCTTGCGCTTACTCCGCGCGATGCGTTTTATTCCGAAACGGAAGTCGTGCCGTTTGACGAATCAGCAGGGCGCATTATCGCTGAGTTTGTCATGGTATATCCACCTGGCATTCCAATTTTCATTCCGGGTGAAATTATTACGGAAGAAAATTTAAACTACATTCGCAAAAATATAGAAGTCGGCTTGCCTGTTCAAGGTCCAGAAGACGACACGTTACAAACGTTGCGCGTCATTAAAGAACATCAGAAATAAGAAAAGCGGAGCTCACATCGAGTTCCGCTTTTTTCGTCAATAAAAAGAGACCGGCTATGCCGATCCCTTCTCTCTATATTTTCTCCTCATCCCCCAAAGCTCGTTCCGATCTATGTTTTATTCTTCGTCTTCACAATCGCAACCGCTACATTGCCCGTACAATACCGTTACTTTTTCGTCCTCAAAATGATCGATTGTCGCATTGCATGTTTGGCATACAATTGTACCCATCCCCGATAACCCCTTTTCCTTTGGAATGTTTGAAAACGTTTTACTGATTTCATAATAATATGTCACATTTATTTTGTCAATAGGAATTAGTATGACATATTTAAACAAAAAAAGAGACGTATTTCACGCCTCTTACTCATATTGTTCAGCATAAGGTGTCGATGGTAAAATGTCTGAGAAAAATTCCGCTAAATCTTCAGCTTGTTCTTTTGTGTCAATGCGGAACGTTCGTTGTAAATAGTCGTGGTCTTCGATGTCTTTCGGGTCGAGGAGAGCTGAGCGGCCTGTTTGCATACAGATGACAAGCGGTTTACCAAAAAACATATTTGTGTACACGATGCCAAAGTCGTATCGGACGTCTTTCGTCGTAAAGCCGACAAACCTTACTTTTACTTTTTCATGCTCATCATACAATTTTTCGAATACGTGCATATCATTCCCTCCTTCTTGTATATTAAATTTTATTATATCGCACTATTCATATTTTCGCAATTATTTGTTTTTTCATATATGTCCATGATACAATGAAAGTGATTTCAAAAATGGTTGAGGTGAAAAAAATGGCTCATACAGCTACCATTGAACTTGTCCCTGCATCAACATGGGAGACGGTAACGTTAGAACAATGCAAACAACTGCTCGAACAATATCGAAACATCGCACAAAAAACAGGCGAACAGCTGGCGTGGGATTACGCCGAGTCCGCTTTCCCATATGACATCGTCACAAAAGACGATCGCATTTTGTTAGTCGGAAAAGATGATCGCTATCATATGATTGAATGCCGCGTGCACGACCGTGCTGTACAGTTCGTCTTGCCAAAACAAGCGACGCACGGCGATAAAGGGAAAGCAAACGAACTATGCAAATTTTTCGCCAAACAAATGGCAGGAAAACTGCATTTATTTAACGGACGCATCATGTACTATTATAAAAGATAAGACCAAAACAGCTTGCGGCAAACGAAATAGACGGCAATCGTCAATAAGGTTGTCCAACATGCGCGCTTTTTCGTTAAATGCAAACGAAGAGCAAGCAAAAAAGAAATATATATGAATATCCCGAATAATAACGCCTTAAAAATAAAATGATCGTGCGCCGATCTCCATTCAATAAACGAAAACAAACTCCATATCATCATTTGAAGTAGAAAGACGATATACATGTTCACACACCCCTTATGAACATCATATGATCGTCTCGAAAAAATCATGAAAAAAGAGGACGGCGAAGCCATCCTCTTTATTTGTTAATAATATGAATTGGGCTACCGAGCGCCACTTCTGCCGCTTCCATTGTAATTTCTCCAAGCGTTGGATGCGCGTGAATCGTCATCGCAATATCTTCTGCTGTCATGCCTGCTTCAATTGCTAAACCGAGCTCAGCGATCATATCTGATGCGTTCGGGCCGACAATTTGCGCTCCGATAATGACGCCATCGTCTTTCGTTAAGACGAGCTTTAAGAAGCCATCTGTTTCATTTAATGCAAGGGCACGGCCGTTTGCACCAAATGGGAATTTTGCTGTAATGACGTCAATTCCTTCTTCGATCGCTTGTTTTTCAAAGTAACCGACAGATGCGCATTCAGGGTCAGAGAAGACGACAGCTGGAATCGCTAAGTAGTCAATTTCAGACGGATGACCAGCGATCGCTTCAGCCGCGATTTTTCCTTCGTATGATGCTTTATGCGCAAGCGGTGGACCTGCAACGACGTCACCGATCGCATAAATGTTCGGTACGCTCGTGCGGCATTGTTTGTCAATTTCAATTAAGCCGCGCTCCGTCATTTTCACGCCGATTTGTTCAAGTCCCATCTCTTCTGTATTCGGACGGCGACCGACTGTGACAAGCACGTATTCCGCGTCAATCGTTTTCGTTTCGCCGTTTACTTCAAATGTTACCGTTACGCCGTCTTCACGCTCTTCGACACCTTTCGCAAGCGCGTTCGTAAAGACGTCTACTCCTTTTTTCTTTAAGCGGCGACGAACGACTGCGCTCATTTGCTTTTCAAAGCCAGATAAAATTTCGTCCGCACCTTCTAAAATCGTAATTTTTGTTCCGAAGTTTGCGTATGCTGTTCCTAATTCTGTACCGATGTAACCGCCGCCGATGACGACCATTGATTTCGGAATTTCAGGTAAGTTTAATGCACCAGTTGAATCAAGCACGCGCTTCGAAAATTTAAACGTTGGCAACTCGATTGGGCGAGAACCTGTTGCGATAATGGCGTTTTTAAATTTGTACGTTTGCGCGCTATTTTCTGTCATGACGCGAACGGTATTTTCATCCACGAAATACGCTTCTCCGCGCACGATTTCAACTTTATTTCCTTTTAATAATCCTTCGACACCGCCCGTTAATTTTTTCACGACACCAGCTTTCCACTCTTGCACTTTCGCAAAGTCAACTTTTACGTTTTCCGCAAAAATGCCCATATCTTGTGAATGTGTCGCAATTTCGTAACGGTGACCAGCAGAGATGAGCGCTTTTGATGGAATACATCCGACGTTTAAGCACACTCCACCGAGGTTTCCTTTTTCAACGATCGTTACTTTTTGACCGAGTTGCGCTGCACGAATGGCTGCAACGTAACCGCCAGGACCTGTACCGACGACGAGAGTTTCTGTTTCAATTGCGAAATCGCCTACTACCATCGCATTACGCCTCCATTAATAATAATTCAGGATCGTTTAATAAACGTTTCATATGATTTAATGCGTTTTGCGCTGTTGCACCGTCGATCATACGATGATCGAAGCTTAACGACAACGCTAATACTGGAGCGATGACAATTTCACCATCGCGCACGATCGGTTTTTCTGAAATGCGGCCGATACCTAAAATCGCTACTTCTGGATGGTTAATGACCGGTGTAAACCATTGACCGCCTGCTGAACCGATGTTTGTAATTGTGCATGTTGCACCTTTCATTTCGTTTGGCATTAATTTACCTTCACGCGCTTTTGTTGCGAGTTCGTTAATTTCTTTTGCGATCGCAAAAATTGATTTGCGGTCCGCATGTTTAACAACAGGAACGAGCAAGCCTTTATCTGTGTCCGCTGCAATTCCGATGTTGTAGTAATGTTTATGAACGATTTCTTCTGTTGCATCGTCAATGGATGTGTTAAGCGCTGGATATTCGCGAAGCGCAGACGTTAACGCTTTAACGACATATGGTAAGAACGTTAACTTAATGCCTTTTTGCGCTGCCACATCTTTAAATTTCTTACGATGCGCAACAAGTTTTGTCACATCGACTTCGTCCATTAATGTGACGTGCGGCGCTGTATGTTTCGAGTTTACCATCGCTTTCGCAATCGCACGACGAATGCCGCTCATTTTTTCGCGTGTTTCTGGGAACTCGCCTTCTAATACAACCGGTTGAGCTGTTGGCGCTGCTTTTTGTTCTTGTGCTGGCGCAGCTTTTTCTTCTACCGCTTGCGCTTTCGCTTCTGTTTGTGGTGCTGTGCCGCCTGCTAAGTATGCATCAATATCTTGTTTTAACACGCGACCGTTTTTACCTGTTCCTTGAACGAGGCGAATGTCGACACCTTTTTCACGCGCATATTTGCGCACAGATGGCATCGCGATGACGCGTTTTTTCGGCTGTGTTTGTGCTACTTGCTCTTGTTCTTGTTTCACTTCTTCTTTCTTTTCTTCTACTTTTGGCTCATCGCCATGATCGCCTTTAAACTTTAAGTTTTCGTATCCTGGCGCATCAAATTTAATTAACGTTTGACCAACGGTTGCGACTGTTCCTTCGCTTACTAAAATTTCTAATACTTTTCCTTTTACTGGAGATGGAATTTCAACAACTGCTTTATCGTTTTGCACTTCGCAAAGTACGTCGTCTTCGTTTACTTCATCGCCCGGTTTCACAAACCATTTGACAATTTCACCTTCGTGAATTCCTTCACCGATGTCCGGTAATTTAAATTCAAATGCCATGTATCTCAACCTCCTATTTCTTAAATGTGGAGGGGTCATTCCCCTCCATTAGAACGTCATTACTTTTTTCACTGTTTCGATCACATCTTTAAAGTTCGGTAACCATACTGGCTCTGCTTGTGAGAACGGATATACTGTATCTGGTGCCGCTACGCGCAATACTGGCGCTTCAAGGCTAAGAATCGCACGTTCGTTAATTTCTGCAACAACGTTTGCCGCAATACCTGCTTGTTTTTGCGCTTCTTGTACAACGACCGCGCGCCCTGTTTTTTCAACTGATGCGATAATTGTTTCAATATCTAACGGTTGAACCGTGCGCAAGTCTACGACTTCAACAGAGATGCCTTCTTTTTCAAGCTCCGCTGCTGCTTTTAACGATTCATGTACCATCGCACCGTATGTGATGATCGATACGTCTGTTCCTTCACGTTTAATGTCCGCCTTGCCGATCGGAATTGTATATTCGCCTTCTGGCACTTCTTGACGGAACGAGCGGTACAATTTCATATGCTCTAAGAAAATGACAGGGTCGTTGTCACGAATCGCTGAAATTAACAATCCTTTCGCATCGTATGGCGTTGATGGGATGACGACTTTTAATCCCGGCTGTTGAGCGACAAGACCTTCTAAGCTATCTGCGTGCAATTCTGGCGTATGTACGCCACCGCCAAATGGCGAACGAACAGTAATTGGCGCATGGAAACGACCGCCAGAACGATAGCGCATGCGCGCCATTTGACCAGAAATTGAGTCCATCACTTCATATACGAATCCGAAAAACTGAATTTCAGGCACAGGACGGAATCCTTGTAATGCTAAACCGATCGCTAAACCGCCAATTCCTGATTCCGCAAGCGGTGTGTCGAATACGCGATCTTCGCCAAACTCTGCTTGCAATCCTTCTGTCGCGCGGAATACCCCGCCGTTTACACCGACGTCTTCACCGAACACGAGAACGTTCGGGTCTTTGCGCATTTCTACGCGCAACGCATCCGTGATTGCTTGAATCATTGTCATTTGCGCCATTGGTTATTTCGACTCCTTTTCTTTATAGATTTCGTATTGCTCTTTTAAGAACGCTGGCATTTCTTCGTACATAATCGACATTAAGTCTGTCACTTTTTGTTTTGGTGTTTCGTCCGCTTTCTTAATCGCTTCTTTAATATCTTCTTTCGCTTGTTCAATGACGCGATTTTCTTCTTCTTCGCTCCATAATCCTTTGTTTTCTAAAAACTTGCGGAAGCGAACGAGCGGATCTTTTTTCTCCCATTCGTTTTCAAGCTCTTTCGAACGATAGCGCGTTGGGTCGTCTCCCGCCATCGTATGTGGACCGTAACGGAAGCAAAGCGTTTCAATCAATGTTGGACCTCCACCGTTAATCGCACGCTCGCGAGCGTCACGCACCGCCACATATACCGCAAGCGGATCCATTCCGTCTACTTGAATGCCCGGAATACCTGCGGCAACCGCTTTTTGCGCGATTGTTTTTGCGGCAGATTGTTTTTCGACTGGCGTTGAAATCGCGAAACGGTTGTTTTGAACGATAAAGATCGCTGGCGCGTTAAATGCCCCTGCGAAGTTAATTCCTTCGTAGAAGTCCCCTTGCGATGCACCGCCGTCACCTGTATATGTAACTGCGACCGCTTTTTTGCCACGTTTTTTCATACCGAGCGCAACGCCGGCTGTTTGAATAATTTGGGCACCGATAATGATTTGTGGTGGCAACACGTTGACACCTTCAGGAATTTGGTTACCATGGAAATGACCACGTGAAAATAAAAACGCTTGGTAAAGTGGTAAACCATGCCAAATCATTTGTGGAACGTCACGATAGCCCGGTAAAATGAAATCTTCTTTTTCTAATGCAAAATGGCTCGCTAATTGGCTCGCTTCTTGTCCTGCTGTTGGCGCATAGAAGCCGAGACGTCCTTGACGGTTTAACGAAATGCAACGTTGGTCAAGCACGCGTGTGTATACCATGCGGCGCATTAATTCTTTCAACTGCTCATCTGTTAAATCTGGCATCGCCGCTTCGTTTACGACTTCGCCTTCTTCATTTAAAATTTGAAATGTCGGGAACTGCTCAGCGACTTTTTCAAGTTGCTTTTTCACATCGAATAGGGGTTTTTTACCCATTTTGTTCACCTCATCCTTTCTTTTCAAAACGTAAAATGATGCACCTTTTAATTTGCCCAAAAACGGTTTCTTTTTACCACACGTTGTGTATTGAAAGCTGTATTAATGAGAAAAGCAAGTGTGATTAATACAACTGTTTTTTTACATCTTTCAGTTTACACCGTTCGACAACGCTCGTCAATCAGTTTGCTTGCCACCTTCTATATAAAAATGAAAATTAGAAAATTTTAACTGTGTTATGAATCTGTTATACTATTTTTCGTTAATCTGTATTATTTCTGTTTTACAACGTGAATATGTATGTTTCTCACGCAATTGCACTTTTTCATTCCATCCTTCATAATAAAAATGGTTATACTGCGTGTGAGGAGGAAACAACGTGATTACGATGAAAGATATTATTAAAGACGGTCATCCGACGTTACGAAAAGTAGCTGAAGAAGTGCCGCTTCCCCCATCCGAAGAAGATCGCCGCATTTTAGCAAGCTTGTTGGAATATGTAAAAATGAGCCAAGATCCAGAGTTAGCGAAAATGTATGGACTTCGTCCGGGCATCGGCTTAGCTGCGCCGCAAATTAATGTCTCGAAGCGCATGATTGCGGTGCATGTGACGGACGAAAAAGGAACGTTACATAGCTATGCGTTATTTAATCCGAAAATTGTAAGCCATTCCGTTGAAATGTGTTATTTAACGAGCGGAGAAGGATGTTTATCCGTCGACGAGCCGATCCCCGGTTACGTTCCTCGCTATATGCGCATTACAGTCACCGGGACGACGCTTGAAGGCGAAACGGTGAAGCTACGTTTAAAAGGATTGCCTGCGATCGTATTTCAACATGAAATTGACCATTTAAACGGCATTATGTTTTATGATCATATTAATAAACAACATCCGTACGACGTGCCAGCTGGCGCCATTCCGATTGAACGTTAAAAAAAGGGTGTCCATTGCGGACACCTTTTATTTCAACAATCCGAGCTGACGTAAACCGAATAAAATGCCATCTTCATCGACCGGTTTTGTAATGAAATCGGCTACTTTTTTCGCTTCTTCATGGCCGTTCCCCATCGCTACCCCTGTGCCGACAAAGCGCAACATTTCCGTATCGTTTAACCCGTCGCCGAACGCATATACGTTTTCGCGCGCAATGCCGAGCTGCTCGATCATTTTTTTAATCCCTTCTGCTTTAGAGCCGCCATACGGTAAAATATCTGTAGATACCGCATGCCAGCGCACAAAATGAAACATCGGAAACGCTGTAACGTACATCTGTTCTTCTTCCGGCTTACAAAACAAAAGCGCTTGATAAATATCGTTTTGTTCGTAATACGTTTCATCGTATGGCGGATGGACAGATTTTAAACTTCCCATGCTTTCGTGAATGTACGGATGATCGGCTACACTCGCCCGCATCGTGTCAGCGTCCATGAAAATAAGCGGATGTTCATTGTCGTGCGCCATTTGTTTTAAGGCGTGAAGCCGTTCGCGATCAAGCGGTTGATTGTAAATCACTTCTTTTTCAAAAACGACATATTGTCCGTTAAAGCTAACAAACGATTCAATCCCGAGCTGTTCTCGAAGCGATTCAAACATAAATGGCGCTCTCCCCGTCGCGATCGCCACATATACCCCTTGCTTTTTTAATTCATGTATCGCTTCATATGTCGATGTCGGCAACTGTTTCTCATGATCTAACAACGTTCCGTCAATATCGAAAAAAACGATCTTTCTCTCCATGTTTCTCGCTCCTCGTGTAAAAGTTCACAAGCCTACCGTAACCGAATTGCATCACATTGTCAACGAATCGGTTAAACAATGGCATATTTTCCTATGCAAAATTTGTCGATGATCTTCTTATAATAAATCATAGAGAAGACATTTACTTTCCTGCAAAATCGGATACAATAAAAGTGAGGAGTGATGCGTCATGTTGAAAAAGTTGAAACGCAAGCTGCTCAAACAATGGAAAGAACTTTTGCGCAGAAAATCGATTGCATAGTTGTACGAGCCCTTCGGTTGAAGGGCTTCTTTTCAATTTTGTTTCCTATTCCACACTTTTTATATATAATAAGAAAAGCGGAAAACGCTCGGGGCTAACACTTTATTTTTTAAACAAATGATGAAAAGGAGAGATGGACGTTGATTTTTAAAGTGTTTTACCAAGATACGATCGATGAAGTACCTGTAAGAGAAAAAACGAAGACGCTATACATTGAAGCGGATAGCGAGCGAGATGTGCGCCGAAAATTACAAGACCGTCATATCAATATTGAATACATTCAACCGCTTGAGGGAGCACATTTAGCGTACGAACAACAAAACGCTGATTTTCACGTATTGGAGATTGAACGATGAACATGTTAAAAAATAAGCAAGTCGGTGTTTTCGCTCTCGGCGGTCTAGGCGAAATTGGGAAAAATACATATGGCGTGCAATATGAAGATGAAATCATCATCATTGATGCCGGCATTAAGTTCCCAGAAGACGAGTTGCTCGGAATTGATTACGTCATCCCTGATTACAGCTATTTAGTGAAAAATGCCGAAAACATTAAAGGGTTATTTATTACGCACGGACATGAAGACCATATTGGCGGCATTCCGTATTTGCTTCGCCAAGTGAACGTCCCGATTTACGGCGGCAAATTGGCTCTCGGGCTCATTCGCAACAAGCTAGAAGAACACGGATTGTTGCGTCAAACGAAACTAATCGAAGTAAAAGAAGACGACGTCATTTCGTTCGGAAAAACAGCGGTGACATTTTTCCGTACAACGCACAGCATTCCAGATAGCTACGGCATCGTCGTCAAAACGCCAGTCGGTCAAATCGTTCATACGGGCGATTTTAAATTCGACTTTACGCCTGTTGGCGAGCCAGCGAACTTAACGAAAATGGCCGAAATCGGAAAAGAAGGCGTTCTTTGTTTATTGTCTGATAGTACAAATAGCGAAATCCCGCATTTTACAATGTCGGAACGGCGCGTCGGCGAAAGCATTCACGACATTTTCCGAAAAGTGCAAGGACGCATTATTTTTGCCACGTTCGCTTCGAACATTCACCGCTTGCAACAAGTGACGGAAGCCGCTGTATTAAACAATCGAAAAATTGCCGTATTCGGACGAAGCATGGAAGCGGCTATTGAAATTGGACAACAGCTCGGCTACATTAAATGTCCGAAAGATACGTTTGTCGATGCGGCACAAATTAATCGCCTCCCTGCCCATCGCGTCACGATTCTTTGTACCGGAAGTCAAGGGGAGCCGATGGCAGCGTTGTCGCGCATTGCTAACGGGTCACATCGTCAAATTCAAATTATGCCAGGCGATACAGTCGTCTTTTCATCTTCGCCAATTCCAGGCAATACCGTAAGCGTCAATCGTATTATTAATATGCTGGCGCGCGCAGGAGCGGAAGTCATTCACGGACCGCTTAGCGACATTCATACGTCTGGTCACGGGGGACAAGAAGAACAAAAATTAATGATTCGCTTAATGAAACCGAAATATTTCATGCCGATTCATGGCGAATATCGCATGCAAAAAATGCATGTAAAACTTGCGGTCGATTGCGGTGTCCCAGAAGAAAACTGCTTTATTATGGACAATGGAGACGTGCTCGGCATTAGTGAAGAAGGAGCAAGCATCGTCGGCAAAATTCCGTCCGGTTCCGTGTATATCGACGGAAGCGGCATTGGTGATATCGGCAACATCGTCTTACGCGACCGTCGCATTTTGTCAGAAGAAGGATTAGTGATCGTCGTTGTAAGCATTAACATGAAAGAAATGAAAATCGCCTCCGGACCAGACATTATTTCACGCGGATTCGTCTATATGCGTGAATCCGGCAATTTAATTAGCGATGCCCAACAACTGATTGCTAAACATTTACAACAGCTACTTGAACAAGGAACAAATCAATGGTCGGACATTAAAACGGAAATTACCGATACGCTCGCACCGTTTTTATACGAAAAAACGAAACGCAAGCCAATGATTTTACCAATTATTATGGAAGTATAGCAAAAGAAGGTGTCGTTTGTGACACCTTCTTTTTATTCTCCAACGACTTCGCTTTCAAACCGGTCAATGTCTTGATCGGCACCGATGACGATTAAAATATCACCTGTGTAAATGACTTCTGAGGCAAGCGGTGAAACGATAATGTCGTTGTTTCGTTTAATCGCAACGATGTTAATGCCGTATTTGGCGCGAATGTCTAATTCGAGAAGCGAATGGCCATGGAGCCGTTCATTTGCGACAATTTCGACGATGCTATGGCGATCGGACAGCTCTAAATAATCAAGCACATTGTTTGAAATCATATTGTTCGCAATTCTTTCACCCATATCTCGCTCGGGATGAACGATATGGTCGGCACCAATTTTTTTCAACACTTTTTCATGATAATCGTTTGTCGCTTTTACCGTAATTTTTTCGACGCCAAGCTCTTTTAAAATAAGCGTCGTTAAAATGCTCGCTTGAATGTTGTCACCGATGGCAACGATCACGTGGTCAAAGTTGCGAATGCCTAAACTTTTCAAAACGTTTTCGTCCGTTGAATCGGCAACGACGGCTTGGGACGCAATCGATGCATATTCGTTCACTTTCTCTTCGTCTACATCAATCGCAAGCACTTCCATTCCTTGCTCGCTTAACGTGCGACATACGCTACCTCCAAAACGCCCAAGACCGATAACCGCAAATTCTTTTTTCTTCACGACATATCCCCTCTTGTTCGATATTCATCCATGACGCGGATGATTCGTTTTTCTAACATATTCATTCCACCGCTTCCTGCTTGATAATGGCGAAATATACCGTCTGCATCAAATACGTAATACGTCGGTACACATCGATTATCAAACGCTTCTTTTAACCGGTGATCGTTGTCAATGAAAAGCGGATGCGTGATGCCGTATTGTTCAGCAAGCTGCTTCACGACTTCAACGTTTTCATCACCGTCGCGGCGCGGCATATGAATCGAAAGAACGTTTAATTGTCCTTCATAGCGATCGCGAAATTCGTTCACTTGTTTAATTCCGTCTTTACAAAGATGGCAACTCACCGCCCAAAAATGAATGAGCGTCGGTTTGCCGATGAGCTGTTCGCGAGTGACGTTTCCGTTTAGTACGACTGTTGCTCCGTCTAATGATGGCATAGGCTCTCGTAATTTCATCATTCTTCTTCCTTTACTTTATGATTTCCTTTCCATGCGACATAGCGAGTCAAAAGTTCAATGGCCACATCGATCGCTTCTTCGTTCGGATTTAACTTCGCATGATGCAAACCGAACGGGGATTGCACGCCGAGCCAAAACATAAAACCAGGAATGCGTGCGAGCATGTAGCCGAAATCTTCGCCCGTCATCGCTTCTTGACAACGAACGAGACGAACGTCTGTTTTTTGATCCACAAATTGCATAAATTCATTCGTTAACGCCTCATCGTTATACACTTGGTAATACATCGAACCGTAATCGATATGCGCTTCGCAGTCGTAAGCGACTTCGATGCCGCGCACGATCGCTTCAATGCGCCCTTTTACTTTTTCCATCGCTTCCGGAGATAGCGTGCGAATCGTCCCTTCTAGTCTTGCCCGCTCGGCAATGACGTTTTGTACGTTGCCGCTCGTCAGTTTGCCAATCGTAATGACCGCGCTATCAAGCGGATTGACGTTGCGAGAGACGATCGTTTGCAGCTGCATAATGAGGGCGCTTGCGGCAACGACCATATCTTTCGTTTCATGCGGAAAGGCGGCATGTCCCCCTTTGCCGATTAAATCAATAAAAAGCTCGGACGTATTCGCAAACAACAACCCTTCTTTTGTCGCAATCGTTCCGACCGGATATTCAGGAGCGATATGCAAAGCGATCACCATATCAGGCATCCATTGTTTCATTTCATCGCTTTCAAGCATCGGAAGAGCCCCGCCCGGCCCTTCTTCCGCTGGTTGAAAAATAAAAAGCATGTCGTCGTCAATCGGATGATGGACGACGTGAGTGAGCACACCGAGGGCGATTGCCATATGCATATCGTGTCCGCATGCATGCATACGTCCTTCATGCGTTGAGCGAAACGGCACGTCTGTTTGTTCGTCAATCGGTAATCCGTCCATATCCGCCCGATAACCGATCGTTTTCGTCGGCGCCATGCCGAGAACACGCACGAAAATGCCTGTGCGCCACGTTTTGATTTGCAACCGTTCTTGTGGGAGACTAGCTAAGTAATCTAATATATATCGTTGTGTTTTCCACTCTTGAAAGCCGAGCTCAGGAATTTGATGCAAATCGCGGCGGATGTTTATAAACATTTCGATCCTCCTTTTGAAAAAAGCGTGGATCCATTCCACGCTTTACAGTTGGCGAAGTTCTTGTTTAATTTCTACTTTTGCTTTTGTTTTTTCGTCAATTTGTTTAATGACGCGCGCTGGCACGCCTGCCACAACGGTATATGGAGGCACATCTTCTGTCACGATCGCACCTGCGGCAACGACAGCACCTTTTCCGACCGTCACTCCTTCTAAAATGACCGCGTTTGCTCCGATCATGACATCATCTTCCACAATGACCGGTTTGGCTGACGGTGGCTCAATGACACCAGCAAGTACTGCCCCTGCACCAACGTGGCAGTTTTTCCCGACTGTCGCACGTCCGCCAAGCACAGCGTTCATATCGATCATCGTTCCTTCACCAACAACCGCACCGATGTTAATGACCGCACCCATCATAATGACGGCATTGTCGCCAATTTGCACTTGATCGCGAATGATCGCTCCCGGCTCGATGCGCGCTTTAATATGTTTTAAATCAAGAAGTGGAATGGCAGAATTGCGACGGTCGTTTTCCACGACGTAGTCTTCAATTTTATGTTTGTTCGCTTCAAGCGCTGCTTCAATGTCCGCCCATTCGCCAAATACGACGCCTGTCTGACCTGTAATAAATGTTTTCGCGCTCGGGCCAAAATCGATGTCAGCGACGTCTCCTTTTATGTATACTTTCACAGGTGTTTTCTTTTTACTATTTTGAATAAAGGAAATAATTTCATTTGCATCCATCATCATCGCAACTTCCTCCTTATCGTTTTATTTTTTTACTTTAACAAATGATATAAACGGTGACAAGCCTATTGTCGCTTTTCGTACATCGAGCGATTGAACCGCTTTAATATTTCACGGCGCGTCACGATGCCTACAAAATAACCGTCATCATTTTCTACGCATAAAAAGGGGTGATCAATAAGCAACTTTAACGCTTTTAAAAATGAATCGTTTACATGTAGACGCGGGATGTTGCGCTGCATCGCTTGTTCCACTTTCATCGTGTCAAGCCGCTCGAACTCGATCCGCTCAATGCCTAAAATGGCATCCATAATCATCGTCATACTAATGAGCCCTTGCAGTTTATACGTCATATCTAATACTGGGATAGCCGAGTATCCTGTGCGCGTTAAGACGAGTAACGCGTGTTGTAAATGATTCCCCACTTGCACGTGCGCCACTTTATCGGACGGAATCATCAGTTCAGTCAGCGATGGTTGTTGCATCGTCATTCCGCCTTTCACAATATAATCCCCATTTGTCATTGTATCATGTTCGTTTCGATATGGAAAAGCGAGAAGTGCAATAAAAAAGCCTTCACCTATGTGAAGACTTAATTCAACAAATCGAAAATTTCAATGGCGATCATATCAATGTTGTCGAATTGATACGATTTCGGCTTCTCGCCTTTTTCGTACACTTCTAATACGAACGTGTTCGTTTTTTCATAATATGTCACGCTACATTTTTTTTCACCATTCACTTCAAAGTTGCGTTGTGGCGCTTCGTTCGTTCCTGTTTTTTGTTCTTGTAAGCTAATTAACCGTTGGATAATGCCTAATAATTGCGACATGACATTCATTCCTTTCCGATACGTATTTCAACGACTATTCACTACTGTACCAAGATTCGCGAAAAAAGTAAACAAAAACGAAAGCCCACAAAAGCGGGCTTACGTTTGAAAGGCGACGTATGCGATATACCCGAGCAAAAGAGCGACAAACACGATGTATGCAATAAAAATCGGATTGCGCACATACGGATGAGCAGCCACTTTTTCACCGACGGGCGTATCGTATTCGCCTTGTACTTTTTGTCGCTTTCCTACTTGATACGTATAAACAAGTCCCCCGACTAATACCCCGCTAGCAACAAGTAAAAGCATCCAAGAAAATGTATCCATCATCGCTCACCTCTCTAGGAAACGGAGCGCAAACATCGCCTTGTTGTGACATAACGTTTGCGCCTTACGCTTACTTTTCCACCGCGAGCGATGTTTTATTACAAATGGGCGTTATGCTCAAACAAATACTCATACGTTAAATCGATAAACAAATAATGATGTTCATCAATCGGATAGGAGTATGTGCGAATCGTTTCACCTGTTTCAATGTCGCTGTACAAATCAGATAAAATGCCGCGTTTGCGAGAACGCATGCGAATAATGTTCTCTAAAAAATACGGACGCCAGCTCCAATTTTTCATTTCGTATTGTGGCTGTAACTCCCACGTTTCGCCTCGTTTAAATATGTTTGCGGATTGTTGAAATCCGTCTTCATCGCATACGTAAATGCGAAAACTACAATCGCTCAAATGTTTGGCTAAGACAGAAATGAGTTCGTTAAACGATGAAGCTTTTTTATGTTTTGCCACAAGCTCGGATACGCGCGCTTGAAATTGTTCGGAAATATCGTATAACGTTTGCAGTTTCTTTTTTTCATGTTGAATGAACGTATGAAACTGAGTGCGCAACGTTTCTTTTAATAAATGCGGTGGAAGAAACGACGGTGACGGTTCGTGCAAATAGTAGCCTTGATAATATCGGCCGCCGTTTCGCCACGCATATTGGAGTTGAAAGGCGTTTTCGATATCTTCATACAAAAGCGTCGCCCCAATTTTTCGCGCTAAAAGCGAAATGGAATAAAGCACATCATCGTACGATACCGTCGTCGCTGACGTGCGCAACGAATACAAATCAATTTTTAATAAATCGGGCGCTAACAACCGAATGCGGTCTAAGTTGCTGCTTTCTTTTCCAATATTATCAACTGCAATTTGAATACCGTATGTACGCAAATACGTCAATACGTGCCCGAGCTGTTGAATGTCGCCTTTAAAATGATGCTCCGTAATTTCAAGAACGACTTGGTTTAATTGTAATCCTTTTTCTTTATATTGAAGAAGAAGTTGCAAAAACGATTCTCCCCGATCGATCATTAACACGTTCGCATCACGATTAATGAAAATAAGCGATGCAGGCTGCTCGTGAACAAACTGTTCGAGCGCTTTCGTCGTCACTGCCACATCGACTTCCATGCGAAACTCCTCTGGAATCGTTTCGTCGTGAAAAAATGGGCCGAGGCTGATCACTTCATCCCCTTGTTGAAAGCGCCCAAGCACTTCGTATCCGACGATGCATTGCTCGTCGGCGCTAAAAATCGGTTGGTAATACGGAACGACTTGATCGATGTGTGTTAAAATGTCTAGTGCATCCAAAGCGACGCTTCCTCCCCCGTTTTTTCACCCATTATACCATAAGAAAAATAAAAGTGCTTGTCGGGAAACAGAAGAAAAGCGACGTCAGCAAACGTCGCATTAAAACGGATGTTGATTCAGCCATTGCCCTCCGTCGACCGTAATGCACTCGCCGTTAATGTATGCGGCCGCATCAGAAAGTAAAAACGAGGCGACTGCTGCAATTTCTTCTGGCGTACCGAAACGACCGAGCGGCACACTATCTTTGACGCGCTTTTCCATCTCCTCTGATAAAATAAGCTTTTCTGCTCCACCTGTTCGCTCAATTGGACCGGGAGCGATGGCGTTGACGCGAAATCCGTATTTTTTCCCCCATTCGACCGCTAACGTGCGCGTCATCGTTAGCACACCTGCTTTGGCGCACGCCGAATGAATGACGCCCGCTCCTGCTCCCCAAGCATATGTAGCCACGATGTTAATGATCGATCCTTTTTGTCCTTTTTCAATCCAATAGTTTCCGACTTCTCGACTACAATAAAACGTTCCGTTTAAAACGATGTCGATGACGCTATTCCAGCCGTTAATCGATAACTTTTCTGCTGGACAAATGAAATTGCCTGCGGCGTTATTAATTAACGCATCAATTTTTCCGAACCGTTCATCTGTTTCTTTCACCATCGCTGCGACTAATTCCGGTTGACGCACGTCCATGACGATCGGAAGCACGCTTCCCCCAATGTCTTTCGCCGCTTCTTCAAGCGCTTCCTTTCTTCTTCCGGTAATGACGACATGCGCTCCTTCATCTGCAAAACGCTTCGCCATATATTTCCCCATGCCGCTTGAACCGCCTGTCACAATCACGACTTTCCCCTTCATCTTCTCATCCCCTTTTATGAATGGTTGTTCATTCATTTTTATTGTACTATATATTTAGAAAATTTTTAACATTGTTTTTGCTGTTTTTATCAACTTTTTTCTTTTATAATGAATGAAGAACATTTTCATTTGGTAAGGTTTGAGACATGAAACGACGAGATTTTTTACGCACGTTTTTTTCTTTATTCGTTAAAGGAGCATTGCTTTCAACAGCGGGATATATGTATGCAAAATATATTGAGCCGAGGCAGTTGACAGTACGGCGTTATGACATCGTGCACCCACTCATTCCAAAAAGCTTTGATGGATGTCGGCTTCTTCAATTTAGCGATGTGCATTTAGGGTATCATTATTCTGTTGACCATTTTCAACGTGTCGTCCAACGAATGAACGACCTCGATCCGCATCTCATTTGTTTTACAGGCGATTTGCTTGATAAACCGAATGAATACGAACATGTCGCTACGATTACATCGTTATTGACAACGCTTCATGCTCCGCTTGGAAAGTACTGTATTTATGGAAATCACGATCACGGCGGATACGGAACAAATATATATAAAGACATGATGGAGAACGCCGGATTTCGTCTCCTTGTGAACGAATGGGTACGTGTTCGTCAAGGCAACGAACAAATTGTCATCGCAGGGTTAGACGATTTTATGCTCGGTCAGCCGAATTTCGCAAAAACGGTGCAACAGTTGCCAAAGGAAACGTATACGATTGCGCTTATTCATGAACCCGACCTCGTGACGCAAGCGAGCGTCTATCCGTTTCATCTTCAGCTGTCTGGTCATAGCCACGGGGGACAAATTCAACTGCCGTGGATTGGACCGCTCGTCACCCCTCCGCTAGCAAAACAATATGTCGAAGGGTTTTACGATGTACAGCAACTCACCTTATACGTCAATCGCGGACTTGGAACGACGCGCATGCCGTTTCGCTTTTTGACCCCACCAGAATTAACGTTGTTCACATTAAAAGCCGGGTTATAACATAAACCCGGCTTGAAACATACATATGCTTCCGATAAGCGAAGCAACGATGTAAAAAAACGCTTCTTTATATTGTTTTCGCAACAATAGTTGCAGTGCTTCGACGCTAAATGTCGAAAACGTCGTAAACGCTCCGAAAAAGCCAATCGTTACCCCGACGGCTTGCACGTCGTGGGCAAGCGTCATGCCAAGCCCGAACGAACCGAGCCAATTAATGAACAAAATGGAAACCGGCACAGATGATTTTTTCGTCCAACGTAATAGCCATATGCCAAGCTGATAGCGGCACCACGCCCCAAACGCTCCGCCAAGCGCAACGGTAATCATGACGCCTCACCTACTTTTTTCATACCCATTCGTTCCCCTACATACACGCCTGCATAACAAAAAAGCAAGCCTCCAACAAAAGATGTGAGCACATATACATTTGCCAGTCCGACATGGTCATGCCATAGCGCGATCGTCTCTTTACTAAACGTTGACATCGTCGTCAATCCGCCACAAAACCCTGTTCCGATGGCAAGACGCAACCATTCCGCCATGTTTCTCTTTCCGACGTAAGACGTAAGCGCCCCAAGCAAAAATGAACCGACATAATTGACGAGCAACGTTCCCCACGGAAACGAAAGAAACGGGAATACGATCGCTACACCGTATCGACATAGCGCCCCTAGCGCTCCGCCAAGAGCAACCGCTCCGCTTTCTTTCATGTCATCATCTCCTTATTCTTCATCGTCTGCAACATCGTATGCCATTTGAAATAAAATCATTTGGCTATCTACTTCTTCTTCTCCTTCTTTTCGCTTCACGTAATCGTATTCTCCCTCTTCGTTTTGCTCGCGCGCTTTCACGTTATCCGCAAGCAAAATGTGCAATACGTCAATGAGCCGCTGTTTTAATTCTTTGTTAAAAATCGGAAATAAAATTTCAATGCGGCGGTCCATATTGCGCGTCATCCAATCGGCAGATGACAAAAAGACGCGCGCTTGTCCGTGGTGATGAAAATAATATACGCGACTATGCTCTAAAAAGCGACCGACGATGCTGCGGACGCGAATGTTTTCACTTACTCCTTTCATTTGTGGACGTAAACAACAAATGCCACGCACAATTAAATCAATTTGTACCCCTGCTTGAGACGCTTCATATAGCTTCATGATGAGCTGTTTATCTGTTAATGAGTTCATTTTCGCAATGATGCGCCCATCGCCATATTGTTTATGATAGCGAATTTCTTCGTCGATGAGCTGTAAAAATTGTTGCCGTAAATCAAACGGGGCGACGACTAAATGGTGAAATTCCGGTTTTTCCATATAGCCACTTAAATAATTAAAAAAGTTTGTCGCATCTTCACCAAATTGTTCATTCGCCGTAATCAAACCGAAATCAGTGTACACTTTGGCAGTCGCGTCGTTATAATTGCCTGTTCCTAAATGAACGAACCGCTCAATTTTCCCATGTTTTTGGCGCACAATTAACGTAATTTTACTATGCGTTTTTAAATGCGTCATGCCATAAATGACGTGGCAGCCTGCTTTTTCAAGCTCTTTCGCCCATTGCACGTTATTTTCTTCATCAAACCGCGCTTTCAATTCAACGAGAACGGTCACTTGTTTTCCGTTTTCCGCCGCCCGTTTTAACGCTTCAATAATTGGAGAATCTCCGCTGACGCGATAAAGTGTTTGTTTGATCGCTAACACGTCTGGATCGTCTGCGGCATCGGAAATAAAATCAATGACCGGCTCAAACGATTCATATGGATGGTGAAACAATAAATCACGCTCTTTCGCTTTTTCAAATATATCTTCATCATCATCTACATCTTTTGGCGGTTGCGGAATGAGCGTTTGGAAAATGAGATGTTCTTTATATTTCGCCACTTCATAATAAAACGAAAATAAAAATGTCAAATCAATCGGCCCGTCAATTTGATACACATCTTTTTCGTGAATTTCTAACTCATCTAATAAATAATCGAGCACCCATTCGTCAAACCCTTTTTTGCTCATTTCAAGCCGAACCGCTGCTCCCCATTTTCGCTTTTTTAACTCTTTTTCAATTTCTTTCAATAAATCGCGCGCCCCTTCTTCGTGAATCGTTAAATCGGCGTTGCGCGTAATGCGAAATTGCGTCACAGACGAAACGTTGTACCCTTTAAATAACGTATGAATAAACATCGTAATGACGTCTTCTAACAGCGCATACACATGCATGCCGTCGTTTGCTGGCAATGGAATGAAGCGATTTAACACCGCTGGCACTTGCACGATCGCTAATTTTTTCCGATCTTCTTCATCTTCTTCATCGTCAAGGACGATCGCTAAATTTAAACTTTTGTTCAACAACATCGGAAACGGGCGATACGCATCGACAGCCATCGGCGTTAATACCGGAAAAATATTTTTCATAAAATACGACTGCAAGTACGTCATTTGTTCAGCGCTCCATTCGGTTGGCGCAAGCAAATGTACCCCTTCTTTATTTAACATCGGCAACAACGTTTCGTTGTACATGTCGTACTGCCACTTCACAAGCGCATGCGTTTTTTTCGCAATTTTTTTCAACTGTTCTTTCGGCGTTAATCCCGCTTTATTTTCCGGCTTATTAAATCCGGCTTTCACTTGATCTTTTAACCCAGCGACGCGCACCATAAAAAACTCATCTAAATTCGAGCTGAAAATGGCTAAAAATTTCAACCGTTCCAACAGCGGATTGCGCTCGTCCATCGCCTCTTGCAAAACGCGTTCGTTAAACGCAAGCCAACTTAATTCGCGGTTATTATAATAACGCGGATGGCTTAAATCCATATTCATCCCTCCAAATGAAACTGTAATTGAATCGGGCGTTTTAACATTTTTTCGACATGCTTCTTATGTTTTTCCGCTTGATATTCTTCCGCTTTAAACGATTGACTGCAAAAAAGATGTACGACGACGGTTTCATCTTGAAGCTCAAGCTGCACACGATCAACGATGTTTCGCTTCGTATCGTTTAAACTGTAAGCAAATTTTAATAGCGCGCCAAGAAAACGAAGCTTTTTTTGTTCTGCGCGGGTAAACCACGCATGAAACGGCTGCACATATTGTTTAAACAACGTTTTATTTTTAAACGAAGCAACAAGCGCAAGTTGCACACGATCACGATGGCTTAATCCGTCAATCGTTCGATTCGCTAAAAGGTAAAACGTATGTTGACTGCTCGCTTCTTCGTCGACATATTGCCCTAAATAAAACACGTGAGCGGCGCGCTTTAATAAGACGAGATCTTCTCCGGTCAGCGGAAAAAGCGAAAGCGCACGCATTTGGTCAAACAGTTGAATGACAAGTTTTAATACGTGTTGTACGTGGTTTGTATTCACTTCGTAATCTTGGGCTAGTTCAAAAAAACTTTCATCTAGTACGCTGGGAAAGACGATCGGCCCAAACTGTTCGTAAAAAATGCCGTCGCGCAATCCTTTGCGGCTTAAAATAAACGTCGTCGCATCAACTGTTTCGTATAACGTTTGAAACACTTCGACCGCTGGAATAATTAAATCCGCTCGATCTTTCGACAACGCTTCGACTTTTTGCAGCTGTTCAAACGTCAATGAGCGCAAATATTTTTTCACTTGTACAATGTCGTCGCGATTCATTTCGTATTGATGAATGCCGGCAATCGGGTAGTTTTGTAACATTTGATGTACTTGCACGACGTTGCGGGCGCTTCCCCCGATCGCAATGATTGGCAAACGGCGTTGTTTTAGCCACGGAAGTGATTGAAATTGCTTGTCGACGTATGCACGTAACGTTTGCAGTTCTTCATCTGTCGGCACGTTGCCAGCGACAAACTGACGTTTTAACGATAATGCACCAAACGGGAAGCTATGATAGTCGACAAGTTCGCGATTGTGAAAATACGTCACTTCCGTACTTCCTCCGCCAATATCGACCGTAATCCCTTCATGAAATGACGTCGATTGAATGACAGCTAAAAAACCGTAGTATGCTTCTTCATATTCGGATAAAATACGAATACGAAAATCGGTTTTTTCTGCAATAAAGCGAACGATCTCATCGCGATTGCGCGCTTGACGAATCGTTGCCGTCGCCACACATTTCACATCGTGCAGGCGATGAAAACGCGTCACATCTTGAAATGTGAGTAGTCCATCTAAAAGAACGCGCAATCCTTCCTCTGTAAAAAAGCCGTCTTCTGTTAAATAGTTGCGCAACCGAGCTGCAATTTTTACATTTTCTCGCTCGCGCAACCGACCGCTTTTGCTTCGTTCGTAAATAACAAGCCGCATCGTATTCGAGCCGATATCAATAATGCCATATTTCACCGTTTACCCTCCTCCGTTAAAAAAATAAATTGAAAATTTTCCAAAAACATAGACGATCGTGTATAATAAAAGTGTATAAAAGAAAAGCGAAAAGCGCCCGCTTATCGGCGAAGAGCGCACAAGCCCCACCGAGGAGGCTGTCGCCGCCGCAGTGTGGGGCGGAGCGACTCGAGCCGATGGCGCTTGGAGCTAGACAGCTCCCTAAATCTAAAGTTTTATATTATCTTTCAAAAAGGAGTGGAATGCCAATGGAAACAGTCGAATGCACCGTTGAAAACTTATCGGTCGCTTTGTTTACTGTCAACCGTCATGCGAAAACTGCGTTAAATCCTTCTTACTTGTATTTGCTCAAGAAAAAAACGATTGAAAAAATGCTCGAAGAAGGGAAAGCGAAAAAAGTTGGACTTCATTTTTCCCGAAATCCGAAGTACAGCCAACAAAAGTCGGATGTGCTTGTGGCGATCGGTCAATATTACTTCCACATACCTCCAACAAAAGAAGACTTCAAGCATTTGCCTCATCTCGGTACGTTGGACGATTCTTATCGCAACCCTGTTGCTAAAATGCCGTTGTCTCAAGCGAAACGTTTACTTCAAGCATACACAGGCGTCACACCTGAAGATGTTCAACCGAAGCCGAAACGATACGATTGGTCACGTCCGCATCGGTTCGGGAAAACATTTCGTTAAGGACAAGCTTCGAGCTTCAACAAGCATACTTTATTATATTACACAAAAGGGCGGCCTCTTAATGAGATCGCCCTTTTTTACTTTGGACTAATTGTTCAAACTGTTCAGCTGAAAGCGGCTTGCTGAAATAGTAGCCTTGGGCACGGTCGCAACCTTCTCGTTTTAAAATGGCAAGTTGCTCTTCCGTTTCCACCCCTTCGGCAACGACTTTCATTTGTAAGCTGTGCGCCACTTCAATGACGGCGCGAACGATCGATAAATCGTATGAATGTTTTACCATATCTTGCACAAACGAACGGTCTATTTTAATGATGTCGACCGGCAGTTTTTTTAAATAGTTTAATGAAGAATAGCCTGTCCCAAAATCGTCAATGGCCAATTGAAGCCCTAAATTTTTTAACGCTTGAAGTTGAGCAAGCACATAGTCAATATGATGCATCGCCATACTTTCTGTAATTTCTAGTTTTAAGCAAAACGGATCTAAATCGTACGTGCGCAGCACTTGTTCAATATGTTTCACTAAATCCGCTTGCAAAAATTGTTTAATAGAAACGTTAATGCCCATTTGCACGTGTGGAAGCCCTTTTTTCCTCCACACTTTACTTTGCTCACATACGTTTCGCAACACCCATTCACCGATTGGCTGAATTAAATTCGTTTCCTCGGCAATCGGAATAAACGTTGCTGGTGAAATCCATCCGCGCTTCGGATGATACCAACGCAATAACGCTTCCGCCGCCACAATATCACCTGTTTCCATATCGACAATCGGTTGATAATGAAGCGTAAATTCATTTTGTTTTAACGCTTTTCGAATGCTATGTTGAATGTATAATTTTTCTTCGTTCGTCTTTTTTAATTCGTTCGTATAAAAACAGTACGTATTTCCTCCATTTTCTTTCGCAATTTCAAGCGCTAAATCCGCAAACGACATGAGCGTCGTCCAATCGGTTGCATCGTGAGGAAAGACGCTTACTCCAATGCTTGGCGTCACCGTCAGCTCTTGATCTGTCAGTTGAAACGGAGCCGAAAATAATTGCAACATTTCGTCAAGTAAACGATGCAATTCATTGCGGTCAACGGTATAAAAAGCGAGAAAAAATTGATCGCGATGTTGTCTAGCGACGATGCCACCTTCATAGCGCCGCAATCGCTCCGCTACTTGTTTTAACAATTCGTTTCCACGTTCATAGCCAATTAAATCGTTAATGAATTTAAAACGGTCTAAATTAAGCGACAATAACGTAAACGGTTCATTTTGATTCATTCGTTCGGAAAGCATATGTTGAAACGAATCGTACGACAAGACGCCGGTTAATGTATCCGAATCATTATCGTCTAACAAAAAGAACCCTGTCCAAATGAGATGCGAATGAAACGAATACACGTGCATATACGCATGGCGTTGATCGACAATCATTTTTCCGCGCCACGTATCGTTTGTATGTAATGTAGAAATAGCTTCATGGGCACGGTCAATGAGTTGTTGCACGACGCCATAGCGGCGCGATAATTGTTTCATAAACGAATCGCTCATATACACAATCGTTCCGTCTTCGTTCGTAACAAAAAAAATCGCACATTGATCAAACTGTTGCCCAACGGCCTCCCATTTTATCAATGGAGGGTGTTGGAACAGAAACTGCTGTTCATTCATGTTGTAATCCTCGCTTTTTGTTTTCTTCCCTCCTTTTTTATTAAACCATACGTGACGATAATTGAAAATAATTTTTCAGAAAGAAACGAAATTTAGTCAATTGTTCCTGTGCGTAAAATCGATACGTTCACATCGACGTCGATCCGTGCATCTTTGTACAATGGCAACCATTGTTTATTTGTCAACTGTAATTTGCGCACCGAATGGTCATATATTTGTCCAAATCCGATCGGGTCCGTTTCATATGCTTTTAATTTCACCAATAGCTGATTGATTTCTTTTTTCATTTGTTTTTCAATTGCCCGCTCAAGCACGTGTATATTCGCTTGCATAATTGGCTTCATTTTTTCAGACATCTCTAAAATTTCCGTTTGCATCTTGACCGTAACACGAAAATGCGGAAATGGTTTTTGGCGAACGAGCTTAATTTTCCGTTTCGTCCGAATTTCGTTAAACACAAGATTCACTTTTTTTCCCTTTTTCTTTATTAATAACGGAGCGACATCTTCGCGCGACACCGTCACATTTTTTAGTCCGGTGTTGTACTCTGAGGCTAACATTTTAATGTAAAAACTTTCGTCGAGTCGCACCGTTCCGACAAATTTGTCTCCGCGAAAGAGCGCTACTTTTTCAATAATCGGTTTGTCGTCACGCAATGATAAACAAGGTAAAACCGGATCTTTGCCAACGTCGTAATAACTATGAATGAACTCGTGCAACGTGGCGGCTAATAGCGATTCACTGCGCAAATTTTTTTCAATTAATCGATATAAATATGTGCCAATATCGGGCGTATCTTCATGTTTTTTACTTTTTATGACTTTTTTTGCGCTCGGCTCCGCAATAGCTAAATAAACGAGCGAGCCGATGTTCGCATCGCGTTGTAGCGTGTCGGTGAGTGAAAAAATCCCATCTTTCTCAGCTAGCTCTTTTCCGTATACAACGACGCGAATTTGTCCCGAACCCAAATCGTGGCTCGTTTGCGCCTCTAAATCTTGGCGAAGCCCTTTGCTCGTTTTATTTGTCGCTTCAATCACTTCGGACATCGATGAACCTGTCGTTTGGAACGAAAGCATAACCGATCCACCTTCATACATCTTTCCTTTTTTATCAAATCCTGTTGCTGTAATAATGCCTTGTCGCTCTAATACGCGCGGGGATACACAACCGCTAAGCAACAACATGACGATGATCAACCATTTCATTTTGCGCTCCCCTTTGCCCATGTTTTGATGCGCACAAAAACATATAAGAAAAACGGATAGACGAAGCTCAACCAAAACCCATACCATCCGACTTGATCAATAAATTTGTTAATTGTCGCTCGCTTTTCAAAAATAAGTGCAACCGCAAAAGATAAACCCGCAAAAAGAAATAACCCGTATTTTTGTTTGATATGAAAAAGCGCTTTTCCACCGCGCGTCATCGCCCACATAAACATGAGTAAATTCGGCAAAATGACGAGCAGCCAAAGCGGGATGACGATATATTCAAACCGCTCAATAAACGGAAATTTGATGATCGTAAACATCGATAACGATGCCCAAATGGTGACATCGAGTTGTTTCGGACTAAAAAAAGCAATCGCAATGACCGTCACCGCAGCAACGAGCAATGTCGTCAATAACACACCAAGTTGCGCATAGCGATGAACGCGCTCTTTTTCTTTTACAAACGGATAAATGATATATAACACTTCAAATCCGAGCATCGTGTAAGACGTTTTTAATACGCCGTTCATCATTTGTTTCGGCGTCGCTTCTAATATAGGGAGTAAATGAATCCACTCCGCATATTTCAACGGTTGAAAAACGACAATAACGATCCAAATGGTCATAAAAAACGTTAAAAAACTAACGCCTGCCACGAGCCGAAACCCGCCGCCATATAGGGCATATACCGTTAAAAGCACTAAAATGAGCGCACCGCCCCAAAGCGGAAAATCGGGGTACATCCACGTTAATGCCATCTCCACATAACCGAGCAAAATAGACGTATACGCCATTAAAAAATAAACGACAACCGCTGCGTTTATGATCCAACCGAGCACACGTCCATACACGAACGTATGAAGCGAAAAAAGGTTGTCATATTCCGACGATTTTAACGTTTGGCAAATGACGAAAACGATAAGATGAATCCATAACCCGCTAATAAGGACGGCAATCCATGCATCTTGGCGCGCTTCAACGAAAATGACGCGCTGCACGCCGACGATGCCGAGGCCAATTTGCGCGGTATGAACGAGAAAAAAAATGAGATACGCATTCACGGATAGCCGTTCGTTTGGCGTTTTCATCATTCATCCAAATCCTTTCGTTTCATCGCTTCACGCCATGAAAAACGGCGAGAGTTTTGCGGACGGTTCGTTTTCGGACGTTCGTTATAAAACTTCACCGGCAAGCGAATGAGCGCATATTTCATATCTGCAAAACGAAACGGATACATCGGCGATAAATATGGACGTCCAAGCGATGTAAGCTTTAATAAATGAATAAGCAACAGGCTGACGCCAATAAATATGCCGATGAGCCCCCAAAGCGCCGCAAGTAAAATGATTGGGAAGCGTAAAATGCGAATCGTTGCCCCCATTTCATAACTTGGCGCCGTAAACGAACCGAGCGCGCTTAATGCAACAATAATGATGAGCACGTTGCTCGTAAATCCGGCATCCACTGCAGCCTGTCCGAGAACGATACCGCCAACGATACCCATCGTTTGACCGACTTTTGTCGGCAAGCGCGCCCCTGCTTCACGCAATAGTTCAATCATAAATTCTAAAAATAACGCTTCAATGACAGGAGGAAAGGGCACGCGCGAACGGGATTCGCCAATCGTTAACAATAAAGCGGACGGAATGACTTCGTAATGATATGTAATGACGGCGACATATAACGGTGATAAAAAAATGGAAGCGAAAATGCCAAGCATGCGTACCGCGCGCAAGACGGTGCTCATCGTCCAGCGTAAATAAATGTCTTCCGTCGTCTCAAAAAAGCTAAAAAACGTCGTCGGACAAATGATGACCGTCGGGCTACGATCAACAAAAATGCCGATGCGCCCTTTTAATAAACTATACGCTAAGCGGTCAGGCAGTTCCGTTAATAAATATTGCGGAAAAATCGTATATGCATGATCGTCTAATAGTTGCGCTAAAATGGAGCTGTCGATCACTTCGTCAATTTGCAATTCCGTTAACCGTTGCTTCACCGTTTGAACGTTTGTTTGATCGGCGATGTCCTCAATGTATACGACGCGCACATCGAGCGGGTTGCGCACCCCGATCGTCATTTTTTCAGTCACTAATTTTTGATCGGTAATATTTTGGCGCAAAATACGAATGTTCGTATCGATGGACTCGGTAAACGACATTTTCGGACCGAGGACAAGTGATTCCGTTTCCGCTTTTTCAAGCGAACGTTCGACTTTTTCTGCGATGTTGACGACAAGACCATGCTTTTCTTTTTCGATGTAAATGCCCGCCCAACCGTCGCGTATATATGACGCCATTTCTTTTTCCGTTTCACATATGCTCACTGCGCCAATCGGCAAACAGCGCGCCAGCTGCTCAATCGATACGTGTTGTTGTGCTTGAATAAAGGCAAGGACGTTTTGTTGAAGATGAGCGTGATTAATTAAATTACTTAAAAAAAGAACGTATACGTTTTTTCCTTTACATGCAATGCGGCGGCACATAAAATCCGGCGAATGGGCAAGCTGTTTCGCCACATCATCTATTCGATTTTTTTTCGTAAACCACATCATCTTGTCCCCTTTTTCTTCCGCTTCGTTTTTTACTAGTTTGCAATGACAAACGTTTTTTATGCATAAGAAAAGCGCAAAGCGCCCCAATTTCGCCTAAAGGCAGCCCGCATCCTGCGGGCAACGGCGAAATGTCGCCATCCTTGGCTCCGCGAAGGGCGCACAAGCCCCACCGAGGAGAGCTCGAACCAAGCGAACGCTTGGTTCTGCGTGGGTAACATCACTGAAGTGTTTCAATGTGTCGTCGCCGAAAGAAGGGGCGGAGCGAACCGAGCCGATGGCGCTTGAAGCTAGACAGTTTTTTGACCCCAAATTTTATATTTTAAAAAAAAGAGGAAACCTTAATTGGCTTCCTCGTTCAGTGGGACAAAAATTTCTCCTTGTCGCTCTTTATTCAACAACATTTGCAAAATCGTTTTCGATAGTTGGCTCGGTTGATACGGTTTTACGAAATAACTATTTGCGCCGAGCGCCATTCCTTTTTCCCGTTCTTCTAACGCCGAAGAAATAATAATTGGAATATGGGCGAGCTCTTCATTTTGTTTTAATGCTTTTAACACATCCCAACCAGATGTGTCATGTTCTTCTAACATAATGTCCAACACAACCGCATCCGGCTTTTCTTTTTGAATGAGCGCAATCGCCTCTTTTCCTTCTTTGACGAGTTTGACGCGAAACCCGCTATCTTTTAATTCCGCTTCTAATAACGCAGCTAAATTTTCGTCATCTTCAACAATAATGACGTGCGCATGCGCTTGTTTTTCATCCGTTTCGCGTTCATCATCTCCGCTACGCGCCAACGTGACAAGCGGCAAAGAAACGGTAAACGTGCTTCCTTTTTTCAATTCGGATGTGACAGTGACTTCTCCTTCATGCGCTTTGACAATTTCTTTTACAATCGCCAGTCCCAATCCTGTTCCACCGATGCGGCGACGGTCGGAATTGTCGACGCGATAAAATTTCGTAAATAAGTTCGGGATCGCTTCTTCTGGAATGCCTAGCCCTTCGTCTTGCACATCGACACATAGTCGATTGCCTCGTTCGTATATGCGTACTGTAATGTTGCCGCCTTCTGGCGAATATTTGATCGCGTTGCTAATTAAGTTTGTAAACACTTGAGCGAGTTTGTCGCGGTCGCCGAGCACCGTCGTTTTGTCTGTTTCTTTTCGGACATGAAACTGGTGAATCGTCGTATTTACTTTTTGCGTATCAATGACGTTTTCAATAATCGAAACGAGATCTTCGTATTTTTTGTCGTACGTTTGTTTTCCAGACTCCATTCGCTGTACATCTAAAAAGTCGTTAATTAGCGCCGTTAACCGTTTCGCTTCTTGGTAAATTGTCGTTAAATATTTTTTCTGCCGTTCTGGCTTTAACTCTTTCGTTAACATCAGTTCCGTAAAGCCGAGTACGCTTGATAACGGCGTGCGCAATTCGTGGCTGACGGTGCTCACAAACTCCGATTTCATTTGGTCGACTTCAAACTCTTTCGTAATATCGCGATGAACAAATACCGTTCCTTGTCGCTCCCCATTGCGATATAACGGCTTGGCGTACACTTGAATGACTTTTCGTTTTTGCGGTAAATGGTACACAAACGGTTCACGTTCTTCATCGCCGTTAAAAATAATCGACTGTAAATAGTCGCACAATGTTTTTCCTGCATCAGATTGCTCAACTAAGCCGCGCGCCCATTGTTCGTAACTGGCACCTTCGAGTTCAACAATCGATTGTTTTTGCAGCAATGCAACCATCTGTTTATTGACGATCTTGCTGTTGCCGTTCTTGTCGACAAAATGAATGCCTTCTTGCACCGTATTTAAAATATGTTGTACCGTTTCGCGCGCTTGTTCTGACTGTTCGTATAGCGCAATTTTTTGCAGTGAAATCGATATTTGTTTCGTTAAACCGATATATTCTTGCATCTCTTCATCAGAAAACGGTCCGCCGAAGCGACTAAATACTAAAATCGCTTCCACTTCATTTTCATTCGAAAGAACAGGCAAAAAGATGTCATGTACAAACATCGTTTCTTCATGATACCCTTTTTCAGAAGCTGAAACTTCCCGTTTTAACATAAACGGCTTTTTTTGCTCAAACAATCGTTGATGTAGACCGTTATAAATATATGTTAAAAACTGTTCCACCCCATGCGCCGACAATCCGAATGCCGCATGCGTTTTTTCGTCGTTCATTAAAACGATCATGCCGCGATCCGCTTCCATAATGCGCGCCATATGAAACACGATGCTTTGCAACACGTCTTGTTTATCTAGTGAGTTCGATAACCCGTGAACAAATTCGTTATGACGCTTTAATTCTTTTTCTCGCGCCTGCATCGTTTCAAGCGCTTGTTCCAGTTCGGCTTGTTGCACCTCTAATTCATCTTGCTGCGCAAGCAATTCTTCGTTATGCGCCATTAAGCTTTCTTCTTTTTCTTGAATGCTCGTTAACATTTTTTTAAAGGCGTTTGCCAATTTTCCAATTTCATCTTCGCGATTTGTCGCTTCACGGACGTCGTAGACGACTTGTTCATCATTCGCAATTTTTTCAGCGACTTTCGCAAGCTCATTGAGCGGCTTGCCGATTTTTCGCATCATGATGCGCGCGATTGTAATTAAAATCGTCAAAATCGTAAAAATGAATAAAATAAACGCGGTTTGCGCGGTCGCTTGATCATTGCGCAACTGTTGAAATTCCCAGTCAAGCTGTTCATTTAATGTATTTTTGTACGTTTTCATTTGAAATTGAAATTGTTCAATTGATGCCGTTCCACCGTTTTCTGATAAGCTTAATACTTTTTGCATATTGCCGTTTTCAAACGCTTCAATCGCTTGCGGAACGAGCGTGCCGAAATAATAGTTAGCAAACTGGCGCGCTTTTAAAAGAAATTGCGTATCGTCTTTTGTCGTCGCTGCCAACTCTAATGCATCAAGCGCGGTTTGCACATGTTCTTGTTCGCGAAAAATGCTTAATTTAAATTCTTTTCGGTTGAACGCTAAATAGCCGCGCGCATCAGAAAACGCTTGGTTAAACGCCCGTTCAATTTCTTGGGCATATTTCATCTTCGTTTCGATTTGTTCTTTTTTCTGTTCAAACGTCGACGTTAACGACGTTTGATATAGAAACAAAGAGACCGACCCGATGACAAAGACGACTAAAAAACTAGTGACGAGCACGACAAATTGTCTTGCTAAGCTTTGCCGAAAATAGTTACGCATCTTCTCCATGTAAAATCGCCTCGATTCGTTGCACTAATTCAAGCGGGCTATACGGCTTTGCCATAAAATAGTTGGCGCCAGCGTCTAGTACACGTTGTTGATCCGCTTGTTGACTTTTTGCCGATAGCATCATAATCTTTACATGTTTTTTATCGGGCATTTGACGCACTTGTTGAATGACTTCTAAACCGGTATATATTGGCATCATATAATCAAGTAAAATTAAATCGTAATCGTTTTGTTTAATCATCTTCAACGCTTCTTCCCCATCGCACGCTTCATCGATGTCATGCCCTTCATCTTCTAGCGTATCGACAACGAGCATGCGCAACACTTCTTCATCTTCCGCTAACAAAATTTTCGCCATTATTTCTCCCCTCCTTCTACTTTTTCATATATTTGTTTCACAATCGTGTACGAACGTTTTAACCGTTCGTGATATGTCGGTTGTTCCCAACCGTTCCATGTGTACGTATAAAAATGTTTTGCATCTAAATGTTCAGGATACGAAAATCCTTTTTCATACACGCCAACGCGAATGCCGTCAATCGTTCGGCTGCTTGCTAGCCCGCCTTGCCACATATCTCCCATCGCTTCGTGCATGCTCGGGTCTTTCATATTTAAAAGCGCCCATGGGATGCGAATTTCATACCCGTCTTTTTGTTTGCTGACGCTTACGTCTGTTAAAGAATTGTATGCTTCATCGTTCGGATTTGCTGTACCAAACGTCATGACACCCGTTTCGTAAAAATCGAACGGATACGTTTTTCCTTTAATTTGTAATTTTTTATTGAGCGTCAAACGAATCGGATGATATACACCGTTATTTTTTTTGTTCGCATACGGCAAACGGTCAATCATCTTTAACATGTGTCCGTAATGATAATAAAACGAATCGTAATAACTATCAATCCATAATCGTCCTTCTTTTTCACCGCGCAAATGGAGAACGAAATCGACGCCTTCTGTTCGTACGTTCGGCACATCAAGAATGGTCGCTTGCCCTTGATTCGGTACGGTATTAAACAATATATAGACGTCTTTGTCTTGCTTAACCGTTGTGTCGTAACGAATGTAAACGTACCGTTCATCGCTCGTCATATAGAGCGCGCGCCCGTCTTGTCGAAAGGCAGGAGCAATTTGTTGAAATGCCCAATCTTCTTTTCGTCCGTCGACTTTGATCATCATCGTTTCATTTTCCGCTGGATCAAAGCTAAGTAAACCGAATTGTTGTTCGTTCGTTTGCGCGTTAGACCAAAACGGACGACGGTCAGGATTATCGTAATCCATCGTGTTCCACGTTCGTTTAAACCATTCATCTTGCCATGTGAAAATAAAACCGCCTGCCATGTTTTCATGAACGATGTCTTCAAACAATTTTTTGTTGATCATTCCTTGTTCTTGTTCGGAATGAAACCCTTGGTTCATCCCGTATACGTTGCGATGCGTCATTCCGCGCGATGACGGCACGCCAAATTCGGCGACGACAATCGGCATGCGATGCACTCGTTTCATATCGTTTAAGTAGCCAGCATAGTTGTTTTTCTCGCCGCGATGATCGATGTAATTCACATATTTCGGATCATAGTTTAAAAAGTCTGGGTAGTACGGATAAATGTGATACGACGCAAACAAGCCGCTATGCATTTTATTTGTCGAATATATGACGTTCGGGTTTACCGATACGAAATCTTCTTTTTCTAACGGCTCGCTCGGATGTGTTAACAAATCCGTCGTCACCCAGTTTGTGAAACTGACCGGACGTTGCCAGCCGTACGTTTTCGTTTCGTATGCGATCGCTTCATCCATCATGCGCGCAAGCCAAATTTCAAACGGTGACGCATCTTTTGTGTACACATACGTCCCTTTATAATCTAGTAATCCCGCATGTTTCGTATTTGTCGCATGAACGACCGTCGGTTCCCATTCGACCCCAAAAATCCAGCCGAGCACATACGGCGAAATATCGTATCGATATATGCCGCTCGCATGCCCTGGACGAGCTGGGATGTTTGCGCGCCCGTGAACGATATCGATCGTTCGTTTCATTTCCGCAACAAATTCATCCGTATTTTCTTTTGCAAACGCGTCGTTTGTGCGCAAAAACGTTTCTTCATTCACCCATACCCCATGAAATAAATATAAAGGCTGCTCGGCGATTTCGTTATATTCGTAAAACGCTTCATAAAACGCAGGCGGGTGAATCGTGTACACACGAATCGCATTGGCATGCATCGCCCCAATTTGTTTAAACCAACGGAAATATTCTTCTTTCGTAATCGCCGTTTCACCCGGGAAATGACCCGGTTTTGCGATTCCCATATTGACTCCTTTTAACAACATGTTTTTCCATTTTCCGTTTTGATAAATTTGTATATATTGCTCTCCGACGCGTCCCGCAAGTTGAATCCCGTCGTCTGTTTTCGCAATCGTTCGTTCGACCGTACGCTTTTCATCATGATGCATCGATTGGAAAATCGTTTTCATCATTGGAACATACGCTTTCCAATAAAACGATGCGGTGCTATTCGGGTCGTGACGCGTCGTCCATTTACGCCATACGTCGATGCCGACCGTTTGATATATGCTCGGTACATCTCCTTCATCTGCATAATCGCCACAAAAGTAATACGCCTCATAGCGCGCATTGCGATGATGAACGATGGCAGGAAACGTCGTCGGCAGCCCGAGCGCTTGTAATTTTTCTTTCCCACTTTCCGATAACGACAGCGTATATGTTGCCAACACTTCCTCGTCATGTATAGGCTTTACGATATCAAACCAATACGAATACGGAATGGAACCTTCTATCGCAAGCTCTTTTTCTCCTTTTTTCGTTGGAGTAAAAAGCACCCCTTTTTTTCCTATTTCTTTTTTATCCAAAATGACGAGCCGATCGTGTTCATCAACAAGCACATAACCCGGACCGGTAAATGCATATCGTTTCTCATATTGTTTTTCGTAATTTTCTCTTACCCAAACAGGCACTTCGTCATCTTCAAGTTTCGGGAAATAGCGGCCAATCCAGCCCGTCCATTCGACGTTTAATAAAGCATAAAATTTGTTGCGAACAGACGGATCCGTTGGGCTTGCAAACGAATTAAACTCGGCGATGAGCGTTTTGTTTCCGGCAAACATCGCCTCGTGCAATCGATGAACTTCTTGTTCCGTCAAGCCACCGTACACTTTTTTTGAGCGCTTCCCTTTCTTTTTTTCTATCGTCAAATCATTTTCATATACGCCGTACGTATCGGCGACATAAATGACATCATACGATTGTAACGATGTCGGCCATGGCCGCTCTTTTTTTGTCGTCGGGATAAATCCGACATAATCTTTTTTCACATCGTAGCGCGCCCCGTTTGGTTTCACGTACTTTTGTTGGTTTAATAGCCAAACGAGCCCTTTATGTTCACGATACGTATCATCTGGAACCGTTTTATTGACAATCAACACGTGTAACGTCGTGGCAGGTTTTATTTTCCATAACCAATACGGTGAAGAAATGATCAGAAAAATAAAGACGACATATAAAACGAGCCAACGTTGTTTGTTCATCATTTCGACACACCTTTTCTTTTCATTTCTCCCCATCCTTTTCTTTTTAACAGCGCATCAACGATTCCTTCACAGCGCCATAACACCGTCAACGGACGATACCATAACGTTTCAGTCAATGAATAAAAAAAGAGGCGTACAACATCTGAGACGCTCGAAAATTTCCGCACCGTCCATTCTTCTAATAACACGGCAGCCATGGAAAAAATCGAACCGTACAAAACGGAAACGAGGAATAGTAAAATCGCAAATTCAATATACACATCTCCTAAGATGAGCGAAACGATGATGAGGATGTAGCCAAGCAACTCAACGACAGGACCTAAAAATTCAATCAGTAAAAAATATGGCATCGACACGAGCCCGATGGAGCCGTAACGCGAGTTAAACCACATGCGCCGATGAAGCCAAAGGCTTTCAAACAATCCGCGATGCCAGCGCCGCCGCTGTTTACGCAAATCGGTCATCGATTCTGGCGCTTCCGTCCAACAAACCGGATCAGGCACGTACACAATTTTTTTATTTGTGTTCGTTTCTTTAATGAGACGATGAAGTCGGACGACAAGCTCCATATCTTCACCGACTGTATGCGCATATCCGCCGGCACGAATGACCCATTGTTTTGAAAAAACACCGAAAGCCCCTGAAACAATTAATAATAAATTATGACGGCTTAATCCGATACGTCCCATTAAAAAGGCGCGCAAATATTCAATGACTTGCATAATGACGAGCGGTTGACGGGAAAGTCCAATGCGCACCACTTCCCCTTTTTCAATGTCGCAACCGTTAGCGATGCGCACGCTTCCGCCAGAGGCGATCACGTCTTCGTCTGAGTCCACAATCGGCTTCATCACTTTTAAAAAGGCGCGACGTTCAATGACCGAGTCGCCATCAATAGAACAAACGTATGGATACGTTGAAAAATTAATGCCCGCATTTAATGCATCTGCTTTTCCGCCGTTTTCTTTATCGATGACAAATAAATGGGAAAACTTGCGTGAGCGATACACTGCGCGCACACGTTTCGTTTTGAGTTGTTCACGAATGACGCGCTTGATCGGAATAAGATCGAAATCGTTCTTTAGCCGCTCAAGCGTATCGTCGGTTGAGCCGTCATTAATGACGACAATTTCATACTCTGGATATTCGATGCTAAGTAGTGAACGAACAGTTGCGAAAATACCGGCTTCTTCATTGTAGGCAGGCACTAAAATCGAAACAGGTTTCGTATAACTCACATCGAGCATTTCTTCATACGGCTCCCATTCGTCTAATTCGTACATGCGGCGCAATTGAACAAGCGAAACAACGAGTAAAAACGTATAAAATAAAATGACCGCAATCATAAAGAAAAAGACGAACATCGCTGCAAGTTTAATCATTTTCTCGCCCTCTTTCTAACCATTCAAGCGCCATATCGCGCGCATAACGGTCATCTGATGTTTGGGCAATTTGTTCAAGAATCGCCAAGCCGTTTGGCATGCGCAACAACGCTTCGGCCGCTTGCGAGCGCACGGCGAAAACCCGATCTTTGATGAGCTCTTTAATCGTCTCAACGAGCTCATATTGACGGATGCGCGCACATAGCCGAAGCCCCATGAGCCGCTCTTGCCAAACGGGTGAATGTAAATGAATGCGAAGTTGCTCAGAATCAAGCGGAAAAGCGATTTCCGCTAACGCTTTTAATGCGCGAATGCGATATTCGCTTTGCTCATGCCGAAGCAATGTACGCAAAAATGAAACGTGCGCAAGTTTTTGCATAATGCCAATCATATCAATTAACGCATATTGTATTTTCTCATTCCAATCAAAAAAGTGGTCAACCATTTTCGCAAACATATGATCGTCCATGCGCGATAAAATGAGGCGATAATCAAATTGCGTAAACGATTCATCCGTTTGTTTCATATATTCATATACGTGTGGATGTTGAAAAAGCGCAAACATTTTTAACAGTTGGCGTTTTTCCATCGTCGTTAACTGTTTTTGTTCATACATCGCTTCTAACTCATGGACGAGCGAACGAAGATGAAAATCTTCAATAAAAAAGAGGGCGTTCATTCTTCTTCCGAGCCGACGGTGAACAAGTTGTGCTCGTAAATAATCGACAAAATACATTTCGGCTAACGTTGTCGCCCTCTCCTTTATCTCCCCATTGGCAAGTACGCGCATAAAATGATCGAGTAGCTCCATCATTGCGAGATGTTGTGCAGACGATGACGGAGCAGGGACTTGTTCGTCACCGTAAGCTAAATAGCGAAATAACACCGGTTCATATAACTGTTTATACGTTTCCACTTCTCGTTTCCATTTGCCATCTTTTCTTTTTCGGACAACTAAATAAAGAAAAATCGCAAATAAAACGGTGAATAAAGAGACGACGATGATCGTAAACAAAACGAGTTCATTGAGCACGACTAATTCATCCTTTTTAACATATGGCGTATTCTTGCTTCAAGCTCAAGCAACTTAAACGGCTTTGTCATATAATCATCTGCACCGAGCTCAAGGGCGCGGGCAATATCGTTTTCACTTTTTCTTGCTGTTAACATAATGACTTTATACCGCGAGGAGTCTTTTCGGTTTCGCAGTTGTTGTAACACTTCAAGTCCATCCATTTTCGGCATCACCCCATCTAAAATGACGAGGCACGGTTCTTTTCCATCATGCCAATCGGACGCCATAAACTGTTCGCCATCTTTAAACGCACGCAAATCGAGCGTCACTTTTTCTTTCGTAAACATTTTTTGGACGACGTCTGTCACAATTGCGCGCACAATGGCATCATCATCGACAATCGCGACTTTCACCGTGCGGCGATGTGATGCTTTTTGTTGTTTTGCAAGCACGACGCAGTTTCTTCCTGTATTTTTCGCTTCATATAGTGCAGAGTCGGCCAATTCAATCCAATGGCCGATCGGCTTTGTTGGATCGTTCACTTCAACAATGCCCGTTGAAAACGTACACGAAAACGTCACATCGCCACTTTGAAACGTCATCCGTTCAAACTGTTCGCGCAGGCGATCAAACACAAGAAACGCCTCTGTCGCTTCTGTTGCCGGCAATAATACGACAAATTCTTCTCCGCCAAAACGAATGACAATATCGCGTGCGCGGACGTTCGCTTTTAAAAATTGCGCAAATTGTTTTAAAACGACATCGCCAATTAAATGTCCGTATTGGTCGTTGACTCGTTTAAAATGGTCAATGTCAAGCACCGCTAAACAAAACGGTTCGTGCGTGCGATGCCAATCGCTTTTTAATTGTTCATATGCTTGTTTTATATATTTTCGGTTGTAGACGTGCGTCAGTTCATCTAAAAGAAGCAGTTCGTCAATTAATTGCTTTCTCTGAAGTTGACGGCGAATGCGCACAATAAATTCGTCGATCTCGAACGGTTTTGGAATAAAATCGTCAGCGCCCATGTCATAGCTTTTTATGCGCGTTTCTTTTCGATCATCAATGCTCACCATAATCATCGGGATAAATTGTTGTTTTAATTTTTCTTTTAAAAACGTTAATACTTCAAATCCTGTTTTTTTCCCCATATGAATATCGATGACGACACAATCCGGACGAACGTCGTAAAACGAAGCGACCGCTTTGACCGGATCAGCAATGGCCACAACGTACCAGCCGCTTTGTTCGAGCTGTTCTTTCACGTACATTAAAAACGACGGGTCGTCATCAATGAGTAAAACGGTCGGTTCGTCTCCTTTTTTCGTTCCTTGTTCCTCTTGTGTGACGTCTCCAATTTGTTGTTCATAACAAAGTTGAAAAAGCGGAGTTAGCCGCTCTTTCACATCTGTCGCTTTCCATTTTTTATGTTCGTCCTCCCCCCATTGTTCCATTAACTGGCGCGCATAATTTCCGATATCGGTCATTCCGATCATTGCAGCCGTGCCAGCGATGGAATGAAGTAGGCGGTACACGTCTTGATGGGCAATTTCATCTACCGTTTCCCATTCTTCTAACCGTTTGCGAATGTTTTTTAAAAAATGTTGACGATATTTTTCATAACGATCCATGGCCATCCCCTACTACAAAATATATTGATCAATCATTTGCACAAGTTCGGCAATTTCCGGTTTGCTTACTTGTGCTGTCGCTCCAACGCGCTCCCCTTTATGACGAAGATCGTCGGTAATGAGCGAAGAGAAAATGATGACTGGTAAATGTTTTAATGTTTCATCTTCGCGAATGCGCTTCGTTAAATGATGGCCGTCCATTTGCGGCATTTCAATGTCGGTAATGACTAATTGCACTTCGCTTTCCACCGGCTTTCCTTTTTGAACGATCGATTGTAAATAATGTAACGCATCTTCGCCGTTTTCAAAAAACTCGACATATACATACCCTGCTTCCGCGAGCGTGTCGTGAAGAAGCTTACGTAACAATGGTGAGTCTTCCGCAACGATTAGCTTTTTATTCGATCGCTCACGTTTGCCAAGTTTTTTCACACGCTCGACGTGAATGCCTGATTGCGGGTTAATATCGACGACGATTTTTTCAAAGTCAAGCAATAAAATCATATGGCCGTTTAATTTCACAACGCCGATAATTTGGCTTTCCAATCCTTGATACATTTGCGACGGCTTTTCGATTTGTTTCCATGATATGCGATGAATTTGTGTGACGTTATGGACGTGAAACACTACTTTTTGTTGATTAAACTCTGCAACAATATATTTATCTTGCGCTGGATTGTTGGATGGCCCAAAGCCGAGCGCTTTCGCCAAATCAATAAGCGGCAGCACTTCACCGCGCAATTCAATAATGCCTTCGATGTATGGATGGGCATGCGGCACTTTTGTCGGTGCAATCGGATGAATAATTTCTTTTACTTTAATGACGTTAATCGCAAATCGGTTTTCACCAATTAAAAATTCGACAATTTCTAGCTCATTCGTCCCGCTTTCTAATAAAATTCCATGTTTATTTTCCATAAAACAGCCTCCATTACAACAATATTTACCGTTATTTTATCATACTTCTTATCGCGGACGAAAAATATTTTTAATACAAATAGTCGCTTATTTTTCGGTTTGCCACGTTCGTATCAATGGCGCAACGGTCGGCATCGCGCCCATATTGCCACATCCAAACGTTCGCGCGGCAATTCGGCACGTTCGGGCGATACGTCGGTGCTTTGGCCGCTGGCGTCGCCCCCGGACGCGGGTATGAGCTCCATATGATCGTTTGTTGGGCGATTCGTTCATCGTTTTTTACCGCTTCACAATACGCTGCACCAAACGCTCCTTTCGTCGGATTCGCGTATATGCCCGGACGATATCCGCTCGGATAAAACGTATCGACCCATGCTTGAATCCATGCGGCATCTACTTGAAATTCATCTTCAATATTGGCAAAAATGACTTTATTTTTCGGAATGCCTAATCTGCGCGCATGAAAAATCGCATTTCGCGCTGCCGTTCTTCCTTTTTCGTATTGTGTCGCCTCACGAAACGCATTGTAAATCGGTGCAATTTTTATGCCGCGCCCTCGAATAAATGCAATTTCTTCTTTCGTCAAACCGTCCGATACATTCGGCACCGTCGTCACATATCTTCCCCAAAATTGCGGAAAACCGTATTGTGTTCTGACACACGTAAGCAACGTTTCCGTCACTTTTGCAGCTGAATCGACGCCCCACATGTCTATTCCCTCCTTTTCACGTTTCTTTCCATATATATGCGAATCATACATGTCTAAACAAAATTTTCATCTTGTAAAATATCACTCTATCCCTAGGTAAAAATCACTATAATAAAAGTAGAAGATGCTGACGGGGGATTCATAATGAAAAAAGAGCGACAAAAAAAGCAAACGAGAATATTACTCCAACAAACCGCCCTTCAATTATTTCAAAAACAAGGGTATGAGCAAACGACCGTTTTGCAAATTACGAATGAAGCTGGCGTGGCGAAAAGGACATTTTTTAATTATTTTCGCACGAAAGAAGAAGTGTTACAAAGCGTATTCTCCCCCATGTAGAACGCCTATGCAAAAGATTGCAAGAAAGCGAGGAACGAACGTGGCATAAGGAAATCGAGCAGTTGTTTTATGAATTAACAACGATGCACGAAAAGCTCGGGAAAGAAGTGACGAAATCCATGGTACATATTTATACCGCAAAACAATATGACACGCTGCCGTTCACTCCTTTTATTCATATGTTGACGAATATATTTGAGGAAGGGAAACGATGCGGGGACATTCGAACGAAACGATCTTCCGAAACGCTTTCGTTAATCGCTCTTCAACTATATTTCGGGGCATTAAAACTATGGATGTTTTCCCACTTATCTGAACCGTTGTCGACTTTTATGATCGATACGATCGCGATGTTTATCGACTATATGAAAAAAGAAGGGGACTAATCCCCTTCATATAGCGGTAATGTAATCGTGACCGTCGTTCCTTCATTCAGTCGGCTTTCGTACGCAATCGTTCCTCCCATTTGGCGAATCAGTCGAGACGTAATCATGCTGCCAAGCCCTGTTCCTTTCGATTTTGTCGTATAGTACGGCAAGCCGATTTTTTTCAACTGCTCCTTCGTCATTCCTTTTCCTGTATCGCGAATCGTAATGATGACTATCTTTTCTTTTTCATCAACCGTTTTATGAATCGTCACAATCCCGCCATATTCAATTGCTTCAATTCCGTTTTTCATGACGTTTAATAGCGCTTGTTTTAAATAATGAGCGTCGCCATACACATCGCTTTTTCCTTCTGTATAAAGATGGAGCGATACGTTTGTCATCGTACCGAGCGGACTTAATAAATGGACAGATGTATGTAAAATGTCATCGATGTTCACTTTTTGCAGTTGGAACGGCGCTGGTTTGGCGAGAGCTAAATATTCTGTAATAATTTCATTCGTTCGGTCTAATTCTTCTAAAATGATTGGAGCGAACTTTTTTACGTTTTCATCGATCGTATCTTTGCTTAAAAATTGGACGAATCCACGCACCGTCGTGAGCGGATTGCGAACTTCATGAGCGAATGAAGCGGCCATTTCGCTTACTGTCGCTAATTTATCGACGTAAATCATATCGTCAAACTGTTCGTTAAATTGAATGAGACGTTCGATGACGGAAACGAGCGCGACAAACATCGCGATAAAAAAAGCGAAGTAAACGACATAAAATCGCCAAGAAAGCGGCGGAACGGCATACATAATCGTTGCGATATATAAAATGAGATAAATAAAAACGATCATAAGCCCATATAATATCTTTCTTTTGACGTTAAAAAAAGACGAGCGAAACAACATGCCGACAACGTATGCGAATACGGAAACGGTCACTCCCGCATAAGCAAACGGACCACCGATCATAAACCGTCCGATCACAACGGTGAGCGTACATAATAGCCCAGCCGTTTTTCCGATATACAATGTCGTCACTAAAATGACGAGCATGCGAAAGTCAAAGTTCGTTTTCGCTAACGGTTGGATCGGATACATCATACATAAAACGGCAGTAAACGATGCCACAACGCCGTACATCATTTTTTGTTTCCAAGTGAGCATCATTTTTCGGCGAAATGGAAAAAATAAGTTTGCATTAAAAACGAGTGAAAATAAAATGGTAATATTGACAACGAGCGGTTTAATAACAGCGCTAAACATGTGATGCCTCCTGATCATTGTTCCTTTTGTATTGTAGCACACTCGCTAACGGACATAAATGCGTTCGTATTTTCAGAAAAAACAAAAACATTGACATCTTTATGAACATCATAGACGTGGACAAGCGAAGGGCGTTACAATGTTTGTGAAGAAAAACACGAAAAGAGAAGGTGTCAAAATGAAAGGGTTAGCCATTCTTTTTGAAGAAAATCATACGGTTACGATTTTAGAAGATGTAGAAAAAGAACAACTGGAAGAAGTCGCAGACGAAGAAACAGAAGCGGTTCTTTGGCATGATGAAGAAATCGACTGGGATTACGGTTATTAATATATAAAGCTGGCATTCGTCAGCTTTTATTTTTTTGTTTTCATTTTTCAAAATTTTATTTACAATTTACAAAAAACTCTTTATAATGTAGAAAAGGAGAAGAATATTCTTCTCTCTAAGGGGGAATGAAACATGTTTGAAAAGTACAATGATATGGCACTCGTATCTCAACCGTATGATCTCACAGATTACAAACAAGCAGCACAATTTGTGATCGAACAGGCGTTGTTTCGCTACGAAAGAGATCGGCTCATGCGCGATATTGACAAGGCGCTTGAGCAACGGGATGAAGCGTTGTTTCTAACCCTCGCACAACAATACAACGAGCTTCTAGAACGCTATCGTCATTTGGAGGATGTGCGCGCATGATCGACTGTGAAACGACAGAACAGCACATAAGGTGAACGTTTGACGCAAAAACACATTGCGAAACGTTCACCTTTTATTGTTTAATAGAAAGAAAATGAAGAAAGGTGAAAAACGATGATGCTTCCGATCAATGAACGTGTGCAGCATATTCAGTTATCTGGCATTCGTCAATTTTTTAATCTTGTCGCACAAGAAAAAGATATCATTTCGTTAACGATTGGGCAGCCTGATTTTCCGACGCCGGAACATATTAAAGAAGCAACAAAGCGAGCGCTTGATGAGCAATTTACTTCTTATACGCATAATGCTGGATACTTGCCTTTACGTGAAGCGGCTTGCCGTTTTGTTGAAACAAAATATGGGCTGCGCTATACAACCGATGAAGTGATCGTCACCGTCGGAGCAAGCCAAGCGCTCGATATTGCGTTTCGCACTATTTTAACAGAAGGCTCAGAAGTCATTCTCCCCGCCCCCATTTATCCAGGGTATGAGCCGATTATTCGTTTATGTGGAGCCACACCTGTATATGTCGATACGCGCCAGACAAATTTTAAGCTGTTAGCTGAACAAATCGAGCCGTTTATAACTGAGCGAACGCGCTGTATCGTGCTTCCGTATCCGTCCAATCCAACAGGAATGACGTTAACGAGCGACGAATTGCAACAAATCGCTCAACTTGTGAAAGACAAACCGATTTGGGTCATTTCAGATGAAATTTATAGTGAACTTGTGTTTACAGGGACGCATGAATCGATTGCGAAATGGCTTCCTGACCAAACGATCGTCATTAACGGCGTCAGCAAATCGCATGCGATGACCGGATTTCGCATCGGTCTTTTATTTGCGCGACAATGGGTCATTGAACATATATTAAAAGTGCATCAATATAACGTTTCATGCGCGACGTCCATTTCGCAAAAAGCAGCGCTTGAAGCGTTAACGGTCGGAATAAACGATGCCGAGGAGATGAAACAACAATACAAAAAACGAATGGTCTATGTGTATGAACGGCTTCAATCGATCGGTTTTGACGTACAAAAGCCGAACGGAGCGTTTTACATTTTTCCATCGATCGCACCGTTTCATCACTCCTCATTTGAATTCGCCCTCAAGCTTGCGAAAGAAGCGAAAGTAGCGGTCGTGCCGGGAAGTGCGTTTTCTACATACGGCGAAGGATATATTCGCTTGTCATACGCTTGTTCAATGGATGCGTTACAAAAAGGTCTTGATCGCATCGAGTCATATATAAAAAAAGGTGCTCGCTAAAAGCACCTTTTTACCATTCTTTATACCATTTATATAAGGCTTGCGTCCCGCTTTGTTCTTCTCCCCGTTCAGCAAGCGATTCATACAACTGTTTCGCAAGCTTTAGCCCCGGAAGCGACAAGCCGAGCGTTTCCGCTTCTGCAAGCGCAATGCCCATGTCTTTAATAAAATGTTTCACATAAAAACCGGGAGCAAAATCGCCCGCAAGCATTCTTGGCGCCAAGTTGGAAAGCGACCAGCTCGATGCGGCTCCTTGTGAAATGCTTCGCAACACCCGTTCGGGATCTAATCCCGCTTTTTCCGCATAAACGAGCGCTTCGCATACGCCGATCATATTTGTCGCAATCGCAATTTGATTGCACATTTTCGTATGTTGCCCTGCTCCTGCTTCTCCTTGCCAAACGATATTTTTTCCTAAATGGGAAAGAAGCGGCATGCATGCGGAAAACGCTTCTTTATCGCCGCCAACCATAATCGACAACGTGCCGTCGCGCGCGCCAATATCGCCTCCTGATACAGGTGCATCAAGAGCAAATATCCCTTTTTCTTTCGCCGCTTCGTGAATGCGTACCGCAAGCGATGGCTTAGACGTCGTAAAGTCAATGACATACGTCCCGCGTTTTGCATGTGCAAGAATGCCGTCATCGCCAAAGTACACGTGCTCGACATCTTGCGGCTCACCGACCATCGTCATGACGACGTCTGCCGCTTTAGCGACATCTTTCACCGTCTCTTTCCATACCGCTCCTTCTGCTAATATGTCTTCTGCTTTTTGTTTTGTCCGCGTATATACGACGAGCGAATAACCTGCCCGAAGCAAATGTCGCGCCATGCTTTTTCCCATGACACCAAATCCAATAAAACCAATCGTTTGCATATGTTTCACCCCATTTTAAATCGCTTTCACCATGCCGCCATCGACTAAAAGCGACTGTCCTGTCATATACGTATTGTCATCGGACAATAAAAAGGCGACGACGTTCGCAAATTCTTCTGGCGTGCCGTAACGTCCGAGCGGAATCGTTGCTTTCATGCGCGCTTCTAGTTCTTCTTTGCGAATGCCGAGCTTTTTCGCATTTTGTTCGTCTAAATAGGCGACACGCTCTGTCGCAATGCGTCCCGGTGCAACGGTATTAATTAAAATGCCATACGGGGCAAGCTCTTGCGCGAGCGTTTTCGTCAAGCCGACGATGCCGAGGCGAAACGTATTGGAAAGAAGCAGTCCCGGAATCGGCTCTTTAATGGACGATGATGCGATATTTACAATTTTCCCCTTCGTCTTTTTCAAATGCGGTAACGCCGCGCGAATCAGACGCACGTAGCTTAGCACATTTAACTCAAACGCCCGTTGCCAATCATCGTCTGTCAACGTCGCAAACGTCCCTGTCGGCGGCCCTCCAGAATTATTGACTAACAAATGAATGTCGCCGAACGTTTCCACCGTTTTTTCTACTAACTGCTCGATCATCGCACGATTCGTCACGTCTGTCACCGTATATGCCGCCTTCCCTTTTCCGAGCGCATTTAACTGTTCAGCGACTTCGTGCAATTTTCGCTCATCGCGGCTCGCAAGCATAACATGGACGCCTTGCGAAACGAGTTTTGTCGCAATCGCTTTACCGAGCCCTTGGCTCGACGCAGCAACAATCGCTGTTTTCATTTCATCCGCCTCCTCTCCTGCTATACTATTCGCTAACGACGACGCGATTCCTTCCTTCGTGCTTTGTTTCATCCGCTCGCTTCACCATTTGTTCTCTAGTCATCTCTTGTTCATATTCATACATGCCAAAGCTGCATATAAAAAGGGAGAAATTATTATTAACATGTAAAAAAGCTAGGCATCATACCTAGCTTTATACGCGGAAACGGTGAATGAGTTGTTGCAATGAGCGGCTCATATCGTTTAACCGTTCTGCCGCTTCTGTCACCGTGCTTAACGCTTTTAATTGTTCTTCTGAGGAAGCGGATACTTCTTCAGCCGATGCAGCCGATTGTTCTGAAATGGCCGCTAAGTTTTGAAGCGCAGCGACAATTTGTTCTTTATTTTCGTTGACGTCATGAATTTGCGTAAAAATATGCTCAATTGCTGACGTTAATTGTTCCATCATCGTTGCGATATGCATAAACGATTCGGCTGTTTCCGTTACAGCTTGTTGTTGTTGATCGTTCATTTGTTTCGTATGATCAACCGCTTCGGTCGCCATTGTAGCTTGTTGTTGAATGGACGTAATCGTTTGGCGAATTTGTTCTGTCGCTTGCGCGGATTGTTCTGCGAGTTTACGCACTTCTTCCGCAACGACCGCAAACCCTTTTCCGTGTTCCCCTGCTCTTGCTGCTTCGATCGAAGCATTTAATGCTAACAAATTCGTTTGTGCGGAAATGTCGGTAATCGTTTGAATAATCGCGCCAATTTGTTTCATTTTCGCACCTAAATCCGTAATGACCGTTTCTACTGAACGCAATTCATTTTGCGACTCCGTCGATTTCGTTTGAAGTACGGTTAGTTTTTCAATGCCCATATAGCTTGCTTCTTTCGTTTCATCCGAAAGTTGTTTCACACGTTCAGCCGATTGCGTCACCGCACCCATTTTTTCAGATAAGTCGTTCATGCGGTCGTTCATCGCATCTAAATTGCTCGCTTGTTCTGATACTCCTTTTGCGATATCGGTGACCGCCGTTGTCACTTGTTCGCTCGTTGCCATCGTTTCTTCGGAGACGGCGCTTAAATGGTCTGCCGCACTACCAAGTTCTGCAACGGAACGATCGACTTCGCCAATTAATGAGCGCATATGCGCCACCATGTCGTTAAAGTGGCTTGTCAGCTGAGCAATTTCATCGTTCCCTTTCGGCTCGACATGCACCGTTAAATCGCCTGTCGCCACTTGTTGCACGCGCTCATTAAGCTGAATAATTGGTCTCACGATCGAACGCGATACGGCATAAATAAGAAGCGAGGCGAGAATCGTTGCGATGACAACAACTGTCCATGACGTTTTCCCAATAGTCGTTAACGTCGCTAATAAATCTTTTTCTTTATATACCGCACCGACTTTCCAATTTAACTTCGGAATCGTATGGAAATATAACAATCGTTTTTCGCCGTCTTGTTCATATTCGTAAGTACCATTTTCTTTCGCAAACATCGTTTTGACGACCGGATGGTCAGACATATCTTTTCCTTTGTACTGTGGATGAACGATCGCAAATTTATTTTGATCGAACAATACCGGATATCCGTTGTAGCCAACTTTAAACTGCTCAACTGTTTCTGCGAGCGTATTTAACGATACGTCTAAGCCGATAACTCCAATGACTTGCCCGTTTTCGACAATCGCTTTAGCGATCGTGACGATATAATCGTTTGTCACCGCATCGACGTACGACTCTGTCCAAATGACTTTGTCTGGTGAAGCGACAGCCGCTTTATACCATGGACGCGTCGTCGGATCAAAATCTGGCGGCAGCTCGACAGATGGTGTCGTGTACATGTTGCCGTTTGCCGTACCGATATAGGCGAGCTGCACTTTTTGATGAATGTTTAAAAATGTCGAAAATTGCTGATTAATATCATTCCATAACGTAGCGTCTTCCGTTTTTGTAAACGCTTGAAACGATTTCGTTTCACTAAATTGCTTTAGTGCATCTTCTTGGCTATCAAAGCTATGTTCGATATCGTCAACAAGCTCTGTCACAAGAGACTCGGCCCGCACTTTTGCATCATCTTTCATGACAGACGCCATTTGCACGTAGTTGACCGTTTGCGAGGCAACGAGTGCAATGACTAATAATAAGACCATTAAACCAGTTAGTTTCATCGTTAATGAACGAAACAAAGTAGTCCCCCCCTAGCTATGTCGAATGTTGTCGGAAAATTAATAAAGTTGTAGTTTTATTATAAAAGGTTCACGCCACGCTGTCTATAACCGTTTTGTACTGATTTTTTCATAAAAAAAGAACCGAAGCAATCGGTTCTTATAAGTGAAACGTTTCTTTCACGAAACGAACGACTTCTTCTGCTGTCGCAAGCGATAAAATATGATTTTTCACTTGTTCAGCTTCTTGTTTAGACAGTTTCTTTAATTGTGAGCGAACGCGTAAAATGGATGTCGCACTCATGCTAAATTCATCTAAACCAAACGCTAGTAAAATTGGCACAGCAAGTTGCTCTCCTGCCATTTCCCCACACATGCCAACCCATTTTCCTTCTTTATGCGCCGCTTCAATGACGTTATAAATGAGGCGCAAAATCGCTGGGTTGTATGGTTGGTATAAATATGAGACGCGCTCGTTCATTCGGTCGGACGCCATCGTATATTGAATTAAGTCGTTTGTACCGATGCTGAAGAAATCGACTTCTTTTGCGAATTGATCTGCCAATACAGCAGCAGCTGGGATTTCGACCATCATGCCGACTTCAATCTCATCAGACACCGGAACCCCTTCCGCAACGAGCTTTTCTTTTTCTTCTAAAAGAATTGCTTTCGCTTGACGGAATTCGTCTAACGTCGCAATCATCGGGAACATCACTTTTAAGTTGCCGTATACGCTTGCGCGCAACAACGCGCGAAGTTGCGTACGGAACATTTGTTGCATATCTAAGCAAAGACGGATAGCACGGAAACCTAAAAACGGGTTCATTTCTTTTGGAAGGTCTAAGTATGGTAATTCTTTGTCGCCGCCAATATCGAGCGTACGAACGACAACGGGTTTCCCTTCCATTTTTTCCAATACTGTTTTATATGCTTCAAACTGTTCTTCTTCTGTCGGCAACTCGTTACGTCCCATGTATAAAAATTCTGTACGATATAGTCCGATGCCTTCTGCTCCGTTCGCAAGCACACCTTCGACGTCGTTTGGCGTGCCGATGTTCGCCGCAAGCTCGACATGGTGACCGTCTTTCGTCATCGTTTGCTCGTGAACGAGCTTCGCCCATTCTGCTTTTTGCGCAGCAAATGCGGCACGTTTTTGTTCGTATTGGGCAATGATTTCTTCTGTCGGATTGACGATCACTTCACCGTCAAGTCCGTCAATAATGACGATGTCGCCGTTTTGAATCGTCGCTGTCGCTTCTTTCGTGCCGACGACGGCTGGAATTTCCATTGAGCGTGCCATAATCGCCGAGTGAGATGTACGACCGCCGATGTCAGTTGTAAAACCTTTCACATATTTTCGGTTTAATTGTGCCGTATCGGACGGTGTTAAGTCTTCAGCGATAATGACGACTTCTTCTGTAATCATGCTTGGATTTGAAATCGTGACTCCTAACAAATGAGCAAGCACGCGTTTCGTTACATCGCGAATGTCTGCGGCACGCTCTTTCATCGCGAATGTCTGCGGCACGCTCTTTCATATATTCGTTATCCATCGCTTCAAACATCGCAATAAACATCGATGCGACGTCATGAAGAGCAAATTCTGCATTGACGCGTTCTTGTTCAATTTTTTGTTCAACAGCTTGGACGAGTTCTGGGTCGCTTAGTACGAGTAAGTGGGCGGAGAAAATAGCCGCTTTATCTTCGCCAAGCTCTTTTAATGCGTGCGCTTGAATCACTTTTAGTTCTTCTTTTGCTTTGGCGAGCGCTTGTTGCAAGCGGCTCACTTGTTCAGCTGGGTTTTCAATCGTTTGTTTTTCAACCGTTAAATCGGGATGTTCTAAACGGTACGCTTTCGCAATGGCAATGCCATTCGATGCAGCAATCCCTTGCAATCGTTTCATTTATTGAGCTAATCCTTCTTTTGCTAACGTTTCTGTTAATGCATTCATCGCTTCTGCTGCATCGCTACCTTCAGCTGAAATCGTAATTTGCGCACCTTGTGGAATACCTAATGACATGACACCCATAATGGATTTTAAGTTTACTTTTTTGCCGTTGTACTCTAATTGAATGTCGCTATCGAATTTGCTTGCTGTTTGAACTAACATCGTTGCTGGACGGGCATGAATACCAGATTCTGCTGTTACTTGAAACGTTTTTTGCATATTGCTCATCTCCTCACTTTATATTTTGAAAACATAGAGGGCAAAAACCCTCTATGTTTTTTTACCGAAAAATGACGCATTTTGCAAGTAAATTATTTTTGAACGACGACAACGTCTTCGCCTTTTGTTACTGTTCCTTGTTTCGCGATGTGCACCGTTTCTCCTGCTTGTAAGTTCGTGAAAATAATTGGCGTAACAACAGAAGGGGCGTGTTGTTTCACATATGCAAGGTCAACTTTTAAAATTGGTTGTCCTTTTTTCACTTCTGCTCCTTCTGATACGAGCGCTTCAAATCCTTGACCGTTTAATTTCACTGTATCAATACCGAAGTGGATGAGCACTTCACGACCTGTTTTTGATTGAATGCCGATCGCATGTTTTGTCGGGAACACGTTCACAATCGTTCCATCTACTGGCGATACGACTGTTCCATCTGTCGGCTCAACCGCAAAACCGTCACCCATCATTTTTGTTGAAAACACTTGATCTGGTACTTCAGAAAGTGGAACGACTTTTCCTGTTAACGGTGATGCGACTTGTTCTGTTTCTCCTGTTGCTTGCACCGCTGGTTTTGCTTTTTCTACTGCTTTTGTCGGCACGCGGCCTTCCATAATATCCTTAATTTGTGTTTTTAAAATGTCTGATTTCGGTCCGAAAATCGCTTGAATGTTGTTGCCGACTTCTAATACGCCGGCTGCACCGAGCGCTTTTAAACGATCTTTATCGACATGTTGAATGTCGTTGACAGATACACGTAAACGCGTAATGCACGCATCTAAATGTGCGATATTTTCTTTTCCGCCAAGCGCCGCTAAAATTTCGTGCGGAAGTTCGCCTGCATCTGCTGAAGCAGTTGTTTCTGTCGTTTCTTTTTCACGACCTGGTGTTGCTAAATCCCATTTACGAATCGCAAAACGGAATCCGAAGTAGTAAATGACCGCAAACACAAGACCGACCGGAATGACGAGCCACCATGCTGTACGGCCCGGCAACACACCGAATAGTAAGTAGTCAATGACACCACCAGAGAACGTCATACCGATTTTTACGTTTAAGATGTGCATAAGCATGAATGATAAACCAGCGAAAATGGTATGAATCGCAAACAATGCTGGTGCAACGAACAAGAATGAGAATTCAATTGGTTCTGTAATCCCTGTTAAAAACGATGTTAACGCGGCAGATGCCATAATCCCTGCAACGACTTTTTTGTTTTCTGGACGCGCTTCATGATAAATCGCAAGCGCTGCTGCTGGTAAACCGAACATCATGAACGGGAATTTTCCTGTCATAAACGTACCCGCCGTTAGCTCGGCACCGTCTTTAATTTGTTCGAAGAAAATGCGTTGGTCACCGCGTACGATTTCGCCTGCTTTGTTCACGTATTGACCGAACTCAAACCAGAACGGTGAGTAGAAAATGTGGTGTAAACCGAACGGAATTAATGCACGCTCGATGACACCGAAGATAAATGCAGCTAACGTACGGTTCGCATCAATCATATTGTGCGAAAATGCGTTTAAGCCGTGTTGAACAGGCGGCCATAACCACGTCATCACAATACCGAGAATTAACGCAGATGCAGCTGTCACAATCGGAACGAAACGCTTCCCTGCAAAGAAACCTAAATAAGATGGCAACTCAATGTTAAAGTATTTGTTGTACATGTACGCGGCTAAAATACCGACGATAATCCCGCCGAATACCCCTGTTTGCAACGTCGGAATACCTAATACGTTTGCAAACGATGGGTCTGTGCCGATTTGATCGGACGTTACACCTAAAATGACGCTCATTGTTACATTCATAACTAAGTAACCGATAATCGCTGCTAAACCAGCAACTCCTTCACCGCCAGCTAATCCGACGGCAACCCCAACTGCGAATAAAAGTGGCAAGTTCGCAAATACAATTCCACCAGATTGCTCCATCACTTTTGCAACCATTTCAACCCAGCCTGTTTCTAACGCCGGAATTTTTTCAATTAATGCTGGGTTTTGCAATGCGTTACCAAACGCAAGCAAAATACCTGCTGCCGGTAAAATCGCAACGGGAAGCATAAGCGCTTTACCGACTTTTTGTAACGTACCAAACGCTTTTTTCATATAAAACCCTCCTTCATCATGTTAACGTTTGCAACAAACGGCGTTTTCATGTATAAAAAGTAGATGAAGTGAAACGTTAGACGTCTAACGAATGTAAGCATTTGCAAATATGAGAAAACAAAAAGGCATGAGCAAAGAACGACAGAAAAAGGGTATTATGTAACGAACGTTTCGTTACACCACTTTTTTTGCCTTCTTTACTCATGCCTGATCGAATCAGTAACACGTAAAGATAAGTGCCCATTTATTCACTTTTTCCAGTTAACCGTTGCAAGTGCAACGTTAAATATACTGCTTCTGCTTCATCTACCGGAAGCTGCAACGTTTGCTGCATAATTTTTATGAGCTTCCACGACAGATTATAACATAGTGGGTACGTCTCTTTCAATATGTTTGATAATTTTTTTGGCTCTTCAATTTTTTCTCCTTTTTTCACTCGCTCAATCGCATAGCGCAAATGACGAACAAACCGTAAATAATGAATGCTTTCGCGATCAATGCGAATGTCGAGCTGTTCTTCCACGACAGAAACGAGCCGAGAAATCAATTGCGAATGTTGATTCACTTCCGACAGTTGATGATTTGTTAACGCACTATGAATGTGTAACGCGATAAAACCAATTTCTCCTTCAGGGAGTTGGATGTGCAATCGGTCATTTAACATATTCACGACTTCGGTCGCGACGTCATATTCAAGCGGATATAAACTTTTCGTTTCCACTAAAAACGGATTTTTAATATCCATTCCTTGTTCTAATCGCTTGATTGCGAACAAAATATGGTCCGTTAATGCGACGTGAATATGTTCGTTTAACGGACTGTTCGTTCGTTTTCGGATATGATAAATGATGTCGTTCATTAAGCCGATAAATTCTTCATCGACATGCGGCAACAACTTTTTATATTGTTCTTGTTCACGCTCATTTTTTAAAATAAACCATTTTTCAACGGCTTTTTGTTCAATGACGTCTCCTTTCTTTTTACCAAAGCCAATGCCTTTCCCGATTAACACGACTTCATCGTATGTTGGATGCGAGGCAATGAGCACGTTATTGTTTAATATTTTTTCAATGCGAAACGATTGTTCCACGTCTAGTTCGCCCCTTTAAAAACGTTTACATTACTTTCAATGTTACGAAACGAACGAAGCAACGTCAATGGAAATGCGATCATTTTTGCCAAGACAGCTGTGAACGTTTTTTTACAATGAGGCATTTCAATTGCACAAATGCGTTTGTTCGATTAAACTTTTGTTCATCACGAAATGGAAAGGAGTTGCCATCATGATTCAACTCATCGTCACCGATTTAGACGGTACGTTGCTCGGTTACGACCGACGCGTCAAAAAAGAAGATCGTGAGGCGGTCGTTCGCGCCATAACAAGCGGCATCCAATTTGCCGTCGCTTCTGGGCGAATGGATAATGAAATTTTAGAAGTGTTAAAAGAAATCGGTCATGACGCGCATCGCATTAGCCAAAACGGCGCATTTGTGTACACAAGCGATCATCGTCTTCTTCATCAGCGCGCATTCGATTCAGCTCTTGCGCGTTCCATTTATGAACGGGCGCGCACTCTTGAAGCGATTGTGCTCGTATGTAACGAACAAACGAGCTTTGTCGAAACGAAAACGGAACAAATCGAACAAATGAGAGCGCGGTTATTTTTCGATATTGTTGAAAAGCGAGAGATGCTTCACGCGATTGGACGTGACATCCATCCGTCAAAAATCACAGTCATTGGGGAAGAGCATGTCGTCAACCGTTTTGAGCGCTTCGTCAATGAAACGTGGGGACCGTATGTCGATACGTTCATTTCTGAACCGCGTTGTTTAGACATTATGCCGAAACGAATTAGTAAAGGTGAAGCACTTCAACTGTTAATGAACCATTTACACATTCAACCGGAAGAAGTCGCTTGCTTTGGCGACTCGTTTAATGATATTCCGATGTTTCGCCTCACCCCGCATAGTTTCGTCATGTCGCACGCGCATGAACAAGTGAAAAAAGAAGCCCGTTACGTCGTTTCCTCTGTACATGAAGCGATTGAAACGGTGTTTCGCATAAACGAGAAGATGCCTCAAACGTAAGAGGCATCTTCCTTTCAATTCAATTAAAAAAGACGAACGGCTTTTACTGCTCGCGGCGCCCAATACGGTTTCATGTTCGCAAACGCAACGCCTGTGCTTGTCGCCGCATGCAGCAACGTTTCGCTATCGACGACAATGGATACGTGGTTGATGACGCCGTCTCCTGTCGTATCAAAAAAGATCAAATCACCTTTTCGAACGCTTGCTAGTGGCACTTCCGTACCGACCATCGCTTGTTCGCGCGATGTGCGCGGCAATGTGATGCCGTTTTCGCTATATACGCGATACGTAAACGACGAGCAGTCAAATACATCTGTGCGCGTCGTCGGTGCACCGAACAAATAGGCTGCACCGATATATTTTTTCCCTGTTTCAATGATCGCATTCGCCCGTTCTTCCCATGAAAGCGGCACGTAAATCGTTTGTCCGACGCGAATGAAATCGACGCTCGTTATACTTGGATTTAACGCAAGTAAATGGTTGACTGTCGTATTGAATGTTTTCGCAATTCCAGATAACGTATCACCCGGTTGAACGATATATCGTTTTGTTGCGCTATTTGTCGTTGCATTTGTTGTGCTTGGCGCTGGCGTTGGTGACGTCAATTGATTTGTCGTTGTATTTGTTGTGCTTGGCGCCGGCACTTTTAATACTTGTCCAACATAAATACGATTCACGTCTGTAATGGTCGGATTCAGTTCAAGAAGACGTGTCACCGTTGTATTCCATTTTTTAACAATGGTAGATAACGTATCGCCACTTTGAATGGTATATGTTGTTGTAGTTGTTGTGTTTGTTGTTGTGTTTGTTGGCGCAGTTGGTTGCACAGTTGTTTGTGTATCAGGCACTTGTAATACTTGTCCAATAAAAATCGTATCGGTCGTTAGTTGATTTAACGTTTTTAATTCAGTCACTGACGTGCGGAACGTTTGGGCAATTTTCCATAACGAATCGCCTGATTTCACCGTATATTGTGCGGCATCTACCGCTTTTTCCCCTAAAAATAACGTCGATAATACCGCTCCAGCTACAATCGTTTTTTTCATCGTCCCAAACTCCTTTTTCCTTTTTTGAAGCGCTTCCTTGCTCATATGATAACATGAAACTAACAATCTATTAACTGTATACTTTTAAACTTTTCTTCCATTAAATTGAAATCTGCATAAAATATCGCTCTTTTTTCGCATACTATTCGTATGAAAACGAAAGGAAGATGCGAAATGGCTTATACATTTGTCGAACATTCCGTTCCTTTGTACTATGAAACGGTAGGAAGCGGGACACCGATCGTATTCGTTCATCCACCCGGCATGGGAAGTGTGACGTTTCATCGCCAGCAGCGCGAACTTTCTTCTTCATTTCAAGTCGTCACATACGATTTAAGAGGAAATGGAAAAAGTGGAAAAGGAAATAAACCGATAACGATGGATATGTTAGCGAGCGATTTGCATGAGCTGTTTCATCATTTACAAATCAAAGAAGCGATCGTTTGTGGTTATTCAAACGGAGGCTCGATTGCACAACATTTTGCCTTACAATATCCACATCAAGTGAAAGCGCTTATATTAATTGGCGGTTTTTCGGAAGTATGTACCCCGCTATTGTACGGTGAATTTTTGATGGGCATTTATGCAGTCAAATGGCATGGGCTATCTTTTTTAGCAAACGTGCTCGGTCGTTCCCACGGCATAACGAAAGAAGAACAACAAATGATTGCAAACTACGTTCGGTTAAGCGACCGAAAGCGTTTGTATGAAATGTACGTCACAGGTCTTCATTACCGTTCCACCGACCGATTGCACGAGCTTCGTTGTCCTCTTTTACTGATATACGGCGCTTGCGATTATTACGTTCATGCGTATGGTCGTCTATTTCAACAACATGCGCCCGACGTCCGCATCGTCTATGTTGACGGGGCACGACATCAAATTCCGACAAAACATGATGCCGAACTCCACCTGATCATTCGCTCATATTTTGCATAAAAAAGCTGACGGTCATTTTCCGCCAGCTTTTTCTTTTAAATCATCGCGAACTGTTCCTTCCCACCGCTCGACGTTTGCATAATACGCTGCGCGGCTAATGAGATGCGCCGCCACAGGAGATGTCATAAAAATAAAAATGATGCCGAGCAATAAACGAGAGTTAAAGTGGTTGTTCTCAATTAAAAAATGTAAAAACGCGCCGAGTAAAATGCACATGATGCCGAGCGTCGTACTTTTACTAATCGCATGGCTGCGCGTATATACATCCGGCAAACGAATCGCGCCGATCGCAGATAAAAGGGTCAACACCGCGCCAAGTAAAATGAGCGTTGCCACAATCACATTAGCAATCATCCCCACGTTCGATGACAACCCCTTTCTCTAAAAACTTCGCAAACGCGACCGTCCCAACGAACGCTAAAATGCCAATGAGCAAAATGACATCTAAAAACGCACTCGTATTTAACAACATCGAAACGATCGCAACCATCCCCGCAAGTGTAATGCCCATCGCATCGAGCGCAATGATGCGATCAGCGACACTTGGCCCTTTTACGACGCGATATAAAAAACCGATCATAGCGAATGACAAGATGACGAGGGCGATATTGGCAATCATTTGCTCACCTCCATAATCGTTTTTTCAAACGATTGTTTAATGCTTTCAATGGCTTCATGCACATCTGGGCTATTTAACGCATGAATATACAACGTACTTCCATCATCTGACACGTCTAAAACGAGCGTACCCGGCGTGAGCGTAATGAGCATCGCTAAAATGGTAATTTCCCACTCTTTTTTTAATTCCGTCGGCAAAGCGAAAATGGCGGGCTGAATCGTTAACGGACGTTTCATAACGACTTTCGCAACAGCGATGTTCGATAAAATGAGCTCTTTGAAAAAAATAAACAACAATTTCACAATGACGAACACCGGAACGAGATAAAAACGAGAGTGAAAAAAGCGACGCAAGATGAAAAGGATAAGCAACCCGATTATATAGCCAACGATAAACGATGCCCCGTCAAATGAAACCGTTAAAAACATCCATACGAACGCTAAACAAACGTTTAATAAAATTTGAAATGCCATCGCTTTCTACTCCTTTAACACCGCTTGAATGTACAAATCCGGTTCTGTCAATACACGAACGGCATCGACAACAAACGGGCGAACAAATTCTACGCCAACCCCGTATGCAACGGATAAAACAAGCAACACGAGCACAGGAACGATTCGTCCATCAAGCCGCTTTTGTTCAAACCCTTTTTTCTCTCCCCAAAAGCCGTTCATAAATATTTTCATGACAGAATATAACACAAGCAAACTCGACAATAAAATGACGATCGCTTCAAATAAGAGATGCGCATCGAAGCTTGCTTTTACAATAAGCAACTTACCGATAAATCCGCTAAATGGCGGAATGCCTGCAAGCGATAACGCGGCGATAAAAAACCCCCAACCGAGAAGCGGGTATGACGCCATTAATCCAGAAAACGTACGAATATCGTTCGAACGGGTAATCGAAAAGACGATGCCAACGAACAAAAAGAGCGTCGTTTTCATCACCATATCTTGCAACAAGTAAAAAATCGTTCCTTCTACACTTTCTGACGTCATCATGGAAACGCCAAAAATCATGACGCCAACAGCGGCAATAATGTTGTAAATGACGATGTAACGCATGTCGTCATACGCCACCGCTCCGATTGCGCCAATCGCAATCGTACCGAGCGCAAGCCAAGCGAGCAACGTATGCGTGTAGGCAGCATCATGCGTAAATAAAAGCGTAAACGTGCGCAAGATCGCATATACCCCTACTTTTGTCAACAAGCCTCCAAATAGCGCTAGCACAGGTGTCGGCGGCGCATAATATGCACCCGGAAGCCAAAAGTAAAACGGAAAAATCGCTCCTTTTAATCCAAATACAACGAGAAACAATACGGCAATAACCGTTAAAATAGGAGAAGGACCAAGGTCATGAATGCGCTCAGCTAAATGCGCCATATTTAACGTCCCTGTCACCGCGTATAAATACGCCACCGCAACGACGAATAATGCGGACGAAATGACGTTGACAAGCGTATATTTAATCGTTTCACGCAATTGCATTTTCGTGCCGCCAAGCACAAGCAAAACGTATGAAGACATAAGCATCACTTCAAAAAAGACGAACAAGTTAAACAAATCGCCTGTCGTAAATGATCCGTTCACACCGACGAGCAAAAATTGAAAAAACGAATAGTAATAAAATGTTTCTCGCTCTTTGCCAATGGCGTAAAACGAGTACACTAAACAAGCAAGGGCGATGATGCTTGCGGTAAGTACAAGAAGCGCAGATAACGAATCAGATACGAGCGTAATGCCAAATGGTGCTGGCCAATTTCCGATGTTTAACGTTTGAATGCCGTCTGTATGGACGCGATAAAGCAACACGCTACTTGCAACGACTAAACTACTTGTCGCTACCGCTGAAACGACGCGTTGCCAAAACACGTGCTTCGGGAAAAAAATAAGAATGATTGCCGTCACAAGCGGAATGACAATCGGCAAAAGTAGAAGGTTACTCATCTCCCTTCATCCCTTCCATATGATCTGTTCCAATTTCTTGGTATGAACGATACGCCAACACTAAGAAAAATGCTGTTACCCCAAAACTGATGACAATTGCTGTTAAAATGAGCGCTTGCGGCAGCGGGTCGACGTATCGCGTTGCTTTTTCTCCTAAAAGCGGCGGGGCGCCTACTTTTAACCCGCCCATTGTCAACAACAACAAATGAGCGCCATGGCTAAGCAAGCCTGTACCGATAATGATGCGAAGCAAACTTTTGCTCAGTATTAAATATGTCGCAGCGGTAAATAAACAACCGATGACGACAATCATAAGCAGTTCCATTAGTCGCTCTCCCCTATCGTTTCAATAATAATCATCGTCACGCCAACGACGACAAAATAAACGCCTAAGTCAAATAACACTGCGGTATGAAGCGACGTATGGTCAAGCAACGGCAAATGAACGTATTGATACGCATGCGTTAAAAACGGTCGGTCGAGAAATAGGCTGCTTATTCCTGTTCCGACCGCAAACAACAATCCGATCGCCACAAGCCATTTATAATTGATCGGAACCATGTTGCGAACCGTTTCAATATCAAACGCTAAAAGCAATAAAACGAGCGCACCAGCTGTCATTAATCCGCCGATAAAACCGCCGCCCGGATAATAATGACCTGCAAAAAACAGTTGAACAGAAAACAGCACGATGATCGGCGTGACGACCGCTGTTGTCGTTCGTAAAATGACATCGTTTCGCTTCATCGCTCCTCCTCCTTCGCCAGCCGCAATTTTACCATCGCATAAATGCCTAAGGCGGCAATCGCTAACACACATATTTCAAACAACGTATCAAAGCCGCGGAAATCGACTAAAATGACGTTGACCATATTTTTTCCAGCCGCTTTTTCATACGTATTGTCTACGTAATATTGCGAAATGGAATCAAAATGTTTTCCTGCATACGCAAAAAAGGCAATGACGCTCATCGTGACGCCAACTGCAATGGAAATGAGCGCATTTCCTACGTTAAAACCGACGCTTTCTTGCTTTTGGCTAAATTTCGGCAAATGATAAAAACAAAGCAAAAAGAGCGCAACGGAAATCGTTTCAATGACAAGTTGCGTGAGCGCTAAATCCGGAGCGCGAAATAGCACGAAAAATAACGCCACCGCATAACCGACAGCCCCTAACGAGACGATAGCTGTTAAGCGCGATTTGGCCATCACCGTCGTAATCGTCGCCGCAATCATGGCTACAGCGAGCACAACTTCATATACGCGAACGTGCGCTAGACGACTTAAATCGATGTTCCATTGCTCGCTTACACCGATCGTAAACAAAAGCAAACCAACAAGCGAGGCAAACATGTACATCAAGTACGTGCGCATCGAACCAGTCATCATGCGCGACATCACCGCACGAGCTCCTCTTTCCATCCAAACGAACGACTGATCGTACAAAACGTTTAGCGACATCCGTTCCGAAAGGCGAGTATACACCTTTTTCCATTTTGAAAACGTGCGATACAACAACAAACCGAACAATAAGACGCCAATCGTCATAAACAATTCTGGCGTAAACCCGTGCCAATGGGAAATATGAACATCAACAGCTTCATTTGGCGTAAACAGTCCGTATAATACCGCATATACGGCTGGTGCTAATATCGAGTCGGACAATACGTTTGGCACGATTCCAATGAAAATGACGAGCAATGCTAGCACAATTGGTGCAACGAGCATCCCAATTGGCGCTTCATGCGCTTCTTTTTTCAACAAATGCGGCTTGTACGTGCCAAAAAATGTACGGCTAACGAAAAGCGCGCTATATAAAAACGTAAATATGCTTGCGATCCATGCAACGATCGGTAAAATAGCGGCCCAACCTGCCACTTCTGTTGCACGCAACATCGCAGTAAAAAACATTTCTTTACTTAAAAAGCCGTTAAAGGGTGGCAGTCCCGCCATCGAAAGCGAGCCGATCAGCGCGATCGTAAACGTCATCGGCATCACCGTCATTAAACCGCCAAGGCGACGAATGTCGCGCGTTCCTGTTTCATGATCCACGATGCCGACGACCATAAATAAACTTCCTTTAAATGTCGCATGGTTAAATAAATGAAAAATCGCAGCTAGCACCGCAACCATAAATATGTTTTCTTCCATCCAATCGTAATGAAACGCTAGTCCCCCGACTCCTAGCAGCGACGTAATTAAACCGAGCTGGCTGACGGTTGAAAACGCTAAAATCGCTTTTAAATCCGTCTGTTTTGACGCTAAAAACGATGCCCAACATAACGTCACAAGCCCAACGAGCGCCACGGTCCAAACCCAAAAAGACGAAACCGCAAAAATCGGTGTCAAGCGTGCAATTAAATAAATTCCTGCTTTCACCATCGTGGCAGAGTGCAAATACGCACTAACAGGCGTTGGTGCTTCCATCGCATCAGGTAACCAAATATAGAACGGAAATTGCGCTGATTTCGTAAAAGCACCAAACAAAATAAGGAAAAGAGCGGGGATAAACAGCGGATGTTCCGTTAATGGTGTATTGACGAGTTCACGAATGTGATACGTTCCACCTGCGATCGCAAGCGCAACAAATCCACCGAGCATAAGTAGCCCGCCAAACATCGTAATAAGCATCGATTTTTGTGCCCCGTAGCGCGACCGGTCACGCGTATACCAATAAGCGATTAACAAAAACGATGAAATAGATGTCAATTCCCAAAAGACGTATAGCGCAATGAGATGGTCTGATAAAACGACACCGAGCATAGCGCCCATAAATAGAAGTAAATATACGTAAAAATGGCCGAGCTGTTCTTTTCCTTTTTGCAAATAATAAATGGAATATAGCACAACGAGCGTACCGATTCCTGTAATCAATAATGCAAACAATAAACTTAATCCATCGACATATACGTCAAATGAAATGTGTAGTGACGGAATCCAAGGCATTGTCGCACGAATCGCTTCACCGTTGCGCACGTCTTCCATATAAGATAGGAAATAAACAAATAACGCAAGCGGAAGCGGCAAGACGAACCACCCGACGTGCAGCGAGCGGACAAATTTGTACAAAAATGGAACGAATAGCGCCAACAAAAACGGCGCGAACATCGCGATATGTAATGTCGGCAAAGCAGTCAACCCCCTTCTAACATAACAATCCTCTTTTTTATACGAAACATATGTATAAAAAGTTTCACTTTTTTTCAAAATACATAGTAAAAACGATGAAAGGAGAAAAGCGATGGTTGCTTTTTTTATGTTTGCCATGTTTTTCGCCGACTATGAGACCGAAGGAAAAAAAATAGAGCCTTCCATTTACGCAACCGTAAACGAAAGGCATCATGAGCCGTTTCAACCAAGACAATATATTCGAAAAGTAGAGAGAAAAGAGGACGGATCACAATTCACTCGCTAACCCTTCTAATTCATCCGCAGATGCGGACACGTGTTCCATCGCCTCGTGAATTTCGCTTACTGCTTGTACACACGCTTTCATTTCGCCGTCAATGCGGACGCTATATTGGCAAATACGTTCAAGCGCTGCTGCAAATTCATCAAAAAACGAATAAATCGTTTCCATTCCATTTGTACTCTCGGTCACAGAAAGCGATGCTTGTTCAAGCGATTGCGACATCGCAACAATATGATCATGAATGTCGCTTAATACGCGCGACACGTCAGCGACCGATTGTTTCGTTTGTGTCGCGAGTTTGCGCACTTCATCAGCAACAACAGCAAACCCTTTTCCGTGCTCCCCTGCGCGCGCCGCTTCAATCGATGCGTTCAACGAAAGCATATTCGTTTGATCCGCAATGGACGTCACAAGGGAAGCGATATGTTCAATTTCTTTCATCGCTTGTTGGAGCTTGTCCATATTCGTTTCAATTTGTTTCATTTTTTCGTTCATTTGTCGCATGTTTTCTACTTGCGCTTGCAGTTGTTGTTTTCCTTTTTCTGATTTTTCAGCGCTCGCCACAGCCACATGAGAAGCTTCTTGCGCTGCTTGCAAAATGCCAGCAGTTTGCGCGTTTAACGAAGAAACGGAAGCGCTTACTTCATCAGAGACGTGACTTAACTGTTGAATTGATACTTTCACTTGTTCTTTCATTTGTTGTTTGAGCGTCTCCATTTGTAAACGAAGCGCTTCATTTTCCTGTTCATATTGTTCTAAAACGAGTTGTTGTTCGACGTTTAACATTTTAGAAACCGATTTCATAACGACAATGACATACGATGGCTGACGTAATTGTTCTAACATGACCGCTAATATTTCTTCAAGCAAATGTTGAAACGAAGCGATGTACCATTTCGGTTCTAAACCGATGCGGACGTGTGCTTGGGCAATGCGGCGCCTTTTTTCAATAAATGCTTCATCAATTTGTCCGTTAAACATTTCTTTGACATGGATCGTTAACGTTTGTTTTAGGCGCTCAATTGTGCTATGTTGTTGAATGATTGAAAGCAAATGACTTTCTGTTTGAAGCGCACGATAAAAAGCGTCAACGATGCGAGCAATATGTGCTTCGATATAAGGTTTGACGTGCTGTAAAATCGCAATATCTTTCGTCGTCATCCCGATGAGCGCCAGCTGTCGTTCGACCGTTTTATCGTTCAAACGAAGCGGTTCTTCTTTCATTTGTAAAATCGCCTCAAGTTGTAAATCACGCTCATCTCGTTTTCGTTTAAACAAAATAAAACCCCCCTTAACTCACATAAACAACATGTTTACATATGTATGTTAACAAACGGAAGAAAAAAAGAAAACACCCATTTAGTTGGGTGCTTTCCATTGTTCACCTAGCGTACGAATCGAATCGATGACCGCATCTAATTTTCCTTCAATCCGATGCAGTAAATAAAACGTCACCGCAATAGGAAAACCGACATCGGAAAGAAGCGACAAATAGGCTTCCATCTTTCTCATCCTTTCTTTTTTCGCTTATATGCGACAAGGTGTCCTGTGTGTCAGGACACCTTCACTCGTTAAGCAAACGCCCATTGTGTCATCGTCGTATCGATGAGGCGCGCTCCTTTTTTGGCGATGAGATCGCCTCCGCTAGATGGAAAGACGTTTGCAGCAATGATGACATCCATCACTTGACTAATTTGCGCTTCTGTCACATCTTCACGCGGTGCATCAATCGTGAAACGAACCGTCTTTCCTTCTTCATTCATAAACTGCAATTCAAGCGTTTTCATTTCTCATCCCTCCTATTCGCCTAATACGTGCACATCGTTGCGATATACGTGAACGAGCGGAGCGCTTTGCAAAGATGCGAGCGCTTGGGCAACAGAGACGAGCGAGCTTTCCGTTGCGTTCGGTTTAATCGTATACGTTTTGTTTTTATATACCGGTTTACCCGTTTCTGTCACGCCCACTTCAAACGTTAAACGAAGTTGTGAACGTTGAATCACGCCTCCTCCCCTCCTTTCACCTATAACTATCGCAACGACAATGGCAAAAGGTTAGGGACTACACCATTTTTCTGCCCATGCTTGCACCGCTTCCATCACGATGCGTAAATCTTTTCCTTTCTCCGTTAATTCGTATTCAATGCGCACAGGCTTTTCCGGATATACATGGCGGACGACGATTTGTTCTTCTTCTAACTCTTTTAATCGTTCTGTTAACATTTTTTGACTAATTTCTGGAATACTTTCTGCTAAATCTTTAAAGCGAAGCGGACCGCGAAATAAGACGTGAATAATTAATCCGTTCCATCTTTTACCGATTAATTCAAACGCGGCTTCAATTTTTGGACAAACATGTGAATGTTCCATGGATGATCACCCTATGCATGAAATTTGACAAACTTATTGTAACTAAATTAATATATTTATCGTAACTAACAAAAAGTGAGTAATGTTATTTTTGTATGTTCAAGGAGGATATATATGATTTCAATTATGGAACAACGTCAATCGATTCGGAAATACGATCCGAATGCTTCGATTTCGAAAGAACAACTGACAAAAATTTTACAATTAGCGACAAAAGCGCCTTCCGCTTGGAACTTGCAACATTGGCATTTCGTCGTCATCTATGGAAAAGAAGCGCAACAAAAGCTTCTTCCGATCGCTTACAATCAACAACAAATTGTTGATGCATCCGCGGTCGTTGCGGTGCTTGGCGATTTACAAGCGAATAAAAAAACAGATGCCGTATATGATCCGCTTGTCGCACAAGGAAAAATGACAAAAGAAGTGAAAGAGACGCTCGCCAAACAAATTGAACAAGCATATACAAACGCACAATATGCGCGCGATGCTGCGTTCACGAACGCTTCGTTAGCAGCGATGCAACTCATGCTTGCCGCAAAAGCAGAAGGGTTTGATACGTGCGCCATCGGCGGCTTTGATCCACAAGCATTCATGAAAGAATTTCACATTTCAGACCGATACATTCCGGTGATGCTTATTACAATCGGTAAAGCGAGCGCGCCAGCCCATCCGTCTCTCCGTTTACCAGTAGATGAAGTCACGACATGGGTAGAGTGATAAAAATGACCCGTTTTAAGACGGGTCATTTTTATATGTTGGCAATATGATGTGAACCCGCGTTCCTTTGCCGACTTTGCTTTCGATTTGCATCGTGCCTTTATGTTCATGAATCATTTTCATGCTCGTCGTTAAACCAAGTCCCATTCCTTTTTCTTTTAACGTATAAAACGGTTCGCCAATTCGTTTTAAACGCTCTTGTTCAATGCCTTTTCCTGTATCTTCGATGATAATATGGACGCGGTCATCTTCTTCTTTCGTAGAAATTGTAAGCGTTCCCCCTTTTGGCATCGCTTCTAAGGCGTTTTTTACGACGTTGACAAACACTTGGATGAGCTCGTTTTTGTCGCCGTGTACGGTTGCCGATGTGTGCGGTTCGTATTTCATTTGTACATTTTGCAAAATCGCTTCGTACGTAAACAATCCGACAACGTAGTCAACAACGTCGTGTAAAGCGAGCGGCTTATACGATTTCATTTGCGGTTTCGCTAGCACGAGAAGTTGGCTCACGATTTGATTGACGCGCTCAATTTCATCTAACATAATTTGCACGAAACGTTCATCTACTTCTTTCGTTTCTTTCATCATTTGTAAAAAGCCTTTAATGGACGTGAGCGGATTGCGAATTTCGTGGGCGATGCCTGCCGCTAACTCGCCGATGACCGATAGTTTTTCTTTTTTCAACAACAGCTGCTCAGCAACTTTTTGTTGCGTAATGTCGCGGCCGATGACGACAAGCCCTTTTCGTTTTCCGTTTTCGTAAAATAGCGGCACTTTAATGACGTCAAACGTTTTCATTTCACCGTTTGGCATCGGAAACGATTCTTCCGCACGCGTCACCGTTTTTGCCCGCCACGCTTCTTCATCCGAATCGATGCAATAAAGTAACGCCTCGCGAAAATGAGGAGTATATTCCGCCAGTTCCGCATCTGTTTTTCCTTTATAATCGACATGCTCAAGCCCATAAAGCTTTAAACCAAATTCGTTTACTCTAAGCCAACGCCCTTGTCCATCTTTAAACGAGACGAAATCAGGCATCGCATGAATGAGCGTCAACAGCTCTTGTTCGCTTTCGCTCATCTGTTTTAAGGCACGATGTTTTTTCAAAGCGATATACATAAATACAGCAGACAACATGACAAAAATAAAGCCTTTAAACGTTTGAACATATGGCATGATGTGTTGTGGAAGCGGAAACTTTTCTACGTAAAAATCAGTCAATACGATCCAAATGGTGCTGATAATCACATAAATGACAATGGCGTATTTCATCTGGCAACGAAACCTTTCTTACATTTCTCTCATCCATTGTGCAAGCTTCATCGCAAGCGACGAAACATGTTCTTCTTCTAACACTTTCGCAAGCGATTGTTGTAAACGTGATTCGATATGAGCGAAATCATCATAGCTAACATAAATGGACCATTCCAAATACGGAATCGCGACAACGATATATTGTTCTTTTTTATTTTCATAAATGTATACATTTTGTTGTAATGATTGTTCATCAATCGTCGCTTTTCTAATTTTCATCTCTTACTCATGCCTTTCCATTTTTTATTATCATATCACAAAATTTTTCCATTGTTCAAAACATTTTTTAGCAAATCCGCTCATTTTCACTTCGTTTTTCGTCTGATTTTTTGTATTTCCTCTAGGCAAATGGTGTGTATGCAGAACATAAACGGACGATTTTTATCCGTTTTCCCTTTCGCTTGGCGCAAGCGTTTTTGTTAGGCTAAATGTACCGCGGAATAACTGAAGGCGCGCCTTCAAGGAAGGGATATATATGTCATTTGAAAAAATCGTTGCCGAATATCGCCCACTCATTTCTTATATCATTCGCAAGTTGCACATTCGCCGTCATGTCGATGAATATATGCAAATTGGCTTCATTGCGCTTTGGGAAGCATATGAACGATACGACGAAACGAAAGGTTCCTTTTGTACGTTCGCATTTAAAATGATTCGCTGGCGCATCGTGTCACAGCTGCGCAAAGAAACGAGAAACGTACACGTTCCGTTGCCAGATGAATATGTGTTAAAAGAAAATGTCGATTTTTTTGCCGACATCATGTGGGAAGAAGCGATGCAATATTTAACGCCACGTGAGCGCATATGGCTTGTTCGTCATGTGATCGAAGGAAAAACATTAAAACAAATCGCTCATGAAGAAGGCGTAAGCGTGAATGCCGTAAAACAATGGCGCATGTCCGCCGTCAAAAAGCTAAAACGTTACGTTAACTGCGCGGCTCATCCATATAGTAGTACACGACATCCCCACCGCGCTGGGCAACGCCGCGAAAATGTTTAAAATCTTCTTGTTGGACGAGCACATGACGAAACGTTAAAAAATGTTCCTTTTTCACAAGTACATGTGGAATGGCGCGCGTGCGCAATTGTTGAAGAAGTTGCTTTGCTTCTTGTTCAGTCACGTTCATCCCTCCCTCTTTGTTTTAACGTGCTGAACGCTACATGTCAATACGATGTGTGAATGCCTAATTTTGTTATATTGACACACGTCTATCGAAAATGCACATACAATGTTGGTGGATTCTAAATGAAAGAAAGGAAGATGAACGATGAATGACTGGAATATGTATGAAGATTTCCGACTAGATCAACAAATGATGCCGCAACAAATGCAGCCGATGCCACAAATGCCACAGATGATGCCACAACAAATGCAGCCGATGCCAATGCCACAGATGATGCCACAAATGCCACAACAAATGCCGCAAATGATGCCAGGGGATTGTGGCTGTGGGATGCCGATGGGACCGATGTGGCCAGGAATGCCGCAAATGATGCCACAAACGATGCCAATGCCACAAATGCCACAGATGATGCCAGGACCAATGTGGCCGTACATGCCGTATGGGCCACAGCGTTAAAAATAGTTGAAAATGCCCTTTACGAACGAGGAAAAATCATGCAAAATAGAAAAAAGGTTTAAAAATTCAAAAGTAAAGGGGATTTTCAATGAAAAAAGCGCAAATTGGCGACATCATTGAATTTAAAAATGGGTTGCGGGGAATTGTCGAAAAAGTAAACGAAAATTCAGTTATTGTCGATTTAACGTATATGGACAACTACAAAGAACTCGACTTGCAAGAACGAACAGTGGTCAACCATAAAAACTACAAAATTGTAGAGTAACGAAAAGAGGGCTGCTTATTGTTGATGAGACAGCCCTCTTTGTTGTTCACATTGCCCTTTCATTTCGCTACATTCGTAAATGTATACCCCTTGTTTTTCTGAAAGTGCGGCATAATACATCGCTTCTGCCACTTGTTTTGCGGCGATCGGTTTATATTTTTCCCATTTGCCGACGAACGCAAATGAAAAACCGTGACAAAGCCATTCCGCTGTTTTTTCACCGAGACGAAATTCTTGTCGCTCACCTGTTAATAACGATGGGCGAAAAATGTGCAACGAGCGAATCGTAAGCCGCTGCAACGCTTCTTCCGTCTCTCCTTTGACGCGATTGTAAAAAAACATCGAATGCGGATCTGCCCCGATCGCAGAAACGAATAAAAACGTTTTGACGTGACATTTTTCCGCCAGTTTTGCCGCCCGCAACGTATATTCGTAATCGACTTTAATAAATTGTTGTCTTGTTTTTGCTTTTTTCATCGTCGTCCCTAAACAACTAAATACATCGTCGACATGAAAATATTCTTCATATTGTTCTATTTTGTCAAAATCAACGATAACTTGTTTTAATTTTTCATGCTTGCACGCCATTTGTTTTCGAACAAACACCGTCACTTGTTCATAATGCTCCGAACGAAGCAACCGCTGGAGAAGCTCGCCTCCGACTAATCCGCTTGCTCCGATCACAAGAGCCGTTCTCTGTCTCAAATGAAGACCCCCCAAACAAAAAAGGTTCGTAACAATTTGTCATTATATACCCGTTTACGAAAAAAAACTAGTTCTCTTTTATGAATTTTTTAAGGCTGACTTCATGAGCCAGCCTTCTTAGCGATTATCTACTTTTTCCGGATATAAATCGTGGTTTAATAAGCGATATTCCGCCATTTGTTCGTATTTCGTTCCCGGGCGACCCCAGTTGCAATACGGGTCAATCGAAATGCCGCCGCGCGGTGTAAATTTCCCCCACACTTCAATGTAGCGCGGCTCCATGACGCGAATTAAATCGTTCATAATAATATTGACGCAATCTTCATGAAAATCACCATGATTGCGGAAACTAAATAAATATAACTTCAGCGACTTACTTTCAACACATTTTTTATCAGGAATGTAACTAATGTAAATTGTGGCAAAATCTGGTTGTCCGGTTTTTGGCAACTGCTTTTTGTAGAGCAGGTGGACTATATCTTATTCTTATTCGACTGCGATATCGAATAAGAACCCTTGCGCTTCCACCACGATATTTTCATCGTGATGTACTCTACTCTCTTCCTTTATCACTACTTTTACTCGCTTCGTGATAAAGTGATTTCGATAGTCTCTGCACCTTCCTTAAAGAAAAAGGCTGTATACATCGCACTTTCTTCTTTAAGGCTTGGCTCAGGGTTGGAGAAATAGGGTTCTAATAAATGGATAAGACGATTCTCTTCTTGCATCTTCCCCTGTTTTCTCTTCCCCTGAATTCACAAGGTTTAGCCGACAGTGTCACCACTGAAGTGTGCCCTCATTGACACAAGCTCGTAAACTCCGGACAGTTAAATTTTACAAAGTAGTCGCGGTCAGGATGTTTGTTATCAAACACTTCAAGAATGTCTGGGCTGTATTCAAATACATATTTCGTTCCTTGGTTTCCAAGAAGCGTAACTCCTTGTAGTTCTTCATCTTTTCTCATCGCTTTCTCCTCCTTTAGTTATACGCCGCGACGATTGCCCCATAATAACGTGTGTAGTTGGGGCAAGACGCGAACGTCATTCATTTCGTTTGATTGCACAACTTGTTCGACGAGCCATTCAAGTTTTTGTAATAATTTTAAGCGAAGCGTTATGTCGTCTGCTTCATGTATATCATCGTTGCCGACTTGAACGTAAAACGGAACGGTCGGGTAGCGTTGATGCACATGTTTAGCATAAGCAAAATCTTCATCGTTAAATACGACGACTTTTAAACTCACTTGCCCGCGATGCATCGCTAATCGGTCCATGATTGTATCAAGCATCGCAAAATTTGTTTCCATGTTTGAACTCGGCGGCTTTGGTGAAATCGTTAAATCATCGATATCGTAAAACCAGTCTTGCCATACGCTTCCTTGCGTCTCTAAGCCGATGCGCATTCGATGTTGTTTCAGTAAAGAAATGAGCGCATGCAAACTTTTGAGCAACGCAGGATTGCCGCCTGAAATGGTCACGTGGTTAAACCGATCCCCGCCAAGTTGTTTCAGTTGTTGCCAAATATGTTCGGGCGTCATTTGTTTTATTTCATCTTTCGCTGAACCGTCCCACGTAAACGACGAATCGCACCAACGGCAACGATAGTCGCATCCTGCTGTGCGGACAAACATCGTTTTTTGCCCGATGACCATGCCTTCGCCTTGAATCGTCGGGCCGAAAATTTCAATGACCGGAATGCGCTCCATTATTGTTTCCCTGCTTTCGGACGATATACGACATAGCTTGTCGGGGACTCCCGCACAAACACTTGAACGCATGTCGGTTTATTCGGCAACGTGTCTAAATGTTCCTGAACGATTTCTGCAATTTTTCGCGCTACCACTTCTGTCGTTGGAAAATGTTCAGCCGCTGTATCGCTAAATACGTCTTTATGATCGTTCATAACTGTATGATCAAAACGGTTGTGCACAAGTTTTTTTAACTGTTGAAAGTTAATTAAAAAACCCGAATCATCAAGCTCGTCACCTGCAACAGTAATGTTGATAAAATACGTATGTCCGTGCATATTCGCACATTGGCCGGCTGCTTCATGCGGAATAAAGTGCGCCGCCGCAATTTGCATATCTTTATTTAATTCATAGCGAAACGGGTGAATGACTTGCGGATAAATTTGTTGGATCATTGCACATGCGCCCCTTTCTTTTCACTCATATATTGATCAAGACCACGTTTACGCAACACGCACGCTGGACATTCGCCACAACCGTCAGCGATGATGCCGTTGTAGCACGTGAGCGTTTTCGTGCGCACGAACTCAAGCGCATCCAACTCATCAGCAAGCTTCCACGTTTCCGCTTTATTTAACCACATGAGCGGCGTATGAATGACAAAGTCGTAATCCATCGCTAAATTAAGCGTCACATTTAACGATTTAATAAATACGTCACGGCAATCCGGATAGCCGCTAAAGTCTGTTTCACATACGCCCGTCACGAGATGACGCGCCCCTTTTTGTTTCGCAAGCACCGCCGCAAACGATAAAAACAATAAATTGCGCCCATCGACAAACGTGGACGGCAATTGTCCTTCTTTTTGTTCGATCGCTATATCGCTTCTTGTTAGCGCATTTGGTGCGAGCTGATGTAATAGCGACATATCAAGCACCGTATGTGGCACGTCAAGCTCTTTCGCAATCGATGCAGCGACGTCAATTTCAAGCCGATGGCGTTGGTTGTAATCAAACGTCACCGCTTCGACTTCCGCAAAATGTTTTTTCGCCCAAAATAAACATGTTGTACTGTCTTGGCCGCCGCTAAAAACGACGACTGCTTTTTCTCTTTTCATCTTTCGCTCCCCTTTCTTACATAATGAGAAGAAAGAGCGTTCTAAAACAAAAACGCTATACCCCCTAAGGACATAGCGATCCCTAGTTTTTTTATAGAGGGTGTTCTAGAACCTCTCCTACGCAAGCCGCGTAGAATTCTTCTTCAATTGTACGCCTAACAATATACCATAAAACATATATTCATTCTATAAAAAAATTATGCTTTATTTGTGAACTGTTTTCAGGATATAATAACAACAAAAAAAGTTAGGTGATTCAACATGACAAAACGTTCAACTTTTGATGCGGCGCTTCAACAACTGCGCGAAAAATTAATGACGATGGTATCTGCTTCCCAACAAGCGCTACATGAATCGATTGAAGCGTTACAAACGCAAAATATCGCGAAAGCAGATGACATTATCGAAAACGATAAAAAAATTAACGAACTTGAGCGCGAAATTAACGAGCTTGCGATTATGACGATTTTAAAACAACAACCGGTCGCATCTGATTTACGTCGGTTAATCGTTGCGCTTAAAATTTCGTCTGATGTCGAGCGCATTGGTGACATTGCGGTCAATATCGCAAAATCGGTCAAATTTATCGGTACAGAATCGCATGTGAAACCGATCGTCCACATTCCTGAAATGGCGGCAATCGTCAATGAAATGTTAGACCATGCGCTTCATGCGTTCCATAACGATGACGTTGAAGAAGCGAAACGGATCGCACTTGAAGACGATCGAGTAGATGAGTTGCAAGGAAAAATTATTCAAGAATTAATTGACTTAATGAGCGAAAAACCAGAGTTTACAAATCAAATTACACAATTGTCGTTCATCACGCGCAACTTAGAGCGCGCTGGCGACCATGTGACAAATATCGCTGAAAATATTTTATATAGCGTCAAAGGAATTCGCATTGATTTAAACTATTAAATATTCGGGTGCCTCATAATTTGAGGCATCTTTTTTTATCGCTTTCTTTTTTATGCGATGATATAATTTTGTCGGGGGAGGTGAGTAAACATGGACGATATGCTCAAACGTATTTTCGATGAGCTCGCATTGTTGCGCGAACACATGGCCACAAAAGATGATATCGCTGCCATGGACAAGCGTATCGAACACATCGAGCAAACGATGGCGACAAAAGATGATATCGTAAGCATCGAGCAGCGCATGGCCACAAAAGACGATATCGCAAGCATTGAACAGCGCATGGCCACAAAAGATGATATCGCAAGCATTGAGCAACGCATGGCGACAAAAGATGATATCGCAAGCATTGAACAGCGCATGGCCACAAAAGAGGATATCGCTGCCATGGACAAGCGTATTGAACACATTGAACAAACAATGGCCACAAAAGATGACGTCGCAGACATTCCTCTCATTAAACAAGCCGTGTTAGAAACATTAGAAGCAGTAAATGAAATATCAACGATCAAGCAAAACCTCGCTGAAATGTCCCAAAAGCTAGATGATGTCATCGCGACCCAAGCGCGACACGAGCTTGCTATTCAGTCGCTCGCTGTTCGGTCACTTGTACATGAAAACGAAATTCGTGCGTTAAAAGCAAGATAACGAGGCAAAAGGCTGTCACAAACTTCTTTGGGACAGCCTTTTCCATTTATTTTTCTTCTTTTGCTAGTTGTTCAAACGACTTCACTTTCCCGTGCGGTTCGTTTTGCGCTTGTTTCCGAACGGTCCATTGTCGCTCTTTCTGTCTTTTCGATTGGGTCATTCGTCTCACCTCCCTTTTTATCATTTGTTCATTTTTCTTTTTTATGACTTTTTCGTTGTTTGAAAATTGTGTATATTTGAAATAAGGGGAAAAGGGGGAGAGAACATTGTTACAATCGAAACAAGCGAAAAAAGCACTGCAAAAAGTACAACGAGTAGCGAAAGAAGTACAACGAACGATGCGATTAGACCAACCGCTCGCTCAACAGCTCGATTCGTTGCGCGACGTATTAGACCGCCATCTTGAACGCGATGAATATTTCGTCATCGTCGATGAAGACGGAAAAGGTGTTGTGCATACGAACCGTTTGCGCGAAGGGATGGTGTTTGACGACGAAGTAGGAAAAAAAGCGGCAACGACAACTGCTCCACTGTTGCAACTGTATAAACGAAATACAGGTGAAGTGCTCGTCGATGCCGCATGTCCACTGTTCGAACAAAATGGAAAGCGCTTTAATTTGCGCATGGGACGTCTGATCCATCAGCCGTATATAGAAATGTGGTTTAGCACGATCGTCTTCTTGCCCGTTATCGCTCTTTTTATTGTTGCGTTTATGATGCAGCTATCGGTCAAACAAACGTTGTTGCTCACAAGCGTCACCGGCTTCATCAGCTTTCTCGTTTCTTTTTCATTTTACCGCACGATCATGAACCGCCTGCACGCGTGGTATCACGTCACTCGTGCCGTCTCATCCGGACAGCTTCATACCGAAGTGAAAACGGTCGGAAAGCGCAACGCTTTTCATCAAATTGGCTATGAAATAAACAAAGTCATTCTCGGTTTGCGCATGATTTTACAACAAATCGCAAAGGCAACCTCCTCCGTCGAACAAGTGAGCCACGAACAAAAAGAAGAAGCGAAGCGAATAGCGGAGGCGTTTGATGAAGTGTCCGCAACGATGGAAACGTTTCGTGAAGGGGCTCAAAAACAAACGACATTCGTCGATGAAGCGAAACAGCGCATTCAAACGATGCTTCATTATATGCATACCGTCCAAACAGATATTGAACAAGTCGTCGAACGGGCGCAAACGACATTTCAATCCGCCCAAACAGGATATACGTATATGCAAGCTGTCGAACAACAAATGAACGACACAAAACAACAAATGAACGACACCGCGAAACAAATTCAAACGGTCGCGAAAGAAGCCGATGCGCTCATCCAAAAAGTGTCCGCCATTACGGCGATTGCGGAACAAACGAACATGTTGGCGTTAAATGCTTCCATTGAAGCGGCACGAGCAGGAGAAGCTGGAAAAGGATTTGCCGTCGTTGCCTCAGAAGTGCGAAAACTTGCGGAACATACGAACGCTTTCGCACATGAAATTTTATCATCGCTTGCGAATACGTATAATCAACTATCAAGCGTCGCAAATGCGGTCACGAAACAAGCAAATACGATCGATGAAACGACCGCCTCCTTAACAAAACTGACCGACAGTATTGCTTATTTTCAAACGATGTCACATGAGCTAAACGCGTTAAGCCAACGAAACCGAACGCTTATGCAACAAACGACAAAAGAAGGAAACGAACTACACGAAGCGATTACCGATATTTATACGATCGCCAACGACTTTACAAAAGTCGTTCACGAAACGGCAAGCGGGCTGGAACAACAAGCGATGAGCGTCCATCAACTCGCAAAAGAAGCGGCAGTGCTAGCGGAGGAAGTGTATCAACTAAAACAAATTTTACATCGGTTTGGCGTAAAGTGAAAAAGCGAGCCTAAAGTGCATTGGCTCGCTCGCTTTTTGTACGATATGCATATGCCCCGATACCGATCGTTAAAATAAAAAGAAACAAAAGCATCTCTCCTGCCTCTAAGCTCGCGACAACGCTACATCCGAAACAAACGAGAAGCGGTGTTTCCAGCCACTGTTCCTTGCTAAACAGCCACCACTCAAATAAACCGATCGTAAACGCCAATACGTACATCGTTCCGTCATGAAGCAAAAGGAATGAAAAAACTCCCATCCATAACGCAATAGCTGCTGGCAATAAAAGAAATGCGTCATGCTCACGTACACCGCGCTTAAACACATATATATGAACGATAAGTCCAAAAGAAAAAACAATAAGCGCCCATACCCTTGCATCGTACCATTGAATGAGATGGAACGTTTCGAGCGTAAAGAAAAGAAGTAAAACGAACATTACCATGACCGTTTGCCGCATCACTTCACCTCCCCTTTACATTCAATGTACTACACTTCTTTTTTTCTAGCTAGGCATTTTTCGATAGAAAAGCAAGAAAATAAAAATGATGCTCATATATCCAAACAAAGGATATAAAAAAGTAAGGAGCGCATGATACCCAATTAAACTAAACGCATACATCGCTAGCAAAAGCACAATAAGGATCAATGTCGGCTGCTGAAAAAAAAGCGCCAATTTCCGATGCAAACCGAACACCCCTGCAATAAACGAGGTGAAAATTTCTCCATAAATGATCACGACGTATAGCCAGTAAAACGAAGCAAGCGAACGTTTCACCACTTCCGCCATCGGAATGCTGTAAGATGACAATTGCGGCAACAACGAAAGAGCAACATGACTGCTAAATAAAATAAACATAAGCAACATGCCACCGAGCCAACCACCGAAACGAATCGTCTGTTCATCTTTTACTTCCGTTGCAAGCGGAACGAGAACGACTTGCGCCATCGCTAAATTAAACGCCACATACGCAAACGGAGAAAAAAAAGCAGCAAGCGGCGGCTTCGTCCATACGACGTCGCTTCCGTTCATCATCGCAATACATAAGCTAAATATAACCATCATCGGCACGACAATCATATTGACGCTTAAAATACCGTTTAAACCAAATAACATCGTCACAAAGGCGAGAATGATCGTGAGCACAAGCCCAACATATGCCGGCATATGAAGCTGTTCTTCAAACACCGCCCCCGCCCCTGACAACATGACCGATGTCACGCTAAATAACACAACAAACATAAAGAGATTGACGAGAAAACCGAATTTCCCAAACAAATACGCATTCAACTGTTCATATGAACGGGCATGAAGCCGAGCGGCCATCATCATTAAACGCGTTCCGAAAAAAATAAATAGCCCCCCGCTTGCCGCAATGGTTACAAACCCAATTGCACCGTATTGCGTAAAAAATTGCACAATTTCTTTTCCGGTCGCAAATCCAGCCCCAACAACCGTTCCGACATACACAAACGCAATTTGAACTGCCCGCATCCACATACGCTCTCCCCCACTCGTCCATTTTTTCTATATATATGAAAAAAAAACGGCGAATATTTTCCGCCGTTTATTCTACCACTACATCGATTTTTGGCATATTATGCATATTTTTCGCCGTCACATGCGCCACAACCGCATACGTTCCTTTCGTTGCAAACGTATAGCGCGCGACATATTTTCCGTCGCCGACATGTTTTCCTTCAATCATTTGTCGGTCTTCTGTGCCATGTTTCCATACTTCAAATTTCACTTCTGATGCATCCGTTACTTTTTCATCGCCATATGTCACAAAACAAGCGAGTTCGACTTCTTGATTAGCCGGAAGCTTTTCTTCCACCGCCATTTTGACGTCTAAATACGCCAACTCTTCTTCTTCCGCCTTGCTCGCACAACCGGCGACAACAAGCAAAACGAACGAAAACAACAACAACCATTTTTTCATGTTTATCCCCTTCCATGTTACAATAGTTTCACAAAATATTCACAACTATTTGCTACAATAGTATTAAAACGCGATGGAGGACTCGTACAATGCAAGTTCGTTTCTTTCTTTGGCTGATGATCGTGATGTTATTAACGAGCTGCACCTCACAAACGTACCCCCCGATCAAACGGGACGAGGCGATCATTGGCGTCGTAAATATAAAAGAACAAAGCTTGTCATTTATTGATTATAACACGAAACAAGTCATGACAACATGGCAAATGAAAAAGCCAATCACAAAAGCAGCGCTTCTTCCGGACGGAGATACGATCGTTTTATTCGGACAAGACATGGACGAAATGATCGCCTATACGTTATCAACCGGAACAGAAACGAGACGATGGAACGTTGAAAAAGGGATAACGGATGTGCTTGTCACCGAACGTCACTTGCTCGTCGTCAACGAAAAAAAAGGAACGGTGTCAATCATGACGTTTGATGGAAAAGTGAAAAAAGTGATCACCACTCCACCGTCCCCTTTTTCAATCGTAGAAGACGATAAACATCACCAATGGATCATTATTCATTTTAAAAACGGTGCGATTTCATTTATTGATCAAACGACAAAACGAGTGACACGAACGGTCGATACGCTCGATTCCGCCGTCAGCGGCTTCGTCGTTTCCGAAACGAATGAACTATGGGTCGGCGGGCATGGTAGCGGAGCAACGATTCAACAAGAAGTGTACGTTCATTCACTTGTCGACGGACGGTTGCTCACACGTGTAAGAGCAGAAACGATGCCGATTCAATTCGTTCAAACGAACGAAGCGATATACGCTCTTTGTCACGGATCGAATATGTTGTATGCATTTGAACCAAAAACAAAACGTATGATGCGCTCGCTTGATGTTGGCGCCAATCCGTTTGCGATGACAAAGGCGAAAAGCGATCTCGTCATCGCAAGTTACGACAGCAATGAATTAATTTTTGTCGATGAAAAAACGTTCAAACAAACAAATACCGTTTCTGTCGGACATGGACCGTTTTATATCTTTTTTCGTGATGCAAAGGGGGAATAAGCGTGGCAACGATTTTAATTATTGACGATGAAAAAGAGATGCGCGAGCTACTTCGCCTATATTTAGAGCCGGAAGGATTTACGTGCATCGAGGCGGACGATGGCGAAGCAGGGCTTGCCCAATTCGGACGAAGACATGTCGATTTAATTTTACTTGATATTATGATGCCAAAACTCGACGGCTACCGTTTTTGCATGCACGTGCGCGAGCGTTCGCAAGTGCCGATCATTTTTTTAACGGCACGAAGCGATGAATGGGATCGTGTATATGGGCTGAAAATTGGCGCAGACGACTACATCGTAAAACCGTTTAGCCCGAATGAAGTCGTGGCGCGCGTTCATGCTGTACTTCGCCGAACGAAAGGGACTGAGGCAACTCCGCAATATGAAGCAGGTCCGATCGTTGTCGATGAAAAAGCTCGAAAAGTCATGGTCAACGGAAACCATGTTCTATTAACGTTAAAAGAATTTGAATTGCTCGTGTTATTTTTAAAACATCGCGGTCAAGTATTTACGCGTGAACAGCTGTTAGATCGCGTTTGGGGCATTCATTACGTCGGCAGCACGCGCACGGTCGATACGCATATTAAAACGTTGCGCATTAAATTAGGTGAAGCGGGGCAACTCATCCAAACGGTATGGGGAGTGGGATATAAATTTGATGAAACGGTTTAATTCTCTTTCTCTACAACAAAAACTATGGCTCACGATTAGCGCTTTTTTAGTGCTTGCGGTGTTGCTTTTATATACAGTTGCTCTGTATATATATGAAAATATTTATATTTCACACGTCGAACAACGTTTATTGCAAGAAGGAATGAACATTGCGGAAAAATATGACGGCGGTGCGCTGACAGACTCGTTTCGCGACACCGTTTCCTTTATCAATGACATATCCGATACAGAAATTGTGCTCGTCAACAATCCGCGTGAATTAAGCGCCTGTTTGCCGTTTGAAGTCGATCATCACTCCGTCATTAGCGAAGCGGAACGGCAACAACTGCTTGCCGGGAAAACGGTAACGAAAAAAGGATATGAACAAACGTTTGACCGCCAAATCGTCGGCATCATCATTCCGCTATTAGACGAACATCGCCTCATGGGCATTTTATATTTGTACGTTCCGCTTGCATCCATTGAAGATGTGCTCGAGCGCATTCAAACGTTCGTCATGATCGGCGGTAGCCTTTTTTTATTCATTACGGTATTTGTCGGACGAAAAATTGCGATGCATTTCACAAAACCGTTGCAACATATGCAACAAGCGGCCTATCGCGTCTCACAAGGCGATTTTTCTGTCCATGTGGATGTCGAAACGGAAGATGAAATCGGACAATTAGCGAAGGCGTTCAATCAAATGGCGCATGCGCTCGCCAAGGAAGATGAACGAAAAAAAGAATTTTTAGCGAACGTTTCCCACGAATTGCGCACGCCGTTAAGCTATGTGAAAGGATATAGCGAAGCGTTATTAGACGGGGTGGTGAAAGACGAAGAACAACAAAAAAAATATATGAAACTCATTCACCGCGAGGCGAGCCGCATGCAACGTCTCGTGCGCGATTTGCTTGATTTGGCGCAATTAGAAGGCACATATCCGCTCGTGCGCACCCCGTTTTCGATCGCACAGCTCATCGAAGAAACGATGGAAAAATACGAGCCGCTCTTACAAGAAAAACGCATTCACCTTTCCCTCGATGTCGATCATGACTTAGTCGTCGATGGCGACCCCGATCGCATCGAACAAGTGTTGCAAAACTTGCTTGATAATGCGTTGCGCTACACCCCTTCTGGCGGCAACATATCGTTATGTACCGTAAACAAACATCCGATGTGCGAGCTCGTCATTTCCGATTCGGGACAAGGAATGTCGAAACAAGACATTGAACGATTAGGCGAACGATTTTTCCGAACCGACCGCTCCCGCTCGCGCGAACATGGCGGCACAGGTCTTGGCATTGCGATCGTCAAGCAAATTGTAAAACTACACGGCGGATCAATTCGCTTTGAAAGCGAACAAGGAAAAGGAACGACTGTGTACGTTCAATTGCCGTTATACAAAGGATAGTACAAAAATAATACAGTATGGTATAATATCACCATCACACTTTATGTTTTCGGAGGACGACTGACAATGAAAACACATGCCATTCCGTTCGACATCCAACACATCTTTGAAACATTAAACAATTCCTTTGCGATGATTTTATTTCGCCCAGATACAACAGTATTATGGGCAAACGATGTATTTCTTCAAGCGATGGGCTACACGGAGCAACAATTGCTCGGTTTATCCCATCGTCAATTTTGCCTTCCAGAATACGCAAATAGCTACGAGTATACACAATTTTGGAATCGCCTAAAAAACAAACAGCCGTTTTACGGCACGGTGCAACGCGTCACTCGACACGGCAAACATATATGGCTGAAAGCGCTCTATGCTCCGGTGTTAGACGAACAAGGACAATTGCAAGCGTTTTTTAAAATCGCAACCGATGTGACGAATATCGTCGATGCTCATCTTGAAATAAATGAAGAATTTGCTAGTTTACTTGAAGAAATAAACGCAAGCACGAACGATATTCAACATTCCGCCCGCTTAATCAACAGTCACTTAAAACAGTTAAGCGAAAAAGCGGAAAAAGTAAGCAAAAGCACAGAAGAAATTCAAGGCGTCATTTCGTTCGTGAAAGACATTGCAATGCAATCGAATTTGCTCGGATTAAACGCCGCCATCGAAGCGGCTCGCGCTGGCGAACATGGACGTGGCTTTGCGATCGTCGCAGAAGAAGTACGCAAAATGGCAGAAAAAAGCAAACATTCCGCCGAAGACATTTCCGAACAGCTGAATCATATTACAAACTCGGTGTTAGAGATGGTTCATATGCTTCAAGAAGTGGCGGAAAAAATAAACAATAGCGCCGAGGCAATCGACGAACTTCACCAAGTACAACAACATATGATCAAAATTACAGACAAACTGACGAAGCTTTTATAACTGCCCATCGCGGCAGTTTTTTTTCGTCACGAAAAAAATTTTTATTTTTTTTTAAAAAAGGTCTTGAAAGTCAAAAAAGGTCAAATTATAATAAAGTCAGAAAGGTCAAATATAGTCAAAGTCAAAAAAGGAGGTTGGTGCCTATGATGTGCCAAGTATGTAAACAAAATGAAGCAAACATCTTTTTACATGTGCAAGTAAACAACGACAAACAACAATTACACCTTTGCGAGGCGTGCTATGAAAAACAAAAACAACAATTAAAAGTGCCAGCAGGATTCCACTTCGATCGTTTTGATCAATTGTTCTCCGACTTCTTCGCACCGCTTGCTGAACGAACAGTTTCCCACGCCCAACAACAAGAACAACAACCGAAACGAAACGGATTGCTTGACCAATTCGGTCGCAACTTAACGCAATTAGCGAAAGCAGGACTAATCGATCCTGTCATCGGACGCGATAAAGAAATTGAACGCGTCATTGAAATTTTAAATCGTCGCAATAAAAACAATCCGGTGTTAATCGGTGAACCGGGCGTTGGTAAAACGGCGATCGTCGAAGGATTAGCGCTTAAAATCGTTGAAGGATCTGTTCCATCGAAACTATTAAACAAAGAAGTGTACGTGCTCGATGTCGCTTCCTTAGTCGCAAACACAGGCATTCGCGGTCAATTTGAAGAGCGAATGAAACAATTAATTGCTGAATTACAGCAACGGAAAAACGTCATTTTATTCATCGATGAAATTCATTTACTTGTCGGTGCCGGATCGGCAGAAGGCTCAATGGACGCAAGCAACATATTAAAACCGACGCTTGCCCGCGGAGAATTGCAAATCATCGGCGCAACAACGTTAAAAGAATATCGTCAAATCGAAAAAGACGCTGCGCTTGAACGTCGCTTCCAACCGGTCATCGTTCACGAACCGACAATCGAACAAGCGATTGATATTTTAAAAGGCATTCAGCCAAAATATGAACAATTCCATCAAGTCAAATATACAGATGAAGCGATTCACGCATGCGTCACTTTGTCGCATCGCTACATTCAAGACCGCTTCCTTCCTGATAAAGCGATTGACTTGTTAGACGAAGCGGGTTCAAAAGTGAGCTTAAAAGCGACACCGACAAATAAAGAAGCCATCGAACAACGGCTCGAACAATTAAGAAAAGAAAAAGAAAAAGCGGCGCAAGAAGAAAATTACGAACTCGCTGCCAAATTGCGCACCGAAGAATTGCAGCTTGAAAAACAATTACAACAAAACGGACAAGCTGAGCAACCGGTAGTAGACGTCATGCACATTCAACAAATCATTGAAGAAAAAACAGGCATCCCAGTCGGCAAACTACAAGCTGATGAACAAGCAAAAATGAAACATTTAGAAGAAAACTTAGCGAAAAAAGTCATCGGTCAAGAAGAAGCCGTGAAAAAAATCGCAAAAGCGATTCGCAGAAGCCGCGCCGGCTTAAAAGCGAAAAACCGTCCGATTGGTTCGTTCTTATTCGTCGGTCCGACTGGCGTCGGTAAAACAGAATTGTCGAAGACGCTTGCTGAACAATTGTTCGGCTCTAAAGATGCGATGATTCGCTTAGACATGAGCGAATATATGGAAAAACATGCGGTCGCCAAACTCATCGGTGCACCTCCTGGCTACATTGGCCATGAAGAAGCCGGTCAATTAACGGAAAAAGTGCGCCGCAACCCTTACAGCATCATCTTGCTTGATGAAATGGAAAAAGCGCATCCAGATGTGCAACATATGTTCTTACAAATTTTAGAAGACGGTCGTTTAACAGATAGCCAAGGTCGTACCGTCAGCTTTAAAGACACAGTCATCATTATGACATCAAACGCAGGCACGAATATCGAAGGCGACTTGCTTCAACGTCTCAGCCTATATTTCAAACCGGAATTTTTAAACCGTCTCGATGCCATTATCGAATTTAAACCGCTTGAAAAAGCTCACATGTTGCAAATCGTTGACCTCATGTTCGCTGAATTGCAACGCACGCTTTCTGAACAACAGGTAACCGTTACAATGAGCGACAAAGCGAAAGAAAAATTAGCTGACCTTGGTTATCATCCGACATTTGGCGCTCGTCCACTCCGCCGCGTCATGCAAGAACATGTCGAAGACCAAATTGCCGACGTGTTGCTTGATGAAGAACATGTTCGTACAATCCACATTGATGTAGAAGACGATCGCATCGTTGTGAAACATGAAAAAGCCTAATCCGCACATGGATTAGGCTTTTAGTCCATTCATCAAAAACTGAATCGTCCGCTCCATCTCCTGTTCATCATCCCACGGACCGTCGGGCATGAGAAGAAAGCGAGTGAGTAAAAACCCTGCGATTGTCGTAATCGTCAAGCGAATAATCGTTTCCGGCGGAAGTGGAACAAGCTCCCCTTTTTGTTGAAAATGCTCGACAATTTGTTTAAACTTTTCGTACACATGATTGATAAAAATTGTTTGAAACTGCGCTTTAATGTCATCGTGAAATGACATTTCCTGCCATAATATACGAATCGCAGGCAAATACGTTTTCGCAAATTCGTACCGATTTTGAAAAACAGCCCGCACAAACTGCTCATAATGTTCATATTCGTTTTCAAATACGTCTTTCACAAACTTTTTCGCTAAAAACGGCGCAACCGATTGAAATACCGTCGGTTTAACGATCGCCAACAACAAATCTTTTTTCGTTTTATAATGACGAAAAATCGTTCCTTCCGCTACCCCTGCCCGCTTCGCAATTTCGCTCGTCGACGTCGCGGCGTATCCTTTTTCTGCAAACATGTCAATGGCCGCTTGTAAAATATTGATTTGTTTTTCGCTTAACTGTTGTCCATCGACGTTTAATAAATGAAACAACTGTTGTCGTTCGTCCATCGTACCCCTCACAACTTTCGATATTTCTTTAATACTAATACATTTAATATCATAAATAAAAGCGAAAAGCTAATTAAAACGTATACGTCGAAGGCGATCGCTTCAAACCCTTTCCCGCGAATCATCATTTCCCTTAACGCATCTGCCCCGTAATATAACGGCATGACGAAGCTAACGGAACGAAGCCACGGCTCCATCGTTTCTAAATGAAACAACCCTGAGAAAAAAACTTGCGGAACGACGACGAGCGGAATAAATTGAATCATTTGCAATTCGTTGTTCGCAAATGCCGATAATAACGTCCCTAACGTGAGCGCCGTCATCGCCAATAAAAACGTAATGAGCAGCACATACGAAAACGACCCTTCCATCATCATGTCTAATACGTGAATCGCAAACGAAGAAATAAGGCTTGCTTGAATCGTCGTAAATATGCCAAAGCCGATGACGTAACCGATCACAATTTCCCATCGTTTTAACGGCGTCGCTAACAAACGCTCAAGCGTGCCGCTCGTCCGCTCGCGCAAAAACGACACCCCTGCAATTAAAAAGACGAAAAAGAAAATGAAAAAGCCGATTAATACCGGACCGAAATTGTCAAATAACGCCATGTTTTCTGAGCCGTGCATATATACCGTGTCGATCGCAAATGGTTGTTTCGTCGGCGGCATAAGCGTTTGTGCTGCTTTTTGCACCGTCATGAGCACCGTTTTGCTGACGGACGGATCGCTTCCTTCAAGCGTCAGACGGAAAGCGGTTTCCTTCATTTCAATAAACGCATCAATTTGTTGCTCATCTAGTTCGTCCATCGCCTTCGCCTTTGTCATCGTCGTCACATGCGCATCCGCTTGTTTTAATGCGTCTTGCAACGGCTGTGGCACGTTTGCATCAACCGCGATATGCGGTTCATATTGTTCTCCGTTAAACACTAAGTCCATTAAAAACAATACAAACATCGGTGCAACAATCATTAACGCAAGCGTTCGTTTATCGCGAAAAAACTGACGAATAATGCGAACGACAATCGCTTGAATTCTCATGCATATGCCCCCCAAAAATGTAAAAATGCTCGTTCTAACGTCGTTGTGCCTGTTTGTTTCTTTAATTCGTCTGGACTGCCGACGGCAATCAACCGTCCGTCGCGAATCATCGCCAGCCGCATACATTTTTCTGCTTCATCCATGACGTGCGTCGTCACAACGATCGTCGTTCCGCGTTGACGAATGCGTTCAAGTTCTTCCCAAATCGCTTGCCGAAGAAGCGGATCGATCCCGACGGTCGGCTCGTCTAAAATTAGTACTTCCGGTTCATGAAGAAGCGCGGCCGCTAGCGAAAGACGGCGTTTCATTCCGCCAGAATATTGATGAACCGCTTTTTTCCTATCGTCCGTTAAATTGACAAGCTGCAACACTTCTTCAATGCGCTCTTTTTTCTTCTTCCCTTTTAGTCCATAAATCGAGGCGAAAAAGTCTAAATTTTCAAGTGCCGTTAACTCGCTGTATAGCGCATCGGATTGTGCCATAAATCCGAGGCGCGCCATCGTTTGCAAATTCGGCATGCGCGCACCGAGCACATGAATCGTCCCTTCTGTCGCCATATCGATGCCTGCGATCATTTTGACGAGCGTCGTTTTCCCCGCCCCAGATGGACCGAGGATGCCGAAAATTTCTCCTTCATTTACTTCTAGTGACACGTCATGAATGACTTCTTTTTTATGAAACTGTTTACTTACACGTTGCAATTGAATTGCCATCATGTTCCCTCGCTTTCATTAAAGTGAGTGAGTACTCACTTTAATTATATACGTTCCACTTCCTCCTTGTACATATGTGCGAAAAATTTTTCATTGACGAAACGAAAAGATTTTTGTACGATAGTAACGTCAATTTCATACGAAATCTTTCTCGTCAACTAAGATGAGATAGAGGTCGCGGCAAATAATAGTAGTTTCATGGAGGCGCAGAGACGTCGAGGAAGTGAGATGAAAGGATTTGTCGCCGAAGTTTATAGCGTGCTCTGACGCTATAAGCTGGGCCTGTTGCCGAATAGGTGCAGGACTGTCATCGCGCATGCGGTGGAGAGCTATCGATCTTAAGTTTGATGCGGATGTGTCATATATTGTGCACCCGTTGAAAACTTAGGGTGCACTTTTTTATTTAAAAAAGTGCACGACAACAGCGCTCTACCGTATGCACCGTATATTTTATGAACGAAAGGATGAAAAACATGAAACAACAAAAACTCGGCTTTTGGGTATTGACAGCGCTCGTTGTCGGTAACATGGTCGGATCTGGTATTTTTATGCTTCCTCGTTCGCTTGCGGAAGCCGCAAGCCCTGCTGGCGTGTTGCTCGGATGGCTGTTGACGGGTGCTGGGGTGTTAATGATTGCGATTATTTTTGGTAACTTAGCGATTCGAAAACCAGAATTAAATGGCGGACCGCAAATTTATGCGAAAGAGCTGTTTCCAAAAGGTTCAAATGCGTCGATTTTATCCGGCTTTATGTCATCTTGGGGTTATTGGATCGGAAACGTTGCTGGAAACGTCGCCATCATTACGACGTTTGCTAGTTACTTATCAACGTTTTTCCCTGTTTTAACGAGCGAACATGTCGTCTTTTCCGCTGGTTCATTGACGTTAAAACTTGGAAATTTACTGACGTTTCTCGTTTGTACAGCACTTTTATGGGTGATGCATGCGATTATTTTACAAGGAGCCGAAAACGCTGGAAAATTAAATTTCGTCGCAACAGCAACGAAAGTGCTTGGCTTTTTCTTATTCATTGTGATCGGATTGTTCGCCTTTGAAAAAAGCTATATCCAACCGTTTGTTGCTCCGCGTTACGATGAAGCAGGGCATACGCTCGGTCTTCTTTCGCAAATCAACAACGTCGCATTAAGCACGCTTTGGGCGTTTATCGGTATTGAATCGGCGATCGTCTTTGCTTCGCGCGCGCGCAAACAAAGCGATGTGAAACGCGCGACCATTGTCGGTTTATTTATCGCCTTAGCGATTTACGTCGGCATTAGCGTGCTCGTGATGGGATTGTTAAAACAAGAGGTGCTCATGCAGTCGGAAAAACCGCTCGTCGATGCGATTGGAACAGTGTTAGGACCGATCGGATCGCAACTGCTTGCCGGGCTCGGTTTAATTAGCTTAATCGGCTCTACGCTCGGTTGGATTTTTTTAAGTGCGGAAGTGCCGTATCAAGCCGCAAAACAACAGTTGTTCATTCGCGCCTTTTTACAAGAAAATAAAAACGGAATGCCGCGCTTTTCTTTAATCGTCTCGAATATGATTGCGCAACTATTCATTTTTTCAACGATTTCCAACTCGATGGCGGCAGCGTTTGATTTCGTCATTTACATTGCGACATTATCGTATCTCGTTCCATACGTCATCGCTTCCGTTTACCAATTGAAGCTCGTTTGGACAGGAGAAACGTATCGCACGATGCAAGAACGAATGATCGACGGAACGATCGCCGTGCTTGCGACCGTTTACTCCATTTGGCTTGTGAAAGCCGGAACAGCCGATATGAAAACATTTTTACTCGGCATCGCCTTGCTTGCAAGCAGCTTGCTTTTTTACCCGCTTGTTGTCAAACAACAAAGCGAAGAAACGAACAAACAAAAACAGTCGGCATAACAAATCCCCCGTCATTTTGAACATATCGCTGGCAAGAAAAAGCCCACCTTCTTCAGCTGCTCACAGTATATCATTGGCAAGTTGAAGAAGGTGATTTTGTCATATACATGCAACTTGAAATAGTGACTTCTGCATGAATACCTGTTGCAAGCATTCCTTGATCATGGCGAAGGCGCTGTACTCCATTTTCTCTTTCTTCCACCGTCTTGAATCCGATTGAACGGTTGTTGAAATGTGATACAATCATGAGCGTGATATATAAAACGAGGGGGACGTAGGAGAAGATGGAAGCAGATACAATTCAACGCGAACGTTTACGTTTGAAAAAAATGGACAAAAAGGAAAAACTAGATGAATGGCATCCAAAGAAGATTGCTTTAGCAAATGAATGGATTGAGAATGAGCAAACACAAATGAAGCGCCCAATCATACGAGGAGCTATTTTCACTTGTGAACTCGGAGAAAATATAGGCACAGAACAAAATGGAGAGCGACCGGTGCTTGTTATTTCCAATGACTGGATTAACCGTACATCTGGAAGCGTTAAGATAGCTCCTCTGTCGACAAAGTTAAAAACAAAAACGATTACAGATCGAAAAGGAAAAACCAAGGTAGTACCTCGTTTAAAGACACATTACTTTCTTCAAAAGGAAGTGTATCCGTTTTTAGCGCAGACTTCCGCGGTAAAGGTGGAAGAATTAACGACCGTCAACAAAGTACGATTAAAACAACATATCGGCAATATAAACGATGATGACTTAAATAAGATTATGAACCGTGTAAAGTGGGTATTTGACCTGTAACGAACTTACAGCGTATTGACATTTCCCTAGTTTTTTTCTATACTTAGATTACAAAATAAGTTGTCTGTCTCGTCACAGACTATTTCACACGTAAAAAAACGTGGATTCGTTTGTTTTTGCAACGGAGAGGAGCCTAAATGGTTCCTCTCTTTGCATATTACCGTCAATAGAATCATAAACTAATGATAAGTTGCCTGCCACGTCGCAGGCCATTTCACCTCGTTAGCGGGGAAATCATCGCTTTTGCCCCAGTACTTTAGTGCTGGGGGTTCATATTTTTCGTCTCCCTGCATTGTTTCGGACAAGCAAAGAATAATAAATGGTCATTGATTAGCCGAATGGATCAGTTACAATTCCTCCGTACACGAACAATTTAGTCTTTTTATTTTTCATCCTTCCTATTCGAGCAAAAATCCCCTGCTTACACCAATGATTTTTTCCGTCTTTTTCTCATATTTATGCTATAATATTCCTTGAATTTTGTTTTGTTGAGGGAGCATATATGGGGAGAGAGAGAAAAAAGCGATGGTTGTACGTCTTGTTTGTCATGTTGCCGTGTGTCATCGGCAGCGTATGGATTTTGCTTTGGCAGGACGAACAACAGCAACAACAGTTGCTTGAAGAAACGAAACTGTTTGCAAATATACATAAAAATGATTTAGACCGTTTTCTAATGGAAACGACCGTTCGCCTTGAAACGTTAGCGTTCGTTGTAAGCAAACATATTGCGACATTAAAAAAGGAAGAAATAAACGACATATTGCAACAAATGCAAAAACAAGACGTTCGTTTTCAACGCATTTCGTTCGTTTCTGAAAGTACAAATGCGACGATGCGCTTAGCGAAACTGACGAAACAGACGATGATCGACAGCAATCGGATACCGACAATTATCACGCCGATTATCAATGAGCAGACGAACGAGACGGTTGGCTTTTTCGTGGCGGAGTTGCGCACAGAGTATATGAAGCATCGCATGAAAATCGTTTATCCGAACACTTCTTTTCGTTTATATGATGAACATGGAGCGGTTCTTCTTGCGACAAACAAACTTCAAGCATCACAACAAACGGTAAGCGTTCATTTAAATCAAGCGCCATGGACGATTGAAGCGAACGTGCCGCACGTCAATATGAAACAAAAGATACAAGCTTCCCTTCCTTATATCTTGTCGCTTATTGTGATCATCCATATTATTTGGTTGTTCATTCAATATTCGCTATTAAAACGGCAAACGATCGTCGAACGAATGGAAACGGAAGCGCAAAAGCTTGAGCTCATCGGTACACTTGCCGCAAGCACGGCGCACGAAATTCGCAACCCGCTCGCTGGCATTAAAGGGTTTATTCAACTATTAAGTGAAAAACATAAAGATAACGAATCACAACTTTATTTTTCCGTCATTCAAAACGAAATTACACGCATTAACGATATCGTCAACGAATTTTTAATTCTCGGCAAACCGACGGCACAAAAGCTCGAAATGTGCGATTTAAATCATATCGTCCAAAGCATTCATCCGATGATTGAGTCGCAAGCGCATTTCCATAACGTCATCTATTCGTTTCAACGTGCAGACGTACCGCTTCCGATTCGTTGTTCGAAAGACCATTTGAAGCAAGTCGTCTTAAATTTAGCAAAAAATGCGATAGAAGCGATGCCGCATGGTGGCGAACTGACCATTTCTCTCGAAAAACAAGGAAACTTCGGCATATTGCACGTCAAAGATACAGGAATCGGCATTCCGAAACATGTGAGCGACAAGCTATTTCAACCGTTTGTCACGTCTAAACAAACAGGGACAGGGCTTGGGCTCGTCGTATGTAAACGCATTATAGACATGCACGAAGGAACGATCGACATTCATAGCATAGAAAAGAAAGGAACGACGATTACTGTTCGTTTTCCGTTAGGAGGATGATTATGGTCGACATGCTGATCGGAAGCACGCTATCTGCGCTAGCCACAGGAGCTGGCGCTGTTCCTATTTTGTTTTTGTCGCGCTCGCTAACACATCAATGGCGCGACATGTTGCTCGCTTTTACAGCAGGTGTCATGATGGCCGCGTCCATGCTTGGATTAATTCCAGAAGCGCTTTCTTCCGGAACGTTTCTTGCCTTAACAGTTGGATTGTGCGTCGGTGTGCTCGCCTTAACGTTTCTTGAAAAAATCGTGCCGCACATCGATTTAGCGCATACTGAAAGCGGCGTAAAAATGGACAAAAAAGCGTTGCTTGTGCTTGCGGCAATTACGCTTCACAACATTCCAGAAGGACTATCTGTCGGCGTGAGCTACGCTTCCGGCGAACAAACGCATATTGGCGATTTAATTGCGCTTGCGATCGGCTTCCAAAACGCGCCTGAAGGATTGCTCGTTGCGCTTTTTTTATTTAACCAACATATTTCAAAAGGAAAAGCGTTTTTGATGGCAACAGGGACAGGAATGATTGAACTTGTCGCTTCCGTCATCGGCTTTTATTTAACGTCTGTCGTCGATGCGCTCGTCCCTTACGGATTAGCGTTTGCGGCTGGAGCGATGTTGTTTATTATTTATAAAGAATTAATTCCTGAAAGCCATGGCGATGGGAATGAACAATCGTCAACGTACGCTTTTATTATCGGACTATTAGTGATGATATTTTTAATTGAAACATTTTAAAGGATGATCCACATGTCGAAATATTATATGCTTCTTTTATTGACAAGCGCATTATGGGGAGGAAACTTTGTCGCAAGCAAATTGCTTGTCGCTCACGCCTCCCCACTCACGTTGACGTTTATTCGCTGGACGATCGCAGTCCTTTTTTTATTTCCGATCGTTTTAAAAAAAGAGCGATCGATCCGCCTACAAACGCGCGGCATCGTTCCTTTGATTGCGATGGGGCTTTCGGGCGTTGTGTTGTTTAACGTGTTGATGTTTCAAGCGCTTCGCTATACGTCAGCGGATCATGTCGGTTTAATTTCGACGTTAAATCCGATGGCGATCGCGCTCGTTGCCTATGTCGTCTATCGTGACAAACTGACGTTACGACAATGGCTCGCGATGATCGTTTCACTGATCGGCGTACTCATCGTCATGACGCACGGGCAATTGCATCGTTTAGCGGATGTAAACATCGGCGATTTATGGATGATCGCAGCGGTCATCATGTGGGGCGTTTATTCGGCTTGTGCGAAGGCGGTAATGACATCGTACTCTCCGCTTGCGGCGACGTTTTGGTCTGGCGTATTTGGGGTCATCGGATTGTTGCCGTTTCTTTCTTCTTTTTCCGTTCATGACGTCAACGTCTCCTTTTCGCTTGCGCTTTTATATACGAGCGTCGGGGCGACGGTGCTTGCGATGTTTCTTTGGAACGTCGGCGTCAAACGGGTCGGTGCTACGACAGCAGGCATGTTTTTAAATTTTAATCCGCTTTTTACTGCCTTATTTGCATACATACTGCTTGGGGAAACGTTGACGTTGCCCCAATGGATCGGCTCATTCGTCACCATTGCAGGCGTCATATTGTTTACAAAAAAATAGAAGGGGCGTTATTCCCCTTCTTTTTCTTCATATGGATGGGCAACCCAACCGGATGGATCGATAAATAACCGAACCGCAACGACTTGACGATCGTCCATTAATGTAAAGAAATGTGGATTTCCTTCTGGCACGGAAATGACGTCTCCTGCTTCAAGTTCCACGTCAAAATATCCTGTGTTTTCGTCTCCTTTAATGACGAAAATGCCATGTCCTGCGACGATTGCACGCACTTCATCTTCCGTGTGCGTATGCACTTGTTCAAATTTTTTCAATAGCTCTTCTAAATTTGGTGTTTGTTCGCAGAGGGCAACAACGTCCCACGCTTGATAGCCTCTTCGCTTCGCTAAATCTTCAATTTCGGATTGAAACGCGGCTAAAATGTCCGCTTTTTCTTCGTCTGTTAATACAAATTTGTTTTGCAGATGCGTTGGAAGTTTACTTGCATCCCAATGTTCGTACAACACACCTTGCTTATTTAAAAACGCAGCGACATTTTCCTTTCCTTCAATCACTTCTCCTGTATTGCGCACTTTAATCACTGCCATACTTACTCCCCCTTATCGTTTTAAAAGTAATAATTTGACGTGGTACTGACATAAAAACTCGCACGCTTCTAGCCATTTTTTCGCTTCAAACGCATCTTTTCCCCAAACGGTAATGCCGTGGTTGCGAATAAGTACCGCCCCGTTACTTTCATGCACATGTTTGGCAAATTCATTCGCCAACGTCGGAATATGGGCGAAATTCGGAATAATCGGAATGCGAAATACCGCATCTTCTTCCCATAACCCGAACGCTTTAATGATTTCTTGATTCGTAAAAACGACTTCTCCTTCATCGCCGTACCATTCGGAAATGACGTTGTTGTCAACGGTATGCACATGCAAAACGCAGCCAGCGTTCGTTTTGTTGTAAATGTGGACGTGAAGAAGCGTCTCTGCTGACGGTTTGAGAGACGTCGCTTCCGCTGGCTGTCCGTCGGCACCGACGAGTAAAAAATCTTCCGCCGTCTCTTTTCGTTTATCTTTGCCGCTTGCAGTGACAAGAAACGTGAGTGGCTCATCGCTCACTTTGAGCGACAAATTGCCGCTTGTTCCCATAAACCAGTCGCGCGCCGCTAGTTCTCGTTTCACCTCCGCAAGCTCTTCCCATTTTTTTTGCCTCATGCGATCACCTCGCTTTCTTTTAACGCATCGATGACATCATAAAACGTCGTAAACGGCGTATGCGGTAAATGAAGCTCACGGCATTTTTCAAGCAAAAAGTCGCGGGCGATGACATGATCCGCTAATTTTGCCGCCGCTAAATCGGTAATCGAATCGCCAATGACGATCGTTTTCGCCCCTTTTGGTGCGAGTTTACGAAGAAGAGACGGCTTGCAACAGCCGCATTCATTTTGACAATGTTCATCGCATGCATACGGCCATGTAATTTGAATCGTTTCGCCGCGAAAGTCCGCGCGATTGCAAAAAATGCGTTCTTTTTCAATGAACCCGTCTAACAACGGATAAACGAAAAAATCGATGCCACCGCTGACGATATAAAGCGGCATATGTTGTTGTTTCGTCCATGCGACAAACTCGGAAAATCCGTCGCGAATGCGGGCAGTGTCAAGCAAAAATTGCACAATTTCTTCTTTCAATGACGACGGCAAAAGGGAAAACATGCGCCCAACGCCTTGTTGTACGGAACATCTTTGCGCAAGTATATCGTCTTTGATCGCTTCCCACTCCGGTGGGGCGAACTGTTTCATCACCGCAATAATGTTATCGTTTAACGTAATCGTCCCGTCAAAGTCGCAAAAAATGACAGGCTTCATGATGCGCTCCCCCATAAATGAAGCGCTTGTCGCAACGGTTCGTTTTCTTTTGCCGCTTCATGAAGCGAACGCCCTGAAAGCACCGCTTCGACTGCCGCTCGAAACGCTTGCCCGCCGCCAACCGCTCCGGCTGGATGACCGTGCACCCCGCCGCCTGCGTTAATGACTGAATCGATGCCAAAATCGCGAACTAAAAGCGGCACAAGTCCCGGATGAATGCTGGCCGATGGGACAGGGAACGCGCGGACGAACGGCTCTTCTTTCGTCAGTTCGTCGGCAATCGCAAGCGTCTGTTCTTTTTCAAGCGCTACGCTTCCGTACGGAGATGGGAAAAGCGAAAAGTCCGCTCCTGACATGCGCAACAGTTTGCCAAGAAGAAGCGCATAGCTCACTCCATATACGTGCGATGAAGCGATCGCGCCGCTAAATGACGGATGCGCCATGATCGGCAAACGAATGTCATCGTCTTCGCGAAGCGCTTGCAATACATCAAGCCCGTATGTAAACACGTTAAACAACAACACGTCCGCGCCGAGCTCCGCCGCCCGCTTCGCTTTTTCTTTTAGCTCAAACGTTTTCCCTGTTAAATTGACCGCATATAACGTCCGATGCCCTGTTTGTTCGTACACGTCTTGTAACGCTTCTTTTCCTGCGACGATGCGCTTTTCAAACGGCGTCAAGTCGTTTTCAAACAAAATTTCATCGTCTTTCACAAGATCGACACCGCCGAGCGCTTGCTGTTTTAATTGCTCGGTCACATATCGCAAATCGCGACCGATCACCGCTTTAAAAATGCTCATGACAAGCGGACGGTCAAAGACGCCAAGCTTTTCACGAATGCCATCAATGCCAAAGCGCGGACCAGGAAATGCTCGTTTTAATTCGTCAGAAAACGTCAGGTCAACAAGTTTAATCGTTCCATCAAGCGACAATTTGCCAAACGTCGTCGTCAAAATCGCTGGAAAATCGGCACTAAAATTGACGCTCGGATACGAAATGCGCACGAGCGCCCGTTTGAATCGCTTCCCGAAATACGTATTGACCCGCTCATCTTCCTCAAGCTGTTCAATCGATTCTACAACCCCTTTATGTTTTTTTAACTGTTCTTGTTCAAGTTGCGGCAAATCGGTCCACGATCCTACCGTAAGACCAAGCGCAATCCCTTCCGCTTTTTTCGCCAAATCTTTGTCATCATGAATCAAATATGTTGCCGTAATCATCGTATCACTCCTTTACAAATAAAAAACCTCTTCATAAGAAGAGGCTAATCGTTCGTCTCTTCTTATCTCTCAGCTGATTGCTGCGAGAATTAGCACCGTGCTTAACGTTCGTTAAGTCGGTTGCCGGGCTTCATCGGGCTCGTCCCTCCGCCTACTCTTGATAAGAATTCGCAATGTATGAAATTTTTTGAATGGTTCGTTTTTCATAAATTTAATTCGAATTATGACAGCAGTCTCTCATTTTGTCAATGATTTTTTAAAAAAGTTGCAATCGTCCGATTCGTTCTGCTACTTCTTTCAGCCGTTCTTCGCTTGTCAACAGCCCTGTGCGCACATATCCTTCCCCATGCTCTCCAAAGCCGATGCCTGGGGCAACGGCGACATGTGCTTGTTCAAGTAAAAGATTGGCAAACGTTTCGGACGTATATCCTTTTGGCACCGGAAGCCACGCAAAAAAAGAACCTGCTGGCGCTTGCACGTTCCAGCCGATGTCGTTTAATGCACGAATAAACGTATTCCGTCTTGCTTCATACGTGGCGACAAGCTCATCGACGCATTGTTGCGACTGTAAAAGCGCGACCGCTGCCGCTTCTTGAATGGCGCCGAACATGCTCACATACAAATGATCTTGCAAAACGTTAATCGCTTCGATCATGCTTTCGTTGCCGACCGCAAAGCCGATGCGCCATCCTGCCATATTGTACGTTTTTGAAAACGTATAAATTTCAATGCCAACGTCTTTCGCCCCTTCGACTTGTAAAAAGCTGACCGGCTTTTTCCCGTCAAACCCGATCGCCCCATACGCAAAATCATGCACGACAGCAATGCCGTATGTTTCAGCAAACGAAACGGTTTCTTTAAAAAACGATTCCGTTGCTGTCGCACCTGTCGGGTTGTTCGGATAGTTTAAAAACATCAATTTCGCTTGACGAACGACGTCTTTGTTTAACTCCTCATAATCGGGCAAAAAGTCGTTTTCCGCCCGCAGCGGCATCATTTCCATGCGCGCCCGCGCAAGCACAACGCCCGACCAATAGTCCGGATAACCGGGATCGGGAACGAGCACGACATCGCCGGGGTTTAATAAACAAAGCGGCATTTCAACGAGCCCAGCTTTGCCGCCAAATAAAATGGCGACTTCTTTTTCTGGATCAATGGTTACCCCATACTCCCGTTTGTAAAACGTCGCTACCGCTTCTTTCAAAAACGAATACCCGCGAAACGGGGAATATTTATGGTACGCTGGCTTTGCGACCGCCTGTTGCATTGCGTTTACAATATGAGCAGGGGTCGGCTGATCCGGATTTCCTTGCCCAAGATTAATGACGTCATGCCCTTCAGCAATGACCGCATTGACTTTTTGAACGAGCGAAGCAAAAAATTGCTTCGGTAGTTGCTGTAACAAGTTCGATTGCGGAAATGTTTTCATTTTTCGCACACCTACTTCACAAAAAGGTTGAAATTCTAGTCATGTATCATATATCGTAAAAATCAAAATGTAAAGAAAATTTTTCGAGGTGAATGAAATGAATATCGCTTGTATACAAATGGACATTGCGTTTGGAGCGCCTAAAAAAAATAAACAAACGATCGTGCGCTACATGGAACAAATGGCGCGTGACGTCGACGTCGTCGTATTGCCAGAACTATGGACGACAGGATACGATTTAACGAGATTAACAGACATCGCCGACGAAAACGGCGAAGATACAAAAACGTTTCTTTCCTCGCTTGCGCGCACGTACGATGTGCATATTGTCGGCGGATCGGTAGCGAAAAAAACAGACAAACAAATGACGAATACGATGTATGTCGTCGACCGAAACGGTCATGTCGTTAGCGAATATAGTAAACTTCATTTGTTCAAATTGATGGATGAACATATGTATTTACACGCTGGGGAGACGTTACACGTTTTTCAACTCGCTCACACGACGTGCGCAGGCGTCATTTGTTATGACATTCGTTTTCCAGAATGGATTCACACCCATGCGCTTCACGGAGCCGAAGTGCTATTTGTCGTCGCGGAGTGGCCGCTTGCTCGCCTTCATCATTGGCGTACGTTATTAATGGCGAGAGCGATTGAAAACCAATGTTACGTCGTCGCCTGCAACCGCGCTGGAAAAGACCCGAACAACACATTTGCTGGTCATTCGATGATCATCGATCCGTGGGGAAACGTGCTCGCTGAAGGGGACGAACAAGAAACGGTCATTGCGGCGAATATTGACATAAACGAAGTGCAACATGTGCGCGGACGCATCCCGATTTTTGCTGATCGTCGCCCAGACGTGTATAAAATTTTTGAAAAAAAGGATTGACAAACGAGCATGAACCGATGTATGATTCGAATCAAGCGAATTCACGAAACTTTTTCACTGTTAAAAACATTCAAATAACGATAAACACTCTTATCAAGAGCAGGTGGAGGGACGAGCCCGATGAAGCCCGGCAACCGGCGATGACGCACGGTGCTAATTCTTGCAGCAGTAGGCTGAGAGATAAGAGGTGCGAAGCAAACTTCAAACCTCTTTCATTCAGCGAAAGAGGTTTTTTATTTATGTCAAGGGAGGAATTTGTATGTACGAACCGTTAACAGAACAAAAAGCGATCGCCCTTGCTGTTCGGTTAGGGCTTTTTGGAAAAGATGCTCTTCTTTCATGCAAAGAAATTGGCGATGGCAACTTAAATCTCGTGTTTCGTATCGTCAACGAGCGCACAAACGACAGCATCATCATCAAACAAGCGTTACCGTATGCGAAAGTCGTCGGCGAAAGCTGGCCGCTCACGTTAAAACGGGCGACGATTGAAAGCCAAGCGTTGCGCACTTTCGCAAGCTACGTCCCTCAATACGTTCCGAAAGTATACTATTCTGATGAGTCTTTAGCGATTACAGTGATGGAAGATTTATCGCATTTACAAATTGCTCGTCGTGGGTTCATCGAAGGAAAAACATTTCCGAACATTTCTGAACATATCGGCGAATTTATCGCGAAAACAGCGTTTTACACGTCCGATTTCGGCATGAACCAACAACAAAAAAAGAAGCTCGCACAGCAATTTACAAATCCTGAACTTTGTAAAATTACAGAAGATCTCGTATTGACCGACCCGTTTTTTGACCATGACACAAACAACTTTGAAGCCGAACTTCGCGCAGATGTCGAGCAGCTTTGGCAAGATGACGCATTAAAACGCGAAACCGCAAAATTGAAACGGCGCTTTTTAACGAAAGCGGACGTCTTGCTTCATGGCGATTTACATACAGGAAGCATTTTCGCAAGTGACGATGAAACGAAAGTGATCGACCCAGAATTTGCATTTTACGGTCCAATCGGCTTTGATCTCGGGCAATTTTTCGCTAATTTGCTGTTAAACGCCCTCGCTCGCGATGAACGTGACCGCAAACCGCTCTTTCATCATATCGAAAAAACGTGGGACGTGTTTGTTCGCACATTTTCTGAACTTTGGCGTGAAAGCAATGAACCGTACGCGACCGTTTCTGGCGTGCTTCATGACGTGCTTCGCGATGCCCTCACAGAAGCGATTGGATTTGCTGGCTGTGAAGTCATTCGCCGAACAATCGGTTTAGCGCATGTCGCAGACGTTGACGAATTGTCGCTTGAGCGCCGACTTGATGTGAAACGTCACGCGCTTCGCCTCGGACGCGAGCTGATCGTACAGCGTGAACAATTGCCGATTCATGCGATCAAACAACTTGTGCAACAAACGGTACATGTGAACAGCTAGGAGGAAGACAATGAAATCTGTACAATGGCACGATACACATATTACGATTTTAAATCAACAAGCATTGCCTCATAAGACTGAATATTTAGAATTAAAACATATCAAAGACGTATGGGATGCGATCGTGACGTTAAAAGTGCGCGGGGCGCCAGCCATCGGCATGACCGCCGCCTACGGCTTAGCGCTTGCGGCAAAATCGTATGAAACGAACGACTTAGCGCAATTTCATGCCGAGTTAAAACGAGACCGCGACTATTTAGCTAGCTCGCGTCCGACCGCTGTCAACTTATTTTGGGCGCTTGATCGGCTCATGAAAAGCGTCGCGCAAGCAAAATCCGTCAACGAAGCGAAAACGACGCTCATTCATGAAGCGATTTGCATTCAAGTAGAAGATGAAGACGTATGCCGCCGCATCGGCGAACATGCCCTTTCCCTTTTTCAAGACGGCGATCGCATCATGACGATTTGCAATGCAGGAGCGATTGCGACGGCGCGCTACGGAACGGCACTTGCTCCGTTTCATTTAGCGAAAGAAAAAGGAATGACGCTTCATGCGTACGCTTGTGAAACGCGGCCTGTGCTGCAAGGAGCAAGGCTCACCGCTTGGGAGCTTTCACAAGCCGGTGTCGATGTCACGCTCATTACCGACAATATGGCCGCGCAAACGATGAAAGCAAAACACATTTCCGCTGTCATCGTCGGCGCAGATCGCATCGCCGCAAACGGCGACACCGCCAACAAAATCGGGACGTTCGGTCTAGCCATTTTAGCTAAAGCGTTTCGCATTCCGTTTTACGTCGCCGCTCCGCTCTCAACGATCGACTTACAGACGAAAACAGGCGATGACATTCCGATTGAAGAACGCGCAAAAGAAGAAGTGACGCATATCGGCGGCGTGCGCATCGCACCGGACGTGAACGTCTACAACCCTGCATTTGACGTCACACCGCATGAACTCATTACGGGCATTATTACCGAAAAAGGGATCATTTTTGGCGATTACGCAACAAAACTACCAACATTATTTGAGGGGGTTTTCGCATGAGAAACATATGGCTTGCCTTCGTGCTCATTTTTGCGCTATTAGCCGGATGCACGAACGAACAAGATGCCGTTTCTAAACCGGCGCAACAGCCGAAAGAAGAAACGAAACAAACGAATGAAACAACAGGAGCGGACATTCCAGCCGCGCTAAACAAACCGATTAAAATTGCCGCCATTATGCAAATGTCGATCGGCACCTTTTCATCGCAATATATCGCAGGTGTGAAAGAACAAGTCGCCAAATTTGGCGGCGAGGTGCAAATTTATAACGCGGATAACGATTTAACAAAAATGGCATCGTACGTCGAAACGGCGATTAACCAAAACGTCGATGCGATTTTATTAGATCATGGGCGCGCGGATGCGCTGAAAGCCCCTGTGGAAAAAGCGCTCGCCAAAGGCATTCACGTCGTCGCGTTTGATAATGATTTAAACATTCCGGGTGTCACTGTCATTGACCAAGACGATTACAGCTTAGCATGGAAAACGTTAAAAACGTTAGCGGAAGATTTAAACGGTGAAGGCGAAATCGTCACGATTTGGGTCGGCGGCTTTACGCCGATGGAACGTCGTCACGTCATTTACGAAGCGTTTCAAAAACGATATCCGAACATAAAAGAAGTCGCCAAATTCGGCACAGCGAGCGCAAATACCGCTTTAGATACACAAACGCAAATGGAAGCGATTTTGAAAAAATATCCGAACAAAGGCGATATTGATGCGGTATTTGCGACATGGGATGAGTTTGCCAAAGGAGCAACGCGCGCCATTCAACAAGCAGGTCGAACAGAAATTAAAGTGTACGGCATCGACTTAAGCGATGAAGATTTACAAATGATTCAACAACCAAATAGCCCATGGGTCGCAACAACAGCAACTGACCCAGCGGAAGTCGGGCGCGTGCAAGTGCGCTTTGCGTATCAAAAAATTGCAGGCGAAAAAACGCCAAACATTTATTCACTTGAACCGCATTTAGTCAAACGTTCCGACTTACCAGATCAACAAGTGTCGATGGGCGAACTGCACAACTACATTTCGAGCTGGGGACAATCAAACGTCGCTGTCTCTCCATGGATGAAAACGCTCGAACAACAGGTGAAAAAGCAATGAGCGGGCTTTCCATGAAACAAATCGTCCATTCGTTTGGCGATGTCACCGTATTAAACGGCGTGAACTTCCATGTCCAACAGGGCGAAGTTCACGCCCTTTTAGGTATGAACGGCGCGGGAAAAAGCACGTTAATGAACATTTTAGCCGGCCATCTTCAACCGACCGAAGGAACGATTGACATCGACGGACGGTCGTATACGTTTTCTTCCCCAAGAGAGGCGAAGCGGGCTGGCATCGGACATGTCGTACAAGAAGTGGACGCGGCGTTATTTCCTGCCTTGTCCGTGTATGAAAACGTGCTCGCTGAACAAATTGCTGAACAATCGAACAAGTTGTTTTCAAAAACGAAAAAGCGGGCATTTGTTTTCCAGCTGCTTGAGCACGTCGGTTTAGCGCATGTATCGCCTGATGCGCTCGTTCAAACGTGCACGCTCCATGAAAAACAGCTCATTTTACTCGCCCGCGTCCTTTCTTCTTCCGCTCGCTATATTATTTTAGACGAGCCAACCGCTTCGTTAAGCGAACAAGAAACGGAACGACTATTTTCGATGATCGAACAATTAAAAGCACAAGGTGTGTCGTTTATTTATATTTCGCATAAATTGCACGAAGTCAAACGCATTTGCGACCGGATGACGATTTTGCGCGACGGCCATGTCGTGTATGAAGGTGATGTGTCGCTACCGACGGAACAAATCGTGCGCCATATGGTCGGACGGCAACCAAAAACGCGCAACACTTTTGCGCGGGAAAAAAGTGGCGAAACGATTTTTGAAGTGAAACAACTATACATTCCGAAAACGAAAACGACGGTTGATTTACGTGTACAGCGCGGGGAAATTGTCGGCATTGCCGGCATCGTCGGCGCGGGAAAAACAGAATTAGCAGAAAGCATCATCGCTCATGTGAACACGACAGGGGAACGCATCGTGCGCGGGAAAAAACAGACGTGGACATCGCCAAAAGATGCGATTGAAGCAGGCGTTTGTCTTATCCCAGAAGAGCGCCGCAAACAAGGGCTATTTATGAACGAGACGGTAGAAAAAAATTTAACGGCTCGTCTATTGTCAAACATTTCGAAATGGAAATGGATAAACAAACGCCGCGAGCGCACGATCGCCACATCGCTCATTTCATCGTTACATATTCGTCCATCCTCGCCGACCGCACTGGCGAAAAACTTAAGCGGCGGCAATCAACAAAAAGTCGTCATCGGCAAATGGCTACAAACGAATAGCGACGTATTTCTTTTTGACGAGCCGACAAAAGGCATTGATGTGCATGCCAAAGAGGAAGTATTTTCGATCATTCGCTCGCTTGCTGAGGAAGGAAAAGCGATCATTTATTTCACGAGCGAGTTTCAAGAGCTGCTAAATATCGCACATACGATTTATGTGATGGTCGACGGTCGTTTCATAAAAAAAATAGACGCCCAAGAAGCGACATATGAACAGCTCGTCCATGATACAACGGGAGGTGAAATGAGATGAAATTTTTATACAAATACGGAACGATGATCGCGATTGTTGTCGTCATTAGTTTTTTCAGCATCACGCTCGATTCGTTTTTTACGTATGCAAACTTTAGCGACATTTTACGTTCGATTTCCATTGTTACGCTCGTGGCGATCGGCATTACGTTTTCATTAATTGTCGACGGTTTTGATTTATCGGTCGGTTCAACCGTCAGTTTAGCGACCATTGCAAGCGCCTCCGCGCTCGTTTTACATCGTCAAGAGCTTTTCGTTGCACTCATCATTCCGCTTCTTCTCGGCGCACTCGTTGGATTGCTTAACGCCTTTCTCATCATTCGCCTTCGCCTGCCTGATTTATTGGCGACGTTAGCCGTCATGTATATCATTAACGGCGTGCAATTGACGTATACGAAAGGATTTTCGATTTACAACGACATGCCGCTTCCAGAAGGCGGAACGGCGCCGGGAAAATTTATTCCATCGTTTTTATTTATCGGACAAGGAGAGCTGTTTGGCATCCCATTTTCTGTGTTGCTTATGCTTTTTGTCGTCGTTTGTGCTCATCTTTTTTTAACGTATACAACATTCGGACGCTTGTTTTACATGACGGGCGAAAATCGCGAAGCAGCAAGGCTCACCGGCATTCCCGTCGATCGTTACCGCACGGCTGCGTATATCATTAGCGGCCTGTTCGCTGCTTTAGGCGGCATTGTTCTTGCTTCGCGCATCGGCACCGGACAAGTATCGGCAGGAGCTTCCTTATTAATGGACGGCGTCGCTGCCGCCTTTATCGGCTTTTCCGTCTTTGGCGCAGGCAAACCGAACGTCATCGGCACGCTGCTTGGTTCGATTTTAATCGGGGTGTTGTTAAATGGGCTGACGATGATGAACGTCCCGTACTACGCCCAAGATATAATCAAAGGAACGATTTTAATTTTCGCACTCGCGTTGTCCCATATCGTAAAAAAGTAACCCACCTTACGCAAGGTGGGTTTCAAACGTTCGTTCTTTTTCTACTTTTTCCATTAGTTCATCAATGAGACGAATCACTTCCGTAGATGCTTGCTCTAGTTCTTTCAGTTGCGCTTCGGCACCTTTTATATCGCCTTTGGCGTACGCTTCCGCTGCTTTTTTCGCCGCGACGTGCACACGTTCATGAGGCGCATCAAGCTTTTCATACGCTGGCGTGCCTTGCAGATGTTTTTTCGTTTGTTCATCGAAGTACCATTTTCCTAATCGGCATTGATGGTGAGAAGCGACATCTTCGGGACGAACGTTCTCGTAACCGATAATCATATTGTAAATGCGCCATTTCCATAACAAATGGTCCGTTTTCGCTAAATGCAATAACGCTTTCGCAGATAGCTTCACGCTACTTTCATTTACCATGCTTAAGCGAAAACGATCAATCGCTTGACTTAGCGCATGAACCGTCTTTCCTGTTTTTTCACCAAGCTCGCGAATATATTCTGTTAATGAGGCGATCGATGCCATACGGTTTGCGATTTCATCGACAGCCGCTGCTTGTTGTTCAGCAACCGCTGCGTTCGTATTTGTACTATCTTGAATGTCGCCCATCGCCGATACAATTTCATTTAGCAATGGCATCGCTTCTTGCGCTTGCTGAACGGCTTGACGAATCGTCGATGACGTCGAATAAATGGCCGATGATACTTCCGATGAAATCGTCCGCAACTCTCCGACGTTTCGTTGCACTTCTCCGAGCGATTGCACGGTATGATCAGCAAGCTTCCGAATTTCTTCCGCGACGACGGAAAATCCTTTTCCGTATTCCCCTGCACGCGCCGCCTCAATCGAAGCGTTTAACGCAAGTAAATTCGTTTGATCCGCAATGCCGTTCACGAGCTGCATCACTTTTTCAATCGCGCTTAAATGCTGTTGTAAATGTTCAAAACGGTCAACCATGTTCGTAAACTGTTCGGACGTTTCCATAATTTCTTCGAACGCTTCCGTCATCATTTGTTGCCCTTTTTCCGCCCGTTCAACCGATGTCGTCGTTTTTTCGGCGATGACTGTCGCTGCGTGCGCCACTTCCGAAACGGCCGTCGTCATTTCTTCTGTCGCCGCCGTCACCATTTGCACATCGCTATTTTGTTGGTCGAGCGCTTGCAGTAAATCTTTAATAAACATAATTTCCGCATTTTGTTCCATCAACACCGCTGTTCCGCTTGCGATTTGTTCCATCATCGTTTCCGTATACACTTCAACGAGAAGTTGTTGCTCGATATTAATGGCCCGCTGCAACGTTTCCATCAACGTTAAACAACGTTTCGGCGCAAGTGCCGTTTTCGATAACAACGTCGTTAAAATAAAGAAATTCAAATGATTAAAGGCAACGATCAATTTTCCGACGTTCACTTTTTGTTTGCGCAACAAATGGAAAAAGCGAAGCGATTCATCGACGTACGCGCGGTTGCGTTCCATCGTAAAAAAGGCATCGATATACGCTTCCACGCGCGCTTCAGTAATCACATTTGTCGCTTCTGGCTGCACTTGCTGAAGCCCCTCATAAAGAAGATGAACGATTTCTTTTTTATGCGGTGCAATAAGTTCATCAATTTGTTTTAACTTTGCGAAATCTTCTGTCGTAAAATGGTTGTATGATAATGTGTCGTTAAATCGTCCTTCAAACGAATAGTCTGTCCCTTTTTCAAGCAATTCGTTCAATGAAGGACGAAGGCGCTTAAATAACATGCAATTCACCTCTCTAGCTGTCTTGACATATACGCACATTATACTATATTTGTTTATTGCATGTCATTAGTAACTGGTAGAGTAATATAAAACGTCGTACCAACGCCCACTTCGCTTTCAACATCAATGCGCCCGTGATGCTCTTCAATAATCTTATAGCTGACCATTAAACCGAGCCCCGTTCCACGCTCTTTCGTCGTATAAAACGGCTCCCCTAATTTTTTTATTTTCTCTTTTGGAATGCCGCTTCCTTCATCGCGGATGGCGATGCGTATGCCTTCTTCGACACGTGAAACAGAAACGGTAATCGTGCCGCCGTTTGGCATGACTTCAATCGCATTTTTTAATATGTTAATAAACACTTGTTTTAATTGTTTCGGTTCGCAATAAATAAGCGGAACTTGTTCATACGTCGCTTCAATTTGAATGTTATGCATCGTCGCCTGCACGCTTAATAAATCGACCGTTTCTTGCATAATTCTCGCCACGTCGCCCCGTTCATAATGAATCGCTTGCGGTTTCGCCAACACGAGAAATTCGGTAATAATCGACTCAATACGCTTTAATTCTGACATAATGACGTGGAAGTACATATTGTGTTGTTCGCAATCATTGCCGATACTTCCTTGCAATAGTTGAATAAATCCTTTTAACGCTGTCATCGGATTGCGAATTTCATGAGCGATGCCTGCTGCGAGTTGCCCGACGACGTTTAACGTATCTGACTTGCGCAACTGTTCTTCCATTTCTTTTTTCTCGGTCATATCGCGCATCATCATTAGCCCGACATGTTCAATAATGTTCGGCTTAAACGATAATTCCACAATTTTTTTCTTTCCTTCTCCGTCAATGATACAAAATTCTTCTTCCTCTCCGTCGTTTAACCACGTTTGAAATTTCATTAAATCGTTGCTGCCGATAAACTCATGCATACATTTTTCAAGCAGCTGTTCTTTTTGAAGCGAAAAAATACGGCATGCCGCAGGGTTGGCATCAAAAATGCGCTGCTGATCGTCAATCAGCACGATGCCGTCCATCGCATGATTAAATACGCTGCGAAACTTTTGTTCTTGTTCGCGCAACTGCTTTTCCATTTTTCTTCGTTCACTGACGTTGCGAAAAATCGTTAAATGGTAGCCGTTAATAACGCCCTTTTTCGATGTAAATTCAAGCTGTTTTTTTTCGCCATTCGGCATATGAAACGTCAGTTCATCGCGAATTTGCCCAACGCGGAAAAATTGACGCAACACGTCGCGCACTTTTTTATTTTTTCCATCCATAAACTGCAATAAGTTCGCATGAACGAGATCGTGAAGCGGCAGCTCAAACGTACGGCTAGCGGCCGGATTCGCGCGCAAAATGTTTCCAAAATCGTCGCAAATAATAATGGCTTCGTGCGCTTGTTCAAAAATGGCGCGAAATCGTTCTTCGCTTCGCTGTAAGTTAATTTCCATATTTCGTTTTTCTGTCACGTTGCGCATAATCGCCATAAAAAATCCGCTATGCACGTTCGCTGTCAACGTCAATTCAAACAACTTTTGCATGCCGTCGCCTAAAATAAACGGAAGCTCGCTTGATACCGTTCCGTTTCGTTTTAACGTAAGCAACAGTTGATCGAATAAATCGTGATATTCAATCGGAATAAATGTTTGTATTGAAAGTTTAAACAACTCTTCTCTTTTTACGTTGACACTCGCACAAAAGGAAGGATTTGCGTCAATGAAGCGCCCTTGTCCATCAAAAATGACGATGCCGTCGCCTGCGCGATTAAACAAATCTTTAAATAACGTTTCGTTAATCGTTCGTTCACGCTCAAGCGCTTTTTTCGAGGAAATGTCGCGGATCATATATAAATCAAATTGTTGCTCTTGATGGCGACGCATAAATAATTGCACATGCTTCAATTCGCCATCGGCTAGACGAATAACGAGTTCATCATCGTACGCCCCAAATTTACGCAACATTTGCTTTTGAAATTGGAAAATATGTTCAGGAACAAGGTATGTATATTCTTGAAATTTTTTTCGTAACAGTTGTTCTTTTGGCGCACGAAACAAACGGCACGCCGCCTCATTTACTTCCACAAACGTCCCGTCATCTTTTACAACAATCATCGCATCCGTCACTTGTTGCAACATGAAATGATACCGACTTATTCGCTCATCGATCGCTTCTTTCTCTTGTTTCGAAAGTTGAACGAATGCAGACTCCTCCATCATGCTTTCTTTGAAACTCAAACGCTTTCCCTCCCCACTACTCCCTCTCCATATTTATCATGTATATTCGCCACATATATTTTCATTCCTTCTTAACATTCTGAAAATTTTATTAATCTGATCGGAAATAAAAAAAAGAGCAGCGAATGAACTGCTCAACAATCAGTAATGACGATGTATGTGGCTTTCATCGGTCCGTGCACCCCAACGACTAAATTCATTTCAATATCTGCCGAGTTGCTTGGGCCTGTAATGAAATTGATACATGACGGAACATGTTTTTGTTCACGAATGATGCGCGCCGCTTGCGTCATCCGTGGAACGATTGTACTTTTCGGAATGATCGCCACGTACGTTTTCGGTAAAAAGCTAATCGTCCGCCCTTGGTTGTGATGATTAAGCAACACGACCGTTCCAGATTCCGCCAGCGTGATGTCGCTAAATGTCATGCCGACGTTCGCCTTTTCTGCCGCTTCGATGTTTGCTCGTCCGAGTGATACGTCCCAGACGTGCACATCTTCTCTTTTTAAAAAGGAAGATAACCCGACTTGTTCATATCGTTCATCGTTTGCGACAACAATCGGTCCGCCGCCATGTGCATCAATGACTTGTTCGATCGTTTGCTGAAGTTCAGCGGTGTTCGTTTCCACGAGCGTCGTATGAATGCGGGTACATTGCTTTTTTAACTCAGCGAGTAACTCGTCTTGACTATATCCTTGAAATACCGTTTGTTGCGGCGCATGTTTCCATTGTGGACGTTCGACAAATGTCGGCATGTCACGTCCAAGACGAGAAGCGAGACGTTGTAAAAAAGCTTCCATTATTCATCCCCCCTTTGTTTGAACCAATCGCGAAACCGTTCTTTTTCAGGCGCTGGAAATTCACGAATATCCGTCCATGCTTTTAACGGTCCTGGCCCTTTCGAAATGCGGTCGTTTACTGTAAACGGATGGACAGCTGTCGGCGCAATTTTTGAACCGAGTTTATACAACATGGACGATGCCGCACCAAGTCCGAACGCTTTCATCGCTAACTTTTCGGAAATCGGCGCTTTTCCTTCCCGTTCAACAATCGTTTGCCGATGTTTTAACAACAGTTCATGGAGCGGAATTTTGACCGGACATGCTTCTGTACAAGCGGCACATAACGTCGATGCATACGGCAATTCTTTATAGTCGTCATAGCCGCCAAGAAGCGGTGACAATACCGCTCCAATCGGTCCGGAATAAATCGAACCGTACGAATGTCCACCAATATGACGGTATACCGGACAAACGTTGACGCAAGCCGCGCAACGAATACATTGCAACACCGGTTGAAATTCCGTTCCTAAAATATCGGAACGCCCGTTATCGACAATGACGAGATGAAATTCTTCCGGTCCGTCCACTTCTCCTTCATCGCGCGGACCTGTTAATACGGTAATGTAGCTCGTTAATTTTTGTCCGACGGCGCTTCTTGTAAGCAAGCTGACGAGCACTTCCATTTCTTCAAACGTCGGTACGATGCGCTCCATTCCCATGACCGTAATTTGTGTTTTCGGTAAAGCGGTCACTAAATCGGCGTTTCCTTCGTTCGTCACTAACGTGATCGAACCCGTTTCCGCAACCGCAAAGTTGCATCCTGTAATGCCGACATCTGCCGTCATATATTCATGACGAAGCATATGGCGCGCATGAAGCGCCAGTTCTTCTGGCTTTTCTGTTTTTGTATACGCCAGCTTTTCTTGAAATACGTCGCGAATTTGTTCTTTATTTTTATGAAGCGCAGGCGCGACGATGTGCGATGGTGGATCGTGGTCATCGACTTGCAAAATGTATTCGCCAAGGTCTGTTTCAATGACTTCGCAACCGAGCTTTTCAAGAGCAGCGTTCATATGAATTTCTTCTGTCACCATCGATTTTGATTTCACAATTTTTTTCGCTTGTTTGCTTTCGACGACGCGGCAAATGTAATCGTTCGCTTCTTCTGCTGTTTGCGCAAAAAACACATGCCCACCGCGCTTTTTTACATTTTCGCTTAATTGCATTAAATAATAATCTAAGTTTTCAAGCGTATGTTTACGAATTTCCTCCCCAAGCGCGCGCCATTGTTCCCAATTGCCAAGCTCCGCTGCTGCTTCCAATCGGCGCGTGCGCAACCGTTCTTGCGCTCCTGCCACCGCTCCGCGCATAAACGTATTATGAATCCCTTTTTCCACTCGCTCGTGAAATTCTCCCGTGTTAATTTTCATCGCCATATGAATCCCCCCTTTTATCGGCTATTTAACACTTCGGCGATGTGCATGACGCGAATCGGTTTGCCTTTTCGCTCGATGCGCCCGCCGATGTTCATTAAACAGCCGCAATCGGCCCCGATTAAATAATCCGCTTCGACTCGTTCAATACATTCCATTTTTTCATCGACCATTTGTTCCGAAATCGGTCCCATTTTGACAGAAAACGTACCGCCAAATCCGCAACAATTGTGCGCGTTTGGAAGCGGCACCACTTCAAGATCTTTCACATGTTGCAAAAGCGTAAGCGGCGCATCTTTTACGCCAAGTAAGCGCGTCATATGACATGACGTATGATACGTCGCTTTTCCTTTTAACCGCGCCCCGACATCTTCCACTTGTAGCACATCGACGATAAATTGCGTCAGTTCATACGTTTTATCGGCCACGCGTTTCGCCCGCTCTTCCCATTCCCCGTCGCCTTTAAAAATGTGCGGATATTCTTTAAACATCGTCGCACACGAACCAGATGGCGTGACGATATATTCGGCATGTTCAAATGTGCGAATCATATGTTTCATCGCTTCTTTCGCTTCTTTTACATAGCCGCTATTGTACGCCGGCTGTCCACAGCACGTTTGCGCTTCTGGAAAATGGACCGTACAGCCAAGCCGCTCTAATAGCTCGACTGTCGCTTTTCCGACGTTGACGTGAAACAAATCGACTAAACATGTAACAAATAATGTGACGTTCATTCCCCGATCCCCTCTCCAAGAAAACGTTTTCTTTTTTTCACTTTACATCTAATTGTCAAATTAGTCAACCGGTCATCTGATGAGTACGTTCGGAGGAAGTCCCTCCGTTATGAAGACATATAGTCGGACAAAACTTTTTCGACATGCCCTAAATGGTCTTTCATTCGCTCTTGGGCAAGTTCGGCGTTTTGTTCGCGAATCGCCTCAAAAATCGCGATATGATCTTCAAGCAGCTGTTCGGTCGTCGCTTGTTTGGCAAACAACCAAATGCGACGCGTCTCGCGCATCGTCTCCATCATCATGCCTGAGACGTTGTTCATTAAACTCACTAATAGCGGATTTTTCGTTGCCGCCGCAATCGCCATATGAAATAAAAAGTCCGCTTTTTCACCAAGTTCTTCGTCGCCAATCGCTTCGCGCATTTGCGTAAGGGCGCTTTGCATCGCGCGCAAATCTTCGTCTGTTCTTCGTTTCGCTGCCACGCCTGATGCACCGACTTCTAACAGCTTTCTCACTTCTAATAAATGAGCGACGTCTTCTTTATTCATGAGCACCGCTGCGGAAATCGGAAACGACAACATCGCTGGATCAAACTCGCGCACGTATGTGCCTTCCCCTTGTTTCATTTCAATGAGCCCCATCGCCCGAAGCGCCGTCAACGCTTCACGAATCGCTGCTCGTCCAACTTGGAAATTTTCTGCTAGCTGTTGAACGGAATCGAGTTTATCACCGGGCTTTAACTGCCCTGTTTGAATCATATGTAAAATCGCTTCCGCTACTTCTTCATATATTTTTTTCGGTTTAATTTGTTTGTACACGTTGTCCACCCCATTGCTTCTTGTTTACTCCCCCACATAAATAGAATATCATATCATATTTTTCTACAAAATAACTGTGAAAAATTTTTAAATATTCATATTGAAAAATGATTGCGCTTACATTATGATATACTCATCAGATGATTGTATGACCTTATGATGAGGGGATAAGGAATTACATCATCACATTGAACAAAGGGGGATGCATATGAGTATCGGTATGTTATCATTTATCGCACTATTGCCAATTTTAACAGTTTTCTTATTCCTTGTCATACTGAAATGGCCGGCAAGCCGTGCGATGCCTGTTGCGCTCGTCGTCACTGCGGCCATCGCGCTATTCGTTTGGGGAACGAAAATGAACGTTGTGGCTGCCGCAAGCGTCAACGGTATAAAAACGGCAATCGAAATTATGTTTATCGTATTTGGAGCGGTGTTGCTTTTAAATACGGTAAAAGAAAGCGGCGCGATTGAAACGATTCGCCAAGGGTTTATTCACATTTCACCTGACCGCCGCATTCAAGCAATCATTATCGCTTGGTTGTTCGGTTCATTTATTGAAGGGGCTGCAGGATTCGGTACACCTGCTGCGATCGCCGCACCGCTTCTCGTTGCGATCGGCTTTCCAGCGATGGCGGCGGTGCTAGTTGCGCTCATTATTCAAAGTACGCCTGTTTCTTTCGGAGCGATTGGAACACCAATTCTCGTCGGAGTAAACACCGGTCTTGCGAATCAAGAAGCGGTCATGAAAGCGATTGGCGATATGGAGTTTACGGATTACTTATTGCAAATTGCTGCAAACGTCGGCCTCATTCATGCGATGGTCGGAACGTTTATTCCGCTTATTGTCGTCGGAATGCTTACGCGCTTTTTCGGTAAAAACCGTTCGTTCCGCGAAGGATTGCGCGCTTGGAAATTTGCGATGCTCGCTGGCTTTGCGTTTACCGTTCCGTATGCAATCATTGCGAACGTGCTCGGTCCAGAGTTTCCATCATTGCTCGGTTCATTAATCGGCTTAATCATCGTCGTCCCAGCTGCCAAAGCAGGGTTATTTATTCCGAAAGATACGTTTGATTTTGAGCATCGCAACCATTGGGAACAAGAATGGATCGGTCGTTTAAACAACGAACAAACGAACATCGGGCAAGCGAAAAAGCGCATTTCGCTTTTCAACGCATGGTTCCCGTACGTATTAGTGGCGATTTTGCTCGTCATTACGCGCACAGTGACAGAAGTAAAAACGTTTTTAACTGGAGAAAGCGTCACGATTGTCATCGACAATTTGTTTAACTCCGGCATTGCGATTAAGTCGACACCGCTTTATTTACCGGGTACCATTTTCTTCATCGTTTCACTAATCACATACGTTTTACATCGGATGGATGCAGCAAGCTACAAAAAAGCGTTTAGCGATTCGTTTAAAACGGCATTAAGCGCAGGGTCCGCGCTCATTTTCGCCGTGCCGATGATCAACATTTTCATTAACTCAAAAACAGAAGAACTCGCAAGCATGCCGCTCGTATTAGCGGAAGGGGTGTCGCACATCGCCGGTTCCGCATGGCCAATCGTTGCGCCGCTCATCGGTGCGCTCGGAGCGTTTATCGCTGGAAGTAACACGTTCAGCAACATGATGTTCTCGCTTTTCCAATTCGGTACAGCGGAAAGCATCGGTTTATCCGCTTCAGGCGCTGCGGTTGTCGTTGCGTTGCAAGCTGTTGGCGGAGCAGCCGGAAATATGATTTGTGTCCATAACGTCGTTGCGGCTTCTGCGACAGTCGGTCTTGTCGGTCAAGAAGGAAGCTTAATTCGCAAAGCGCTCATTCCGATGACATATTACATTTTAGCGGCTGGTATGCTCGGCATGGGCTTCATCGTCGGCGGCTTCAACATCTGGTTCACCTTATATGCTGTCGTCGTTGTCGCATTCATTTTCTTTATGGTATCAAACCGCGGCAAAACGAAACGTGCAGAAAACCAAATTTCAGCATAATACAAAGGGTGTCCTTACAAAAAGGGCACCCTTTTTCCTTCCCCTCGGATATGATATAATTACTCGTTGCAACCTACATATAAAGGAGTCGTTTGCAGTGCATATTATCTGTACAACGTTAAACGCAAAATATATTCATACGAACTTAGCGATTCGATATTTAAAAGCGTACGCCCAGCCGGAGTTTCATGTGGAGCTTGTTGAATATACGATTAAAGACCCGGTGTTAAATATCGTCACCGGTTTGTATCGTCGCAAACCGGATGTCGTCGGGTTTAGCTGTTACATTTGGAACATCGAACAGACGATTGAAGTCATTCAGCTGTTGAAAAAAGTGCATCCAACCGTCACGATCGTCGTCGGTGGACCAGAAGTGTCATATGACGTCGCTTATTGGCTAGAGCGCGTGCCAGAGTTTGATTATATCGTCATCGGCGAAGGAGAAGAAACGTTTAAACAGCTGCTTACCGCACTAGAACGTGGCGAAGATGTGACAAACATTGCAGGGCTTGCGTTTCACCGAGACGGAAAAGCGATCATTAACCCGCAAAGAAATAAAATCAACTTAGCAAACATGCCGTCGCCGTTTCGCTTTCCTGAAGATATTCTGCATTTGTCGAAGCGCGTGACGTATGTCGAAACGAGCCGCGGCTGTCCGTTTAGCTGCCAATTTTGCTTATCGTCGATTGAAGTTGGCGTTCGTTATTTTGACCGCGAAAAAATAAAGGAAGATTTGCGTTATTTAATGAAACACGGCGCGAAAGTCATTAAGTTTGTCGATCGGACGTTTAACATTAGCCGGAGCTACGCGATGGATATGTTTCAATTTTTAATTGACGAACATGTGCCAGGCGTTGTGTTCCAATTTGAAATTACGGCCGACATTATGCGGCCAGAAGTCATTGAGTTTTTAAATAAAGAAGCACCTCCAGGGCTGTTCCGCTTTGAAATTGGTGTGCAATCGACAAACGATGACGTCAACAAACTCGTCATGCGCAAACAAAATTTTGAAAAGCTTACGCGCACCGTCACCATGGTGAAACAAGGCGGAAAAATTGCGCAACATCTTGATTTAATTGCCGGGCTTCCGGAAGAAGATTACACATCGTTTCGCAAAACGTTTAACGACGTATTTGCGCTCCGTCCAGAAGAGTTGCAGCTCGGCTTTTTAAAAATGTTGCGCGGCACAGGGCTGCGCCAAAAAGCAAACGAGTACGGCTACATCTTTATGGATCGCGCACCGTATGAAATTTTGCGCAACCATGTGCTTTCGTTTGATGACATCATTCGATTAAAACAAGTCGAAGATGTGCTTGAAAAATATTGGAACGATCATCGCATGGATGAAACGATTGAATATATCGTCACCCATCTATTTGACACGCCGTTTGACTTTTTCCAATCGTTTGGCACGTATTGGGACGAACAAGGTTGGGCGCGCATCGGACATCAACTTGAAGATTTATTCCGCCGCCTTTATTCGTTTTTACAAACGTTACACACGAACGACTTGCCGATCGTTGAAGCGTTGATGAAATACGACTATTTGCGCAATCAAAAACAAAAACCGCGCAAACCGTGGTGGGACGAAAAAACGGACAAACATGTACGCGCGCGCGTATACGAAAAACTGTCCGAACAACCGCACCTTCTTTCGCTAAGCGAAAAAGAATTATTTAAACATACCGTCGTCGAAATGATTCCTTTCGACTTGCCGCATTATTTACAAACGAAACATATTCGCCGATGCAACATGGCGATGATCGTTTACTTTAACCAAACGACGATGAAAGCGGAAACGTATAGTTTGGAAATAGAAAAGTAGGAGAGAGCGCCCTCCTACTTTTTCTTTTCCTTTTTCGCTTCTTCTAACAGCTCAATCACTTTATGAGCATTGATGTCGCCTTGTTCGTGTCCGAATTCTTCCTTTAATATGTCGCTTGGAATCGGAACTGTTTTGCCCGCTTGTTTCTTTTTCATTTTCCTTGCCGTCCTTTTTTCGAATTTCGGTTTGCGCCGCGGCTCATATCTTCCCCACCAGCATATTGCGCTTCAAATTCGTCTTTCGGCATGCTTTCCGTCGGCGTTTGGTTGTTCGTCTTCGCCGCATCATGTGTTACTTTTCGTTTCATGATCGTTCACCTCGTCTGTATGTTTGTTCTTTTTTGTACGCAATGAGTATGATGTCTTCGCCCGTTTGTTCACGAAGCTTTCGCTCAAATTGTTGCACTTCGGCAATGTCGCGTTCGTTCAAGTGGGCAATTGGAAAACGCATATTCATTCCCCCTCACAAGTAATGTCGCGCAAAGCAACATATTTTATACGTCGCTAAGCCACATTAATACTGAGGTGATGATAATGGATAAAAAAATCGAATCGCCCATTTTCGATGAGACACAGCCGCATCAAATTCATGCGCCGTCGTTTAAAGGGACAAACATACGCATGCAGCCACCGTTTATAAACAAATACGGGGTCGTCATCGGCGACAGCAAATACAACTCGCCACACTCCCCTCTGAATGAATGGAGCGATGAAACCGATCCAAGCGTCATGGCCGGTGATGAATGGGTACATCCGACGAACGACATCGGTTGGAATACACCCGAAAACCGCGCCTTATTAGAAGAAAAACGAAGCGGACAAGCCCCGTTCACCCATCCAGACAAAGATGTCGGATACGGGGCGGATTAAAATAACCTCGTGCGACATGCACGAGGTTATTTCCCCCCTGTAAACGAAATGCCTTTAATAAAGTAGCGGTTGAAAAACGCATAAATGACTAAAACAGGCATTGTAAATACCATCGATGCCGCCATAATGTAGTTCCAATAGCTAATGTATTGTCCTTTAAAACTATTTAACCCAAGCGGCAACGTAAACAAGTTCGGATCGGATAAAATAATAAGCGGACGCATAAAGTCGTTCCACGAACCCATAAAAACGAAAATGGCTTGCGCGGCGAGCGCTGGGCGAGCAAGCGGCAACACGATACGGAAAAATGTGCCGATGCGGCTTAACCCATCTAGCGCCGCAGCTTCTTCTAACTCTTTCGGGAAGTTAATGAAAAATTGACGCATCATAAAAATAAATGTCGCGTTAATCATCGCTGGGACAATCATTCCTTGATATGAGTTCAGCCAACCGAGCTGTTTTAAAATTAAATAGTTCGGAATCATCGTCACTTGTGCCGGAATCATTAATACCGCAAGAATGATCATAAAAATCGTCTGTTTTCCTCGGAAATGAAGGCGAGCGAGCGCATAGCCTGCCATCGAGTTAAAGATTAAGTTTAAGACCGTCACCGTCACCGCAATGATGACGCTATTCATAAACCAACGAGGAAATAGCTCTTGTTCAATAAAAATTTGTTTATAGTTATCGAGCGTAAAATGTTCTGGAATAAAGCGGATCGAACCACTTACAATTTCTTCAAGAGTTTTAAACGATGATGAAAGCGCCCATAAAAACGGAATCATTGTCACGATCGCATATAAAACGAGAATCGTATATAACAACGCTTTGCCTATTTTCATGTCCTTCCCTCCTTTAGTAGAGCGACTCTTCTTTTGAAAATTTCCGCTGCAACCACGTCGCAAGTAAAATGACGATCGCTAACGCAAAAGCAAGCGCGGCTGCATATCCCATCGTTCCAAGCGATTTAAACGCATATTGATAAATAAGAAGAACAACCGTTAACGTCGCATTGTTCGGTCCGCCCGAACCGCCTGAGAAAATGTACGATTGGTCGAACAATTGAAACGTACCGATTAACCCCATAATGACGACAAACGATGTGACCGGTTTTAAATACGGAACAGTGACGTACCAAAACTTATGCCAAGCGTTTGCTCCGTCTAACTCTGCCGCTTCATATAACGAATCGGGAATGTCTTGCAATGCCGCTAAATAAATGACCATAAAAAACGGTGCCGTTGACCAAATGTTCATAATCATAATGGCGTTTAAAGCGACAGACGGATCGCCAAGCCAGTTGTACGTCGGCAAGCCGAAAAACGCAAGCACGTGGTTGACAAGACCATTTTGGTTATACATCCACATAAAAATAAGCGTCAAAACAGCTGATGAGGTTAATGTCGGTAAAAAATAAACGATGCGGAAAAACTTTTCTCCTTTTAAGCCCGCATTGAGCGTTGCCGCTAAAACGAGCGCCAGCATCGTTTGCGTCGGCACGACGATCGCCACGTATTTCACCGTATTCCAAAGCGCAATTTTCGCGCGCGTATCATCTAATATGCGCGCAAAGTTGTCGAACCCGACAAATTGAAAACTTGCCGTTCCTAACAACTGCACTTTATGAAACGATAAATAAATCGCAAATAAAATCGGACCGATGACGAATAAAAGAAGGACAAATAACGTCGGTGACAATAACGTATAGGCCGTTCCTGCTTCTCTCCATCGTTTACGAGTAAACATGTTTTCATCTCCTTTTGTCGTGCTATTCGCCTCTTTCAAGTGAAGATTGTGCAACGCTTCACTTGAAAGAAGGGAACAGCGAGGGGAAATTCCCCTCAGCCGTTACTTCGCTTCAATTTCTTTATTCGCAATGTCTTGTGCTTTTTTAAGCGCTTCTGCAAGCGGCTGTTCACCTAAAAAGGCGCTTACAAATTGGTTGTTAAAGTTGTTCATAATAATTGGCAAGTTCGTACCGTTTTGCCATACGGTCGCGTACGGTGCTCCAGCGACAAGCGCAGCGCGCAATTCATCTTTATCATATCCGAGTTCAGCGGCGACCGATTTACGTGTTGGCAACGCAAATCCTTTACTCGTCCAAATTTTCATTCCTTCTTTTCCTGTTAAAAACGAAATGAGTTTCCATGCTGCTTCTTTCTTTTGTGAATCTTTGTTCATCACGTAAGCAACCGTATACGCCATCGTTCCTTTTTTGCCGTCAATCGTTGGCACTTCTGCTGTCCCGAACGGTGTATTTGGGAACGTTTCTTGTAGGAACGGAATCGCCCAGTTTCCTTCGATCACCATCGCTGCTTTTTGTTGACCGAACATTTCACCGCCCCATCCGGCGCCAACTTCGCTCGGTTGCGCCGCTGATTTATCTTTTAAGCGCATATCAACAATTGGCTGCAACGCTTCGACCACTTTCGGATCCGCAAAGCTTGCTTTGTTGTCTGTCACGACTTTGCCGCCTTTTGATTCCGCGATGTAGTATAGGCGCGCTAATTCCGGTGCTACCCCGAAACCGTACACTTCTGTTCCCTTTGTTAATTTTTTCGCCGCTTCGCGCAATTCATCCCACGTTTTCGGTACGTCTAGCCCTGCTTCTTCAAACATTTTTTTGTTGTAGAAAAGCGCTAACGTTGAATAGTCTTTCGGGAAGCCGTATATTTTACCGTCTGGACCTTTAAACGCATCGAGAAGCGGTTTTTCAAAATCGTTGATGTCAAAATCGTCTGTTACGTAGTCATCAAGCGGCTCTAGCACGCCTGTTTCAATCATTGCTGGCGCTTCGAACGCATCTAAATAAAATACGTCTGGACCTTCGCCACCAATTAAACGCGTTTTAATGACATCCATATATTGATCGGAAATGACTTCATGTTTCACTTTAATGTTCGGATATTTTTTCTCAAATTCATCTAACGTTTGCTTTAACAATTTTTGTTCCATCGGGTTGCCGCCCCAACCCGCAAGCGTGACTTCTACTTGTTCTTCTTTCTGATTGCTTCCTTCGTTTTTTGCTGTTTTTTCTTCGCTGCCACATCCCGCTAAAACGCTTCCAAAAAGCATCGTCGTCATACCAAGGGCAAACCATTGTTTCTTTTTCATCATACGAGACCCCTTTCTTATTCGTCTTATATTTGGAAGGGAGACGAGCTCCCTTATTCCCGATAAAATGCACGTACAATCGCATCGTACGTTAGTTCAGCTGTCGTTTCGACGATGTAGTCGGCTTCTTTTAACGCTTCTTTGTCGCCGACGCCAATGGCGAACATGTTCGCCGCTTGAATGGCCGCCACGCCCGCTTGTGCATCTTCTACTCCGACGCACGCGGACGGATCGACTTGTAACTGCTTGGCAGCAGTCAAGAAAATTTCTGGGTGCGGTTTGCTCTGTTTTATTTTCGCTGCATCGACGATCGTATCGAAATATTCGCCAATTTGTAGCCGTTCGATGACGGTAAACGCATTTTTACTAGCCGATGCTAAGCCGATTTTCACGTTTTCACGTTTTAGTTCGCGCAATAAATCGAGTATGCCGGGAAGTAAATCATTTGGCGTCATGCGCGCGATGAGCTGTTTATAATGCTCATTTTTTTTATGCGCCAGCGCCTCTTTTTCTGCGGCTGTATAGCGCTCTGTTTGGCCGCCGAACGCTAAAATGCGCTCGAGCGACTCCATGCGACTCACCCCTTTTAACTGCTCGTTAAATGTGCGATCAAACGTGATCCCTAGTTCCTCCGCAAGCTGTTTCCATGCGATAAAATGATACTCTGCCGTATCGGTAATGACACCGTCTAAGTCGAAAATGACTGCTTTCAGTTGCTTGTTCATCATGTCAAATCCTTTCATGCAAGTGGAATCGTCACTTCGTCTTTTACTTCGTATGTCGTGCCGAACACATCAAACGAAACGACATCGTGAACGTTCGTCACTTTTTTCACGACGAGCGACTCGTGCGTGACCGTGACTTCTAACCGATCACCGCGCCAATATATTGGAAACGATAATGTTTTCCATTGTTTCGGAAGTTTCGGATGAATGCGCAGCTTTCCGTCAAGCATGCGCACGCCGCCAAATCCGCATACGACCGATTGCCATATGCCGCCAATCGATGCGGTATGCATGCCGTGATCCGATGATTTCATATTCGGGCCTAAGTCGATGCGGGACGCTTGTTCAAACAATTGATACGCTAGCTCCCGATCGTCCATATCGCTCGCTAAAATGCAATGTGTCGATAAGCTGAGCGATGAATCGTGCAACGTTTTTGGCTCATAATAGTTCCAATTCGCTCGTTTCACTTCTTGTGAAAACTTATTTTCTAGCAAGTAAAACAACACCATAATGTCCGCTTGTTTCGATACTTGCATGTTGTTCACTTGTTCCATATTGTAATCTTCAAAAATCGTGCCGACGCGCGTCTGCTTTTTATATTTCGTTAAGTCAATGATTTGTTTTGTTAAATACGTGTCATCTTGCGGAATGACGAGATCTTCTTCGCGCGGCTGCGGCAAGTAAATGAGATCGACTTTTTCTTTCCATTTTTTATACGCTTCATGCACGCCAATTTTTTCGTGTAACGCGTCAAGCAACGCCGGATCGCTTTCTTTTAATCTTTCATAATAGCGAATTGCTGTTTCGATATTCCAATGCGCCATATAGTTTGTAAAGGCGTTGTTGTTGACGTGCTCTTTATATTCGTCTGGACCGATGACATCGTTAATGTGATATTGTTTCTTTTCTTCGTTCCATTCTAACCGGCTCGCCCAAAACGTTGCGGTATCAAACAACATTTCATAGCCACAACGTTTCATAAAATCTTCATCGCCTGTCACTTTGTAATATTGCCATACCGCAAACGCGATATCGCTCGTAATATGTTGCTCGATAAATCCGCACCAAATTTTCGTCGCTTTTCCTGTCACAATATCAACAGCGCCCCATACCGGTGTCACTTCATCGCCTGTAAACGCTGACTCCCACGGATACATCGCTCCTTCATAGCCGTTCGCTTTTGCTTTCCGGCGCGCCCCTTCAATCGTGTTGTAACGATATTCAAGCAAACGGCGGGCAATATGCGGGAACGTGTACGTGAAAAACGGCAAAATGAAAATTTCCGTATCCCAAAACGAATGGCCTTTATATCCTTCGCCCGTTAACCCTTTTGCCGCAACACCGAAACGTGCATCGTGCGCTGGCGTCATAATGATTAAATGATAATGGGCAAAACGAATCGCAAGTTGGTCAAATTCGTTTTCGCTTTCGATCGTAATGTTCATTTGCTCCCAACGTTTTTTCCATTCCGAAACGTTTTCGGAAAAGAGCGCATCGTACCCTTTTTTCGCTTCTTCTTTTAAGTTATTGAGCGCATCTTGCCGCATGACATCAAGGCTATATTTATCGTGATCGTACGCTTTGTCGCGGCTTGTGTACACGTTCGCGAGCTTTTCAAACGTGAACGTCTCTCCTTGTTTGACATCAAACGATACTTGAATAAACACTTTCCGGCGGTCGATCGCCATGCGCGGCTCTGTTTCAATTTCTTTTCCGTCAATCATATACCGATGCACCGCATTGACGACAAAATCAATTTTCGATTCAGTCGTCGTTTGAATAAGTTGCAAATATTTTTTATCAAAAATGCGCTTTTCCCCTTCATGGAAATGTTGTGCTCCGCTATTTGTCATTTGCCCGTTAATGCCTGATGTGATTCGAATGTTTACATCGCCATTGAGCGGTTTTATTTCCATCTTCATGCCGATGAGATGTAAATTTTTTAGCGACACAAAGCGGCGAAACGTCAGCTCAAACTGCTCTCCGCGCGTATTTTCCCAAATGACGTGGCGCACTAATTCGGCATCTTTCACATTTAAGTCGCGACGATAATGAATGATTTTCCCTTTTTCTAACGAAAACTTTTCATCATTTAACCAAATGTCTAACTCAACGACATCAGGTGCGTTCGGCAGTTCTGTCACTTCGTATTCATCAAACTGGTTAAACGTACCGGCAACAAACAAATTGCGCACTTGCCCGACGTACGATTCTTCCGTCGCTGAACGAAGCCCCATATACCCGTTGCCAAGCGCCATAATCGCTTCACATTTTCCAAGATAATGCGGATTGAATGCGACTTCTGATACGATCCAGTTTTTATACTCGCCTGTTCCTAAGTTGTATTGCAGCATCGTAAACTCCCTTTCCTCGTATGAATGATGTGATCCAAAACGTTTCGGATTTTCGGTATGAAAAAAGGCTACCCTTTTTTCATCGGCGCCGTTGACTCGCGCACGACAAGTTGCGTCCGCAACGTCACGACTTTTGCTTCGTTTCCTTCCAACATATCAATAAGCATGCTTGCCGCTTCATAACCCATTTGAAATTTATTTTGCGCCACCGTCGTTAATGCGGGAGACACGTATGACGCAAGCAAAATATCATCATATCCAACGACCGATACGTCATCAGGCACGCGCAAGCCGAGCTGTTTGAGCGCTCTCATGACACCGAGCGCCATTAAGTCGCTGGCGCAAAAGATGGCAGTAATATTCGGTTCGCTTTGAAACAACTCGTATGCCCTCGCTTCCGCCATCTCTTCGGAAAAATCGCCATTAATCACCCACTCTTTTCGAATCGGTACGTTCGCTTCTTCCATCGCCTCATAAAATCCTTGCAGGCGCTGCTTGCTAACAAATGCGTAGTCGTGCCCGTTCATCATCGCAATGTTGCGATGCCCAAGCTCAAGCAAATGTTGCACCGCTTTTTTCGCACCGTACACGTTATCGGTCGTCACATATCCGACGCGGTCGGACTGAATCGGAATGTCAATTAATACGCACGGAATGTCACTTTCGACAACTTCCGTTAAGTACGGATCATCTGTTTTAATTCCTTGTAAAATGACACCATCGACCCGCCGTTCGCGACATAGTTGCGAATACGTTTTTTCCCTTTGTTTCGTCGAATTTGTATTAAACAAAATGACGTCATAATCTGTTTTAGCGATGTAATCGTTAACGCCTGTCATCACTTCAAACGTAAAGTTATCCTTTACCGCTGAGCGCGTCATGCCTGAAACGAGCAACCCAATCGTTTTCGATTTGTTCATGACAAGGCTTCGCGCAAGCGTATTCGGGCTGTAATTGAGCTGCTTGGCGATGTCGATAATTTTTTTGCGCGTCTTTTCACTAACGTCGGAATAGCCGTTTAACGCGCGAGAAACAGTCGTCACCGACACGCCAGCCGCTTTCGCGATATCTTTAATTGTTGTCACTTTCATTTCCTCCAAAACGTTTCGGATTCCTTGTTGATTTGAATTGTAAACGAAGTTGAAACCGATTGCAACAAAAAATTTGTGACAAAATTCGTAGCATTTTTTCCAAAAATGTTCTCCCTCTCTTTGTCATCTTCGTGCTATAATGAGAAAAAAGTAAAGGAGGGGCCTCTTGATGAAGCGATGGACGAGTCTTTTTCAGAAAAAAAAGAAAACGAACCAACGAGAAAAAACGACGACGATCGGGAAAAAGTATGGGATCGTTTTCAGCTTTGCTACACTTTTATTTGTCAGCGTTTTCATTTTTGTATTTTTACTCGTCAATAACTTAACAAACGTCGTCAAACAAGTCGAACAAAAAAGCGACGAAGCGATTTTAATTACCGACATCGGCTCTTTATTTAAACAAAAATATATTGTCATTACCGACTATATGACAAACCCCCGCCCAGAAACACTTTGGCAATACAGCGATTTAACGAAACAGTTTAGCGATAAAATGAAGCAATTAGAGCCGCATATACAAACAGAAGAAGCAAAAACGATATATCGCTCGACGATTTCGATTGAAAATCAGTTAAATGAATTGCTTTATAAAACGATTCAACCTGCGGTGTTATCGTATCGTGATCGCGGTGAACAAATCGACATTTTCCAAGTCATTAGCTTTCAAAATAAAGCCGCGACCATCCGCGATATGAGCATCGAAAAACTCGATGTGTTACGAAACATCGTCGTCAATGAACGAAGCGCGCTGACGACGCAAATGAACGATACGATTGCGAAAAACATTTTTATGATGTTGATTACAGTCGCTGTTGCGATCGTTTTATCTGTCATCTCCCTCATTGTTGTTAGCCGAAAAATACGCAGACGATTACAGCAAGTCGTCCACGTTTGCCATGAGCTTGCGCGCGGCAATTTGCGCGTCCAGCGCTTGACGGATACAAAAACGGATGAAGTCGGGCAGATTGCCGAAGCGATGAACGAATTAGCGGACGGGCTTGAACAGTCGATCGCCCAAATTCAAGCGGTTGCTGCACATGTAAACGACATGTCGCACACGTTGCGGTTAAACGCGGAAGCGACAACGGAAGCAAACGAACAAATTACACAAGCGATTCTTGAAGTGGCTTCAGGGGCAGATGAACAAGTGAACGTATCGAAACAAACGAACGAAGCGGTGCATAGCGTATCCGATGCGCTAACGACCGTGATGAGCAAAGTAGGTGAAACAGCGAAACGAACAACGGAAGCAACGAAGCGCGTCCATGAAGGAACATCACTAGTAGAGCAAACGGTTGCACAAATGAAGCTCATCCGCGAACAAATCGAACGCCTCGCTTCCGTCATTGAATCGTTAAATGATAAATCAAAAGAAATTCATCAAATCGTCGGCTTTATTACAAACATTTCTGACCAAACGAATTTGCTTGCGTTAAATGCTGCCATCGAAGCGGCACGAGCGGGCGAACACGGAAAAGGGTTTGGCGTTGTGGCAGAAGAAGTGCGCAAACTAGCCGAACAGACGGCACAAGCGGCAGGAAACATTCGCACGCTAGCTGAACAGTCCCAAACACAAACGGTGCATGCGGTGAACGTCATGCAAGAAAGCAGTGAGTCGTTCCAATGCGGCCATTCGCTCGTTGAACAAGTCGGACATATTTTCCGTGCCATTTCTTCGGATATGGCGCGCGTCCAAGCAGAAAGCGATGCGGTAAACGAAACGATTCGTTCCGTTGATGAAAAAGTAAAAACGATGACGTCATTCGCTGATCAAATTATTGATATTTCATCACAATCAGCAAGAAATATTGAACAAGTCGCTGCCACAACCGAAGAACAAAATGCAACGATGCAAGAGCTGCTCGCTTCTTCGCAAGAGCTCGCAAGCACGGCCGAACAACTGCGCCAAACGGTCGCACGTTTCCACATGTAATTTAGGCACCGTCCTTTCGGTCAAGCGAAAGGACGGTTTCTTTTCGTATGCTACATGAAGAAAGGAAGTGAACGAATGCTCTCTTCTCACCTCGCAAAAAAAATTGTATCCGACGTGCGTCGCCTCATCGATGAAGACATTATTATCGTCGATACGAACGGCATCATTATGGCAAGCACCGACACAACGCGCATCGGTCAATTTCACGAAGGAGCGTTTCTCGTTTATCAACAAAAGAAAAAACGAATCATTACAAAGCAAGATGAAGGGGTATTAAAAGGAGTAAAAGCAGGCATTAACTTGCCGATTTTTTTTCACGGCGACGTCATTGGCGTCATCGGCATTACAGGCAACCCTGCAAACGTATCGCCGTATGGAGAACTGTTGAAAAAAATGACGGAGCTTCTTATTCAAGAAAACTATTATACCGAACAGCTTCAGCTGCAAGCGCGGGCGCTTGAAACGTTCGTGTTTGAATGGCTGCAAGCGCGCGAATGGTCACCGTCTTTTTTCGAGCGCGCCCAACTGTTTCATATCGACTTAACAGCGAAGCGGCGCGTCATCATCGCTTCGTTAAACGATAAAGAACGGACGATTTCAATAGAGATGTGGAAATTCATCCAAGCCGCTTGGGACGACAAACGCGACATTATCGTTCGCTGGGGAAACGACCGCTTGCTTTTTTTGCAAATGGACGACGACAAAGAACGAACGATCGCAAAAATAAAAGCGTTACAACGATCGGTGTTCGAAAAATATCGCGTTACGTTTCATGTCGGATGCGGAAAAACGACCGATGCCAAACACGTGTATGAGTCATATAAACAAGCGGAGCGCGCCCTTCATGTCGCGAAACAAACCGAGGAGATCATCTTTGACGAAGACTTACGGCTAGATATGTGTTTAGAAGACATTTCGCTTGCGACAAAACAAGAGCTCATAAAACGAACGATTGAGCCGTTAATGAACGACGGAGAACTGCTTCAAACACTCCGCACATTTTTCGCGCACAACTTATCGCTCAAACAAACAGCCGAAGCGCTTCACATTCATATTAATACGCTCCATTACCGATTAAAAAAAATACAACAATATACAAATTTAAACGTGCGCAACTTCGAACATGTCATCACTTTATATTTAGCGATTCGTTTTTTAGATGAAACAACAAAAAAATAGCATGTAAACGTTTTATTTTTATATGTTCATCCATAGCGGGTTTCCCCGCTTTTTTTTATGCTTATAGTACAAATGAAAAAGAAGGTGAATGACATGATCACTGAACGAGTGAAACAACAGTTCATTGATATTGTTGGCTCAGAAAACTACGACGATTCGAAAGCTGGGCGGCTCGTTTATTCATACGATGCAACCCCAAACTTTCAATCGCTTCCTGATGCGGTCATCGCACCGCGCAATACGAAAGAAGTAAGCGACATCGTAAAAATTTGTAACGAAGAGCGCATTCCGATCGTTCCGCGCGGTTCAGGGACGAATCTTTGCGCCGGCACGTGCCCAACACAAGGCGGCATCGTCCTATTGTTTAAACATATGAATCGCATATTAGAAATCGACGAGGAAAACTTAACGGTGACGGTGCAGCCGGGCGTCATTACGCTCGACCTTATTCAAGCGGTCGAAGCCAAAGGGTTATTTTATCCTCCAGATCCAAGCTCGATGAAAATTTCAACGATCGGTGGCAACATTAACGAAAACTCCGGCGGTTTGCGCGGCTTAAAATACGGGGTGACGCGCGATTACGTCATGGGGCTTGAAGTTGTGCTCGCCAATGGCGACATCGTTCGCACAGGGGGAAAACTTGCGAAAGACGTCGCTGGCTATGACCTTACCCGTTTATTTGTCGGTTCGGAAGGCACGCTTGGGATCATTACGGAAGCGACGTTAAAGCTCATTCCGATGCCGGAGACGAAAAAAACGATGCTTGCGCTGTATGAAGATTTAGAAGCGGCTGCCCGTTCCGTCTCGGCGATTATCGCCAACAAAATCATTCCGACGACGCTTGAATTTTTAGATCAACCGACGTTACAAGTCGTCGAATCATTCGTCAACATCGGCTTGCCGACGGACGTAAAAGCGGTATTGCTCATTGAACAAGACGGTCCAGCCGAAGTCGTCGCACGCGATATGGAAGAGATGGCGCGCATTTGTCGCGAACAACATGCCATTTCCGTTCAAGTGGCGAAAACGGAAGAAGAAGCAAACAATTTGCGTACGGCGAGACGTTCCGCCTTATCGGCGCTCGCTCGTTTAAAGCCGACGACCATTTTAGAAGATGCGACCGTTCCACGCTCACAAATTGCCAATATGGTGAAAGCGATTAACGATATTGCAAAAAAATATAACGTCACCATTTGCACGTTTGGCCATGCCGGTGATGGCAACCTTCACCCGACATGTCCGACGGACGTGCGCGACAAAGACGAACTGCATCGCGTCGAGCAAGCGTTTGAAGACATTTTTGCCAAAGCGATTGAACTTGGCGGTACGATTACAGGCGAACACGGTGTCGGCGTCATGAAAGCGCCGTATTTAGAATGGAAGCTCGGCAAAGAAGGAATTGCCGCCATGCAGGCGATCAAACGTGCGCTTGATCCGAACAACATTATGAATCCGGGGAAAGTGTTCGCCAAAAGCACGCGCAAACGGGTGGTGGTGACGCGATGAAAAATGAACAGCTCATGAAACAATTTCAAGCGCGCATGAACGAAGACGAACTACTAAACTGTATGCGCTGCGGCTTTTGCCTTCCGACATGTCCGACATATATTGAGTCCGGCTTTCAAGAGTCGCACTCGCCGCGCGGACGGATCGCGTTAATGAAAGCGGTCGTTGACGGACTCATTGAACCGGATGAAGACGTCGAACGGTCACTTCAACTTTGCCTTGGTTGCCGCGCGTGTGAACCCGTTTGCCCTTCCGGTGTGCGCTACGGTCATTTGCTTGAAGAAGCGCGCGATATTATTGCGCAACATAAAACGTACTCGCCGATCGTTCGTTTCATTCGCCATCTCGTGTTTAAACAGCTGTTTCCATATCCGAAACGCATGCGCATCGCAACGGCACTCCTCGGCTTTTATCAACGGTCTGGGCTGCAATCTGTCGTGCGGAAACTTGGCTTGTTGCGCCTGTTGCCGAACCATTTAGCGACGATGGAAAAAGTGCTTCCGAACGTGCCGACGTGGAAACAAATGAACGAACGTCCGGCGCACGTTGAAGCGCTCGCCCCACGAAAGCGCCGCGTCGCCTTTTTTAGCGGTTGTTTAATGGATACGATGTTTATGGACATCAACGATCGAACGATGAAACTGTTGCAGCTTGCCGGATGTGACATCGTCATTCCGGAAGCGCAAACGTGTTGCGGAGCGCTCCATGGACATAGCGGGGAAAAAGCGGACGCAAAAACGTTAGCGAAACGAAACATTGAAGCGTTTGAAGCGCTAAATGTCGACTACATCGTCACAAACGCCGGCGGTTGCGGAGCGTTTTTAATCGAATACGACCATTTGTTAAAAGACGATCCTGTTTGGGCGGAGCGCGCGAAAGCGTTCGTCGCCAAAATCAAAGACGTCTCCGTCATTTTAGTAGAGCTCGGCTTTCATCATCGCATCTTGCGTTTGCCAAATCAAATCGTGACATATCAAGATTCGTGCCATTTGCGCAACGTGATGAAAACAGCGAGTGAGCCGCGCCTTCTTCTTCATTCAATTGCAGGCGTTGAGTTTCGCGAAATGAAAGATGCCGACCGATGTTGCGGCTCAGCGGGCATTTATAACATCGTTCATCCGGACATGTCGATGCAAGTGCTCGATTATAAAATGGAACAAGCGAAACAAACGAAAGCGACGACGATCGTTACCGCCAATCCCGGTTGCTTATTACAAATGAAGCTCGGCATTGAACGAGAAGGGCTGACAAACGTGCGCGCCGTTCATCTCGTCGACTTGCTTTTTGAAGCCGTCGAAGCGACAAAAGAAAAAGATCAACCATGGAAACAAATCGGATAGGGTATGGATTCATGCCCTTTTCTTTTTTAATCGCGCTTCTAACTCGCGCCGTTTTTGTTCAAGTTCGGCTTCACTGCAAGCTTTTCGTTCATATTGTGCATAATCGATATGTAACCACTCTGGAATTATTTCCGTTCGCACCGGTCTTCTTTTTCGCTCTTTTGTCGTCACATACCCGTTTTTCTTCCAATTACGCAAAATGCCTTCCGTATATGTCCACGTCTTTACCCCGTTTTGCAAAGCGACGTTTAGCGCGTCAAGCACCATCTCTTTTGACGTTTCACTTACCCATAATGCCATTTTCTCTTTTACGTAGCTGCTCATCTTCCCAAAACCGTTTTGCTCATAAAATTGTATCATGTTTTGTAATGTATCATCTGTCGTTATATTTGTTTGTCTGTTCATCTTGCGACGTCCGTCTTGGCAAATTGACGCGTGCGACACGTCATGTTGCCCCGTCGTTTGTTTATGTTGCACGTTCGTTTCATCATTTTGTCGCTCTTCTTCACCATTCATGACGCTCGCTAACACATCATAATCAATGCGATACCATTTCGTTTTATCGAGCTTGGAGCGATACCTTGACACGACGATCCCTTTTTTCTCAAGCCGAACGATCGTGCGCCGAATCGTACTTTCCGACCAAAACGGAAACTGCTTTTGCCACCCTTCATACGTGTTATATACCCACACATGCCCATCATACGTATGCGTACTTTTCGTGAGCCAATAATGAAGCTGCTGCAAAAAAATGCTTTCATTCAACCCGAGCTTCACCGCCACCGTCGGCAATACGAACAACGGTTCATCATCGACTAACCATTTCATCCGAATCCCTCCTACCTACATCTATCGCCTGATATGCGACATTTGGTTAGAGGAAAGAAAAAAAGAGAATGCGTATGCATTCCCTTTATGCTTCCGGTGTAAATGTGCGCTGCGCGAGTTCGTTGTCAAGCATAAATAGTGAGTTGCTGTCGTTTTCGATGCGCTTAAGCTTTTGGATAAGCGTATCAAACAGCGACTCTTCTTCGACTTGTTCGTCAATAAACCATTTTAAAAAGTTCATCGTCGCGTGTTCGCGCTCGTCTAACGCCAAGTCAGACAGTTTATAAATGCGGCGCGTCACTTCTTTTTCATGAGCGAGCGCTTTTTCAAAGCAATCGCGTACAGACGTAAATTCATTGTTTGGCGAAGGAAAACCGGTCATAATCGCTCGTTCACCAAGCGCATTAATAAAGTTGTAAAACTTCATCGCATGAAAGCGCTCTTCTTCCGCTTGAACTAAAAAGAAGTTCGCAAAACCGTCCAACCCTTCCGCCGAGCAATATGCGGCCATCGCCATGTACGCATGCGCAGAATAAAATTCAAAATTCATTTGTTCATTCAGTCCGTTTAACAATTTTTCACTTAACATGAATCATCACTCCTCCTTTTCCCATTATAACAAAAAGAGGAGGATCGTGCCTCCCCTTATTCGTTTTGCGCTTTTTTCAACGTTTGAATGGCTTCTTTTTGTTGTTTCGTTTCTTTTCCTGAGAAAAACCAGCCGCCAGCGGCAATCGCTAAAAGAACGATCCAGAAAATTGCTTTCCACAATGCAGAATGCGCAAAATGTTCTGAAACAACGGCTAAGCTTGGATGCGCAAGCGTATATACTGCCAATTTCACCCCAACCCAACCGACGATCAAAAACGCAGCGGATTCTAGGCTTGGGCGTTTATGCAACAATTTTACGAACGCATTTGCCGCAAAGCGCATAATGATGACGCCAATTAATCCACCTGCAAAAATGACTAAAAACTTCCCGCCGTCCATGCCGCCGATCGCTGGTAAATTCGTATTTGGCAACGTCATCGCTAAAGCGACCGCCGCTAAAATCGAATCGATCGCAAACGCTAAATCGGCAAGTTCTACCTTCAATACTGTCATCCAAAAACCGGACTGCTTTTTCCCTTCTTTATGCGAACCGTCTCTGTTTTTGTTAATAAAATGATGCACGGCGATAAACATTAAATATAACGCGCCAAGCGCTTGAATTTGCCATATGTTCACTAAATACGAAATGACAAACAACGCTGCAAAGCGAAGAATAAACGCACCGGCAAGCCCGTAAAAGAGCGCCCGTTTCTGCTCTTTTTCTGGCAAATGCTTCACCATGACCGCCATCACAACGGCGTTATCGGCGGCTAAAATGCCTTCTAAACCGATTAAAACGAGAAGCACCCAACCGTACTCTAATAGTAATGATACATCCATCAATGATCCCTCCTGTAATATGTAGTTTTCCCTCGTCCATCGGCAAAAATCATGGAAACGCAAAAAAGACCTTTGCCGAACGGCAAAGGTCTCGCTAGACACATCGTTGTGCCAACAAAGCCGATGGACGATGTCCATGAATTGACGACTTTGTTTTCAGGCAACGCCTGAACGCTACTCCCCTTTGTGAAGGAAAACTATGTTATTGTACTTTTATTATAAAAATACGAGCTCATTTTGTCAACCGGTTAACTCACTTGTTTTTGTCCAACTTTTTCTTCATTTAACTTACTATGTTTGCGGCCGTACAAGAAATAAATGACAAGACCGATCGCAAGCCAACCACCAAAGCTTAACCATGTCGTTGCTGGAAGCTGAAGGGCTAAATACGTACAAAACGCTACCGCAAGAAGCGGAATCACAGGCACAAAAGGCACCATAAAGCTTCGTTTTAAGTTTGGTTCCGTTTTGCGTAAAATTAAAATGCCGATCGCGACCGTTGTAAACGCAAACAACGTGCCGATATTTGTTAAATGCGCCAATTTATTTAACGGAATCACCCCAGCGAAAATGGAAACCGCAATGCCTGTCACCCATGAATTCACAAGCGGCACTTGTTTCCGTTCGCTCACTTTCGCAAACAATGACGGAAGCAAGCCGTCGCGGCTAATCGCATAAAAAAGACGCGTTTGGGCATAAAGCATAACGAGAAGGACGGTCGTAATTCCTGTAATCGCTCCGAGTGAAATAAATCCTGCCACCCAATCTTGTTGAATATAGTTTAACGCAAAAGCAACCGGATTTTTTACACCTAATTGGTCGTACGGCACAATGCCTGTTAAAATGAGCGATACGGCAATATAAAGAAGCGTACAAATCGCAAGCGATGCGATAATACCGATCGGCATGTTGCGTTGCGGATTGCGCACTTCTTCTGCCGCGGTCGATACCGCATCAAATCCTAAGTATGCAAAAAACACAGTTGCAGCCCCTGCAGCCACCCCTGAAAAGCCGAACGGCATAAACGGCGTCCAGTTTTCTGGCTTCACATACCAAACCCCAACGGCAATAAACAACAAAATGACCGCAACTTTAATAAAAACCATCACCGCATTAAAGCGCGCCGACTTTCTCACACCTTGCGTCAATAAAAACGTAATAAGCAAAACGATCACAATTGCCGGCACATCAATGAACGTACCGTTTGCCGGATCGTAGGCGCTTGTCAACGCCTTTGGCAGCTCAATGCCAAATCCAGCGAGCAACCCTTGAAAATAACCGGACCATCCCGCCGCTACTGCTGACGCTGCCACTCCGTACTCTAAAATTAAATCCCAACCGAGCATCCATGCGATCAACTCACCAAACGTCGCATAGCTGTACGTATAGGCGCTGCCCGACACCGGCACGCTTGAAGCGAACTCCGCATAACAAAGCGCCGCAAAGACGCACGCCAATCCTGATAGAATAAACGAAAGAACGAGCGCTGGCCCTGCATGCTCAGCCGCTGCCACTCCCGTTAAAACGAAAATACCCGTTCCAATAATTGCTCCAATTCCGAGCATCGTTAAATCAAATGCGCCTAATTCTTTTTTGAGCGCTGCCCCTTTCCCTGATTCGCTCATGAGCGCATCAATGGACTTTTTTCGAAACAAACTCATCGTTGTAAACTCCCCTTACTTGTTATGTTCATTTTATACTTTAACGCCCAAAATCGTTAAAGACAATACTTTTTCGCTATTTCGAAATATTTTTATTTTTCCAACAACAAAGGGAATGTCACTTTCATCGTTGTTCCGCGCCCTTTTTCGCTCTCCAACGCCCATGTGCCGTCCATCATTTCAATGATGCGAATCGATACCATCGCCCCAAGCCCTGTCCCTTTCTCTTTCGTGCTGAAATACGGCTCGCCATATCGCGCGATCTGCTCTTTCGTCATCCCTTTTCCTTCATCGCGCACGACGATCGTGACCGTTTTTTCATCAACATGTACCGCAACATACACCGCTCCGCTACTTTCTATCGCTTCTATTCCATTTTTTATTATATTTAAAAAACATTGCCGAAAATATTGCGCGTTCCCTTTCATCGTCGCAGGCATGAGGGTTGAGACAATTTGCACCCCTTGCATATTCGCGAACGGACGCAACATGTCGATGACTTTTTCTAATTCATGATGCACATGAAGCGGTTGTATTTTTTCTGGAAACGGCTTCGCAAACGTTAAATAATCATCAATAATGGCGCAGGCGCGGTTTAATTCTTCAAGGGCGATATTCATATATTGCTCTTTTGTTTCCGCTGATATGTCTTTTGCTTTCATCAACTGCATAAATCCTTTGACAACCGTAAGGGGATTGCGAATTTCATGGGAAATGCTTGCGGCAAGCTGGCTAACGACTTCCATTTTTTCAAGCTTGATCGCTTCTGAACGAATGAGCAACGCTTCTCGTAACGTTTCCATCGCAAACACAACAAATAATACAGCCAAAGGAGGAACGAGAATAAAATCAACGATATACGACTCAGTCACTTGAAAATCGGAAATCGCTATCGCTAATATCGTCGCTGCAATCGCAAGAATAAACGTCATCACCATCGAAGCAATGAGCCGTTTTGTTTTCGGCAACCGTTTAAAAAACGGAGAAAACAAACTTCCGAAAATAAACATCATGACGTACACAGCGACCGTAATAAACTGATACCCATACATCACCCATCGGGCAACGAGTAAAATAATAAGCAACGGCAAGCTCACCATCCATCCGCCATAAAACGTGCCGATAAGAAACGGAACTTGCCGCAAATCGTGCACGCAATCGGGCGCGATGTAAATCGGGTATTTCATACATAAAATAAGCGGCACGCTTAAGCATGCAACAAACAACAACCGTTGATACACTTTTTTTCGTTGAAAAAAACGAACGTAATCGTACAAAAAGAAAAAGAAAAAAACGCTCACTAAAATGTAAAACAAATTGTTTAACACATGTTGATTCATATATGTCATCTTTCTCAACTCTCCCACATCGTTCATCCTCTTTTCAGTTTCACGAAAACTTTTTCCGTTGTCAATGCAGCGACATCTTTGAAAAATGACGACGTTTCCATTATGATAAAGATGCAAACTACATAGTGGAGATGGTAATGATGAACGATCGGCGTTATTTGCCGCTTTTATTTGTTGTGATGTTTTTCGTGATGGTTGGATTCGGCATTATTATCCCCGTCCTTCCGTTTTTCGCCGAAAACATTGGTGCGACTCCGACACAGCTCGGCTGGTTAATGGCTGTATATTCGTTTATGCAATTTTTGTTTGCGCCGATGTGGGGACGATTGTCTGATCGTTACGGACGCAAACCGTTTTTACTGCTCGGCATTTTCGGTTTGGCGCTTTCGTTTTTCTTGTTCGCTTTAGCGACAAAACTTTGGATGTTATTTGCCGCTCGCATCATCGGTGGCTTTTTATCCGCCGCTACGATGCCGACAGCGATGGCATATGTCGCAGACGTCACGACCGAAGAAAACCGCGGGAAAGGAATGGGCATGATCGGTGCGGCTGTCGGGCTTGGCTTTATTTTCGGACCAGCGATCGGTGGCGTGTTTTCAAAGATGAGCTTAACCGTTCCGTTTTGGATCGCAGGCAGTTTAGCGCTCATCACGTCCGTATTCGTTTTCTTATTTTTACATGAATCGCTTCCGAAAGAAAAGCGATCGAACGGAGAAACGAAACGTCCGTCACTGATGACGGCGCTACGAAGCGACGTATCACGTCTGTACATATTGCAATTCATCGTCACGTTTTCGCTTGCGGGACTTGAAGCAACGTTTGCTTATTTTGCCGCAAAACGCGCAGGACTTTCATCGACAGAGCTCGGCTATATTTTTATGATCATGGGACTTGCCGGTGCGATCGTGCAAGGGGGACTGCTCGGAAAACTCATTCAATCGTTCGGTGAAGGAACGGTCATTCGCGGTGGACTATTGATGTCAGCGCTCGGCTTTTTCCTTATTTTATTCATCGACCATTTTTGGACGGCTGCCCTTTATTTAACGATTTTCGGCCTCGGCAACGGCGTCATTCGCCCATGCGTATCCGCCTTATTAACGAAACAGACGACCGACGGACAAGGAAGCGCAACAGGGCTGTTATCGTCGTTCGATTCGCTCGGACGCATTGGCGGACCTGCCATTGCCGGATGGCTGTTTACATTAAAACCGAGCTTACCATATATGACAGGCATCGTGCTTACGTTCGTTTCATTCGCCCTATTTCAATCGTTTCAACGAACAATGACGCAAAAAGGCTCCGCTTAACCGGAGCCTTAACTAATTCCTTCTTCACTAAACGATTCTCGTTCGCGTGACGCGATGATCGGTCCATTTAACAAATCCATATCCACAATATAGCGTGGACGTTGTTTCGTTTCTTTATATACTTTTCCGATATACTCTCCAACTAACCCGATCGCAATGAGCTGTAATCCTCCGACAAGCCAAATGGACATCATAAGCGACGTCCAACCTGTTTGGGTATGACCAGTCATTTTTAAAAATAACACATACACCGCAAACAAGATGCTGACAAAAAACGAACAAAAGCCGAGAACAGAAACGAAACGAATCGGCATCATGCTAAATGACGTCAATCCATCAAACGCAAACCGGATCATTTTCATCAGCGGATATTTCGTCACTCCTGCTTTCCGCTCTTTTCGGTCATAATATACGGTGGCAGACGGAAAACCAAGAAGCGGCACAACGCCGCGCAAAAACATATTCACTTCACGAAATTGTTGTAACGCTTCGACAGCGCGCCGACTCATGAGGCGATAATCCGCATGGTTGTAAATCAGATGCACGCCGATGCGATTCATCATGCGATAAAACGTTTCAGCTGTCCATCGTTTCATATACGAATCGACATCGCGCTTTTTCCTCACCCCATAAACGATGTCATATCCTTCATGAAATTTACGCAAAAACTCACGAACGACATATATATCGTCTTGTAAATCGGCATCCATCGTCACAATGCAATGCGCCATTTGTTTGGCGGCAAACATCCCCGCAAGGAGCGCATGTTGATGTCCGGCGTTTCCCGCCAGTTTAATCCCTTTTATTTCTTCGTGTCGCAAACATGCTTTATAAATGATCGACCATGTCCGATCGCGGCTTCCATCATCGACAAATACAATTTTACTTTTCGGAGAAATAAGTTGTTCATCTACAAGCTCATTTCTTAACGAAAGCAACTGTTCAATCGTCTCTGGCAATATGTCTTCCTCATTATAACAAGGGACAACGATCGCTAAAATCGTCATGTCGTTTCACTCCTTTCTATTTCGTATAAATAAATCGTCCATGCGGACTCATCGTGTTCAAACGTTCGCAATAGCTTTAAGCGATTTTTTTTCGCATTGTCAATCGGCACAGCTGACAAGACGTATCGCCCTCCCATGTCGTATAACACGTCTGTATGAAGCTGCATATGGCGAATGCGTTTTTTTGATTGCTTCGTAAACATATAACGTTTGCCAAGCTCCGCCACAAACACATAACAACGTCCGCCCCATTCATCGAAATATTCCTTTAGCTTGTTATTTTTGTTTAACTCGCTCGCAATCACTTGCCGGAATTGATGTTTGTACGAAAGCGGATAAAAGTTGTTGTACGTATCTAACGTGTAAAAGCCGTTATATTGAGCGATCGCTGGGTGAATGCCGATGCTGACGACCCGATACGTATGAACAGGCTTTCCGATATATTGTTTCATGTCTTGAAATTGCTTTTCGGCATAAAACGCCCGAAACGTTGGCTTATCGCGATAGACGATTTGTTCATGAAACAACAGCGCCACAACAAGCTGCGCCAAAAGTGCAAACGAAACGATGCGCCGATCCCACGCGCGCCAAATGATGCGAAGCGACAAAGCAAACAGCACATAAATGACCATCGGACGTAAAAAATGATAGCGCGCAAAATTAAACCGATCTAAAAACGGAAATGCCTCCGTCGCAGGGAGCCATCCTTTGTAAAACCAAAACGCATACCAAAGCGATAGCGCAACATTCAAGACATGAAGTTGCCAAAATAGCCGTTCGTTTCGCCACCACTTTTTTTTCCATACGATATATAATGCGATAAACGTCACAGGTAAAATAATGAGCGTATGAATCGTCATCACATGCGTATGACCGAATATGTAGTTTTTTAATGTTAATCGCAGCGAGCGCCATAACGACAGACGGGCGTGGAAATATTCATCACGACTTGTCGGTTCGGTCGAAAATAAAAACGAATGAACGAGCCGATATTCCACCGCCAAATAAAGAACGGTCATATATACGAGCGCCAACAATAACGGAATGTTCGGGCGACGGCGCCACGCATCCACGATCCAAAACAAAAACATCGCGCTTAAAAAAAAGAAAAAGCCGAGCACAAAGCTAGAATAGAGCGGCAACAAAGTCAGGACGACATAGTTTTTCAATGAACGATCACCAGCACGAATGTTAAGTAGCGCCCAGAGCGCTAGCGGCATGCCGAGCGTGCTAAGCATCCCCGATGGCCAAAACGGCGTCAACGCAAACGCAAGCGCCACTCCGACACGAATCCACTCCGCTGTCTTTTCTTTTATCACGTGCGTGTTCAACAATGCATACATGCCGATAAATGCAAAGACGCGCGTGATCAGCTGGCTCAATCCGTACGCATAGACGGACGGGAAAAGGGCATGAAGCCAGACGATGCCGCTAAACTCCGTTCCGTATGCGTTGCGCGGCAAGCCGTTTATCACTTGCGGAATTGTCGCATGAACGGAACCGAACAGCTCGCCGCTTTTTACAAGCACACGATACCAAGCGATGTTTGAATCTAAATTATCGTGTACGCGCATATGCGCATCTTCCCCAAGCACGAAATACGGCAATGCGTGTAAACAAACGATCATCAGCCCAAATGCGAACAATTTCATAACGCCCCTCCATTCCCTATTATTTTTTAACAACAAATGAAAAATATGCATGTCGTTCGAATAAACGAACGGATAAAAAAATAGCCATCGACTATGCGATGACTACTTTTTCATCACGATTCCATATACGCTCGGGTGAAAATGAACGAGCGCAACGTCCGCAAATGTTTTTTTCACCTCATCCATCAGTTGTTGCGACGGAATGCGCTCATGAATCGGTGGACCCATGTCGCTTTCGACCGCTTCCCACTCAACCAAAAGAAACGCACCGTTCGGCTTCATGATGCGAGCGATTTCCGCAAACACTGCTTCCCGATCGGCCACTTCATGAAGAACAAACGCCATCAGCCCTTGATCAACCGATTGCGATGGAATCGTCGTTGCGGTCACATCACTTAGGATGTAAGAAATGTTTTCTACCCTTTCTTTTTCGGCGTGTTGCTTTAAGAAGTCAAGCATTTCTTGTTGCACATCAACGGCATATACCGTTTTTGCCACTTTCGCTATCGGGACAGTAAAATAGCCATTCCCTGCCCCTAAATCCGCCACAACGTCCCGTTCGCTAATGTGCAATAACGAAACGACTTCCTCTGGAGCAATCAACTCTCTCCTTTTCGGATTCAACAACTTTTCTGCTTTAGAATGATGAAATCGTTGCCCAGCCATGAATCATCCGTCCTTTTCGTTTTTATACCCACATCCGTATTTTACCCTTTTTTTCGACGTTTGTCACATGAACAAAAAGTTTTTTACTTTACAAAAGTAAGTAATATACTATATTATAGTTACATCTATTTTAGAAATAAATATCAAGGAGGAAAAACAATGGCGAAAGTGCTATACATTACTGCCAATCCTAAGCAAGAATATCAATCATTTAGCTTATCAGTCGGACGTGCGTTTTTAAACGCCTACAAACAACATCATCCAGAAGACGAAATCGTCGAACTACATCTTTATGACATCGACTTGCCTTACCTTGATGCAGATGTGTTTAGTGGTTGGGGGAAACTTCAAGCCGGAGAGCAATTAAACAAAGATGAGCAACAAAAAGTAGCGCGTATAAACGAGTTGTGTGAACAATTTATGGAAGCTGACAAATATGTATTCGTTACACCGATGTGGAATTTTAGCTTCCCACCAAAACTAAAAGCGTATATGGATACGGTTTGCCTTGCCGGGAAAACTTTTAAATATACAGAAGAAGGTCCAGTCGGATTGTTAAAAGAAAAAAAAGCTATTCACATTCAAGCACGCGGTGGCATCTACTCCGAAGGTCCAGCGAAGGAAATGGAATTTGGTGACCGCTATTTGCGCGCGCTGCTCGCTTTTATTGGCATTACAGACGTCGAAACGATTGCCGTTGAAGGAATGAACGCTTTTCCGAACGAAGCGGAAAGCATAAAACAACAAGCAATCGAACGCGCACAAGAAGCCGCACAACAGTTTTAAGTGAAAAGACATACGCATCACATATTCTCAGTTAAAAGCATAAAAAAAGTCAGCGTGTTAGTCGCTGACTTCTTTTATGCCGATGTTTTCGTCGGGAAATGGCCGTTTTTTTCATCCGTTTGGACGTATGTTTTTTGAACGTATGGAGAACTCATAAGGGAAATCATCGCACCGTAATCGACCGCAAAGCGAATATGATCACCGACGCGAATGTCAGTGCGTGTGGCATCGACAATAATATGGTCGCTGCTCGATCCGATGATGGCGACAGGAGAAAGTGGCGTCAATCCGCTCACGTGCACATCTTGGCGACCGATACCGACGATGGCGCGCTTCATCATGCCGCGCTCTTGAAACATCGGTATTTCCCCAAACGCATTGCGGCTTTGTACACCGTACGGAACAGATGGCTTCGTTTTCACTTCGATCACTTCCGCGACGAGACAAAACGCATCTTGATATAGATGAGGAATAGCTGCCCCGCGAATCGTTTCTCGTCCTAAAAAAATGGCTTCGCCAAATCGGAGATGGTTAATGCAACCGACATCTTTCGTTTGTTTTAACCAATAATAGTTCGCGGAATTGCCACCGGATACGTACGGTAAAAACAACGCATACTCTTTTTGAATATGTTTCGCAAGTGACGAAAGCTCACGCATTTTTTGATCCGTCGGAATAATGCCTCCAAAACAGGCGAAATTTGCGCCGATGCCGACAATTTGAATGTTTGGCAACGGGCGGATTTGTTCGATAAATGCCGGGACGTCTTTCGGCATAATCCCCTCGCGCAAGTCGCCCATTTCAACCATAATGATCATGGCATGCGTTTTATTTTGCTTGACCGCTTCCGCTGAAATCGCACGCACGACGTCGATTTCCGATTGAACGCTCACATCAACGTATTGAACAACTTTATTTACTTCGCTTAACGCAGGTGTACGAATCAGCATATACGTTGCTGGAATGTGCGCTGATTTTAATTTTGCGATTCGTTCGACTTTCGTATCCGCTAAACTTGTCAAACCGCTATCGACAAGGGTGCGAGCAATTTGCACATCTCCGCCCACCCCTTTGACGACAGCTGTCATTTGTATTCCTTTTTCTTCACACCATTTTTTCAACGTGACAGCATTATGACGAATTTTCCGCAAGTCAATTTCGACTCTCGGCGTCATGATACTACCACCTCATCCTTTTGTAACGATGGGAAATAATCGATCAGACAATCGACAATTTTGTCTGCGCCGTATTTTAATACATCTGTGACTGGCATTCGGAATGTTCGCTCATATTCGGAAATCGTTTGTTTTAATTCCTCATCCGTCATCCCTTCATGGTTTAACGTAATCGCAACAACTTTCGTTTTTCCGAAATGTTCAATTAATGCGATTTCACTTTCGACCGTAGGCATTTCGACAAACGGGAAATCACCGAGCACTTTTCGCTTCGGTGGATGCTGCAAAATGACTGCTTGTGGCCGCGCCCCTTTTAAAATGCCAGCCGAGCTAACATAGGCAGGATGGCTTAACGCCCCTTGTCCCTCTACAATAATGATGTCGGGTTTTTCCGTTTCGTACGCGCGCACAATTTCTCGTTCGAGTTCGCCGATCATATATTGAAGCGGAAACGCATCCATCGCAAATCCGTACGAAGCACCTTGAATTAAACCTGTTTGTCCTGTCGCAACAAACGCTGTTTTATAACCACGCTGTTGCATATGTTTTGCGACAATCATCGCTGTCGTTCGTTTTCCGCATGCCCCATCTGTTCCGAGCACCGCCACAACAGGCGCTTTCACTTGCAAAATGCGTCCCGTAAATAACGTCCATGCTTTTTTTGGACGCGGTTTGCGAATATCGCGAATCGTTACTCCACAACGTTTGGCGATTGCCATCATTTCTTCGTCTTCTGTTAAAAACTCTTGAAGTGGGTTAATGATATGCATGCCTGCTTCCATCGCTTCGATAACGACTTGTCGTTCTTCTTTTTTGAGAAAAGCGTTCGCTGGAGCAATTCCTAAGATGAAGTAGTTCGGTTTTTCTTTTGCGGAGGTCATTGCATCTTGAAGGTTTTTACAAATCGGAATGCCGTTTTTCTTTTGATCAAGCACTTCTCCCGCGTCTTGACCAGCTTTTGTCGAATCAATAACCGCCACGATTTCATACAATCCAGAATCGCGCACAAGTCCGTTCGCTGTTTTTCCATCCATGGAACCAAATTGATTTTCACAATATACAATGGCGTATTTCTTCACAAGAAATCCCTCCATTTCTTTGTGAAATCAATATCTCCATGAAAAAAACATCTCGCTTTACCGAAATCGGAAAGAAAGATGTTCCCTGCTTTAATAATTATATCAAATTTTGAATAAAAAGTAAAATGCATAATTTTATAACTTCCCTTTTACCATCTCTAGTTCGATCGTATCCCCATATTCGAAAATTCAGTCAATAGTCTATATTCCTTGCTACATATGCAAAAATCCCGAAAAACAGCTTGTCGTCGATCCCCCGGGGTTTTTGCAAGATTGGAGGTCGACGACAGTTGTGAAATGATGAACAAAACCTTAAGTATGCTGTTTTTATCATTGAATCGGAAGGCGAATGACAAACGTCGTTCCTTGTTCCGAGCTGTCGTGAAGCGCAATCGTTCCGCCATGGTTTTCAATAATTCGTTTGACGATCGTTAATCCTAATCCGGTCCCTGATGACTTCGTTGTAATAAATGGTTCAAAAATCGTCTCCTGCATATGTGTCGGAATGCCGCTTCCAGAGTCGTACATGTACATGTTGTACGTTTCATCGACATCGGAATATATGCAAATCGTTCCGCCTTCTTCCATCGCTTCGATGCTGTTGTGAAGCAAATTGTATAACACTTGCATCATTTGTTTCGAATCAAGCTGTAACGGCACGTGATCAAGGCGCACGTGCACGCGTATATTTTTCGCCTCTAACGTTTGTTGAAAAAGAGAAAGAACATCTTGAACGATCGTTTCCATATACGCTTCTTTCATCACGGGGGCGCTCGGTTTTGCGATAAGAAGCATATCTTCCACAATCGCGTTAATGCGATCAATTTCTTGTAATAAAAGCGGAATATGATACTGTTCGCGCTCGTTTTCCGCTAAATTTTCATTCATAAACGCTAAAAAACCGTGAATGACCGCAAGCGGATTGCGAATTTCATGCGCTGCCTTTGCCGCCATTTCCCCCATTAACGCCAACTTTTCCGATTGATGTATTCGCTTCGTTAGCTGTTCCATTTCGGTGATGTCGAGGAAGAAAATCGTTCTACCTATTATTTCACCATATAAATGATGCAAATTCGATTGCGACACTAAAAATATTTTTTCCTCTCCATCTCTTTCATATGATACTTTTACTTGTTGAAATGGATCGGGGAAAGTGAAAAGATCCCAAAACGAAGCATTGCGCTCACTTTTTCTTTCACGTTCAATCCATTGTTTTATTTCTTTTTTATCCAAACGAAGCAATGTAGCTGCGGAATCATTAATAAAATGATTCGATGTCGCTTCATCCATTGTGACAATTCCGATAGGCAACGAGTTTAATAACTGTTCAATGTACGCTTTGTCATGCGCCACTTTCTCATATAACTGTCCATACTGTCTAAACGTGAAAGATAACAATAAACCAATGCTCGTAAATAGTAAAATCCCAAAATATTCATGCAACAAAAGGAGACTGACTAAAATCAATGACGCTAATAGCGTCACACCATAAGTAAAAAACCATTCCTTCACTATACTAATCAACATATTTCTAAAACTAAAAGAAGGGGAAAATGAAAAAAACCCTATCATCAACAATATGTTGATAAAAGAATAAACAACTAAAGAAACGAAGTACGCACCAAGATCATGGAGCGAAAAAATACCACTTTCTCCCCCAAGCATCAAAAAAGAATAATAAGCCCCAACAATCATGCATGTATACATCGCAAAATTACATACATGTTTCCACCATTCCATCTTCTTTTCATGAAAAAAATATGTCGGAATCATACTAAATAACAACACCATTAAAGACGTTTCTAATCCATATACGAAGATGGTAGCTAAATAAATTGTTGAGTCTAATGAAAAGGCATTCCCTTTTGGAGGGAGATGGACGATATAAATACTTAACAAAGTCGTCGAGAAAGAAAGTAAAAGCAACAACAGCCATTGTTGTTCTACATGCTCAAAGGGACGTATATACAAAAATAAGGCACACCCCATAATCGAGATGAGCGCCACATACCATGTGTATAATCGCTTCATAAAATATATTCACCTATCATGTCGTTTTCTTTCACTCTACCATTCTATTTCAAACACAACGAAGAAGCAACGGAAGCTTATGCCTTAAACTTGAAACGAAAAAACATGGCGCAATCACGCCATGTTTTTATCGGAACATCATATCGTCTTTTCGGGCGACGCCTGTTTTGTATGCGGCTTTCATGACGGCTTCGCGCACGCGTTCAGCCACTTTGTTGTTAAAGACGCTTGGGATAATGTATGTTTCGCTTAATTCTTCGTCGGTGACGACAGAGGCGATCGCTTCAGCTGCCGCTAGCTTCATTTCTTCGTTAATTTCGATGGCGCGGCAGTCTAACGCCCCGCGGAAAATGCCTGGGAAGCAAAGGACGTTATTAATTTGGTTCGGATAGTCGGAACGTCCTGTTGCCATGACGCGAACGTACGGTTCGGCAAGCTCTGGATCAATTTCTGGAACAGGGTTTGCCATCGCGAAAACGATCGGGTCTTTCGCCATTTTTTTCACATCTTCTACCGTTAAAATCCCCGGTGCCGATACGCCGATAAATACGTCCGCTCCAACGATGACGTCGGAAAGAGAGCCTGTCATATTTTCAGGGTTCGTTAATTGCGCATATTCGTTCCAATACGGATTGTCATATTGTACGCCGCGATGAATCGCCCCTTGACGATCGACACCGATAATGTTTTTCACACCAGCCGCAAGCAATATTTTCGTGCAGGCAATTCCTGCAGCACCGATGCCTGTTAATACAACTTTAATGTCTTCAATCTTTTTATCTACAATTTTTAACGCATTTAACAAACCGGCAAGTAAGACGACAGCTGTGCCATGTTGGTCATCGTGAAAAACAGGAATGTCGAGCTCTTGTTTTAACCGTTCTTCAATTTCAAAACAACGTGGTGCGGCGATATCTTCTAAATTGATGCCGCCAAACGCTGGGGCGATCGCTTTGACGATTTGCACAATTTCTTCCGTATCTTTCGTATCTAAACAAATCGGAAACGCATCGACGCCCGCAAGCTGTTTAAATAACATCGCCTTTCCTTCCATCACCGGCATCGCTGCATACGGTCCAATATCTCCAAGTCCTAATACGGCCGTTCCGTCGGAAATGACCGCTACCGTATTTCGTTTAATCGTTAACGAATACGCCTTCGTCGGATCTTCCGCAATCGCCGTGCATATGCGCGCCACCCCCGGCGTGTACACGCGCGCTAAATCATCGCGCGTTTTAATCGGAATTTTTGATTTCACTTCAATTTTTCCGCCGATATGCATTAAAAACGTGCGGTCAGAGACGTGAATCACTTTGACACCTGTCGTTTTCCGCAACGTATCGACAACAACGTCCGCATGTTTTGAGTCAAGAACGCTGACGGTAATATCTCGCACCGTATGTGTTTTGCTTGAAGAAATGACGTCGATGCCGACAATATCCCCGCCAGCTTGTCCGACCGCTGTCGCAATGTCGCTAAAAGCGACAACGTTTTTCGCAAATTGTAGTCGAATGGTAATGTGCATGTTTGCTCCGCTTGACATCGTATGTACCCTTCCTTTTCTTTGTCGATTCGTGTTATTTTCCTGCAATGCCTGGACTTGTCATCGCATACGGGTCTAAAATAGCAGATAGCTCTGTTTCATTCAACAAATTTTGCTCGAGGCATAATTCACGCACCGATTTTCCGGTACGAAGCGCTTCTTTTGCGATGCGTGATGCCGCTTCATAGCCGATGTACGGATTGACTGCTGTAATGACGCCGATGCTGTTTTCGACATGTTGTTTTAATCTTTCTTCATTCGCTTCAATGCCAGCTAAGCAGTAGTCGGTAAACACGCGAAACACGTTGTCCATCATATGAAGCGACTGAAGCAAATTAAACACAAGCACAGGCTCCATGACGTTTAACTCGAGCTGCCCTGCTTCCGATGCTAAACAAATCGTTTGGTCGTTGCCGATCACTTGAAATGCGACTTGATTCACCACTTCCGCCATGACCGGATTCACTTTTCCTGGCATAATGGACGAACCGGGTTGGCGAGCAGGCAATGTAATTTCTCCAAGCCCCGCGCGCGGACCAGACGCCATGAGACGAAGGTCGTTGGCAATTTTCGACATGTTGATCATACATATTTTTAAAGCGCCCGATACTTCTGTATACGCATCTGTATTTTGTGTCGCATCAACGAGATGTTCTGCGCGCACAAGCGGCAATCCTGTCAAACGAACGAGATGAAAAATGACGCGCTCAATATAGACCGGATCGGCATTTAATCCTGTACCTACCGCTGTTGCGCCGATATTTACTTCATATAGATGTTGGCGCGACTGCGCAATGCGCTCCATATCGCGCTTCACGACGCGGCGATATGCTTCAAATTCTTGCCCGAGCCGAATCGGAACAGCGTCTTGCAGATGCGTCCGCCCCATTTTAATGACGTGATCAAACTGTTTCGCTTTATCGGCGAACGTATCGTGCATATGCTCCATCGTTTGAAGCAATTGGTTCACCATGTTTAACACCGCAATATGAATGGCCGTCGGAAACACGTCGTTTGTCGATTGTGACATGTTGACGTGCGTATTTGGGCTAATGATATGGTAACTTCCCTTTCTCTCCCCTAACCATTCAAGTGCGCGATTCGCGATCACTTCGTTCGTATTCATATTAATCGACGTTCCTGCGCCGCCTTGAATCGGGTCAACGATAAACTGATCGTGCCATTGTCCTGCGATCACTTCTTCTGCCGCTTTGACAATCGCCTGACCGATGCGCGCATCGAGTTGACCCGTTTCCATATTCGCAAGCGCAGCCGCTTTTTTTACGATCGCCATCGCTTGAATGAGTTCGCGATGCAATCGATACCCTGTAATCGGGAAGTTTTCTGCCGCACGCATCGTTTGAATGCCGTAATATGCGTCGTATGGAATTTCTTTTTCGCCAAGCAAATCTCGTTCGATTCGTACATCTTTCGTTTGCATCATTTACGCATCCCAACTTTCTTCTTGTTTTCGTGTCATATCATTTGCGATTGGCGTTTCCATCATGTTTTTAATGTCAAGCAAATTCGTCGTTTTTCCTAGCGCCCACATCAGCTTCGGTACGATCGCTTCCGTATTCATATCACCGGATAAAATAACGGTGTTTTGCGCTACTTTTCGCCCGACTTCGTATAACGTTAAGTCTTCCCCTTCTTCTAAACATTGCGTCGTAATGACGACGGCCATGCCATCATCAATAAGTTCTTTTATTTTCGGCAACAAATTGCGCCCTTGAAACGGCACGCCGCCGCTTCCGAAGCTTTCGATGATGACGCCGCGATATAAATGGCGAATGTAATCAAATATTTCTGGCTTTGTGCCCGGATGAAGCTTCAACAAAAACACATCCGGACAAAGCGACGCATCAAACTGCAGTTTTCCGCTCGGCTTCTGGAGCTCATATTGATAATGAATCGTTTCCCCATGAATGTAGGCGACGTACGGATGGTTAATGCTTTCAAAGGCGTCATAACTTTTCGTCCGCATTTTTACCGCTCTCGTTCCTAAAATGACGCGCCCATCGAAGACGACAAATACCCCGCCGACGTCTTCGCACGCAAAACGAAGCGCATCGCGTATATTTTTTTTCGCATCTGTTTTCGGAAAACCGATCGGCACTTGTGAACCGGTCAAGACAATCGGTTTGTGGCTGTTTTGGATCATATATGATAACGCGGCTGCTGTATAAGCCATCGTATCCGTTCCGTGTGTGACGACGAAACCGTCATATTGATCGTAATGTGTATAAATCGCCTCAGCAATATCGCGCCAATGTTCTGGCTGCATATTTGTGCTGTCGATGTTCATTAAAATTTGGCTATGTAGCCGATACGGCTGATTGTCGATCGTAATGTAGCTCGTCAATTCTTCTGCCGTCAACTTCGGCGTCAACCCTTCTTCACTCGGCACAGAAGCAATCGTGCCGCCTGTCGCAAGCAACAAAATATTTTTCATCATCGTCACCTCAAATATGGCGATTTTAAGTCATCTATTGTATTCTTTGTGTTACATCGTGTAAACTATAAATAAAATTGTTCGCGATTCGCGTACCTTTAATTCAATTATATTTAGGAAAATAGAAAATAACAAGTATTTTTATTCGTTTTGCGAACGAAGCATAGTAAGGGAGAGACAGATGATGATTTCAAAACGATTATCGGAGTTGCGGAAAAAGAAACAATGGTCGCTGCAATATATTGCCGATCAACTAAATATCGCAAAAAGTACATATGCTGGCTATGAATCGGGGTATCGTCAACCGTCGTTAGAAGCTGTCAAAGAACTCGCCATCTTATTTGGCACAACAACGGATTATTTGCTTGGCGCCATAGATGATGAACAACCGACCATTGAGCTGACGAATGCGGCGTTTCATATGACGGTCGATGGAAAAACGGTGACGGAAGACGAAATCGTTTGGCTCATTGCTTTTCTTCGCGCAAAACGCGACATCGAAAAAAAGAAATAGGCGCACAAAACGCCTACGGAATGATCGCGACATCGCGCATCAATTGTTCCACAGAACCATACGGCCGATCTAGCTGCAACATGCGTCGCAACACATGACGTGCTTCTTTTGACAAGGACAGTTCGTCTTCCCAGCTTTTCTCTTTGTCCGCTGTCGGCTCATAAGAAGAGTACAATAAAAACAATAAAAAATGGCCGAGGGCGTATATGTCGCTTGTTACATCAATGGTTCGCCTGAGCCGCTGTTCAAGTGTAAACAGCCGTTCATTTTTTTCGGATAAAAAGCGCGCAAGTCCAAAATCGAGCACATATACAATCCCGTTACGAAAAACGATATTTGGGATGCGTAAATCGCGATGGACAATGCCGTGCGCGTGAATGTATTGCACGACACGCAACACATCTGCCAATAGTGAAAACGCTTCTTTTTCATCGTACGTTTTGTTTTTATCAAAAATAAGCGTCTCAATCGTATCTCCTTCAATATATTCCATGACAAGATGCAACGTGCCGCGCACGTCAAACGAGTCGTACAACTTCGGTATTTGAGGATGATTGAGCTTTTTTAAAATGAGCGCTTCTCGTTCAAACGATGCGCGCCGCTTCTTTCTTTTCGTCCGCTTCATCTGTTTTAAAACGACAAGCTCCTTCGTTTCTTCATCGCGCGCCACGTACGCTACACCATAGCTGCCTTCTCCAAGTTGCGTTTGAATCGTGTACCGACCGTTTACGACCGTTCCTTCTCGATACGGCTTTTCAATAAAAATCATGAACTGCCAAAAAAGCTAGAGAAAATGCTGTGGCTATGATGTTTTTTCTTATAATGCTTATAGCCGTATTGCGATGGATGGCGATGCGGACGGTACGTATAACGATCGCTGCTGCTGTAACGATGTTTATGCATGCTTTTGTGTAAAAGCATTTCCAGCAATTTTTTCAACATAGTGATCATCCCCTTCATCTTAAATACTTGAATATACGAAAAAGAGAAAAAAAAGTTTCACATTTGACATATATGTCTTGCGAAATAGAAAAAATTTTATGAAAATACAAAAGAAGGGGGAATGCATATGTTTCGGGATGGAGTGAAGTCAGGAACAGCGATTGCGATTGGATATGCGCCTGTTGCGCTCATGTTCGGGTTGTTAGCGAAATCAACAGGGTTAACGCTGATCGATACGACGCTCATGAGCATGATTGTATTTGCAGGGGCCGCACAATACATTTCGCTCAATTTACTATCTCTTGGCACCGGCCCATTTGAAATCATTTTAACGACATTTATTTTAAACATTCGGCATTTTTTAATGTCCGCATCTCTTCATGAAAAAGCAGAACATGACGCACTTTGGAAAAAAGCGCTATACGCATTCGGCATCACAGATGAAACGTTTTCTGTCGCCGCCATGAAAGAAGGAACCGTCTCTGCTTCGTATATGTTCGGACTGATTTTCATTTCCTACAGCAGTTGGGTCGTCCATTCAGCCATCGGACATATCGTTGGCGCATATTTGCCAGAAACCGTACAAATCGGCTTATCTGTCGCCTTGTATGCGATGTTTGTCGGGCTATTAGTCCCCGCCATCAAAACCGAACGAAAAGCGCTTTGGCTTGCGGTGTGCTCTGGTCTTATGAACAGCGCGCTTTTATTATGGCTCAACGTCCCAAAAGGATGGGCCATCGTCATCTCTACAATCGTTTCAGCTATATGTATACAGTGGATTGTAGAAAAAGGAAAGGAGGCGGAATATGTACGATAACATTTTTCTCATCATTGTTGGCATGGGCATCGTGACATACATTCCGCGCATGCTTCCGTTGACGGTTTTTCATCGCATGAACTTGCCGCCATTTTGGCGCGGTGTATTGCGCAACGTCCCATACGCCACGCTCGGCGCTTTAATTATTCCGGGTATATTTCTTATTCAAGACGATCCGGTATTTGGCATCCTCGGCTTTGTGAGTGCCGTACTTGCCTCATGGCTCGGCGCAAACGTCATGAGCGTCGTTTTCATATCCGTCCTTGTGTTAACCGCATATACAATAGTGTCATAGTAAAAAGTCAGCGCATCACACGCTGACTTTTTCTTCATTTTGCCGTTCGCTTTCTACTCCGTTTTTCTCCAAAACAGCCATGACGACTCCACCAACAATGAACGCTCCACCAACCCAAAATGAGAAGCGCAATTGTTCATGCAAAAACAGCCAACCGAACAAAGATCCGACAAGTGGCTGGAAAAAGAAAAAGAGCGAACCGACCCCAGCATCCATCATTTCCATCCCTTTATTCCAAAGAAAAAACGCCCCAGCCGTCGACACGATTCCGAGATAAAAAATCCCGAGCACGACCGGAAACGAAAACGTTTTTGACATCCCTTCCCACCATTCCCATACCATCATCGGCGTTGTGCCAATGAAAGCGACAAAAATGGCGTATGTCGTGATCACTAATACGGAAAGGCGCGCAGATGCCATTTTGACGAGCACAGATAAAAGCGCCCACGTCACCGCTGCTCCAACGAGTAAGACGTTCCCTAAAAACGAAGTCGTCTCCCCCTCGCTAAATCCAACGACGACAACAACCCCCGCAGTTGCGAGTAACAACGCACTGAGTTTCCGCATCGTCATCGTTTCATGCAACATCCAACGGGCAAAGATGACGATGAAAGCAGGCGTGGCCGACGTAATGAGCGAAGCCGTGTGCGCATCCGACCATTTCGTCCCGACAAACTGTAAGGAAATCGAAAGAACGTATCCAACAACTCCAATATATATGATCGGTTTCCAATCGTTTTTTCCTTTTGGCATCGGGATGCGCTTTAGTCGTAAAATCGTCCATAATACAAAAAAAGCAATCGCATAACGAAGCCATACGAGCGTAAATGGCGGAACGTAATCGAGCACATATTTACTAACGACATACATTCCACCCCAAATGCTAGCAGCGAGCGACAAATACAACGAACCGAAAAACGTTTGTCTCATCTTTTCCCCCTCCGTCTTTTTTCTTTTTTCTACAAGACGGAACGTGCGCTTGCCCCGTCTTAGAAGCAAGCTGCTGGTTGATCGTTTTCAAACAACATCGTTCTCCCCTCCTGTTCATTTGTTATTTCTTCATTGTATCAAATATTTCGCCCGCTTTTACATATCACTTGGTTGTTTAAATCATATTTTTACTAGTTCATCACCAAAAGATGTACTTGCGCCAGCCATTAAAGAATCAACTCCTTGATAGGACTAGTTTTTTGCTATGTTGAACCGTTTACTAGACTCATTTTTCTTGTGGATTTAATGACAAAAGTAAGCAAACAAAATGCCAATTTGACTCACAACTTCCGCAATTAAAATAAAAACGACCAACTTACTCATTTCGGTTTTTCGACACCTGACCAACTAAAATTAGCTTTTCAACAATTGTCAAGAAACTTTAAAGTAAAAAATAACCCTTTCTGAAAGAGAAAGGATTATGTCAAGTCAGATATGTTTCTATTTTCGCTAGGCATTCATCAATTATTTTATCTATTTCTTCAATTTGTGCATCTTCTGGATTATACTTCTTTAAAATTTTTAGATGACGAACTTTCCAATCCAATGATTTAATTTGATCAGTTAAAACTACCCCTGTTATTGGATAGCCATCGCCACCAAGAAATATTCCTTCTTTTGGTAAATCCACTTCGAAAGGGTAACCCTTCTTTTGAGTGGTAATCGGACAAACAGCTATAAATCCTGTTGCTTGATTGAATTCTTTAGGCGATAAAACAATCGCATTCCTTCTCCCAGCCTGCTCATGTCCAGCTTGTGGATTGAAGTTTAAAACAACGAAATCGCCTCTCTCTGGTACGTCTGCTGACATTAAATCAATTCACGCCCTTCTATCCCGAAATCAATTTCTTCGTGTCGATTTTCAGGTGTAATCTGTGATATTAGTTCTTCCAGTGTGTATTTCTTCCGTGTTCTTTTTGGTTTTAATGTGATGATCCCTTCATTTCCAATCACATTTAATTCTATTTCGGAACCTTGTTTAATCCCTATTTGATCAGCAACATCTTTTGGGATACGAATGCCCAAACTGTTTCCCCATTTTTGAGCAACAACTGTAGACATGTAGTCTCCTCCTTTACTTTGGTTTATTTTGCTTTCTAAATGTTCCTTTGAGTTCATTATATCACCCCCCAACCAAAATGTATATACATAGTATATACGATCTTCCAAAAATGATACACCTGATTTTTCCACAAAAACCAAATAACCCCCTTTGAGAGGGTTATTTGCAAGGTGTTGAAAAAGTATGTTGTCAAGAAAAGATTTTTTAATCGTCTCTATAGCACGTCGAACAAAGAACATTGTAATGTAATCTTGTGTGTAAAAACAATTTTACAAAAACAAAAGAAGGTGGAGCGCTGTGGGGGTCCCTACTCTAACAAACGCTCCACTTCTTCTTCCGAAAGATCCGTGACGTTCGCAATATCTTTTACGCTCATCCCTTTTTTCGCCATCGTTTGTACAAGGCGCTTCATTCCTTCTTCTCTTCCCTTTTCTAACGCCTTTTGTTCATACGAAATAATTAGCTCCATCACTTTGTCTTTTTCTTTCGTCTCCATTTCATTCACCTCGCTTCGTAGTCTTCGTTCTTCTTCGTCTGATAGTTTTACATATGTTTCAAAAAAGCCAAACAGCAATCGTTGTTTCGCTTCGTCTAACTCCAACCGGACAAGCATACGTAAAAATTGTTTTTTCAGTTCTACTCGTTCACTTTCAGTATATCCCATTTTGCTTAGCAGTGCAGCGGCAATAGGGTTATCATTTCGAACGTAATTTCGCCAGTTTTGTTTGCGCAATTCGACAGTGAAGAAACGAAAGTCTAGCACGTGGCCAAAAGGAAATTGGAGCGTAAATGCAGATCGCTCGTCGCGGATCGTATCGTAGCTAAATACAGCAATGGGTACGATGGGTTTACGGTACTTTTCAAACAAACGGCTAAAATAAATAAACATCCGTTCTGGAAATGATGGTTGAACGTAGCTTTGGTTTTCGATATGCACAATCACAAGCCCGTCTTCGCCTTTTAACTTCGTTTCGACAAGCAAATCGACACGGTACTTCTCCCCTGCCGTCACATCGGTAAACAGCTCCTCGGATAAAAACGACAAATGGTGAAAGTCGATATGCTCGTGCATCGCAGGAAAAAAGAGAACAATAAACTCCTCAAAAAACGTTTGAATCAACTCTTTAAACAGACGATCGTGGTCAATGGACATACATTCACCTCACATACAATCGTTTCGATGTTTTTATTCGACAACATCGATCGTTTTCCTGCATTTGAATTTTATTAATGTCTCCCCTTTGAAGCAATCGTCCGAATGGCCATGGCTAACGATGTTGTCCGCTGTCGATGGACGAACGAAAAAAAATAGATGAAGAGATGTTTCGCGAATTGAAGGGAATCGCGATGGCAGAACAAGACATTTTAGAAGCGCTAGAAGAATGGCAAAACTTAAGCGTAGCCCCCAAAAACCGCTACGTATACGAAATGCGGCTGAAATGGCTTCTTGATCAACTCTCAAACATTCGCGGCAGTCGGGAAGAAGGAAGGCAAGAAGGCTTAAAACAAGGTCGAGAAGAAGGAAAAAATGAAACGATTCAAAAAATGCTCGAAAAAGGAATGAATATAACAGACGTTGCCCATATTCTCGATATGACAGAGGAGGGTTGAAGCAGTTAAGTAATTTCTATAATTTTTTATAAAACTCTCTACATAAATAACAAATTTTATGGTTTTATTTGTGTAGAGAGGTGATTGTTATGAAATATTACAGTATTGGCGAATTTGCAAAACTTATCGGAAAAAGTCAGCAAACTTTAAGAAATTGGGATAAAAATGACGTGTTAAAACCTGCTTATGTTGCGCCATCGGGATTTAGATATTATTCCGAACAACAGCTTCATCAAGTGCTTGGGGTAAAAAAAGCGATTGTCCCTAAAAAAGTCATTGGCTATTGTCGAGTATCAAGTAAAAAACAAAAAGATGATTTAGAACGTCAAGTCGAAGCCGTACGCACATATATGATTGCGAAAGGCTATTCGTTTGAAATCATTGAGGATATTGGAAGTGGAATCAACTACACGAAAAAAGGATTAACTCGATTAATCGACATGGTTTGTAATGGTGAGGTAGAAAAAATTGTTGTTTTGTATAAAGACCGTTTGGTTCGTTTCGGATTTGAACTGATTGAACAGATTTGTAAACGTTATGAGGTAGATATTGAAATTATCGACCATACAGAAAAAACAGAAGAACAAGAACTTGTCGAGGATTTAGTACAGATTATCACCGTTTTTCGTGGCAAACTTCAAGGAAAAAGAGCCAACCGAGCCAAGAAAATGATAAAGGAGTGGCTTGAAGATGATTCGGTCGATCAAAGTTAGGTTAGAGCCGAACAACAAGCAGCGAACAAAATTATTTGGATCAGCAGGTGTGGCTCGTTGGGCGTACAATTGGACGCTTGAACAACAAGAAAACAACTACAAAAACGGTGATAAATTCATCAAAGACGGAGATTTACGGAAAAGATTAACAGCTTTAAAACAAAACGACCCTAATTATCAATGGTTATATGATTATTCTAATAACATCACCAAACAAGCGATTAAAGATGCGTGCAAAGCATACAAAGACTTTTTCAAAGGAAAAACAAAAAAACCAAGATTCAAAAGCAAAAAGAGAAGCAAGCCATCTTTCTACCAAGACACAGAAAAAATCAAATTTAGTGATACGCATGTGTATATCGAAAAAGTCGGATGGGTACGTCTATCCGAACGAGGGGAAATTCCAACCAATACAAAGTATTACAACCCTCGCATCACGTTTGACGGTGTTCATTGGTATGTATCCGTGGGATATGACGTTCCAAAACCATCTGTCGCATTACACAGCCATACACTAGGAATTGATGTGGGAGTACAAAATCTAGCCGTTTGTTCAGACGGTCGGGTATTCCCAAGCATAAATAAAACGAAAGAAATCAAAAAACTAGAAAAGCGTTTGCGTCGGTTGCAACGTAAATGCTCAAGGAAGTACGAAATGAACAAAGTTCAAGAAAAAGGAGGTGTAGTCCGTTACGTCAAAACACGCAACATTACAAAACTCGAAAGGCAGATGCAGAAGATACGAATTCGGTTAGAACATAAACGCATGGATTATGAGAATAAAGTGGTGAACGAGTTGGTGAGAACCAAGCCTTCTCGGATCGTCATGGAACATTTAAACATTCGTGGGATGATGAAAAACCGCCATCTATCGAATGCTATTCAACAACAACGTCTATATACTTTTAAGAAAAAAATCAAACACAAATGTGAATGGTACGGAATCGAGTTTGTAGAAGCGGATTGGTGGTATCCATCATCGAAAACATGTCATTCATGCGGATATTTGAAAAAAACACTTAAACTATCCGAACGGATATTTCGATGCGATAACTGCGGTCTTGAAATAGACAGGGATTTAAATGCAAGCATCAATCTTTCGACATATCCTGCATAGCTGTTTGTACCGTGAGTTACACGGAAAATTAAGCCTCTGGAGTGCTATACCAAACGAGAGTAGCTTTGGCGAAATCGGGCACGATGAATGAGGAAGCAAACAGAAATGTCTGCAAGGTTCTTGTAGAGTTTTGTAAGTTTTGCGTAACGGAAATACGAGAACGATTGAGCGATTAATTTCGACATTTTTTAAGGGAGTGCCCTTACGAACATGCAAGGGCACTTCTTACACCTGCTTTCCCATCGGCCATTTTTTCTTTCTCCACGGCCGTAAAAAAGAAATGATAAATACAAAAATCGTTACTGCCACTTGAAAATATACTGCATACTGCCTTATCTCATGATTTCGGATAAACGTCGGATTGCTTAACGCCAATTGTTTTTGCGTCTCCAACAGTTCCATATTGGCCATCATTAGCTGATCGACAATGGAAATCCCGACAATCGTTTGAATGATGTATAGAACAAACTTTACTCCTACCCAACGATGCTTAAAAAAACCCCAATTCGTAAAAAAGCCGTAAACGACACCAACAAGTAACGTACCAATGGCCCCCCATTTTACAACATGGTCGCTAATCATCACGATGTTTTTATAACCTAAGTACGTTTCATCATATGTCGTCAAATCAAGCGAAAGAGATAATGTAACTGAACTTAAAATCCCGCCAAAAAATAGCACAACTAAAAATACATGAATCATTTTCAACCACTTCATCCCATTAGGCCCGATCTTTTTCACACACAACGCCCCCTACGTAAGTTTTTATAATTACAACACCTTTCATTGTAGTAGGAATGGCGTTCCCTTCATATGTACGCAAGTATGAATTTGCGCTACTTCTTGAGGTGTATTCACCGTCAAACAATCTCATATAAAAAAGCCAGCGACAAAAGCGCTGACTTTTTTCATTAAAAATCAAAATGGTCGGGATCAGGGCCAACTCGCTCGTTCTTATTCAAGTTATCAATTCGTTCCATCTCTTCTTCTGTGAGTGAAAAATCAAATATTGACTCATTTTCAACCATACGATGTTCTTTTGTCGTTTTTGGAATCGTGATAACACCATGCTGCAAGTCCCAACGCAAAATGATTTGCGCCACCGACTTGTTATACTTTATTGCAATCTCCTGCAAAACCTCATTGTCAAGCAACAAGCCTTGCATCAATGGAGACCACGCTTGTAACTGAATGCCATGTTCCCGACAAAACGAATGAAGCTCTTTTTGAGTCAGTCGTGGGTGATATTCCACTTGGTTTACCATCGGTTTTATTTCGGCATCTTGCATTAAATCTTGAAGATGATGAATTTGAAAATTGCTAACTCCGATTGCTTTGACACGTCCTTCTTTATAAAGTTTCTCTAATGCTCGCCACGCCTCTTTATATTTTCCAGCGACTGGCCAGTGAATAAGATATAGATCCAGTGCATCCAATCCTAATTTATTCACGCTCTCCTCATACGCTGCGATTGTGGATTCATACCCTAAGTCGCTATTCCATACTTTCGAGGTGACAAACAAATCTTCGCGCGATATCCCCGCTTCTTTCATTCCTTCACGTATGCCTTGTCCGACACCAACTTCATTTCCGTAAATAGACGCCGTATCAATGCTACGGTACCCGTGTTGAATAGCCGTTTTTACCGCTTGAACCACTTCAGGTCCTTCTTCTACTTTAAACACTCCAAGCCCTAGCCAAGGGATGTTTACACCGTTATATAAAGTAGTTGTATCTTGCAAATGTTTCGCGACCATACTATCCCTCCTAATAAATGAAAACTCGATTCAAATCGTACATTTCTTTTTTAAAAACTATTTTCCTGTGCGATCATACTTTCATCTTTTTGCTCTAAAACTCGACTCCATCCTGTTAAAAGCGTAGCCCCAACAACCATCAATGCTCCAATCCATGGTGTATGAATAAGTCCAATCGAATCAGTAACCACACCACCTAGATAAGCTCCAATGGCGATGCCTGCATTAAATGCTGAAATATTCATCGCAGAAGCGACATCTACTGCGCTAGGTACAAATCGCTCTGCTAACATCACCACGTATACTTGTAGCCCAGGTACATTCATAAATGCTAACAATCCCATGAAAATGATTGTGATGAACGCAGCTATTTTATATGGAGCGGTAAATGTGAACATCCCAAGCACAACGGCTTGCACAATAAACATGTAAAACAACGATGCAATCGGGTTTTGATTGGAGAGCTTTCCCCCCACCACATTACCAATCGCAATCGCCACACCATAAAACAGCAAAATCAATGCGACAGTTTTCTCACCAAATCCCGTAATCTCTTGAAGAAGTGGAGATAAATATGTAAAGACGACAAACGTTCCCCCATATCCTAAAGCCGTAATAACAAACAAAAGAACTAAACGACCGTTAGCTAAAAGCTTTAGCTGATCACTAAACGTCGTGCGACCACTTTTTCGCAAGTTGGCTGGAATGAGCATAGCATTAGCAATAAATGCTATGATGCCAACGATCACAATAAAGATAAAGGCAAATCTCCATCCAAACTGCTGGCCAATGAATGTCCCAAAAGGCACTCCTGTAATCGTGGCTACCGTAAGACCTGTAAACATAATAGAAATCGCACTTGCACGACGATTTTCTGGAACTAAGCTTGCCGCAATCGTAGAACCAATCGACATAAATACTCCATGCGACAATGCAGACAGCACGCGAGCAATTAACAATACACCTATATTCGTCGCACTAGCTGCCACACTGTTTCCACCAATAAAAACAAGCATAATCAAAAGCAATAACGTTTTACGTGACATATTCGATGTCAATGATGTTAACAAAGGTGCGCCGAAAGTAACCCCTAAAGCATATAAGGAAACTGTTAATCCCGCTGTCGAAACAGAAACTTGCAAATCTTTAGATATAAGTGGCAACAACCCTACACTTATAAACTCTGTGGTCCCAATCGCAAAGGCGCTTATGGCTAACGCCAATAGTGCCAATGTGCTTCGATTTTTATGCGAAGTCATTTTTCTCCTCCTAATCGTTAGTTCTATACACGAAAACATTTCAAACCGGCCGGTAAGTGTTATTATGATGTATATAAATCTTTTCGAAAAGTACGTACTTTAAAGTAATATAGATACTTAAAAGTTCTATAGTTACTTTTAAGTACCCATTAACGAGGAGGAAAATATGCAGAAAAAGAAGTACAATATCCCAGTAGAAGCTACATTAGAAGTAATAGGTGGAAAATGGAAATGTGTAATTCTCTGTCATCTCACACATGGCAAAAAACGCACAAGTGAACTGAAACGACTCATGCCGGGCATTACACAAAAAATGCTAACACAACAGTTACGTGAATTAGAGGAGGACGGTATCATTCATCGCATTGTGTACAACCAAGTTCCTCCAAAAGTAGAGTATGAACTTAGTGAATACGGCTGGAGTTTACAAGACATTTTAGACTCGTTATGTGCATGGGGAGAAAAACACATTACGAAAGTGTATGGCGATAAATTCGCGGTGTTAGAAGAGAGCGTGTTAAACGGCAAACGAACATAATATTGGCACCTACTCATTGTAAAACAAAAAACTGTCGTCGCTCCGAAACGGTCGACGACAGTAACCCCCCTACTCTAACAACCGTTGTACTTCTTCTTCCGAAAGATCCGTGACGTTCGCAATATCTTTTACGCTCATCCCTTTTCTCGCCATCGTTTGTACAAGGCGCTTCATTCCTTGTTGTTCATACGAAATAATTAATTCCATCACTTGATCTTTTTCTTTCGTCTCCATTTCATTCGTCTCCATTTCATTCACCTCGCTTCGTAGTCTTCGTTCTTCTTCATCTGATCGTTTGATAATTGCACGGTTGTGGAAGTGGCTGAAAGATGAAGTCACCGCCAACATCTTGCGCAAAAATCAAAAGGACATCGTCCAGTCGATTACTCGATTTGAGCAACACGTCTTACAGCACCCAGATGAGGTGTTACGTCGCATCGGGTGTACTGCGTAAACCAGAGGTTAAAATGTTAATTTGGATGTATATATTTTTCAACAGTTGAATAAACAATCTTTTGTTTTTATAGTAAAATAGATTAAAAATTTAAAAAATTAGAAAAGGAGGGGTGAAGTTGTTATTTGAGCATAAAATTTTAGAAACGGTTATCGATCAAGCGTATGAATGGATTGTTGTGGTGGATCATAAAGGAACGATCGTATATATGAATAAAAATTATTGTGATTTCTTAGGGAAAAAGAAAGAAGAAGTCATTGGTAAACATGTGACCGAAGTAATTGAAAATACGCGCATGCATATTGTTGTTCAAACAGGTCAGGAAGAAATTGCTGATTTGCATTATATTCAAGGAAACTATATGATTGCTAATCGTATTCCCATTTGGATGGATGGAAAAGTGATCGGAGCGGTTGGTACGGTTATTTTTCGCGATACAAATGAGTGGAAACGGATGAACAGTCATATTAAAAGTTTGCTTCCTCAACTACAAACATATTTGCAAGAATGGAAAGAACATAGCGGGGCGAAATATACACTTAATCATATTATTTCCGTTTCAAAACAAATGGAACAATTGAAAGAAAAGGTGAAGCGAATTGCGGATAGCGACATTTCTATTTTGATTCGTGGCGAAAGTGGGACAGGAAAAGAATTGTTTGCCCATAGCATTCATCAGCTCAGCAGCCGAAGCGACCAGCCGTTTGTAAAAATTAATTGTGGTGCCATCCCTGAACATTTGCTTGAATCAGAGCTATTTGGATATGAGGATGGCGCATTTACGGGAGCAAGGAAAGGTGGGAAAAAAGGAAAATTTCAATTAGCGGATGGTGGCACGATTTTTCTTGATGAAATTGGCGATATGCCATTACATATGCAAGTGAAACTACTTCGAGTGTTACAAGAAAAAGAAATTGAACCTGTCGGTGCGACGAAAACGATCAACATTGATGTGCGCATTATTGCAGCAACGAATCGACCTTTAGAAAAGATGATTGAAGAAAAACTATTTCGCCAAGACTTATATTATCGCATTAACGTTGTTCCCTTTTTCATTCCACCGCTTCGTGAACGACCAGAAGATATTGAACCGCTTATTCATCACTTTCTCGACAAAGTGTGTAAACGTTCCGGAAAGCGCATTCGTTCCATTACGCCAGATGTGATGGACATTTTGCGACGTCACATGTGGCCTGGCAATATCCGCGAGTTAGAAAACGTCATTGAAGCGTCTGTTTATTTTGCGAGTGGAGAGACGATTACGTTAGAAGCGTTGCCAGAATATTTGCGAACAACGGGCGTTTATCAAACGGATGGAAAGACATTGAAACAACTATTAGAAGAAGCTGAAAAACAAATCATCCAACAAAGTTTGCAACGGCATCATTTTGATAAACAAAAAGCAGCCAAGTCGCTTGGCATTAGTAAATCTGCGATGTATGAGAAAATAAAAAAATACGGCATATGACATTCCGCCATGCTGGAATTCGTTCCACAATGGCGGAATTTTTATTTGTCCATATATCAAGGAAAATGAAAAGGCGTTTCTTGAAAAATGGAATAAACAATATACATATAGTGTTTATTGCGATGGACAACGACTTGGCACGAAGTTTGCAAAATAAAAGAAGTGAAAGGGGGAAAGGAGAAATGAAAACGGTTTCTAAAATGAGTATAAGGGGGATGAAACGATGTGGAGTATGATCGGTTTAATTGGTGGTCTGGCGTTGTTAATCTTTTTGACGATGAGAGGAATGAACTTATTTATTGCTGCTCCGTTATGCGCGCTTATTGTCGCTTTGTTTAGTGAACTTCCGTTATTTCCGCAACTTGCTGGCGAAGGACAGGCGAATTTTGTTGGGAACTACATGGCCGGGTTTTCTGGATTCGTTCAATCATGGTACTTAATGTTTTTGCTTGGTGCGATTTTTGGAAAAGTGATGGAAGATAGCGGGGCGGCTGACAGTGTATCGAAATGGGTTGTTAAAAAAATTGGTTTAAAACATGCAGCACTAGCGGTCGTTGTAGCATGTGCAATTTTGACATATGGTGGCGTTAGCTTATTCGTTGTTGCGTTTTCTGTTTATCCGATGGCGGTTAGTTTGTTTAAGCAAGCTAATTTGCCGAGACGTTTCATACCAGCAACACTAGCATTTGGTTCGGTGACGTTTACAATGACATCTGCCGGATCGCCTGAAATTCAAAACTGGATTCCAATTGAGTATTTGCACACATCACCTTATGCAGGATGGGAAGTAAGTATTATTGTTGCAATTTTTATGGCGTTGTTTGGCTATTGGTGGTTGAAACGTATGATTAATCGAGCGGTAGCCAATGGCGAATATTTTATTGCTCGTGACGGAGATCCAACTGAGGAAAAGGCAAGACTTCTACCACATCCGCTTGCAGGGCTTGTTCCACTGATCATTGTATTAGTCATTTCATTCGTCTTCCACGATTCGTTAAAACAGTCAGCATTAATTGTCGCTTTACTTGGTGGGATTATCGCTGTGTATATATTAAACCGAAAATATTTTCAAAATTTCACTGGAGCGCTATCAGAAGGAACGTTAGGAGCGTTGCTTGCGCTAGGAAATACGGCGGCGGTTGTTGGATTTGGAGGAGTGGCTAAAGCGGCACCTGCTTTTCAACTTGCGGTTGAAACGATTACGAACATTCCAGGTAGTCCGCTCATTGGTAGTGCGATTGCAGTCAGTGTTATTGCCGGTATGACGGGATCGGCATCTGGAGGGCAAGCGATCGCTTTGCCACTTATTGCCCCACATTATTTAGACGCTGGAGTAAATCCAGAGGCATTACATCGCGTCGTGTCGATTTCGTCTGGTGCACTTGACTCTTTGCCACATAATGGATATGTCGTTACGACAATTCGGGCTATTTGCGGTGAAACGCACCAGGATGCATATAATCCAGTCGGAGCATTAACTGTCATCGTTCCATTGCTAGGCACGATATTAGCTATTATTTTATTTTCATTCGGATTAGGGATTTAAGGAGGAGCATATATGGTACAAGGTCGCGTAATGTTTATTACGGGCGCTGCTCGTGGTATCGGATTTGAAATAGCGAAAACATTTGCTAAGCACGGCGCAAAAGTTGTATTAACGGACATTAATGAAGAAACGGTACACCAAGCTGTTGCTGCTTTGTCCTCGTATGACGTGACCGGTATGGTTTGCGACGTCATGTCAGAAGAAACGTTAGATCGCTGTTTACATCAAACGGTTGAGCGTTATGGTCGGCTCGATATTTTAGTGAATAATGCAGGCATGCAGCATGTGGCTTTGATTGAAGATTTTCCAACAGAAAAATTTGAAACACTCATTCGCATTATGCTTACTGCACCGTTTGTGGCGATTAAGCACGCCTTTCCAATCATGAAACAACAACAGTATGGTCGCATTATTAATATGGCGTCAATTAACGGATTAGTCGGATTTGCTGGGAAAGCAGCATACAATAGCGCTAAACATGGGGTTATTGGACTTACAAAAGTCGCTGCTCTTGAAGGGGCACCTTATGGAATTACCGTCAATGCACTTTGTCCCGGCTACGTTGATACACCACTCGTACGTAATCAGTTAAATGATCTAGCAAAAACAAGAAACGTGTCACTAGAAGCCGTATTAGAGGAAGTTATTTATCCGCTTGTCCCTCAGCGACGCTTATTATCTGTTGAAGAAATTGCTAATTATGCTCTATTTATCGGTAGTGATCAAGCGAAAGGGATTACAGGTCAGGCGATTGTCATTGATGGTGGTTACACAGCGCAATGATTGAAGCCCCCAAAGCTTTTCGGGGGCTTCCCACTCATTCTTTCTCTACGAACTGCTTTACTTCTTCTTCCGAAAGATCCGTGACGTCTGCAATATCTTTTACGCTCATCCCTTTTTTCGCCATCGTTTGTACAAGGCGCTTCATTCCTTGTTGTTCATACGAAATAATTAACTCCATCACTTTGTCTTTTTCTTTCGTCTCCATTTCATTCACCTCGCTTCGTAGTCTTCGTTCTTCTTCATCTGATAGTTTCACATATGTTTCAAAAAAGCCAAACAGCAATCGTTGTTTCGCTTCGTCTAATTCCAATCGGACAAGCATGCGTAAAAATTGTTTTTTCAGTTCTACCCGTTCACTTTCAGTATATCCCATTTTGCTTAGCAGTGCAGCAGCGATTGGATTGTCTTGACGAATGTAGTTTCGCCAGTTTTGTTTACGAAGTTCCAAAGTGAAAAAGCGAAAGTCAAGCACGTGGCCAAATGGAAATTGGAGAGTAAATGCAGATCGTTCGTCGCGGATCGTATCGTAGCTAAATACGGCAATTGGTACAATGTGTTTGCGGTACTTTTCAAACAAACGGCTAAAATAAATAAACATCCGTTCTGGAAATGATGGTTGAACGTAGCTTTGGTTTTCGATATGCACGATCACAAGGCCGTCTTCGCCTTTTAACTTCGTTTCGACAAGCAAATCGACACGGTACTTCTCCCCTGCCGTCACATCAGTAAACAGCTCCTCGGATAAAAACGATACGTGGCGAAAATCGATATGCTCGTGCATTGTCGGGAAAAAGAGAACAATAAATTCCTCAAAAAACGTTTGGATCAACTGTTTAAACAGACGATCGTGGTCAATGGACATACATTCACCTCGCATACAATGGCTTCGATGTTTTTATTCGACAACATCGATCGTTTTCCTGCATACGAAATGCGGTCGAACTGTCAAACATTTGCGACAGTCAGGAAAAGATGCTGAATACAACGAAAAACCCCGAGTTCTCTAAAAGAACTCGGGGTTGTGATGATTCCGACTGGGCTCGAACCAGCGACCTCCACCCTGTCAAGGTGAAACAGCTGATTTTCTTAGTTTTATTCGAGAAAGATGAGACCTTTAACATTTGAAAAACGTTGATATATCAAGGTTTTACTAATTTGAACATTTACTAGGTTATACCAAATTTATCGAATGGCACCGTTTCGGCACCAAATTTGGCACCACTTATGGCACCAATAAAAAGTCCTCTAAAGGTTGATGTGACAAGCTTTCCGACAATATTAAATGGAAAGAGGACTTGTAAAATGAATAATAACGGTCAACATATCATATTAGATTATCTAGCCAAACTTATAAGAGATGAGAGAGATTATATCAACAGACAAAAAGAAGATATATTATTATATATTGATTCCGTAATAAAAAATCTTGAGGAAATTAAACGCCAAATTAATATAGTGGGTGAGAATCACATTAATGTTGATTACAATCTTATAATTATCCAAAGTAGACTACAATGTCTAATTAATGACTTGCAAGGAATCAATTTGGCGAAAAGGCAAATAAGAATATATCGAGATGCAATGCGAAAATTGAATGCCTATCTGGAAGATATAGAATGACTATTAAGGCCGCTCATGTTATTTGAGCGGCTTTATAATTATTGTTTTACTAGCAATAATTAGTTATAACCCTCTCAGAATTAAGAGTGGGTGCTGAAAAAGATAGCATATCCTAAGCTTTTTAGTGTTCAAAATATTGACTACTATCCAGCCTAGCTCGAATATTAGAACGGAGCAACGGAAGTAAAAGATAGGGATTTTTCCCTTTCTTCTGCCAACTGACTAATTACCTCATGTCAAGGCCGATTATTTTTTCCCCCAAATCGCCGGTTTAAAATTCCCCAGAAGGACCTTTCATTGATCCTTCTGTTTTTCTTCTTGGAGCCTCTTTTCCCGTAATCGATAGCTTTCCCCCTTTAGGTTGAAAATGATGGAATGATGCAGTAATCGATCTAACATCGCTGTCGCCAAAACCGAGTCTCCCACGATTTCTCCCCATTCCCTAAAGCTTTTGTTGGAGGTGAGGATAATCGGGGCATGCTCGTACCGCCGGGCGATCACTTGAAATAAGTAATGAGCGCTGTTCGGGTCCAGTTTTAGATACCCCATTTCATCAATAATGAGAACGGTTGGCTTCACAAAGACACGAAGCTTTTTCTCCAACTTTCCTTCCTGGTCGGCTCTTCTTAACTGATTGACCAAATCGTGAGCGGTAATAAAATACGTTTTATATCCTCTTGCGATCGCCTCCATTCCAATCGAAATGGCCAGATGTGTCTTCCCAATCCCCGGTGGACCGAGAAAGAGGATATTTTCTTTCCGGTCAATAAAGGACAACGTAAGCAGTTCTCGAATCCGGCGCTCATCCACCGAAGGCTGCGCAGTAAAATCAAACGTATCGATCGTCTTGCGATACGGCAGTTTGGACAGCTTGATGAGCGTTTGGATCGATCGTACCTGTTTTTCGACGATTTCTGCCTCTAATAAACGGAATAAAAACTCTGAATATGATATATTATGAGTAGAGGCGTATTCTGCCATGGCGGACCATCGCTCCGCCATGACAGGCAAATGGAGTTGGTGGCAATACTCGTGTATTCGTTCTTTCATGAGCTTTCCCCTCGCAGGAATGCGTCATAAACGGACAATGGACGAGTATCCACTTCCACCGAAACAGGCGAAATGGTGGCAGCCATTTCCGTCTGTTTCTTTTTTATTTTTTCGGCGAATGAAATCACTTTTTTCTGTTGGTCCACGTGAGAAATCTCCTCCCCTCGAAAGTACAATCGAATATCTCCATTTAATCGCTCCTTCACCAGAATTTCTTTGCCCGCATACTTCGCCGATAAGAGCCATTGTTCCCCTTTGTAGGAGAAACTGCCATCCCAATGCACCTTCCGATAGGAAAGATAACTCGTATCGTAATCTTTCAACGGAAGAGGCTTGAGTGACTCCTCTGCCCAACGCTCTTGCGGAGAAATACCGGTAGTGGCGTTTGGTTTCCGATTCGCCAATTGATCGAGCCAACGATGTAAAAGGAAATTTAATTCTTCGATGCTTTCAAACGATGTTCCTACATAGAAGTGATCCATAATATACTGAATGGCTCGTTCGACTTTTCCCTTTGTCTGGGCCCGGTAAGGCCGGCATACTTTTGGAATAAATCCGTAGTAACTCGCAAATTCGGAAAATCGTTGATTCCATTTCACCACTCCTTGTTCTCGCCCGTCTGTAACGGTCTTCATATTGTCAAATAACACCTTCTTCGGAACCCCACCAAAGTACTTGAAGCTCTGAATCAGGCATTCCATTAAGTGTTCCTGATCCTGGCTGGTCGTAAATACCGCGTATTTCATCCGCGAATAGCCTAACACAGCCACAAATAGCGATAACTTGACTTTTTTCCCTTCGATCACGACCTCCCCAACTTCTTTCCAATCGACTTGCATTTGTTCGCCAGGAAGCGTTTCATAACGAACGGTGTATTTCTTTTTCGCCGTCTCTCGGAAAGGTTTCATATAGTCTTTTAAAATCGTCTTTCCTCCCGTATAGCCCTGTTGTCGAATTTCAAAAAACAACTTTTCGCTATTAAACACCCCATCTTCTAACATTCGTTTTTGAAGATACGTCTTAAATGGATCTAACTTGCTTTTTCTTTGTTTTCTCTTGGATTTGGAAGGAGGATTGGGGGAGTGAATATATTTTCGGACGGTTTTCCGATCGATCCCCAATTCCCTCGCAATATCGGAAATACTCATTCCCCTTTCATACATCTCTTTGATCATGAAAAATTCCCCTCTCGTAGTCATGAACCATAGCTCCTCTCGTTGACACTATGGTTCTATTGTAAGTGGGGAATTTTATTCCGGCTATATTGGGGATTTTATCATCGGCTTTAACACCTCACTCCAGATGTTAAAATGTTCATAGGAAATTAACTTACTTTTCGTAGCCTTTTTTAATTGTTTAGCTAATTCGCGGGCATTATCTGTTTGTTGTAAAAACCAACGAGTTCTTTCTTCATAATGCATTTCACTTAAAGTCTTAACTTGTTTTTGTTTGTGCCATAAATAATGTCCTTTAGTAACTCTAGGAGTAAATAAATATTTTATATCAGTACTTCCTTGACAGTATGGACAATTACATTTTAATTCTTTACCTATAGCTGGTTCAAATACATCTTTGAGAGCTTTTTCATTGAAGGATGTCAATAACTGTGGAATATAATATCTCGGCTTGATATTATACCCCTGTGCTTCCTCAATTAAAATTGATTCTTTAAAATCTTCTATAAAACCAATACCTGATGAAATAGACGTTGCTCCAAAACCAAGCAAACCAAGCCCAAAATCATTAACCCTTGATAAAACAATTGGTTTAGCTAGATCTCCTAGCATACTAACTATACGTCCAAATGCATAGTAGTGAGCTTTATTAAAGGAATCAAGTTTGATATCAAACATAAGTATATATCCGTCTGCTTGGGTTCTTGTAAATTTATTTACTAGTCTAATGGTACTTAAATTATCTGTTAAACTTTCTATTTGAATTGATAGGCCAGCATATAAAGGCCTTTTTTCATTAATTTCGTTTAGATATTTTCTACATTCATGAAATATTTTTATATCAATATCGATCCAAGGATCATTTTCGTTTGCATAAAAATGAAAAGGTGCTACTAAAACACTTGGTTTTTGAGCTAATTGCCAATCTAATACTTGCTTTGCTCTTTTTTGATAGATTTCTAAACCATTAAAATCTTCAGGCTTTTCTTTATGATATGGTGATAGAACATAAGGTAAATCTACTAAAGATTTAGTATTACTAAACTTTGAATAGGCAAGCCTATAAACAACTGGATCAATAATGGTAAATTTACCGCTATCCCTAACACTTTCATATACTGCACTGTATTTTGGGAAGAAATTTGCAGGAAATACAATTCCATCTATTCCAAATGTATTGTTATATTCTTCGACCAAAGAACGTTCATTATGTAATAATCTAGGAAGAAATCGTAGAGTTAAGTCTGTAGAGGTAACTTGAATTGTTCTGTTTTCTAAGTTGCGAAGTTCAAAATAAAGTGAATCAATGGTGAAGTTTCTACGGTGAATTTGCTTTTCCAATAGTGTAGCGATAATATTATCCAATTTATTAGGAACTGCAGGATTTAAAGTACTAGCGAACGGAGGTACCTCATTAAGTATTTTATATGGTGCTTCTACTAAACTATGTATTTCAATTGGAATACGTCCTGTGACCATGTGAAATAAGATTGCACCAAAACTATATAAATCAGATCTGTAATCAATATTTTTGCTATCTAGTAATTGTTCTGGAGCCATATATGCATATGTACCCATTGGTACACCCGTTGCAGTTAATGTGCTAGCATCTAATAATTTAACTAATCCGAAATCAAGAATACGTACATCTCCTAAACGTGTTATAAAAATATTATCTGGTTTCAAATCTCTATGAAATAAACCATTATCGTGTATAGCTTTTAATCCTTCTAAAATTTGAAGTCCAATTCTTTGAGCCTGGGCAATTGTTAATCGTTTATTTCTCTCAATAAAGTTGCTTAAAGGTTCTCCCTCTGTATACTCCATGACAAGATAACGGAATTTGTCAAACCCTCTAATGTGAAATCCATCATCAATATATTTAACAACATTAGGATGGTCTACTTTTTTTAATGCTTCAATCTCTCTTTCAATTCTTTTTATGTCATTTTTTGAGCGAATCATTTCATTCTTAAAAAGTTTTAAAGCGTATTTTTTTCCATCTTTATTTACTAAGAATGTAGCTCCAAACGTCCCCTGCCCTAAGGGGGTTATAACCTCATAGTTTCCTATCATATTTTTTTCCATTTAAACAACTCCCCCTAATTACAATTATTTACTATAATTATTATATATAAAAACACAGATTGATAAAATATTACATTTAAGTACAAATTATCAAATTAAATTTGATGACAAACAAAGTGCTGATTAAATTGTTGGGGGGATATAGTTAATGACCAATGCTTTAGTAAGAAAGATTATAGGAGATGTTTTTGAATACGATTATCTTCCGAAAGAGTTCAAAGAGGATGAGCTAGCAAAATACAAAGAAAGAACGAGAAAAAAATTTAGAGAGTTAGCTAAAAGCTGGAATACAGAATTAAATACTGAATGGTTATTTAGGCATTACCTGTCTGTAAAAATGATATTAGCTACCTCGGTTATGTTGACATCTATAGAATTTGCAAAGAGAAAGAACCTAAAAATAGTAGAACCTTATTTGTTATATTATGCTTTACTAACAGCATCGAGAGGACTTATATTTACCATTCCTGATGTAACATGGAATAATGGGGAAATAGTAACCATGACACATAAGAAAATTATTAATGTAGTAAGTGATTTGGTAGGGCAAATAAGCAAAGAGAAAGGAGAGGAATTAAAAAATAAACTTTCTACTGCTAGAGACTATAGAGAACTGTTCTCATATAAGTTTCCTGCCAGTGGAACTGATATTACTAAGGGTGTCCAATTAATCGATTATGAAGAGGCTATTGAATTAGCAGCTTTACTAGCGGAAATTGCCCAATTTAACAGTGAACAGTTAGAGTATTGTATTGAAAGATATTGTGAAAATAAAGTATTCGAAATTAATTGGGATTTTTTTAAACAGAATATAAAGTATAATCTTGGAGAAGTACAACTTATAGATAAAGAAGACTGGTATCGACTAGATTATATTTTTAGAAAACAGAGATATCCTCTCAGTCTGTATTTTACGATGACAGAGGGATTAGTGGAGGACTTTTTTGGATCCTGGTGTCCAGAAGAGGAAACAGAAGATGATGTATACAATCCTGATGAAAATTGGAGAATTATATTTCCTGTTCCATAAAGGCGATAGTTTCATTGAAGAATAAATTAAAAATTAGTGTGGAGAAATGTAAAAATAAACCAACCGCTCATAATTGCTATTATGAGCGGTGGATATATTTATGAAGTGTGTTCAATTGAAAAAGGGCTATCTCATAAAACTGATGAGGTAGCCCTTTTTCGGTGTACCCTTGTGATTACTTTAATTGATAAAACAAAGAAGTAATCTACCCTGCCGCCAAGTAAATTCGGTACATATTATATTATATATTACTAAATGTTGGTAATCCAGAATTAACCATGTTAAAAATAAAATTTTTAGAAAGCATTATTATTTAAAGCGAGAACTTATTATGTCGGCCTGGGATTTTCAGCATTTCCTCACATATTCCCGAAGGTACTTTTTACGAATAATTGTGTTTAAATTATACCTGAGGTACTATTCACCATACTTTAGTAAGGAGTTCAGGTCCAATTAAATAGTCTAAGGATGCTTCGTTCCCTTCCATCATTCATTTATTAAGCTATATTGAGCGATCAATCTATATACTCGTAAAATCGTAGTTTTTTATATCGGTACACGAATGACCAACGAGTTATTCACCAAAGTCTTACATAGGGCCTTAAATAGTAAAAAACAACAGAACGAATCATTCATTGTTCGGATCATGTGAGCCAGTATGCGTCGAATGACTATCAACAGCTCTTACAGGAACATCACCTTCAGGTGAGCATGTCAAAACGTGGGAACTGTTACCACAACACTTGTATGGAGTCGTTTCATAACCTCATCAAAAGAGAGTGCATTTATCTAAATCAATTCCGTACGCGGAAAGAAGCAAGACAAACGATTTTCGAATACATTGAATGCTTTTATAACCGAAAAAAGGAGCTACTCATCCTAGCTATGTATCACCATGTGAATCTGAACCTACATACTACACTAATCAGAGAAAAGTAGCTGCCTAAGTTCAACTATTTCTCTCTGTTTAACCTGTCCATTTTCCTAACACAATACCAATGGTTCCTCAAAAACAAAAATTTAATTTTTATATTGTATTCAAACTTACATATAAAATAATAATATCCATCTCAAAACAATTTTGGTAATTCTGTTCCTGGTGCATACTTCTTTTTTTCTCTATAAATTTTATAATTTTCAGTTAGTTGTAAACCTTTTTTTCTTAACTCTTCCAACTCAAGCTCATATTCTCTTAAATCCTCTATATTCAACCTTAGTCTTATAATTGTCCCCCTTAAAAATGTAAAATTTTCAACTTCATTTGTTTTACACTTTTTAATTAAATCTTTATTAGAAGCAATAATAAAATCCCCATTTTCCTTACCTATTTCGCTAATCATATATAACCCAAATCCCGAATTCTCGGCATCATCAATATAATGAGTAGTTGGTTTACTACTACATCCTGGGATTAAAGAAAATCTCAACGCATTATTAATATCGTCTTCATCCAATTCTTTTTTTAATGACTCGTGTATTCCAATTCCCTCGTCCATAATTGCTATTTCAACACAATTTATAGATGACCAATATTGCGCACAATACCAAAAATACTTAGACTCACTATGCTCAACTATATTCCTTAATAGTTCTATTAAACAAAATTTTATATATTTAAAAAGTTTCTCTTTTCCCCGTGATGCCACTATGGCTATCCTTTCGGCAATCTTTTTTATTTCATTGTATTCATCTAGAGATTGCTTAATTGTTTTTACAGGATATCTCATAATAGGAATGAAGTTCTTCATTGAACTACCAACATAATCTGTATCAGGAGTTTCACCTATTCCTAAGCCTAAACTACTATAAAAACGAAGCGTTTTTGCATATGTATTAACTATACGATGTTCTTTTATATATCTAATACTATAATTTATATCGTTTTTTAAACAATGAGCAAAAAAATGCCTTAGTGAGTTAATAACTAATAATGAAGCAAAAGGTTCGATACGCCCATTATTTTTTGAAAAATTTGTAATATCAATCATTACACTCTTATTACTCGTTAAATTAAATTTGCGAAGTTTCTGTGAAAACTCTATAGCCGTATTTTCATTTAGGTCTATTGGAAGAAAAATCTCATTACTCATGTCCACTCTTTCCTTTGACATAAAAAATTTAAAACAGTGTGTGTTCGTTTATCTTAACTTTTTAATGAGCAACTTGACTCCTCTCTAGATTTTTATATATTTATATACTTTGGATTGATTCTAAACTTCTCATTGGGATATTTCTTTAACCAATAATAATTATCACAGTTACGATTATTGTTAGCGATAGATTTAAATTCCTCCCTAAGTCTTGGATTGTCAAAAATAAAATAATCCCTTCTTTTTGACTACTTTGCATACTTAGTACAGAAAATCCATATATAGAATAATTATTTATTCCCCTGTTCCCCTAGGTATAATCTGAGGCATTTGTGATATTCTTAGTTTCACTTGTAAATATATACCTTTTTTCCATCTCCATAACTAAACTTACAAACAAAATATCAGCGTTAACTCTATTTTTAATATTTGTTATGCTCAAGATGTTTGAATCTACTTTAGACCAATCCACATATTATATCCTCCTCTTTTAAAAAGAAAAGTCTATTTCAAATATTTCTAATCCAAGAAATTTCCAACAGGATTCAACAATCTCAGATAAAAGTTTATCAATTGTGTTGAGTAGGTTTTCTGTATTATCAAATCTTAAAAATATTTTATTTTTGCTCAAAGAGATATTTAACTTATTGAGTTCATTTGTTAAAAAATTATTTTCATCAGGAACTACATCACCAACATGTACGAGGTGATTTCTGATTTTGTTCCAGCTACAAATTTTATTATAATAAATCCCATTCTTAACATTTGCTAAATCAACACCACACGCTTTTTCCAAATATTTGATATATTTAAAAATTCCCCTGTCACGTTTACACACTACTTCTATATTCTCTTCACACTTTATATAATGCCTAAATACTTTAGTAAACTTAAGAAGTGTATCCTCAAATAAACTATATGAAGATATTACCAAACCTTTGTTAGCGATGTGTGTTTCTAATTCTAAATCTTCATACTTTAGCAAAAATGAATTTAACCTTTGAGAAGCAAGGTACCGCAAATATTCAGCATCTTCATCTGTGTTTTCTAACTTATCATTTTTTGTTTGTCTAAGTATTTCTCTAAATTTATCATGTTCTATTTCTACTCTATAAACTTCATCTGCAATTTTCTTTTCTATCCTTTTCATGACTCTTGCTAATGCCAGAATGTTATGATAAAAATCAGTGAACATTATTCTTATTTGTCTATAAAAGTGGCTATCAATATTATCTTCACATATTTGAGCAGTCGCCATGTAGTACGCACTTCTCAGTACTAATTCTCCCATAACTTTGTCCCCACTTTAAAATTACCCTTATAATTTTTTATCCATTTTTTTACAAAATAAATATGTTAGTAATACCTTTAAAATGGTAATTTATAAATGAGTGATATTATCCTTACAGCTTTCCTCCTAATTGGTGTCACACACTCAACTTATTTCTACAAATAAAAAATCCTTCCTCGGTATAAAGAAAGCTGGTAAATCTGTATTTAACTAACCTGCCCTATTAACCAACTATGAAGCATGCTTTACCACAGATAACGTAAGTTAGTTCATTCTTCCATGGTAGACAACCATACCACATAGTTGAGGCACCATCATCAGTATGAAAATATTAATTTTTAGGATAGACATTCATGCCGTGCTACGACACGAGCAAATGACGAAAATACTAATTTTCGGGTTAGTTAAACAAGAAAGTTAACAACATTCTTTAATGGAGAATTTAATAAAACACCGCCCATAATAGGTATTATAAGCGAGTTATTAAAGAACTTTTTAAATCAACTTTGACAAACATCATATACTCTTACTATAGGTACTGCATTAAGTAAGGAATTGGTAGAAGACAAAATTTTAAACTAAAAAGCAAAATTGTTTATTAATAACCAGTCATTTCCCTATCTACCACTTGAATATATGTTTCAATAGGTGAAGGGTCTAGTCCTACCGCAACTAATAATTGAGGGACACCCACTTTTTTTCCCAATATGTCATTACTAAGCTTATATATTCCTGGTGGAGTATCTAAACCAACCTTAAAGTTAATATTTACTTGGATAGGCTGATCATTCTCTCCCTGTCTAAAAGTGATCAAGGATTCTATTCCTTCTTTAGAAACAGTTCGTATTTCTAAGTTTTCCTCATGACCTGAATAAATGTCTTGGTTAAGAGGTTGTTCTCCTGCATATTGAACCACATTAGTTTCATTAATAAAATACAATAACAGGCGTGTTGATTATCCAATAAAATCCAAAGGGTATAGAAAAAAGAGCACCTTTCCTGTAGAATGTGAGTAGCGACACAAACAAACCCAGGAGGTGCTCTCTATGAACAAGCATACCACACTCCCGAATTTGATGCAAAAACTTGTTTCGGATGAAGAGATTCAACTGATTGCCGAAGCGGTTGGGTATCGTGATTCGTCTCGAACCTTTACGTTGCGCGAGTTGATTCACTTCTTCCTGCTGGCCGCCATGCATCAATGGAAAAGCTTTCGCCACGGAGCCGATGTGGGGCCTCTGTATGGATTGCCGCGATTCCATTATTCAACTGTATCCAAGAAAGCGAAAGAAGTTCCCTATGACATCATGAAACGCTTGTTGGCGTTGATCATTTCCAAGTGCAACCGCCAAACCCGCCGTTCGCTTCGGTTTCCCAAACCGCTTCGGGTGGTGGATTCGACGACCGTCACGGTCGGGAAAAACCGCCTGCCATGGGCGCCGTATCACGGCGAACGCGCCGGAGTGAAGCTGCACGTCGCGTATTCGCCGGAATCCTCGTTGCCGGCAGACGTGGTGGAAACCATCGGACTGCGTCATGATGGCCCGGTGGGAGAACAGTTGACGAACGCTCAACAAGTGCTGGTGGAAGACCGGGCGTATTTCAAAATCGAACGCCTCGATCGATTTGTGGAGCAGCATCAGCTCTTTGTCATTCGGATGAAGGACAACATCGAACTTCATCAGAAAAAAAGCTTGAAACGCCTTTCCAGCACATCCTCATCGGTTCAAGCCGACTTCACGTGCCAGTTGGGGACGAAACAATGCCGCTCCACCAAGCGTCACCGGGTGGTGATCTTTCGAGATGCGAATGGCCGCGACATTCGGGTCGTGACGAACCTCTTCCATGCGTCTGCGGAAACCATTGCCGACATGTACCAACAACGTTGGACTGTTGAGGTCTTTTTCCGTTGGGTGAAGCAATATCTGAATGTCCCGACCTTGTTTGGCACGACGGAAAATGCGGTATACAACCAACTGTTTGCGGCGTTCATCGCGTATGTGTTGCTGCGATGGCTGTATGATCAAACCAAAAAAACAGACGAACGTCTCTCTTTCCTTCATTTCGTTCGTTCGCCGTTTTTTCTCTGGGCAGCTTCCTCTCGATTGGAAATCCGGGATGGCCGCTGCTTTGTTTGAGTATGCCCGAATTTATGGAAGGCGTATGTATAATTTTGGATAATCAACACTCGTGATAATAGAAGTCTTTTACCTTCCCGATTAATTCTTTGACTTCATTTGCCCCCTCGATTTCGTAAGACATATTGTGAATTTCATATTCAAACTCGTTGATATCGGAAAGGGTTAGATTTTGTACAGTAACTAAAGGGGGTTTTTCATCTATGATTAAAAGCCTCCGTTCATGCTTATTACCATTTACATCTACCCATTCTTTGTAATTGCTCAAACGGTCTTTATCCATGGCTAGACGGGCATGTGAAACGATAACAATTGGATATTGTTTCTGCTCCCGATATTTTTGAGCAATCGGACATACTTTTTTTCTCTGAGCAACCACGACAAATGCCATATACATACTCCTCGATCCCCTCTTTTTTCTTACATAATTCTGAAGTAAACGCACTTTCCATAACATAAGCAGCTTTTTTAAATTCGCGTCTTGGAATATCTATCCCTGGTCCGTCAAGCCATATCTCGTACTGGCCAATACTTTTCGCTAATTTTTTAGCTGTTTCAATTCTTTCAACTGCAATTACAGCACCCGCCTTGTTAATATCGTGTTTAAGAAGATATTTAAACATGACTTCGATTAATGTACTTTTTCCCCCGCCTGGCGGCAGTGGAACAGAGAGTACCTGCTTTTTAAGAGAAAGAGCGGAATCTAATATATTTTGATAAACCAGTTTTGATTGTTGATCGACTATAATACCCCTTTTTTGCATTTCATTCTCCATTTCTTTTACTATTCCATCTATTAAAATATTTTCAGGAGAATGTAGAGGGATAGATACATCAGCAGTCATACTCTCTAATCGTATATCGCGATACTTCTGTTCGCTTCGTTTTAAGAGTTTTTTATAAACCTCTTTTAATTCCTCAGCGTCTAGTTGCTCCGCCACCCAGTCGATAGGCTTTCCTCTTTCAATAGGACAATGTCCGTTAGCTTGACCTGTTGAACAATGTATAATTAGATTATCTTTGAACATAAAACCAGATGGTGAAGAGTCATCATGTAACGGACATTGAAATGCTAATCGATCACCGTAATCAATGTAGGATAACCCCATTGTATCTAAAAGGTCAACAAAGGCCCGAACAACCTCTTCTTTTTCTTCATCTAAACCTCCAAAATTAACTTCCTTATTTTGGGTATGTATCCTTTTGGCAGGTGGAAAAGCCTTAGAAAGTTCTTCTTGTGTATAAATATTTTCAGGCTCAAATAAAACAATTTCTTCTTCTACGATTTCTTTCCGCCAATATTTATAATTTTTTGTATAAGGTAATCGTAAAGCATTATTAGGAGATACTAACTTTCCATCTCCATTAAAATATTCGATTAATTGTTGTTGGATATTTTTAAAGATTAATATGGATTGGTCTAATTTTTTACGACATGAGCTATCCCATACGGCATTGGTTACTCTATATAGGAGTTTATGTCCCGCCCTCCCTCTGTAAACTAGCGTTGGGCGCAGTGGGGCGGAAAGAATACGTTCATATTGTTTTTCTTTATCTCCTTCATCAATATCGACAAAATGCCATTTAATCTCTTTTATATACTTTGAATCATTTGCGCCATTTGGATAGAAACACAATGACCGCTTTTGTTTTTCAGCAAAATTTAAGTAATAACGAAGGTCAGAATCGAGGTGATTCATATTAATTGAGTAAATACTCTGTGGGTATTTGGTTTTTATTTCTTTATCATCGCTATATGAAAGAATAGGAAAATCATCACTTCCATTACTAAAATATAGAATTACATCCTTCAGACTGTTAAGCGTGTGTTTATTCATTGGTGTACTCCCTCCTAAAAGGGGACATGATCTTATAAAATATTTATAAGAAAATGTCCCTTTTTGTATTTTTATGGCGTTTTCCCCGCCTCATTAGCCTTATACGCGGGGGGAGCGGGGAGTTAAGAGATAAAATAAAAATTTTTAGTATACAGATAGAATGGCTAAAAACTGTTTTTGAATAGATGTACAGTACTGTTAATTCATTAATGTCATTTTTCCTTAAGGATAGGATTTTTTAATTCACACCACCCTTCATAAAAATTTTCCCGTAGACAAAATCAGCCCCCCGCCCTTGTGCTTGACAAAAGCCCACTTTATAGGTACTGGGGGGGGTTTTAAGATAAATCATGGATATAAAATTTTTAAAAATATAATGTGACCTAAACAGATAAATGATAGAGATTACCTTTTCAGTCTGCTATAATATGTAATTTTTTAATTTTAAAGTGGGTTCAAAACTGTAGCTATGAGTATAAGGAAGAGGATTATTAAAAGTCATAAAGAAAGGGAGGAGAAATAAATCGCTAAAAATTAGCGGATAGCTTATCGCTATTGTCATTCATAAGAACGAAAAAATTTATTCCATAACAATAAGTTGTTTAGCAATATGTACATAAATTTATTTTGAGTTCCTCTTAACTAGCTCCCTCCGCAGGCGTATATGGCTATTGAGCTGCAATTCTAAAATGTGGGGGGTTTTATTGAATGTTTACAATTGTTTATAAGCATTTTATTTGCTACATTATGGTTAAGAAAGCTTGTCATGTTGCCTTTAGAGGACATCTGTTTAAAGGGGGATGTCTTCTATGGGTTATGTAAAAAGAGACGAAGAGAGAAATACATGGTATTTTGTTGCAGAGCTAGGTCCTGATCCAGTTACAGGTAAACGAAGAAGAACGAAAAGGTGCGGGTTTAAATCAAAGAAGGATGCTGAAAAGGCACTTGCTTTAATTGAGGCGGAGATATTCAAAGGCACGTATTTTAAGCCATCGAATACTCCATTTAAAGACCATCTTTACGAATGGTTTAAAGTGAAAAAGAACGTTATTGGCATCCAAACAGCACAAGTTTATGAAAACTACATGAACAATCGAATCATTCCAGTGTTAGGACACGTTCAACTGTCACAGCTAACACCTATGTTGCTGCAAAATTATGTGAGTAATTTAAAAGAAGAAGGTCTTGCGAGTGCAACGATCAAAAAAATTTACAATATCATAAAAGGCTCGCTTGATTATGCTGTGAACATGGAGCTTTTACCTTCTAATCCCGCCAAAAAGATCCAGCTACCAAAGGATAAAAAGAAAGAAATGAAGGTATGGGATATCGATGAAATTAGAGCTTTTCTTAAAATAGCTAGCAAAGATCGACTATATCCTGCTTTTCATTTGGCGATCACGACTGGAATGCGGCGGGGTGAGATACTAGGACTGCGCTGGAAAGATGTTGACCTTGATAAAGGCATATTATATGTTCGTCAAACCTTGAGTAAAGATGGAAAGAGATTTTTGAGCGGAGCTAAAACAGAATCAAGTGTCCGTAGTATTAAACTCTCAAATGAAACCATTGCTGTTTTAAGGAAACATAAGGCTAGAGTAGCTAGAGAGAAGCTACAACTCGGGCCTGATTATGTGGATTATGACCTTGTCGTTTGCACGTTAAAAGGTACACCTGTAAACCCTGAGAATTTGAAAAGGACTTACGAAAGGTTGATTGAAAAAGCGGACGTTCCAAAGATTCGCTTCCATGACCTGCGCCACACTCACGCTACGATGCTCCTTGCTCAGGGTGTACACGCAAAGGTAATATCAGAACGCCTAGGTCATAGCAATATCAAAACAACTTTAGACATTTATTCTCATGTATTACCTAATATGCAGGAAGAGGCCGCTAATCAAATCGATGCCCTGCTATCGAAATCAAACTAAAAATACTTCGGCACCGAAACGGCACCAATCATAATTTGAACGCTGTTTTGAGTGCCTTCCTATAAAATACAAAAAGCTTGAAACCCTTGATACACAAGGACTTCAAGCTTATCTTAGAGATGATTCCGACTGGGCTCGAACCAGCGACCTCCACCCTGTCAAGGTGGCGCTCTCCCAGCTGAGCTACGGAATCGTATGTTGTTGTCCTATCGAACACATTTTTCATTATACTTACCTTCTCTCACATTGTCAAATACTTTTTTAAAAAATTTTTTAGCCATTGCCTCGGCAATGGCTAATGGCGGATAAAGTCGATGTGAGTGCCTTGGAAAAAGCCGTCTTTATATTCGTATGTGATGATTAAACTGCCGATGTATTCCCCTTTTTTTCGTTCGAGAAGTAATACGGCTTTCAGCTTTTGTTTATCGAGCGCGTATTTTAAAAAGCGGTCGAATGTCGTTTTTCCCCCTTTTTGCCCTTCGTGCGCGTACGGAATGAACGCGCGAACGTGATCAATGATGATCTCTGTTCCTTCGTCTGTCTCTTTCATTTTCATGCTTTTTAAAACGACGGTGCGCGGATCTTCGACGATCATTTCTTCTATGCCGTTTTCGTGATGGGCAAATACGTGCACTTCATTTTTATACGTGCCGTTGCCGCGTGCTTTCACGAGAAAAACGACGACATCTTCCTTTCCATCGTCCATCACATCAACAGAATACAATTGCGGAGTTGCTTTCGGGTCATTGATATGTTCCCATTCTGGAAAAGCATACGTCGCTTTTCCGACGTGAAGCGTAAAATGACGCACCCAATCCCCATCTTCTTTGCCGCATAGTTGCACGTTTGCTTCCTCTAATTTTTTCGTACAAGCATGTCCATTGAACGAAAGCGCTGTCATAACCGATAATAACAATGATAAAAACATACGTATCCTCCATACTTTTTTCACTTATTATGAAAGAAAAACAGAAAAAATATGTATTGCCTTTCTTAAATAAGACATGGTATGATAATTAGAAAAACAAAAAAGGGGGCATGCACAATGAGACGTGTCACATTAACTGACATCTTCCTTCACCCCATCACTCAAAAATATGTAAAACGTTCAGGCGTCGCACACGCCATCGCTACCGCATATCATGCGTATCGCCTTGCCCTGCAATATGGAGTAAATGTCGATTTAGCGACAAAAGCGGCACTGCTTCATGATATTGGGCATTATGAATGGTACTCAAACGGAACGTGGGACTATGAAACATATAAACAAAACGACATTCATGCGATTAAAGGGGCGGAGCGAGCGCACAAATTGCTTATTCGACTCGGTGAACATCCTCAACATGCCAAAGAAATCGCCCTCGCCATTTTGCTTCATACCGATTCGTATCTTCCAGAAGGAGAGCTAAAACGAAAACCGCTTCAGACGATCGTTAAACTTGCCGATGAAGCAGATGAAGAACCAGGTGGCAAACATCACTATCGCCAAATCGATGACGAACTCGCTTTGAAAAAAATTCAACAACTCGATCGCATGGTCGAGCAACAACTACAACGCGATGCCCTCGACCAAATTAGCTAAGGCTAGGCATATGCCTAGCCTATACATATGATAACGCCTGTTCAAAGTCCGCAATTAAATCATCGATCGCCTCGAGTCCGACGCTTATGCGCAACAACCCGTCCGTAATGCCGCGACGAAGGCGTTCTGCTTTCGGCATCGCCGCATGCGACATTTTTGCCGGATAAGATAAAATCGACTCTACCGCTCCTAAACTAACCGCAAATACCGGAATGTGCGCATATTTCACAAACGTCCGCACCGCTTGTTCATTTTCCAATTCAAACGACAACACCGCCCCAAACCCACGCGCTTGATCGCGATGAATGACGTGCCCTTCGTGATGCGAAAGCCCCGGATAATATACGTGCGCCACTTTCGGATGACGATGTAAAAACTGCGCGAGCTGCATCGCTGAACGGGAAGCATAATCAAGCCGAACGTGAAGCGTTTTTAGCCCGCGCAGCACAAGCCACGCATCTTGCACGCCGAGCACCGCACCGAACGCATACTGCAACTTCCGAAGCTCTTTGGCTAGTCGCTCATCTTTCACAACCGCAAGTCCAGCGACGACATCGCTATGGCCGGCTAAAAATTTCGTCGCGCTATGGAGCACGACATCGACGCCGAGATCGAGCGGACGCTGCAATAAAGGTGTCGCGAACGTATTATCTAAAAACGTCAAACAACCGTGGGCTTTCGCAAGCTTCACAACCCCGCGAATGTCCGTAATTTTCAGCAGCGGATTTGACGGCGTTTCCATATAAATCACTTTCGTATTCGGACGAATATGGCGCGCTACGGCATCTAAATCGGTCATATCGACAAACGTATATTCAATGCCAAATCGGCTTAATACATCCGCGATGATGCGATACGTTCCGCCATATACGTCATCTGTAATTAACACATGATCCCCTTTTGACAACAACAAAAACGCCGTTGAAATCGCCGCCATGCCTGATGCGAACGCAAAGCCGCTCACTCCTCCTTCAAGCTCCGCGATCGTTTCTTCAAGCGCCTCGCGCGTTGGATTGCCTGTGCGGCTATAATCATATTTTCCAAACGTATCAAAATCAAACTGATGAAACGTCGACGCATGATGAATCGGGACGCTGACTGCCCCTGTTTGTGCATCCACTCGCCATTTATTGTGAAGCAATTGCGTTTGCCACTCCATTTGTTACACCTCTTTCATGCGTTGAAACGCTTGTGTTAAATCGGCAATTAAATCGTCATGGTGTTCAATGCCGACAGAAAAACGTAACAGTCGATTACATACGCCATTGGCAATGCGAACATCCTCTGGAATATCCATATGCGTTTGCGTCGCTGGATACGTAATAAAACTTTCGACACCGCCTAAACTTTCTGCAAACGTAATGAGCGTTAAACTGCGCAAAAACGGATTGACCCACTTTTCATCGCGCACGCGAAACGACAACATGCCTCCTCTTCCCGGATATAACACATCGGTGACGTCTTCGTGTTCACGTAAAAATTCGTAAATGGCTTTCGCATTTTGTTCGTGCTGACGCATGCGAAGAGCGAGCGTCTTCATGCCGCGAATTAACAGCCATGAGTCAAACGGAGACAGCACCGCTCCGATCGCGTTATGATACATCGCCAATTGCTCGCACAGCGCTTTTCCTTTTGCGACAATGAGCCCCGCAAGCACATCGTTATGCCCGCCTAAATATTTCGTCGCGCTATGAATGACGATATCTGCCCCTTTCGTGAGCGGCTTTTGTAACACAGGTGTGTAAAACGTATTATCGACAATAAGAAGCAGCTCATATTGTTTCGCAAACGCCGCAACCGCTTCGATATCCGCTTCTTGCATGAGCGGATTTGTCGGCGTTTCTAAAAAAATCGCTTTCGTTTTGTCCGTCACCTGTCCCTTTACCGCATCTACATCGCGAAAATCGACGTATGTAAACGACAGCCCGTATTTCTTCCACCCTTTTTCAAACAACCGATACGTCCCGCCATATAAATCGGCCGAAACGAGAAAATGATCGCCGCTTTCAAAAAGCGCAAACACCGTTTGAATCGCCGCCATGCCTGAACTACATGCAAACCCTTGATCCCCTTCCTCTAATTGCGCAATCGCCTCCTCGACGATATGTCTCGTCGGGTTTCCTGTCCGAATGTAATCGTACCCCGTCGACTGTCCGATCCCTTCATGACGATAAGCTGTTGAAAAATATACAGGTGGATTGACCGTTCCTGTCGTCGTCTCGCTTCGATTACCGATTTGCGCTAATACTGTTTCCACATGACTCATTCGCCCTCTCCCTTTCTCAAAAAAATAAAAGCCTTCTAAGAAGAAGGCTTTCTGTCCATAGACAAACGCTTCTTCTTATCTTCCGAATTGAACACCAATCCGCTGGATTTAGCACCTGACCACTTTCGGCTGGTTGCTGAAGGTTCATCGGGCCAGTCCCTCCCCTTCTCTTGATAAGAATGCACACGCATATTGAATTTTCTGATTTTTAACTAATGTACATGATTTTCAAAAAAAATGCAACTTTTTTCTTCACTAAAAGTTGCGCTTGATTTTTTCGCAACATGTCTCCCTCCCGCTTGTAAGGAAAAATCAGTGAATCAATGATTTTTGCAAATCCTTGTCTAGGGGAGCATATCGCTTGTCAAGCACATGTTGTGATGATGCACCCCTTTTTTATATAAAAAATAACAGATAAGTCTTATCTGATATAACGGAACGCATACTCATTCTTTAGCGAAAAAACAACATGTCTGAAACGATACACAAGGCAAAAGTAATAGAAATTTAGCCCAAATCTCCTTATATAGGAATATGACAAACCTTACTTTTTACAATAATGTGAATGATATCGAATTTCGGACTATAATCATGTAAAATATATCTTAAAATTATAATTACTAGGAGGTATTCCAATTAAAAAAATTCTTACTCTTACAATATTTCCGACTAATATTTTTGTATTCGGATTTTACGAGACTTTTCATATGAATGATTTTTATTATTTGATTGAAAACTAATTACTAAGGACGGAGAGCAATGGGATACTTTTCACTTGTAGCTATTATTATTTTTGCATTTTCACTATTTTTTCTTTTGAAATGTGCTTACCAGCTAAAAAAAAATAGCGATATACAAATTAAACAAAACGAACACATTATCCAATTACTAATAGAACAAAATCATAAAAAGAGATAATATCAATACTTCAAATTCTGCATTCAAATCATTACAGTTTCCTATGAACAAAATACACAGATCCAATAGAACCGACAACACTGTGTCAATAGCTTCTCGGTTTTGAAGTTGAGTACTCAAGGCAATTTTTGATGCACTTCACATTTTTTGTAGTTTGGCAGTGAAAAAGGGGACAAAAATTGTCCCCTATTTTCTTGCTGCAAGAGCATCGGCTTTTGTCGGATGGACGGTGCCGGCTGGATGTTGTGGCGGCGCATAAATGGAGTACAGCTTAAGCGGAACGTTCCCTATGTTGATCACATTATGCCACGTTCCTGCAGGCACAAAAATGGCAGAGCCATCCGTCACGCGTCTTTCAAACGTCAATTCGTTTTTCTTTTTGCCCATCCGCACAATCCCTTCTCCTTGTTCAATACGTAAAAATTGATCAACACCCCGATGCATTTCTAAACCGATATCCTCTCCGACACGAAGGCTCATCAATGTCACTTGCAAATGAGGTCCGGTCCATAACGTCGTACGGAACATGTTGTTTCGTTTCGTCGCTTCTTCTATTTGTACGACAAACGGGTTTGGTCCGTAATCTTTCGTATGTTCGCGCGGAAACGGATAAGGCATGATCGGATATGGATATACAGGCATATACACAACATTCGGATAGTAATACATGTTCTCACCTCTTTTTTTCATATTCATCGCCATGTTATGCACAACTGCCCGACTATGCGCCTCACATGCAAAAATCGACAAATAGAACGGATATATGTTAAGGTATGGAAAAAGGAGGCATGCCGATGTGGAACGAATTTAAGAAATTTGCTGTGCGGGGCAACGTCATCGACTTAGCTGTTGGGGTCATCATTGGTGGAGCATTTGGAAAAATCGTTTCTTCCCTCGTGAATGACATCATTATGCCACTTGTTGGTCTCATTTTAGGTGGCGTCGATTTTAGCGGATTATCTTGGAAAGTCGGTGAAGCAGAAGTCAAATACGGAGCTTTTATTCAAACCGTCGTTGACTTTTTCCTGATCGCTTTTTCGATTTTTCTATTTATTAAGCTGTTAAACAACGTACACGAACGAATCAAAAAACAAGAAGAAACGAAACAAACCGCACCAACGATCACAAAAGAACAACAACTGCTCACAGAAATTCGCGATTTATTAAAACAACAAAAAGAAACAACATAGCCCCCAGAGCTTTTTGGGGGCTTCCCACTCATTCTTTCTCTACGAACTGCTTTACTTCTTCTTCCGAAAGATCCGTAACGTTTGCAATATCTTTTACGCTCATCCCTTTTTTCGCCATCGTTTGTACAAGACGCTTCATTCCTTGTTTTATTCCTTGCTCCACTCCTTCTTCTCTTCCCTTTTCTAACGCCTTTTGTTCATACGAAATAATTAATTCCATCACTTGTTCTTTTTCTTTCGTCTCCATTTCATTCACCTCGCTTCGTAGTCTTCGTTCTTCTTCATCGGATAATTTTACATATGTTTCAAAAAAGCCAAACAGCAATCGTTGTTTCGCTTCGTCTAACTCCAACCGGACAAGCATACGTAAAAATTGTTTTTTCAGTTCTACTCGTTCACTTTCAGTATATCCCATTTTGCTTAGCAGTGCAGCGGCAATAGGGTTATCATTTCGAACGTAATTTCGCCAGTTTTGTTTGCGAAGTTCCAAAGTGAAAAAGCGAAAGTCTAGCACGTGGCCAAATGGAAATTGGAGGGTAAATGTCGATGGTTCGTCGCGGATCGTATCGTAGCTAAATACGGCAATAGGTACGATGGGTTTACGGTACTTTTCAAACAAACGGCTAAAATAAATAAACATCCGTTCTGGAAATGATGGTTGAACGTAGCTTTGATTTTCGATATGCACAATCACAAGCCCGTCTTCGCCTTTCAGCTTCGTTTCGACAAGCAAATCGACGCGGTACTTCTCCCCTGCCGTCACATCGGTGAACAGCTCCTCGGATAAAAACGACAAATGGTGAAAGTCGATATGCTCGTGCATGGCTGGGAAAAAGAGAACAATAAACTCCTCAAAAAACGTTTGGATCAACTCTTTAAACAGACGATCGTGGTCAATGGACATATAGTCACCTCGCATACAATCGTTTCGATGTTTTTATTCGACAACATCGACTATTTTCCTGCATGTGATGTTCACATCTCTTCCCTAAAAAAGCCGTAAACCCATACGGATTTACGGCTTCTTTTACGCATTTAATGCCGCTTCTTCCTCATCGCGCAAGTTGTGCGCAAGGCGACCAGAGGCGCTTGCGGCAACGCTTGCGACTAAGTCGTCTAAAAACGTATGCACACCTTTGCCACGTTTCGTATCAAGCTGTTTAATGATTCCTACTTTATTTTTGTCAAGATGTCCAAACGTTGTCACTGCAATGCTTCCGTATCCGAGAACCGCTCCTAATGCCAACGTTTCATCGACGCCAAACAGCCCTTCATCCGTTTCGACAATCGTTTGAAGCGGCTGTGACAACATGCCGTTTTCTGCAAGTTTATCAAGCTCAATACCAACTAAAATCGCATGTTGTACTTCGCGTTTTTGTAACACTTTTTCTACGCTTTCAATACATTCTGCCATCGTTAAATTTTTATTGTACGGACTTTGCATTTCATATACAATCTCAGCAATCGCTGGAATCGTCACACCACGTTCCGTTAATAGTTGCAACGTTCTTTCATACACTTCTTGACTAGATACGCGCTTCATTCCTCATCCTCCTCTCGTTCTCTCATTAGGTTATCAATTTTATCAAAATCATAGAATAATGGTAAAGATTTTAATAAAATTGTTTATCCGTCCACGTCGTTTAAACGACATGTACTCGGATCGGGTGTAACCCCACACCCGCTATCCCATTGGCAAACGCCTTTGGGAATACTTTTCTCATAATGTTGTATGCCCCATTGACATCTGCGTGGATAAGCGTTCCGTTTTCAGATTGAAACAGCCCGCGCTTGATTCGTTTTCCTTTGTATTGTTTTTGTTTCTTCATTTCTTCCATGTCTAAAAAACTGCATTTCGATGTGTAGCTTTCTTCTGTCACGACGACACGAATCCCATGCTGTACCGCTTTGTACTGCAACTGATGAAGAAACGTTTGATACGGAATGTGAACGAACGCTTGATTTGTGCGCTTTCCGAGATGGACTTCACGCTTCCAATCTTTATTCATCCCCACCACAATCGTATCGCAGTCTAAAGACAACGCATGTTTGATGACAAAGGCACTCGCTTGGTGCATAAAGTTTTCTACGATGCGATTTCGTTTCTCTGTCATTTTGCTCATTCGTTTTGTCCAATCGAGTCCATTCATCTGTTTCGCTACTTTGCGATAGTGGCTCATTTGTTTGTTATAGTATTGATTGGCGGATTTTAGACCTTTACCATTGATGACGATCGGTTGTTTCCCCACATTGTTCACAATGGTTGCAAAGTTATCTAAACCCAAATCAATACTGATATATCTGTTATGATCTTGTTTTTGCGGCGGAATAGGGATTTTGTAAACAACTTCGACGATGATATGGCGGTGTTTTGGAACGAATCGGACTTGTTGAAGCTTCCCTTTCATGTTTGTCTTTAACCGAAACCCTTGAAAGCAGGCAGGAAACGTGATGTGTTCATCGACGACTTTGCATGATTGATTCGTTAGCACAAGTACATACCGTCCGTCTTTTTTGAGATATTTGGGCGGTTTCGGTCTGCCTGTATATTTGTCTTTGTTTTTTGCCCAATCTTTCATCGATTTAAAAAATGATTGCCAATTTTGATGGAGCATTCTTAACGTTTGTTGGGCACATTGAGCCATTGGCATCGCTCGATAGTCTGCATCCATCCCTTCTGTTTTCAGCAGCTTGTCTAGCTTGTTGTAAGAAAGATACATGCCTTGTTGAAAAAACGTTTGCCTCACTTGATAGTTGGCGAAGTTGTACAAGTTTTTTGACCGAAAACAATACTCGTCGATCATCGGATAATACGGATGAGTGGCGCAAATCATATGCCTTTCCACTCGATTCGCCATCATGATCGTTGTTCACCTCGCTCTCTCTTTTACTATACATGTTCATCAGAGAGCCATGCAATAAGATGTAAAGATAATCACGAAAGAAGTGGGATCTCAAATATATTTTATCAAAATGTTTAATATATTTTTACGATTGAATGAAAAAACAGAACCATATCACGCAACGACAAAAAATGCAGAAATGTGGTACGATAAGAAAGAACAACGTCGAAAAAGGATGGGAGAACATGCAAGAGTTAACACTTCACAGCCAATATTTAGACGAGGAACTATCGTTACCTGTATATTGCTCTAAACCTGTCACGCCGCTTTATAAACATCTCGTCATCATCGCACAAGATGGACAAGATTATTTTATGTTCGGAAAAATCGCACGCGTCATCGATGAGCTTGGCATACGTGCTGTCGTCATCGGCGTGCCTTATCGCAACGTGTCAGATCGCTATGAGAAATATCATCCGAACGGAAAAAAACGGGAAGCATACATGCGCTTTCTTGCGAACGAACTGGCGCCGCTCGTTGATGAACATTTTTCGACATATCAAATGGGTACAACGCGCATTCTCGTTGGCGATTCGCTCGCAGGCACCGTTTCGCTTCTTACTGCGATGACATATCCACATACGTTTGGCAAAGTTGTCATGCAGTCGCCATATGTGAACGATGATGTGATGGCGCACGTACAATCATTTACGGACTGGCATTTGCTTGCGCTTTATCATTCCGTCGGTAAACAAGAGACAGACGTAAAAACGACAGACGGAATGGTGCGCAACTTCATTGAACCGAATCGCGCCCTTTCGCACGTTCTCGGAACGAAACAAAGCCGCTATCATTATGACGAGTTTGACGGCGACCATTCTTGGACATACTGGCAACCAAATTTGCCAATCGGATTAAAAAAAGTGATTGAAATGTAACAGTATTTTCCGAAAATTTGTTATAATATATAAGTATAATGACGAAAGGAGGAAGGTCGCATGAAATGTGGTATCGCGATTTTTCCATCAAAAAAAATTCAAGATTTTGCGAATTCGTATCGCAAACGGTACGACTCTCATTACGCCCTCATTCCGCCACATATTACGCTAAAATATGCGTTTGACGTGGAGGAAGACAAGCTCAATGAGCTCGTTCAACAACTTCGCGACATCGCGCGCGAAACAGAACCGTTTCCGTTGCGCGTCACAAAATTTAGTTCGTTTTATCCGGTCAATAACGTCATTTATTTAAAAGTGGAAAAAACAGAGCCACTCGCTCAGCTGCATGAAAAATTGCATCGTCCGCCGTTTGTTGAACAAACAGACTATGCGTTCGTGCCGCATATTACGATCGCACGCAACTTGTCAAACGACGAATATTCGGACGTATTCGGCCGCTTCAAGATGCAGTCTGTCTACTTTGAAGAACAAGTCGACCGCTTCCATTTACTATATCAACTTGAAAACGGATCGTGGTCAGCATACGAAACATTTCATCTTGGAAAGGAATAACCACATGTACGTCAAACGAGGACAAGACGAAGCGCTTTGGCACGATGCCCTTTTTGTTCGCCGCGCCGTCTTTATTGACGAACAAGGGGTATCGGAAGAAGAAGAAATTGACGCATTCGAGCGTGAATCGGTTCATTTCGTCATATACGATGACGATCAACCGATTGCCGCAGGACGTTTTCGTACAATCGATGACGTCGGGAAAATCGAACGCATTTGCGTCCTTCCAGCATATCGCGGACGCGGCATCGGCAAACGGATCATGGAAGCGATCGAACAATATGCTTCACAACACGTCACAAAGGTGAAACTAAACGCCCAAACACATGCCGAACCGTTTTACAAGCAGCTCGGCTACGAAACGGTATCGGACGTCTTTCTGGACGCGGGCATTCCACATGTGACGATGGTAAAAAACATGCGATCATAACGGTCGCATGTTTTTTTTTACACTCGACATACTAACAAAAGAAGCTACATACGAAAGGATATCGTTATGAACGAATTTGGACAAATTGCGGTCGAATTAGTTGTCGGTTATATCGCCTTATTTATTATGGCGAAAATACTTGGGCGAACACAAATTACGCAAATTACACCGTTTGACTTTATTTCTGCCCTCGTTCTCGGGGAACTTGTCGGCAACGGTTTATACGATGCAGAAGTCGGACTCTCGAAAGTATTGTTTGCGATTGGACTATGGGGACTGCTCATTTACACGACGGAGATGATTACACAAAAGAAAAAAGAACTTCGCGAGTTGTTAGAAGGAAAACCGGTCATTGTCATTTCGAAAGGAAAAATTTTGTATGAAGCGTTAAAAAAAACGAAGCTCGACCTAAACCAACTGCAACATTTGCTTCGCGCCCGCAACGTCTTTTCCGTTCGCGAAGTGGAATACGCCATTTTAGAAACAGACGGCACAGTGAGCGTCATGAAAAAAGCCCCGTTCGAGCAGCCGACGCGGCAAGATCATCACATGTCTGCATCGGAAGCGACATTGCCTGTGACGGTCATTATCGACGGGGAAGTCATTTGGGACAATTTACAAGAGAACGGTTGGGACGAACAATGGTTAAAAAAACATATTCGCCACGCTGGTTTTGAAAACTATAACGATATTTTATACGCCGAATGGCAAGACGGAAAAGGGATGCACGTCCAAGCATATTAGCGTTTTTTCATGGAACGATCTTGAGGTCGTTTTTTCTTTTGTGACGTTTGTTCTTTTTTGTCGTTTGTTGCTCGTTGGATGTTTGTCACGCGCGGAACAGTTAACGGATGTGAACGAATCGGTGGGATGTGCATACAAATCGCCTCCTTTGTCTATTTATTCGCCACCCATAAAAAAACTCCTTTTCTCTTATTGTATGATTTGTTAACATAGACGTTGACGTTAGACGAAGGAGTTTGACCGATGAATAAAGCACGATATAACGGTAAGCTATTTGATATTCATACGTTAGCGCGAGAAAAATATGAGCTCGTGTATGAACAAAGTTTACGAAACAAATGGACGTGTCCGATGTGCGGTGGAGTCGTTCGCTTTCATTTAGCGATTGAACATGCCCCGCACTTTTATCATGTTTCTGACCCTTGCATCCGAGAAGAACGAAAACGAGCGAATATCATCGCCATTCAGCCAACCGAACCGTTTCAAGCGAAAGAAAAAAAACAAATGACCGTATGCGGCGTGTCGCTTGATGTCGAGCAGTATGAAGCCGTTCGCCGCATCGAAGGTCCCCTTCTTGTGCTTGCGGGGGCTGGCAGCGGAAAGACGCGCACGTTAACGACGCGCGCCGCTGCCATGATGGCAACTCATCACATCAAAGCGGCAAACATGATGATCGTCACCTTTACGACAAAAGCCGCGAAAGAACTGACGGAAAGACTTCATGCATACAACCTTGATGCGTTGCCGACTATCGGAACGTTTCATAGCTTATTTTATCGCATGTTACAACATGCCGATCCGTTTCGTTGGCGTCATGAGCGGCTCATTCGCGACTGGCAAAAAGAACGGATGATGAAAGAAATCGGTCGCGACATCGGCATCGATGAACGCGATTTTCCGTATGATGAAGCGATGCAGCGCATTTCGTATTGGAAAAATACGCTCACCTCACTCGATCATATCGCCATTGAAAACGAATGGGACGAGCGCGTCGTACAGTTGTACGTGCAATATGAAGAAAAAAAACGGCAGCTCGATGTATTTGATTTTGATGATATGTTATATGCGTGCTATGACATGTTGCGAACAGATGAAAAACGATTGAAACAATATCACGAACGGTTTCATTATTTTCTCATCGATGAATTTCAAGACATTAACAACGTGCAATACGAAACGATGAAACTGCTCGCCTCACATACGCATCACATTTGCGCAGTTAGCGATGACGACCAATCCATTTATGCGTTTCGCGGCTCAGATTCATCGTTTATTCACGAATTTCAAAAAGATTTTCCAAATACAACAATTGTGAAGCTAACGGAAAACTATCGCTCGCCGCATCCGATCGTCTCGCTTGCTAATCGCATCATTTCGAAAAGTCGCACGCGCATTCCGAAACAAATGAACGCCCAAACAGATAGCGGACATATGCCGATCTGTTTTTTTCCGTACGATGAAGAAGAAGAAGCGACGATGATCGCATGCGACATCGTCGAACGGCTACAAGAAGGCGCAAAACCGAGCGATATTGCGATTTTATGCCGGACAAACGCTTCAGGACGCGCCGTCTTTGAACGGCTTTCACAACTTCGTTTGCCTGTCACAACAGATGCGGACTCGTTTTACAATCGTCGCATCGTGCGCTACTTATTAAGCTTTTTTCAATTAAGCATCAATCCGAACGACGAACAGGCGCTTGCTGATGTCGTCACCGTATTGTTTTTAAAACAGACGGTCATAAACGACGTCAAAGCGATCTCGATTTTACAAGACTGTTCGCTCGTCGAAGCGCTTGCCAAACTCGATGGCATTCCACCGTTTCAACAACAAAAATTGCGCGCGATCGCTCCGCTCTTTGCGAAAGTAAAAGAAATGAAACCGCTCGAAGCGATCGACTTTATCGAAAAAGACATGGGCTTTGGCGACTTTTTAAAAAAGCGCGGAAACGAAGGAAATGCGATCGAAAAAGGATCAGATGATGTGCGCGACATGAAAGTCGTCGCGCGAAAATTTAAGACGATTCAAGCGTTTCTTTCTCACGTCGAGCGCGTCAAAACGTATGCGAGCAAAACGTGCGACGACGGTATTCAACTCATGACGATTCATCGCTCGAAAGGGTTAGAGTTTCCAATCGTATATATCATTGGAGCAGTAGACGGACTGTTGCCGCACGATTATGCGCTTGAGGCGTATCGAAATGGAGATGTCGCTCCGCTTGAAGAAGAACGCCGCCTTCTTTACGTTGCGATCACACGCGCAAAAGAGCGCCTCTTTATTTCCGTTCCGTCCATGCGCCGCTTAAAAAAAGCAAACACCTCCCGCTTGCTTTCTTTTCTCGAAATAAAAGCGAAAAGCCTCGTATAAGACTTTTCGCTTTTTCGTTATTTTTTATTTAACATGTTCGCAATCGTGTTAAAATCGATTTGTTTTCCGTTGTTGACGATCGATTGCACAATTTTATCTTCCAATTCTTTTGGCACGTTGCGATTCGCAATTTGTGCGACGCGTTTGACGATGCCGCGCACCGTTTTTTCGTCTTTAAAATTGGCGTTTTGTAATGAATTGGCGAGCGCAAAAATATCTTGCATATTCACGCCCGTTTTCTTCTCGATATTTTTAAAAAAATGTTGATCCATCTTCCTCCGCCTCCTTCATTTTTCTTTTTCAGCATATGAAAAACAAAAAAAAAACGTTCCAAAGGTTTGATCCTTTGGAACGCCTCTTCTTAGTGAACGAACGCTGCACCAACAATAATCAATAAGATGAACAACACAACGATTAACACGAATGTTGAACCGTATCCGCCGCCGTAGCCGTAGCCACCGTAACCATATCCGCAATATCCGAAGCCCATGAGACTCCACCTCCTTCAACGTTTTCGCTTACATCATATGCACCGAATTTCATTTGGTATGGGCGCTTTAGCGAAAATGATGAAACATGCGCGCAAACTGTTTTTCTTTTTTCGCAAAAAACGCCTCGGCATCGCTCATGTTCGCTTGAAACTGTTGAAATAGGGCATCATTTATTTTTTCTAATTTATTTAACGTCGCTTCCATGTCTTTTCCCCACGTTTCAAACGCCTTCATAAGCGCATCGTGCTTTTCATGTTTTGCCCGCGCATATGATTGCAGTTCTTTTTCGAATTTGTTCATCGCCTCTTCCCCCCTTTGCTTTTTCATACGTAAAAAACAGAAACGTGTGCTAAAATAAAAGACGAAATGAAAAGAAAGGACGTGTCATATGGAACGACTACAAAACACACAACAATTTGAACAGGCGATCGCCTCCAGCACGCCGGTTGTCGTTAAATTTTTTACAACATGGTGCCCAGATTGCGTGCGCATGGATCAATTTATCGATGAAGTCATTGCGGCGTACCCGCAATTTATGTGGTATGACATCAATCGCGACGATGTGCCAGACATCGCAGAAACGTACAACGTCATGGGCATTCCAAGCTTACTTGTATTCCAAAACGGGGAAAAAATCGCTCACTTACATAGCGCCAATGCCAAAACGCGCGAACAAGTCGAGGAGTTTCTTCAAACAATCAGCTAATTTGGCTGATTGTTTGAATTCCCCACACGAAAAAGCCACGTGCGTGCCGTGGCTTAAGTTAAAAACGGTTGTAGTTTTTGAATAAGTTGTTGCATTTGTTTCGCTTGTTGTTCATACATTTGTTTTGCTTTCGGATCGTTTGTTTGCAAGGCGAATAGTTCAAAGTCGGCTTCTGCTTTTTTCATCGATGCAAGCAATAGTTGTTTTTGTTGTGGCGCTGGTACTTGAATGCGGTCGTCATACAAATCGACAGTAAGCTGACCGTACGAATCGACTTGCGCTAAAAAAACGTTTTCGACAGCAACCCCCATTTGATCGAGCTGTTGCTTTAACCATCCGCGGTTTAGGCGGGCTGTCGCAAGCGGTTCGTCTAAAATTTTTCCGTCCATAATGACCGTTTGTGGCTCTTTTTCCTCTGGAACGTACGATTGTACGTCTCCAATCGTCAGCGGCTGTTTGTCACGCTTTAGCAAAATGCTTAAATCACCGTTTGCCTCAAGCGTCGCAAATTCGACATCCGCGACGCGAAACACATCTTTTTTCCGCAGTTGCTCAAGCAGTTCGTCGGCTGTATATTTTTCTTTTTTCAAATTGTCCTCTAAAATTTTTCCGTCTTTAATAAATACGGTCGAGTTGCCTTCGACGAAGTCGCGAAATTTTTTACTTCGCAACGAAATGATCGAAATAGCAACAGGGAAAAGCGACCAAATTAAAATGCTTGTGATTCCTTCAGTTAGTCGAATATCTAAATCCATCGACATCGATCCGGCAATATCCCCGATCGTAATGCCGACGATATATTCAAAAAACGACAATTTGGATAATTGCTTTTTTCCTAATAATTTTGTAATGACAAATAGGCCGATTAAAATGCAAATCGAACGAATCGCCACTTCTAACCATGCTGGCATGTTTACATCCCCTTATATTGCGGCTCCTCGCGCTCAAGCGTCGAGATACGCCCTTTCAGCGCCGCAATCATTTGTTCCGTCTGTAACATCGCTTCATGAAACGTACGCTGCGCCTCCTCGTTCGTTGAAGTAAGCGCAAGCTCTTGCAACGTCGCATGAATCGCTTTCATATTCGCTAAACTTTGTTTCACTTGTGAACCAATCGTCATCTCCATCTATCCTTTCGGTTTAAATAATAATGCTCCGATAAAACCGAACACGATGGCGGCAGAAATGCCGGCGCTCGTCACTTCAAACATGCCCGTCAACACCCCGACGATGCCATGCTTTTCCGCCTCTTGCATCGCCCCGTGTACGAGCGCATTCCCGAAACTTGTAATCGGAATCGTTGCCCCTGCACCTGCAAAATCAATAAGCGGCTCGTACAACCCAAATCCGTCTAAAATCGCTCCAGCAACAACGAGCGCGCTTAACGTATGAGCAGGCGTCAACTTAAACACATCAAACATCACTTGCCCGATAACGCAAATAAGCCCTCCGACGACAAATGCCCAAAAAAACATCGCCATCATCGATCATCGCCTCCATACTCAATCGCTACTGCATGCGCAATGCACGGAATCGTTTCCCCTTGTTGAAACGTGAGCGGTGATAAAAGCGCCCCTGTCGCAACGACAAGCATTCGCTTTATTTCCCCTCGCTTCATGCGATGTAACAAATGACCGTACACGACTGTCGCCGAACACCCTGCCCCGCTTCCTCCCGACAACACCGGCTGCCCTTCTCGATAAATGAGTAATCCGCAATCTTGATACCGCTCTTCTTCAAGCTCCATCCCGTTTTTCCGCAACAGATCAAGGGAAACGGTGCGCCCGATTTTTCCTAAATCGCCTGTAACGATGAGATCGTAATACGACGGATCGATTCCCATATCGCGAACGTGCGCCTCAATCGTATCGACCGCCGCTGGTGCCATCGCCCCACCCATATTAAACGGGTCTGTCAATCCCATGTCGACGACTCTCCCAATCGTTGCCGACGTAATGCGCGGTCCATCTCCTTCTTTTCCGACGAGCGCCACCCCTGCCCCTGTCACCGTCCATTGCGCTGTCGGCGGCTTTTGTCCACCGTATTCGGTCGGATAGCGAAACTGTTTTTCAACCGCCGCGTTATGGCTAGCGGCGCCTGTTAATATGTACTTCGCCCCACCGTAATTGACGATAAATGCACTTAAAGCGAGCGCTTCCATCGACGTCGAGCAGGCGCCAAATACGCCTAAATACGGAGTGCTGAGCGTGCGGGCGGCAAAGCTTGAAGGGGTCATTTGATTAATTAAATCTCCTGCAATAATAAACTGCACTTGTTCTTTTTCGATGCGCGCTTTTTTCATCGCTTGAAAAAACGCTTCTTCAAATAGCACTTTATGCGCTTTTTCATACGAATCTTCTCCAAGCCAAAGATCTTCATGCAACAAGTCAAAATCATCGGCAATCTTTCCGTTCGCTTCAAACGGTCCACCGACCGTTGCGGTAGCGACGATGACCGGACGGTTTTCAAACACCCATGTGCGATGCCCTTTCATCATCCGAGCCCACCCCATTTCACCGCAATCGTTTTAATGAGCGCCACGACAAACGCAGAAAACGTACCGAACAAAATGACGGAACCGGCTAGCTTAAACATATTGCCGCCAACGCCAAGCACAAACCCTTCCGTCCGATGTTCAATGGCTGCTGAAATGACAGCATTGCCAAATCCGGTGACAGGCACAGCGCTTCCTGCCCCTGCAAATTGCGCCAATCGGTCGTACACACCAAACCCGGTTAACAACATGGCGATAAATACCATCGTCGCCACCGTCGGATTGCCGACCGTTTTTTCCGTAAAGTCGAAAAAATACATGTAAAAATACGAAATGGCTTGTCCGATGGTACAAATCAAACCTCCGACAAAAAAGGCGCGCACACAGTTTTTCAACACCGGACGCTTCGTTTCACGCGCTTGTTCAAATTGATGATACTCTTGTTGAACGGGCGTTAAATTTTTCCGTTTTTCATTCGCCATCCTCTCACCTCGCTACGTTTGTTCTTCACTTAATTTTTGAATGACTGTCATTTCTTTTTCGATTTCTTTTTCGCTTATGTTTTTCGTTTCGATTTTTTCTTTTAACGCTTTCGTTTTCCAAAAAATTTTCAAATCGTGCGATGCGATCACTTTTTCGCGAAATTGTTCATTCAGCGCTTTTCCTACCTCTTTTTCAATTTGTTTCATGCGAAAGCGATGCAAATGTTTCACTTGATATGCGACAAGCAGCCGCCCGTTCGCTTCGACGGCAACCGCATCTTTGACATCTTGCCTCTCCTTTAACATATCAACCGCCCGTTTTGCCTGTTGTTGATCGCTTCGTTTCGCGCTTCCGTCATGGCTGACGTTTGTCATGTTTTCTTGTTGAAGCGACTGTTGTTGTTCTTTTTGTTCATGCGCACAACTTATAAGAAAAAACATACTCATAAGTACAAACCATTTTTTCATGGCGTTCACCTTTCTATTCATGTAACGAAAGGGCGTCCCGATTGGACACCCAAATGACTTATTGTTTATATTGCGGCTCTTCTTGTTCAATTTCTTGCAAGCGTGGGGCAACTAAATCGACGATCGCTTGCGTTTGTTGCGCTGCTTGTTGATACAATTGTTTTGCCTTTTCATTTTCCGTTTGCAAGGCGAACGTTTCAAAACTTGCCTGCGCTGATTTCAACCCCGCTAACGTTTGCTTTACAGAACTTGCAACAGTCATATAAAAACCTCCTTCGTTTTTTCATCACATAGCATGCGCTGATCCGAAAAAGTTATACAAAAAAAATAGCCCCCGAAGGAGCTAACGTTTATCGCGAAATCCGTTCCCAAGCGACGGATTATTTAAAATACCTGCCATGACTAAAATGCTTAAAAACGCATTCCATAATTGCTCGTATTTCCCTAAATCTAAATCAATGCCAAACGTCTGTAATAAAAGCGGGATAAATGAACCGATCGCTAACCATAGCCCGTAATTTTTAAAACGCTCCATCTTTTTCCCCTCCCCGCTATTGTTTTAATTTCTTTCCGCATCCGCAACCGCCTGTTTTTTTCACAGGAGCAGGTGACGATGTGTATACTTTCGTTGTTTGTGTTCCACCGAGGACAATCGGTTTTTTCTTTTCCATAGCAAACCCTCCACACATGTAAGATACAATAGCATATGAAAAAGATGGAGCGAACGACTATGCGTTTTCCCTATTTCTTTTTTTCTGCAAATGAAAATGGCGTCGAAAGCGGCAGTTGTACACCTTGCTTTAACGCTTGTTGGCGTTTGACCGTATGCATAAACCATGAATCCGTCCCTTGCCCGAATAGCTGTTTCGTTAATTGTTCTAGCTGTTTTTTTAGTTCCTCGTTTTCTTTTCTTAATCGTTTAATTTCTTCATAACGTTGTTCGCTTAACGCCGCCAATTCTTTTAACAACACGTTTTCTGCCCGCAATACGTCTATTTCTTGCATATCCCTCCTCCTTTCTACTACATAACAATTCGAAAACGTCGCGATTTATGACAAAAAAATTCCGCACATATCCCTGCACACTTACCTACCTTTCTCATACTATACAGTAGTCCCGATACATGCGACGGGAAAAACTGAAATAGGAGGAACGAGGCATGACGCATCATAAAGAGCGTAAAGAAAAAGTGTGTATTAAAACACGCAAAGTGTATGACTGGGTTACTCGTCAAGTCGATGTGCCGTTGCGTAGTTTTTCAAACGGGGATTTGGAGACGATCTTTCCTGAAAGCAAATGTCCACGCCACGGGCAAACGGTTTGTGACTTTTTCGCATCGAATGGCTTAAGCGCTGGCGATTTCTCGATTCGCTGCTTTTTAACTGACGATGAAGGAAACCGCATTGATCAAACCATTGACAACAACGCGTTAATTTGCCAAGAAATTTTACAGCCAAACGGCCGTCAACCGGTGCACGTCACACTTCCATCCGGAGATACAGTCACATTGCAAAAAGTAAAAGCACTTGTGAAAGGTCACGTCGTCGTGCAAGTCGTTAATGCGAACGGCCACGTCGTTTGCGAGTCAAACCCAATTCCGTTTGCGACAGCACAAACATTTATTTTATGCGCACCAGAAGGAACGACGCTCGACTGCCACATTTCGTTTTTCGAATGTGACGCAAGCTTAATTTGCACTGACAACTTCTCACAGCTTGATGTATCGATTACATTATGCTTAGAAGTGCAAATGGAAGCAGACGTAAAAATCGAAGTCGAAGCACGCTTCTGCCAACCGCGCGAAGAAATTTTAGAAGCAACACTTTGCCCAACAGACAAATTCCCACCGCAATGCCCAGAAGTATTCCCAGCACATTAATGAATGAAAGGCTGTTGTCGTTCAGCAGCCTTTTTTTATTGATGTTTCCTTTCATTGCTACATATATATGAAATAGAGAAAGGAGGTACATGATGAACAGCCAACATATTCAACTCCAACAAAAAATTATTCATTACCGCTCGGAAGTGGCAAAATATAAACAGCTATTACAGCTTGTCGAAACAGAGTTAAAGCGCGAGCAATTGCGCAATCAATATGTCCAAAAAAAACTGGAGCAACTCGACGAATATGAACAAACGATTGAACAGTTAAAACAACAACTTCTTTTTTACGAAGTGGCGCTTGAGGAAGAAAAACGGCGGAAAAAAGAAATCAAACAAGACGTCGTGCGCGCCTATGCTTATTTCACGTACACTGTCATGATGCCAGAACAAAAAGAGGAAGATGCGACCATTATCGGTGATTTCGTCATCGAAAATAGCGGCAATACACCGCTTAACGATCCGATTATTTGCCTTCGTCTTCGCCCTCCCGATCACGCGCAACTAAGCGGAAAATTTTCATTTCGCCAAATGCAAGAAGAAGGCGGCTGGACATTTGCGGTCGAACATTGGCGTGAAAAAATGAAAGAAGGAGAATATTGGTTAAAGCCCATCGCCGAAACAACCCTTTTACCGAACGAACAACTGCGCTTTCCGTCATTTGAATTGCGCATCATCCAAACCGTTGTCGTGGAAGCATTCGTCTATTTCCGCCAACTGAAACAAGGGGTATCATCTTCTAATTATATTGTTGTAAATAAATAAGCAGGCGTTTGCCCGCTTTTTTATTTGCTCCATTTTTGGACAACTGTTTCCATGAGCGCCGCTCCCCCTGCAATCGCTAATACCGATACGAGCGGCATAAAGATGCTTGGCGCATAAACCGTTCCGACATACAACCCAGCTGCGCACCATATCCCTGTACACCAATGGCAACTGAACAACTCCCCGATCCATTTTCTTATTCCTGTCCCTTTGATCACAATATACGTTTCCCCATCTTGTTCAAACTCGTCATGAAACGGCGCCCGCAAAAACGACGTAATCCGATCATATACAATTAACCGCGTCAAACGAAACGATGCAACACATAAAAGAAAAAAGTGAAAGACGTCCATCTTCTCTCCTCCTCCCCTTCACTTTATGCCTCATGTCGCAAAAAATGTACCCCTTTTTGTTGTTTCACATATAATGCAATGAGTGATCTAACGAAAAAGGATGTGAAACGATGTATAACATTTTTTTCAGCAAACATTTTTTAGCTAAACATCGTCATATGCAACAGTTGTGTGACGCGCTAGCTAATGTAAGCGAAGGAACAGAACTACATGTGCACACAAACAAAGAGACGTACTACAATGCTCAATTCGTCCAACTAGACACCGCCACAAAAACATTGACCGTCGTCGTCGACCCATTTTACGAAAACGGCGGAAAATACATGACGATCCACTGCCGTGACGTCGTTGCCGTGGAGTTCCCAACACAATCGCTCGTTGCCGCAACACAAGAACAAACGACGACAATCGGAATAACGAAAACAGACGACGAAGACGAATAAAGGAAGTGAAAAAATGAACGTTTGTATCATTGGTGCCGGCTATGTCGGATTAACGACGGCAGCTGTTCTCGCAAAACTTGGGCATACCGTTCATTGCGTAGATGAAAATGAACAAAAAATTGCCGCCTTAAAACGCGGAGACGTTCCCATTTATGAGCCGGGCTTAGCCGAGTTATTTACCGACCATCAAAGTCGGCTTTTTTTTCATCATAAACAAATACATGTAGAAGCAGATGTTATTTTTATTTGCGTCGGCACTCCCGCTGATTCGAAAGGAAAGCCAGACGTTTCATACGTCAACCGTGCCATCGCGGACTTGACCCCACACATAAACGAAAAACAAACACTTGTTATAAAAAGCACCGTCCCAATCGGAACGAACGAACGCATATACAACCATTTCAAAAACGAAGGAAAACATATCCACGTCGTATCAAACCCCGAGTTTTTACGCGAAGGGTCCGCCATTTTTGATTCCCTTTATCCTGATCGCATCGTCATCGGTTTACGCGAGGACGATGACCGTTCCCTTTCGATTATGCAAGCGTTATATGCGGGCATTCACGCGCCGTATATCGTGACGAGTTTAAGCGGCGCCGAAATGATTAAATATGCTGCCAACGCCTTCTTAGCAACAAAAATTTCATTTATAAACGAAATGGCCCGCCTTTGTGAAGCGTACGGCGTCGACGTTGTCGATGTCGCAAAAGGAATCGGACTTGACGGAAGAATCGGCCCGCACTTTTTACAAGCTGGCATCGGGTACGGTGGCTCTTGTTTTCCGAAAGACGTCACCGCCCTACAACAAATGGCATACGAACAAAACGTGCGTCCGTACATGTTAGAAGCGACAAAAACGATTAATGACACACAGCTCAATTGGTACGTACAAAAAATAAAGCGTACGCTAGGACATATGTCTAAAAAGCGGATTGCGGTGCTCGGTATTGCCTTTAAGCCAAATACAGATGACATTCGCGAATCGCCTGCCGTTTCACTCATTAAAAAACTGCATGCGCATGGGGCGAATGTCATCGCTCATGACCCGAAAGCTGTGTTACACAATGTCGATGTAAAGCAAGCAAACGCGCTAGAAGAAGCGATCGCACAAGCAGATGCGCTCATCGTGGCGACCGATTGGGATGAGTATAAACAATTAAACTGGGCATATGTGAAACAAATGATGAGCGGAAACGTCGTCATCGATGGACGAAATTGCTTGCCTCGTGAGGCGATCATGAACGCAGGACTAAACTATGTAGGGGTGGGTCGCGGATGAACATACTTGTCACAGGAGCAGCTGGATTTATCGGTTCGCACGTATGTGAAGCATTGTTGCCACATCATCACGTCATTGGCATAGATTCTTTGATCGGTCCGACGCCAAAAGCGATGAAACAAAAAACAGTAGAAACGTTAAACACGTATGACCGTTTCACATGGATCGAAGGGGATTTGTTGTCGTTGCCGCTTGACGATATCGTCCAACAAGTGGATGTCATTTATCATTTTGCCGGCATGCCGGGCGTGCGCACAAGCTGGGGAACATCGTTTGATTTATATACGACAAACAACATATTAGCGACGCAACGGTTGCTTGAAGCATGTAAACAACATCGGCCAAAACAGTTCATTTATACGTCAACGTCATCTGTATACGGTGAAACGAACGGGCGCGTGCATGAAAACACACCTCCAGCCCCTCTGTCACCATACGGCATGACGAAGCTTGCGGGGGAGCATTTATGCCGCATATACGAATCATCATTTCATGTACCGATCACCGTTTTGCGCTATTTTACCGTATACGGTCCACGGCAACGGCCCGATATGGCGTTTCATCGTTTTATTCGGCAAATGTTGTTTGACGAACCGATCACGATTTTTGGAGACGGCACACAAACGCGCGACTTTACGTACATTTCCGATTGCGTCAACGGCACGCTCGCTGTTCTCGGCAATGAAAAAGCGATTGGCGAAACGTTTAACATCGGCGGAAAAGAGCGCGCATCCGTCAACGACATCATCGCGATGCTTGAAACGTTGATCGGAAAACAAGCAAAAAAACAATATGTCAATCAAGCGATCGGCGAGCCGAAACATACGTGGGCGGACATTTCGAAAGCAGAAAACATGCTTGCCTACGCCCCGAACGTACCGTTACAAGAAGGATTGCGTCGTGAAGTCGAATATATTCGTTCGCTTTATGGGAGGTCGTAATGCGCATCGCATGGATTTGTACCGAAAAATTGCCGTCTCCAGCAATAAAAGGGGGGGCCATTCAACTCATGATTGATGGCATCGCCCCGTTTTTTGCCGAAACTCATTCGCTCACCATTTTTTCCATTACCGACCCATCGCTTCCGATGTACGAAATACGTGATGGCATTGAATACGTACGTGTACCAAAAGAACGATACGAACAACATATTGCAAATGAATTGAAAAAACGAACATTTCATGTCATTCACGTCTTTAACCGTCCCGCAAACGTGCTGTTTTACAAACAAGCCGCGCCAAACAGCCGCTTCGTCACTAGTTTGCATAACGATATGTTTTCACCGATGAAAATGACGCCAGACGTTGCAAAACAAGTCATCGCGGAAGTGGATGCCATCACAACGGTCAGTGAATATATGAAACGCACCGTCACAAAACGATACGATGTCCCGAACGATCGTATTCAAGTCGTCTACTCTGGCGTCGATGCTACGCGCTACATGCCGCCATGGACAGACGAAGGAAAACAACTGCGCACCAATATGCGCCAACGGTTTTTTGTTGAAAAAGACGACGTTATTTTATTTATCGGGCGGTTAAGCAAAACAAAAGGAGTACACGTGTTAATCGAAAGCATGAATCACGTATTAACTGAACATCGAAACGCAAAGCTCGTCATCGTCGGCGGGAAATGGTTTAGCGACAATCGGGCGAACGATTACGTACGCTTTCTTCATCAATTGGCGAAACCTTACAACGACCGCATTCAATTTACAAACTACATCCCGTCTGAACATATTCCACACATATTCACAATGGGCGATGTGTTCGTTTGCAGTTCGCAATGGCACGAGCCGCTCGCCCGCGTGCATTACGAAGCGATGGCGGCAGGCGTGCCAATCATTACGACAAACCGCGGCGGAAATCGCGAAGTGATCGAACATAACAAAAACGGGCTCGTCATTGACGACTATGCGTCACCAAAAGCGTTCGCCCATGCGATCAGCGAATTGCTAGGGAATAAAGAAAAAGCGCTCGCACTTGCTTACGAAGGACGAAAACGAGCGGAAACGATGTTTTCCTTCGCAAACACAGCCGAGCAGCTGGAACGTGTGTATATTAAGATTTGCCAATAAGCGATACCGATACGATATGTTCGAGCGGGATCGTGATCGTTTTTTCTTCATCACTTACGATAAAGACGACTTTTTTCTTATCGCACGTTTGAACAATGCCTTCATACGTGCGATTTTTCGTTTTCAATTCACACGTCACCGGTCGAAGTTCATTCGGAAGCGTCGCTAAAAATTCAATGCGCTCAGCCGTATTCATATCACGAAAATTCGCAAATGACGGCGGCGGATACGACGGCTTTTCTTTTCTCGTTCGAAACGTCTGTTGCATATAACACGTTTTCGGTCCTAAATTCGGCTGGACAATATACAACAACGGCGCATTTTCCACACGCTTTTTCATTCCCACACCCCTCCTTTTTACGAATATATGCGTAAAAAGAAAGGGGAATGCTAAGGAGATCCATATCAAATTTACAAGTTACTCATCTCTTATGAACGATACGTCTCAGTTTATAAATGTCCTCTAACACATCATCTATACATTGAACATTAAAATCCCTTTCTACAAGTATGTACTTTGGATTAGTGCGTTGCAATATCCACTCTGTTGATATTAAAATCTCTTCATTAAGGGAATTGGAATGTGTATCTCTCAACACCCCCTCATTGTCCCTCTCGAATCCAGATACATGAATGCACTCGATTTTTTCAAAAGGATATTCTGAAACATATTCTTCAAAAGCATAGTTATTATTTAAGGCTGTTACATAAGCATTTGTAACATCGAACAAAATTTTTATACGAGAGTTTGCATTCTTCAGCAATTCTCTAAAAAATCTCCCCTCGTTTAATTGACCTTTGTTAGATAATTTATTTTGTGTAATATTCTCTAGGAGTATTTGATTAGAAAAAAAGCTTGATACAATTTCCAAATTCCTTCTCATGATGAGTATATTTTCCATATCATACTCTACCGGAAAAACTTTTGATAAATAAACGTCATGCATGTGAGAGTAGGCGACATGGTCTGAGTAATATGCTGCTTCTACATACTCACTATAAAAAGCATATTGTTCAATTGCCGGTCTGTATATTCCTTCCTTCGATCCTAAGGAAGATTTTAGACAATGTATACCTATATCTATATTTTTATCCTTACAAATTTTCAATAATCTCTTCGTTTCCTTGTATCCAGTTATATCAGGCATTAATTCGAGAAAATCTACATATTCAATTAATTTATCAATAAACTCCTCATGAATAGAATCTCTATAGCATATTCCTATCTTTATCACTATTGACAACCCCTTCCTTCTTTTGTGAATTATGTAAACTAGGAAGTTTAGCTTGTTTTTAGCTAGAGCTGTTGTAGCATTCCTCATTCATTCACTTTCATACGTTCAAAAGATACAAAAACAATCAAACTTAAAATAGCACTTATTAATAACATAAGGTGGACGATAAAATAAATATACATACCTAAAAAACTAAATAATAATGTGGAAATCGATATGACTACTTTAATTATTTGCATTAACTCTCTTTTATCTCTTTTTTTATTTTTGTGAATAAAAATCGTATTGATATGAACATTTATCGCTACACCTAAAGTGATGATCGTGCTTAGTACTACAGCTTGAAAAATGAGAGGGGTATCGGTGAAGTATATCACCATAAAAAATACGGTTAGCACAAAATAAAAAAGAGGAATATGTCTATTATACCCCTTGGCTTTGAGATATCTTAAAAATAAAACATTCATTATTCCTGGTAACACAAATGGGATGAAAGATAACCTTATCATCCCTTCTTGATCAAATCTTTCTACTAGAGATGGAATCCAAAGAATTGGGATGGATGATATAATCCCCATAAATATTAACAAAGATATACTATCTACTTTTTTTCGAGATAAGATAACAGCTTTATTAGTTGAAAAATTATGTTGGACATTTATACTCGCAATTGCAATAAACAAAAATAATGATGAGAACATATATATCCTCAACGGAATACTAAAGATGAACACTCCTAATCCAAATCCTACAAGTTTAGCTAAATTCCCAACTACACTTATTTTAACCATGCCACCAAACAAACGTTTATCATTTTCAAGAATTTTTTCTTCCAAACTTCTTCCTACATATGAAGAGGAGAAAAATAAAACTGCATATGTGACCAATAAAATGACTACCTCATCTTTTAAAACGTATGATAAAAGGAATAATATCAATAAAAAAAAGCTTGTGATCAAACTAATAATCTTGAAGTGTAAAGTCGAAATTTTTCTTATAAATAAAAAATCAATAACAATAAAGACGCTAATCAGTGAATTTATAATTATAACTAAAAAAGGAGATAGACTAGAAATCGATACAATTCTAGTAATAGTATAGGAATAAGCCATACCTGAAGCTAAAATTAGGAAAAAATATAAAAAAACGAGGATATAGTTTTCTTTAACATATCTCATAATATATAATTCCCTTTTTTTGTTCTTTGAATTTTTCGAACTGTAGCTTGTCATGAAAAAGAAAAACAGAAGCATCTCTACCTATTTCAGAAACATATAGCTCGTAACCATTTTTAGACTTTACCAACACCCCATAATTAAACTCTCCGAAGTGGCTAACTACTGTTTCTAAAAGTGATTCCGCCATATCATTCATATCATTTTGATAAGCATACTTAACAACTTCTAAGAAGAAAAAGAAAGAAAACGAACAGCCTCTTTCAAAGTAAATACGAAGTATATCGACTTGGACATTGCGAGGAAGTTCAACATTTTTAGATAAATACTGTTTAAATGCAATCATAAATCGATCAAGAGACTGAACAACAATTTTTCTAAAAATCTCATCTTTAGAATGAATATACATCTAGTGCACATGCAAGTAAAAGGGAACCGTGACTAAGTGAAGTCACTAGTCACGGTGATTTAACTTACCAGTCATAACAAGTTTCCTTAGCAAGTTTTTTACCAGATTTCTTAATTACTTTTACCTGCATGTTTTTCCTCCTCTCTCCAAAAATTAAATACATTAGTAATTATATATATATATATATAATTTTGTCAATATAAAATTTTATGAAAAATAAAATATTTTGATCATTTATAATAATATCTTGTCGGTTATACATTATTTTCGAGTAACTATTCATCCGAATGCTAGTGTGTAAAGTAGCCCAGCACAAATAGGGCATTTCGGTCATAGAAAATGCCCTACGTAGCGGAAAGAACTCGATCTATCGTTTCGCCTGTCAACAGAAGACACAACGAGTCCCACACGTTTTTTTCGTGTTTCGTGAGTGTGGAAACGATGCTTCTTGCGATGCAAAACGACTGCGCGAACGTTTCTTGACGAAATGTACCCGAGATGTTCTCTTTGACTTTGACCATGCGAAGATCTCGTTCGGCTTGGTTGTTGTCAAAGGGAACGTGAGCTTCACGCAAAAAGCGCAGCGCTTCTTCCTTCCGTTTTTGAAGTCGCCGAACGAAGGAGAGCGCTTTTTTTGGCAACGGTGTCATCCCTTCCAACCGATGTTGCGCTTTCGCGAGTATGCGATCATACACGCGCTCCCAACGTTTCGCTTCTTCTTCAGGAAGAAAACCACCATGTTGTTCGACCACTTGTTTGGCGGATAATAGAAACGCGATCATCCGTTCTGCCCATGTATGCCCTTGTTCGATGAACCCTTTCAAGTCACGTAAATGATGGGCATGACAAAGGGCATGCGTGGCTTCGGTGTATCTCGGGTACGTACCGAATGCATCATGCATCATCGTTCCTTTATATCGTGGAAGAATCCCGATTTCATCGGTTGCTTTCTTTCCACGAGAAGCATGAGGAACTAAGTATGTATATGCGGATGTACAGGCGACATGAACCCAGGCCTGTTTGCTATCGATCCGCAAGCTCGTTTCATCGACATGCAAGATGTCCGATGAAAGCAATGCTTCCTCGATGATGTCCATGTTTGGCTCGAGTGCTTCGCGTCCTCGTTTGACCATATTGACAAGTGTTCCTGTGCTGATCGGATGTTGATATAGCTCTTCCATCATGTCACGTAAACGTTGATATGGAATCATTTGTATGTTGTACAAATACACGACAAGTGCCGTGAGCCGTGGACCATATTGCACATGATTCGTGACATGTGGTGGAAACTCCGCTTGTTGCACGCATCGACAATGCGGACATGATTTCACTTCACGCTCATGTTGTGTCACTTCAATCGACACGGGAGGCAGATCAAACACTTGACGGACATCGACTTTGAACGGTTTTACGTCACGCAAAGAAGCCCCACATCCTTGACACGTATGTACGCGATGGACGACACGATGATGTGGATGTTCCACTTGACGGAGCGTCGTTCCCTCATGTCCCTCTTGCCCGCCAGGCTTTTTGCCAGACGGTTCACGAGAGGAGCGCTTTTTCTCAAAACGGTCAGAAGATGGGGGCAGATGGCTATTAGAGCTTTTTTTTTTCGTGCGTGCTTCCAGCTCTTGAACGCGATACTTCAGTTGTTCATTTTCTTTGCGTAGCTGTTTGTTTTCTTGACGCAAATGTTCATTTTCTTGAATGAGTTGATGAATGAGCTGCTTTTGTTGTTGGACTTTGCCCATTAAGCTCTCAACCGTGAATACAGCTTGTTGTACCGTCAACATGCGATTCACCTCCTTGTCTATCAATATTCACATCATAGACAGGAAAAGCGACAGGAAAAGCAAAAAATATTCAGCTCACTTTATGATGTGGCTGAATAGTTACAATGAAATTAGCTTCCCAGTGACTACGACTTTAATTTCGATTTATTCAAAAAAATATAAAATAAGGTAAAATTAGATTATATAAATAAAATGGTACCTGTAGGTAGGACACTCGAAAAAAAGAGTGTTCAACCTACAGGTATTTTTATATACTTGAATTTCAGAATATGGGGGGGGGTAGGGGACAATATGAGTAAAATAACTTTTTCATCTAAAGAGATAAACATACTTCAAAAAAATCCAAATGTACAACGTGTCAGCGAAAGGTCTATTACCTATACTGACGATTTTAAAAATAGATTTATAGATGAATACCAAGCTGGCAAATTCCCTCGTCAGATCTTTGAGGAAAACGGCTTTGATGTGGACGTTATCGGCATAAAACGAATGGAACAGTCAGCCCATAGATGGAAAAAAGCCTATGAAAAGAATGGCCTGATAGGGATTACAGATTCAAGGAAAACGGCTTCTGGGAGACCCTTAAAGCGTGAGCTTACACAGTCCGAAGTGATTGAAAGGCAAAGGGCCAGAATTGAACTGTTGGAAGGACAGGTGGAGCTGTTAAAAAAGCTAGAATTGACCGAAAGGAGGCTGCTAAACGCAAGCGAAAATCTCAATCCGAATAAAGCGTACCAATTGATACAGGAGACCATTGAACAGAATGGATTCAAGGGGATGACCAGGTATTTTTGTGACCTTCTGGATGTCTCACGGTCGGGATATTACAGCTACCTGAAGGCTTCCTCTGTCCGGGAAGCACGGGAGAAATTGGACCTTGAAGCGAAGGAAATCATCTTAAAGGCCTTTGACCGGCGGGGATATAAGAAAGGTTCACGCTCCATCAAAATGATATTGGAGAATGAGTTTGATATGATCTTCAGCCGTAAAAAGATCCAGAGGATCATGAGGAAATACGGAATCGTCTGTCCTCACCGAAAGCCTAACCCTTATAAAAAGATCGCTAAAGCAACGAAGGAGCATCAGGTTGTCCCGAACAAATTAAACAGGGAATTCAAGCAGGGAATCCCCGGGAAAGTACTACTTACGGATATCACTTATCTTCCATATAACGGGAATTGTATGGCTTATTTGTCGACCGTAAAAGACGCCTCCACCAATGAAATCCTGGCTTACCATGTGTCTGATCGCATCACCTTGGACATCGCCACCCAGACGATCCATCAATTGATGAACAATAAGAAAATTACTCTCCATGAAGAGGCTTTTATCCACTCGGATCAGGGAAGCCACTATACGAGCCCACGTTACCAGAAGCTTTTAAAGGAGTATGGCCTGGGCCAGTCTATGTCACGAAGAGGCAACTGTTGGGATAATGCCCCTCAAGAATCATTCTTTGGCCACCTTAAGGATGAAGTGGATTATCAATCGGCAAGAACATTGAAGGAATTGAAGTCAAAAATTAATCATTACATGGTTTACTATAACAATTACCGCTATCAGTGGAATTTAAAAAAGATGACCCCTATTCAATATAGGAATCATCTTCTAGCTGCTTAATCTCTTTTTTTATAGTGTCCTTGACATGGGTGCCACTTTAAAACACCTCCTTCTCTAATATAAATTTTAACAAAACCATCATATTTGAATATTAGCAAAAAAAAACAAAAAATAAAGTTTTTTGGTTCATCACCAAAAGATGTACTTGCACCAGCCATTAAAGTATGGTAGCTGTTTCTAACCGAACCCGCAATGCAAAACGTTGGATATTTCTGTATCCGTATCCCCGACGTTTGATCAGCTTAATCTTGTTATTCGTTCCCTCCATTTTCCCATTCGAATAAGGCGATAACATGCACGATATGATTTCGTCTGTTCGTTTGACGAGTGATTTTGCGATGGCACGCACAACCGAACAAGGACAAAACGAATACCGATGCATCCAAGCCTCCAAACGTCGTTTCGCCTGTTGTTCGTCTTTGCTTTTGGACACATAGCGAAAATGTTGAAACGATCGGTAGACAGACTTTAAGTCATCACTTTCCTTACACCATTCTCGTACAATTTGACGTTCTTCCTCCATCAGCTTCTCTGGACATTGGCTCAATAAACGACAAACGTAACGAACATTTTCGCGTTTGTAGCCCCATTTGTCTACATATTTGCGACAACGCTCTAAAGCATCTGTAAACAGCTGAATGACATGGAAATAATCGACCACGTGTGTCGCCTCTGGACAAACCCCTTGAATGGATTTTTTCATCGCTGGAGTTAAATCGCTCACGACAAACTGAACAGAACGAGACACATGAGCCAACGCACGTCCAATGGCTTCCTCGTTCTTTCCTGTTTCAATGGCATACACTTCACCTGTTTCGGCATCCATGACCGCCACTCCGTAGTCATGCCCTTTTCGAAAAGCGAACTCATCGACACAAACCGCCTTTGGTTGGATGTCATTTGATAGGAAGGATGGGGCATGGATATAAAACCAACGTTCCACCGTCGTGTAAGGAAGCTTGAGCATCCGAGCCACTGCCTGAATGGATGTTCCGATACAAGATTGCGCGACCCATTGCTGAAAAGCATCCGTCGCTACACTTCGAGGAGAGATCGCTGGATAAGACGTGCTGAATGTCATGCCACACGTACCACAACGTCTGCGCTCGACAGGGAGTTCAATCCAAAAAATTCCGATTCGCTGAGCATAGCCATGCATCCATTGCTTCTTTTTGCATGTCATTTTGATCGTGCGCTTCAAGCAGACAGGACATAACGGGCATTGTTCGGGCAGAGAAAGTTCGAAAATCCAATGTTCTTCTTCTTTTCGCACCTTTTGAATCAAAACATCTGGTAAATCGATGAGTTCTTTGATAAACTGAGAGTACATGCGAATTTTCCTCCAATGGTTTGGTTTGGTCACCTTTACCATACAGGAAAATTCGCATTTTTTGTCCCCTCTATTTTCTCTATGCACACCGATCTTAAATGATCAAGTACAACTTGTGGTGAAGAGCCAGTTTTTTTATTTCTGAAAATAAGAATTTAGAGGTGTCAAACAATGTGAATTCATAATAAGCAATAGAACATGATTACAAAAAATATATAGAACTGTAGATGAGCAAATTCACTAACATAAATTGACAACCAAACAAAAAAGGAAACATGAACCCGACTCCTTGGTTAAAATAGATGTGCTAACCAACCATTCACAAGGAGGTTCATGTCTCATGAATAGATTAGCACATCATCAAGGAATCCACAAGTTTTTCTTCGCATTGGGATTGGCATTGCATTTCTCGAAGCCGGTTCTGAAGCATCTCGTTCATATCGTCGATGCCTTGACCACCAAGGGATTCTCGGGAACGCTGACAGATCTCCATCACTGGCGTTTTCATCCTAATCATCGAACAACGCTCAGCCATTTTTTCACGAAAAGCCCTTGGGATGAAGAGACGTTGCTTCGCAAACTCCAGCAATGGATCCTTCATCGCATCAAGCGAATCGCCAAACGGGAGAATCAACCCCTTTTTGTTTCGATTGATGATACCATTTGCCAAAAAACGAAGCCTTCGTCACGGGCAACGCACGCCATTCAAGGGTGTGGTTGGCATTTCTCTCACAAAGATCATCAATCGGTCTGGGGGCATTCGCTCGTTTGGCTGATGGTGCACACCTTCACGCAGGCGTTTCCGTTCGCGTTCCGCCTGTATGACAAGAAGGCGGGAAGGAGCAAAATCGACCTGGCGATCGAGATGCTTTCCTCACTCAAGGTGGAACCGGATCGGCCGGTGTATGTGCTCATGGATTCGTGGTACCCGTCCAAAACGCTCATCGAAGCCTGCTTGAGCAAGGGATTTCATGTCATCGCGATGCTCAAGACGAATCGGATTCTTGATCCGAACGGCATTGCAATCCAAGCGAAGCAGTTCGCCCGCTATATCGAGCCCCAAGACACCCGCCTCGTCACGGTGGGGAAGGAGCGTTACCGCGTGTATCGCTATGAGGGGGCGATCCATGGCCTCGATGACGCGGTGGTGCTGCTGGCTTGGAAGGCGGATCAGCCGATGACATCGGAACATCTCCATTGCGTCTTGAGCACCGACCGGGAGCTCGGGGACGAAGACATCTTGCGTTACTATGCCCAGCGTTGGACAATCGAATGCTTTTTCCGGCAGGCGAAAGATCAACTGAAGCTGGATGGATACCGCGTTCGCCACATTCGGGCGGTGAAACGGTATTGGGCGGTGGTGCTCTTGGCCTGCGTGTACAGCATAGCGGAATCCCAGCAAGACCTCTCCACCGGATTGGAGCTTCTTCGATCGCGGAAAGGACACAGCGTCGTCGAGTTCATTTATAACGCCGCGAAGCAAGAGATTCCCATTGATGTGATCAAAAAACAGCTCCATGTCGCCTAAGGGGTTCCCTGTTTGTTTCTTTAACTATGGAAATTATTGTAATGAAAAATGCTCATCTACAGTATAGAAAAGAGGAAATTCAATGAGAAATAAGATGTTTCATTTCTTTTGGATAGGTCAATCTTTTGCTAATTTTGGCGATGTCTTTTATATCGTTTCATTAATCACGTATCTTTACCATCTAACATCAAAAAGCATGGCTACAGCATTCGTTACATTTTTAGTTACATTGTCGCTTTCTATTAGTGGGATAATTGCTCCTATTTTTTTCGAAAAATTTAAATTGAAGATTATATTAGCTTATGGGCAAATGTTTAAAACAATATTATTAATGATTTTATGTATTTATATAAACATGAATATAGTAAGTAATGTTTGGCTCATTTACACGGTTGTATTATGCATTAGTTTTTTTGATGGGATAAGTAACCCTATTAAAAGCTCGTTAATCCCTTTAGTAGTTAAGAGGGAAGAAATTTTAAAAGCAAACAGTATGTTAAACACGTTAGATCAATTTATCAAGCTAAGCGCATGGCCTATTGGTAGTTTAATCATAGCCTTTCTATCTCCAGCTTTTTTGATCAACATGACTTTGTTGCTTTACATGATTTCATGCTTTTTTATGTTCCTTCTCAACATAGAAGAAACAAGTAAGCGAGAAAATGTTAATCGAAAAGGTACAAAGAAAGTTCCATCATCTATGAGCATAGGATGGAAATATACATTCACAAATCAACATTCCAAATCTATAAGTTTTATGACTTTGTTTGAGGGAGTCGGGAATGGTGTTTGGATTTCAGCAATACTTTATGTATACGTCAAAGAGCAATTGCATTTAGGAGAGGAATGGTGGGGGTATATTAATTCTATTTTCTTCGGTGGAATGGTTATAGGTGGGTTTTTAATCATAAAATTTAATAAATTCATCGAAGCTAGCCAGCAAACGATTGTACTATCCACTCCATTTATTATAGCAACTGTAACTTTTCTATTTGGAAATGAACAATACGCATGGTTATCTTTATTTTGGTCTATGATATATGGGATAACAGAACAATTTAGATTCGTATCCCTACAAACAATTCTGCAAAAAAATACAGAGCCACATTTACTGCCTAATGTGTTTGCGGTTCAAGGAGTAATCAGCACGATTACATTTGGAGTGTCTACATTACTATTAAGTTTTATAGCGGATACGTACGGTATTACCTCTGCATTTTATACATCTGCATTATGTTATATCATAAGCGGTTTAATCAGTTATAAAAATAAAGAAATATGGAAAAACGAAGAACAAAATCTAAAAAATGTAACAACCACTTTAAAACAGTAACAACATGTTACCTTTACTAAAAAAAGCTGTTCGGCAAATGCCAAACAGCTTTTTGATTAGCGCGCTAAAATATGGTAGCCAGAGTCAACGTGGATAATTTCGCCTGTCACGCCGCGCGATAAGTCGCTAAATAAAAACAATGCTGTATCGCCAACTTCTTCTTGTGTCGTCGTGCGGCGCAGTGGTGCGCGTTCTTCAATTTCTTTTAAAATGGAGTTGAAGTCGCCGACACCTTTGGCAGATAACGTGCGAATTGGACCTGCCGAAATGGCGTTGACGCGAATGCCGTATTTTCCTAAGTCGTTCGCTAAATATTTCACGCTCGCTTCTAACGACGCTTTTGCGACACCCATGACGTTATAGTTTTGCACGACGCGCTCGCCGCCTAAATATGTTAACGTGACGATGCTGCCGCCTTCTGTCATTAGCTCTTTCGCCGCTTTCGCCACAGCTGTTAACGAATAGGCGCTAATGTTGTGCGCAAGTAAAAATCCTTCGCGATCGACGTTCATATACTCGCCTTCTAAATGCTCTTTATTCGCAAATGCGATACAATGCGCCACACCGTGAATGACACCCACTTGCTCTTTGATTTGCGCAAAGCATGAGGCAATTTCTTCATCTTTCGTCACATCGCAAGGCAATACAAGCGCTGTTTCATCTTCTAACGTTGCGACTAATTTTTTTACCTCATTTTCAAATCGCTCGCCAGCATATGTAAAAATTAATCGCGCCCCTGCTGCATGAAGCGCACGCGCAATGCCCCAAGCGATGCTTCGTTTATTTGCCACACCCATAATGACGTACGTTTTCCCTTGTAACGATAATTGCATATTCGTTCATCCCCTTAAATTATGATTTGTTATTAGAACCTAGTATTAATATGATTATAACAAAAAATTCCCTACTTTCAAATAGGGAATTTATAATAAATAATCCATAAACATTGTCGCTAAGCCAAAATAAATGAGAATGCTAATTAAATCGTTAATTGTCGTAATAAACGGACCAGAAGCAACGGCCGGGTCGATGCGCAGCTTATGCATCGCAAGCGGAATGAGCGCACCAGCGACTGTCGCCACGGTTAATGTCGCAAACAACGCCAATCCAACGAGCACACCTAAGAAAAACTGCTGCTTCCATACGTACACAACAATTGTAATGACGACGCCACAAGACAAGCCAATTAAAAGCCCCGTTATCGCCTCGCGCGCAAGCATACGCCATTTTCCTTCTTTTTCTAAATCCCCCATCGCCAAGCGACGCACCGCTACCGCCAATGATTGCGTCCCTGTATTTCCAGACATTCCTGCAATAAGCGGAATAAACACAGCTAAAATGGCGACTTTTTGCAATGTGTCTTCAAAACGGCTAATTAAATTCGCGGTCATCATCCCTAAAAACAACAGAATAATCAGCCATGGCAGCCGCTTTTTTGCCGCTTCGAACGGGGTGTATTGAATATCGACATCAGGAACCCCTGCCAGTTTTGAATAGTCGTCTGTCGCTTCTTCAGAAATGACGTCGACAATGTCGTCAACAGTAATAATCCCAAGTAAATGATTGTTCGCATCGACAACAGGAAGCGCTAAAAAATCGTAGTTTTGCATTTTACGCGCCACATCTTCTTGGTCTTCATCAACGAGCACAGAAACGACTTGATCGTTCATGACATCATGAATCATCGCATCGTCATCCGATGTCAACAGTTCCCTTAGCGACAATACCCCAACGAGCTGCCGTTGTTCGTTGACGACGTACAAATAATAAATCGTTTCCGCATTCGCTGCTTCTCTTTTTAAAATTTGCATCGCCGAACGCACCGTTTGATTGGCATGAATGGCGATATATTCCGTTGTCATAATGCTTCCGGCCGTATATTCTTTATAATGAAGCAACCCTTGAATATCTTTCGCCGCTTCATCGTCCATAATCGTTAAATAATTCGCTACTTCGTTTTTATCTAGTTCATTCAATACGTCCGCCGCATTGTCAGCATACATGTGCGCAAGCATTTGCGCCACAAACAACGGATCCATTTCCGATAAATAAATTTTATACTCATCTTCTTCAATGTCGAGATGGTCAAAAATTTCCGCCATTTCTGCTGGCGACAAATATTCGTACATGCGCTTTCTCACTTCGGGACTTTGTTCGACATAAAACTTCGCCCGATCGTACGGATGAAGTTTTAAAAACTGTTTTCGAAACTCTTCCATTTTTTCATCCCGTAATGCTTGTACTAACATGTTTTCCCTCCTCTCGACAAAAATCGCTTTTTTTATTATGCGCGAATCTTTGCCAACTTGCAAGCGACGATGTAAAATGATAATGCACGAAAAAAGCAGGGGGAACTGTGATGGAAAACGAAAAAACTGTTCAATCAAAAATAGATTATCATTTACTATTTATTTTATTTTTAATTGCGATCGTGAGCGCCATCGCCATTGAAAGTGCGCGCGAGACGCTCCCTGCCAAATTGCAACATATTAACTTTGCGCAAAAACAGCTCATGTGGTACGGCGTCGGTGCCGTCGTCATTGCGGTGACGATGCTTGTCGATTACGACCGTCTATTTAAAATTGCTTGGTATTTATATGGGTTCGGGATGATTCTTTTGCTTGGATTAGAATTCAACGTCCCGGGTACATTAACGATTAAAGGGGCAACGAGCTGGTACAGCCTTCCGGGCGGAAACTTTCAGCCATCTGAGCTCATGAAAATTTTTATGATTATCGTCATGAGCCGCATCATCGTCAACCATCGGGAAAAATACCACGAACCGACGTTGCAAGACGACTTGAAATTGCTCGGAAAAATCGCGCTGTCGCTATTGCCGCCGCTTTTTTTACTTGCTCGTCAGCCTGATATGGGCATGTCGATGGTGTTTATGGCGATTGCTGGCTCGCTCATTCTCGTCTCCGGCATTCGCTTGCGCATCATCGCAGCCATTGCTGGTCTCGCCGTTGTGGGAGTAACATCGTTTATCGTGGCGTTTTTATATTTCCCAGATGTATTAAAAATTCAACAATACCAATTAAACCGTTTTTACGGCTGGCTCAATCCGTACGAATATTCAAGCGATCAAGGATTCCAGCTCATTAAATCGTTGCTTGCGATCGGCTCAGGGGAATTATACGGAAAAGGATATAAAAATTTAGACGTCTATTTACCAGAGTCGCATACCGACTTTATTTTTAGCATTATCGGGGAACAATTTGGCTTTATCGGGGCAAGCATCGTCGTTTCGCTCTTTTTCTTATTAATTTACCGCATGATTCAAATTGCGTTAGAGTGCCACGATCCGTTTGGCAGCTACTTATGCGCGGGCGTCATCGGCATGATTACGTTCCAAGTATTTCAAAACGTCGGCATGACGATCGGCTTACTACCGATTACCGGCCTTCCGCTTCCGTTCGTCAGCTACGGAGGAAGCTCGCTTGCGACGTACATGCTCGCCATTGGGCTTGTCTTAAACGTCCGTTCGCGCACACAAAAATTTATGTTTTCTGCAGAACAATAGGGGAGGTTAGACTTTGTCACCTCCCCTGCTGTTTTTCACATGTCGCTCCCTCTCACATATACGACGTGCTACTATAATTTTGGTAAACAGGTCCTGTTGAAATAATTTTCACTTACATGTTAAAATTATTCTTGATTTATAAAATTTTCTTTTTAAAAAGGAGGTTTCTATATGAGAAATATTTTCATCTCAACTCTTTCTGTTTTGTTTTTCTTTTTTCTACTTCCTTTTTCCACCACTTCAGCCCATAACAATATAAGCGAGCAAGAGAAAAATAAAATTGTTTAAGAAGCTTTAAAAGTTATTGAAAAGAGATACAACTCTCTCATTCCTCAACAACAAGAAGAAAGTGAAATACTTCAACTGAAAAACACTAAGTCGCAATTGAGATTAGAAAATATTATAACGAGAGATAAAAATTATATGAACGAACTAGGTGCATCCTACAAGAAAATAGAAATTTTAAACGTAGATGATATACAAATAGATAAAATGAATGAAGCAATCAAATTGAGCTTACGTGTGGAGGTAGCTAAATACTATCAGTACAAAAATAAAAAACAGATGGAGGAACATCCATGGCTAGAGACAAGAACACATGAGTTTGTTTTCTCTTTTAACGAAAACAAAAGAAGCGATTCATATTCACTAGTTGACTACAAATTCGAGGATGAAATGGACTACTCCGGTGAACAATCTCCAAATCACAATTTACCTACAATCGAAGAGATGGCTAAACAGTACACTGCTGCTGTTAAAACAACTAACGATATAAGTATAATGTCCACGCAACATTTGTACAATCGATCAGGAGCTAAATCATATGCATACAATTGGTATAACAAAAATAACCCTGACTTTAGAGTCTTTGCAAACAACTGCACAAATTTTGTTTCACAAGCAATTAACCGTGGTGGTGGGGTAAATATGGATTGGTGGGGTGATTTGCGTTGGTGGTATCAAGGTACTCAAAACACTACAAGTTGGTCTGTTGCTCATGACTATGTATATTATGCAAGAAGGAACGATGATGCTGGTGGATTAGGTGCTTATTATATAAGTAATGTAAAAGATTTGAAAATAGGTAGTCTTGTTGGATATGACTTTGACAACGATGGTTATTTCGATCACCTTTCTATTGTAGTGAATTATGATAGCAACGGAGAACCTTTGACTGCTCAACATACTCCAAGTGACTATAACCGCCCTTGGAAATCAGTCAATCCGTCAGCAAAACATTACTTTATTCAAACAAATGATTACTGGTATTCTAATTAGTCCAGTTTAAAGTGAGGAGAAAACATTGAAGAAGTGTATATTGTTATTCATCTTGTTAGGCTTGTTGATAGGATGCAATAATAAAGAAATTCCTATGTACAATGGGTTTCCAATTCCTGAAGGAGCAAAAGTTATAAAAATAGATAGCGATAAAAGCAAGGTACATCCTGTCTTTATCGAACAAGCTATGTTCCAATTAAAAGAACCTATGTCACCTGACTTAATACCATCTCATCCTTTCTATCAGATAATTGTGAATGAAGGCTGGAAAGATGAAGAAGCGATTAAAAAAATAGGCGAAAATCGCTATGTATTTAGTAAAGATCATCGACTTATTCAAGTAAGTATTTATAACGACAAAATGACAATTACGGAATATGATCCAAAAATCTTTTGGCAAAATAGCAAATGAGTAGTCCCCAGTGCGTATTGCCCTGGGGATTTTTTGTACATAATGAATAGCAAACATTTTTTAAAGGAAGATCAATAAATGATATACGACATTATTGGCGATATTCACGGTTGTTTTCATGAATTGACGTTACTAACAAAAAAGCTTGGCTACGTTTGGGAACACGATATACCGATTCATCCAAACGGGCGAAAGCTTGCATTCGTCGGCGATTTAGCCGATCGCGGTCCCGAGTCATTGCGAGTCATTGATACGGTCGTTTCGCTCGTTCAACAAAACAAAGCGGTGTACGTGCCGGGCAATCATTGCGACAAACTATACCGCTTTTTTCTCGGTCGAAACGTGCAAATTACACACGGACTGGAAACGACGGTTGCCGAATGGGAACAAGCCGATGAGCAAACGAAAACGCGCATTCGTACGCAATTTATGAAACTGTACGAAAACGCGCCGCTTTATGCCGTCTTAGACGATGGAAAACTTGTGATCGCCCATGCTGGCATTCGCGCCGATTACATTGGGCAATTTCATCAAAAAGTAAAAACGTTCGTCTTATACGGCGACATTACAGGCGAAAAACATCCAGACGGCTCCCCTGTGCGACGAGATTGGGCAAAACATTATCGCGGCGATGCGCTCATCGTATACGGACATACGCCAGTGAAAGAGCCGCGCTGGCTAAATCGTACAGTCAACATCGACACCGGCTGCGTATTCGGCGGACGATTAACGGCGCTTCGCTATCCGGAAATGGAAACCGTCTCCGTCCCGTCAACGATGCCATATGTCGCAGAAAAATTTCGCCCGTTTGACTAAAGCAAACGGGCGATGTCGTCAGGAAGCGGCGAATGAAACGTCATCATGCGTGCAACAAACGGATGAAAAAACGTCAGCTCGCAACTATGTAACGCTTGGCGATCGATTTGTGCGCGCGAGCCGCCATACAAATCATCGCCAACGAGCGGATGACCGATATGAGAAAAATGGACGCGAATTTGATGCGTGCGCCCCGTTTCTAATTGAATCGACACGTGCGTCATCTCATTTTTCTGTTGCAATACTTCATAATGCGTCACCGCCCGCTGACCGTCTGGCCGCACTTGCCGCTCGATGATGCTATCCCCTTTTCGTCCAATCGGAGCATCGATCGTTCCAACGAGCGGGGTGACATAGCCGTGGCAAACCGCTTCATAGCGCCGTTTCACTTTTCCTTGTTTTTGTTGTTCGCTAAGTAAATGATGCACATGGCGATGCTTCGCGACAAGCACAAGTCCTGATGTATCGCGGTCAAGCCTTGTGACGATATGAACGGTCGGTTGTAACTGTTGCTTTTCGTAATGAAACAATAGCGCATTGGCGATCGTTCCATTCGGATGTTCACGCGACGGAATCGTCGACATATGCGGCGGCTTGTCAAGAACGATGACGTAATCGTCCTCGTACACAATCGAAAGCGGAATCGGTTCTGCTGCCATGTCCGCACTTTTTTGTTCCGGTGGAAACGACACGCACACTTCATCGCCTTCTTTCAGCACGTAGCGAACGGTAACCGGTGTACCGTTCACTTCGATGTTCCCACCTTTAAATTTAATATCCGTTAACGCCGTTTTTGAAATATGCTTTTCTTTTAAAAATTCACGAACGAGCATCCCATCTTGTTGCATGGTGACGATCCAACGAAGTTGAAACATACAAATCCCTTTCTATTGAATAAATGATTCGCGCACGCGCTTCCAAAACGGAAACGGACGGAAGCGAGCAAAACGAATTTTTTCATCAGCGACGCGGCATTGAATCGACTTGACATCTTTATGCAATAGCGATAAATGATCGATCGTAATTTGGAAATCGACGTCATTGACCGGCTTTAACATACACGTATGATGCGCAGGCAAAATAAGCGGCGAACCGATCGTACGAAACACGCGGTTGTTAATGGACGCCATTTCCGCCACTTGAATCGCCTCTAACGACGGATGTAAAATCGCCCCGCCGAGCGCTTTATTGTATGCGGTGCTTCCCGATGGCGTCGAAATACATAATCCATCCCCTCGAAACGTCTCAAATAAATCGCCACGAATTTCGACATCCATCACAAGCGTGCCGCTGACGCTTTTCACCGTACATTCATTGAGCGCTAAATATTTTGTTTCACGCCCGCCGCGCACATATCGAATTGTCACTTCTAAAAGCGGATATTCGACGATTTGATATGGCGTTTTCGCAATCGCAATGACGAGCTTTTCAATTTCATCAGGCACCCAATCGGCATAAAATCCTAAATGCCCTGTATGCACGCCGACAAACGCCGTCTGTTCCAGCCGGCTGCGATAACGATGAAACGCATACAATAACGTCCCATCCCCTCCGACAGAAATGACGATATCTGGCTCATCTTCATCATACGTTAAACGAAAATCGGTTAAATATGTACGAATTTTATACATACATTCGTTTGATATCGCATCCCCTTTTGATATGACCGCAAATTTCACGCGCCCTCACTCCTCGTTATCTTTTAACTCTTGCTTGCGCGAAAACGCTGCTTGCGCCTCTTGAATTTCAAAGCGAATTTTTGACATTTCTTCATCTAACAAATACGCGGCTTCCGCTGCCCGCTGCAATCGTTGCTTAATATCTTCCGGAAACTTGCCGCTATACTTATAGTTTAACGAATGTTCAATCGTCGCCCAAAAGTTCATCGCAAGCGTGCGAATTTGAATTTCGACTAAAATGTTTTTTTCACCATAAATCATTTGTACCGGATAACGAATGACGACATGATACGAACGATAGCCGCTCTCTTTTTTTTGCGTAATATAATCCCGCTCTTCGACAATTGTAAAATCGTTTCGTTGCCGAAGCAGTTGAACGACCGTTTTAATGTCATCAACGAACTGACACATCATGCGCAAGCCTGCAATGTCTTGCATTTGTTCTTCTAGTTGATCGAGCGGAATATTTTTCTTTTGCGCTTTATCTAAAATGCTTGCAATGGGTTTCACTCTTCCTGTCACAAATTCAATCGGAGAGTGCACCCCTTGCATTTCAAATTGGGCGCGCATCCCTTTTAACTTGACTTTCAACTCCTCTACCGCCTGTTTGTACGGAGCTAAAAAAAATTCCCAATGTTTCTCCATGAAACCACCTACTTACGCGAAAAATGCCGTTACCGCCTGTTCCATTTCTTCACCGTAGTTTGCATTTCCTTTAATATTATCAATTAAATATGCCACTTCTTCATGAATGCCTTCTAATTCAAGCGTGGCATCACGCCCAACGAGAAAGATCGGCTCGTTTGTCGCAAGTGCTTCCTTTAACGCTCCCCACACCGCTTTTGGCATCACAACATAAATAAATGCATCGCTTGCTTCTAATATGTATACGAACGCACACGCGTCGGAATCGACAAGCATATGCCGTTTTGGCTTCAAGCCTTGAAGCGTTTCGTCACATGACATATTCCATCCGTTTTCTTTTCTTTCAGCTGAATGTACATATATTTTCATGTTCTTTCCTCCGTCCATCTATGATGTCCGCCTTTATTTTACCACATTTCACCTACCGATGTTCACTAGTTGCACTTTTTCTCATACATGTTGATAATAAAAAGTAGAATGGTGTGAAGGAGAAAAGAGATGAAACAGGAACTTGAAATTGAATTTAAAAATCTGTTGACCGCTGAAGAATTTGCTCGTTTAACGACGGCGTTTGCGGTGCGCGATGATGAATGGAACGTGCAACAAAATTATTATTTTGACACTTTAGACTTTCAATTAAAACGACAAAAAAGCGCATTGCGCATTCGTATGAAAAATGACACATATACATTAACATTAAAACAACCATATAAAGACGGGCTGTTAGAAACGCACGAACGATTAACAAAACAAACCGCAACCGCGCTCATTTCGGGCACGCAACGACTTGAAGGCGGGATGGCAAACACGTTGCAGTCGCTTCATATTGATCCGACAGCTGTCGTTTGCTTCGGTGCGCTAACGACCCGCCGCGTTGAACGCCCGTATAAAAACGGCACGCTCGTTTTTGACTTTAGCGAATATATGAACGTGTCGGACTATGAAATCGAATACGAAGCAACAGATCGAACGGAAGGCGAAAAAACGTTTACAGAGCTATTGCAGTCGTTTCATATTCCGAAACGAAAAACGAAAAATAAAATTGAACGATTTTACGAAGCAAAATACGAAACGGAGCGATCGTCATGAACGTGCAACAATTAAAATTGCTTTTTGAACTGAAAGCGTTACAAAATTTACAAGGGAAAAAAGAAGCGCCGACAACACCGTTTCACGACTTGTTTCGCGAGTTGTTAACGACGGAAATGAATGAAGAAACCGAAACGATGCGTCCGTCACTTCCACTCATGACGACGCAAGAAACGAACGCACCAACATATGAGAAAGAAAATGCCTCGCTTTCTTCAAACAGCATGCAGCAATGGATCGACGAAGCCGCTACAAAATATGATGTCGATCCGAAGCTCATTTATGCAGTCATTCGCCATGAGTCAAATTTTAACCCACAAGCAAAAAGCCGCGTCGGTGCGATGGGGCTGATGCAGTTAATGCCGAGCACGGCGCGCATGCTAGGGGTACAAGACGCATTCGATCCGAAACAAAACATTGAAGGTGGGACAAAATATTTACGCCAACTTCTCGATCGTTATGACGGGAATGTGGCGCTTGCGCTTGCGGCCTATAACGCAGGGCCGGGAAATGTCGATAAACACGGAGGCATTCCACCTTTTCGCGAAACGATAAACTACGTCAAAAAAGTCATGCAAACGTACTATGCCACAAGTCGCATCGTTTGAGATTCAACAAAGTCGTTGTTACAATATTGATATATTTCGACAAAGGAGTTTTCTGTATGTTTCAATCCCCTTATGAAGCGCTCGGAGGCGAACAAGTTGTCGCAAAGCTCGTCGATGCCTTTTACGAACGGGTCGCCAAACATCCTGACTTGGCGCCTATTTTTCCGAAAGACTTAACAGAAACAGCGCGAAAACAAAAACAATTTTTAACACAATATTTAGGCGGTCCTCCGCTATATACAGCCGAACATGGACATCCGATGTTGCGCGCTCGCCATTTGCCGTTTCCGATTACGCCTACGCGCGCAAAAGCATGGCTTGCGTGTATGCATGAAGCGATGGATGCGATCAGACTAAAAGGACCTGTGCGAGATGAATTGTACCAACGGCTTATTTTAACTGCCCAACATATGATTAACACCCCAGAAGATGAGCGAAAGGAGCATGAAGGTGAATGAAAAGCGAATCGATCAACAAGAAGGAACGACAAAACAATTAGAAATTTACTTATTTGTCGATCCTCTTTGTCCGGACTGTTGGGCGCTCGAACCTGTTTTAAAAAAGCTTTGGATGGAATATGGACAATATTTTACGTTGCGCCACGTCTTAACAGGTCAACTAGATCGGCTCAACGGCGTGGCGTATAAACGAATTGATCGACATGCGACGCGCATCGGCATCGCATGTGAAGATGAAGTGTTGCTTGAGACACCGCTTCCAATTCCATACGTTGCCTCCCTTTCCGTCAAAGCGGCGGAATTACAAGGGCGGCAAGCAAGCATCCGTTTTTTACGTCAACTCCAAGAAATTGTATTTATTCAAGGGAAAACAATGACAGACACAAGTACACTTATTCAATGCGCCATCGATGCCGGTTTAGACGTGCAAGAATTTATAAACGATTTATCTTCACCGACCGCTGTCAAAGCGTTTCAATGCGATTTAAAAATTAGTGCGGAAATGGATGTTCGCGAAGTTCCTACGCTCGTCTTTTTCAATGAAAATATTGAAGATGAAGGCATTAAAATTTCAGGCTGTTATCCGTACGACGTATATGTCGATTTAATCCATGAAATGCTCGGATTTCATCCTCAACCATCTCCGCTTCCACCAATTGAACAGTTTTTACATCACGCTCAGTTCGTAACGATCGATGACATTGCGATGGTGTATAACATTCCCCGCTGCAAAGCGGAATGTGAATTAAAAAAGCTACGTTTAAAACAAAAAGTGGAACAAATCGGCTCGTTTTGGCGCTGGATTGATAAAGAAAAAAGACTCGGCTAACACCGAGTCTTTTTTCTTTGTCATAAAGACAACAAAGGGGATGGGAGAAATTTTTCACGGTCAAACAAAGGGGTATAAGTTTGTTTGATTGTGATTCACTTCACGTTTATATATTAACAAACTCCTTCATGTCTTGACAAGTGTTTTGTTTACTTGTTCACACATTTGTCATAATTATTTTCCCTTTTGCTTATTATGAATGAAGAAAAGCGGAAAGCGCCCCAATTCCGCCTAAAGGCAGCCCGCATCCTGCGGGCAACGGCGAAATGTCGCCATCCTTGGCTCCGCGAAGAGCGCACAAGCCCCACCGAGGAGAGCTCGAACCAAGCGGGCGCTTGGTTCTGCGTGGGTAACGACACTGAAGCATCTCAATGTGTCGCCACCGAAAGAAGGGGCGGAGCGACTCGAGCCGATGGCGCTTGGAGCTAGACAGCTCTCTAAATCTTACATTTTATACTTTCTTATCTTTTGAAGAAAGGAGGGATTCGATGCTCATTTTATATATCGTTTGGATCGTCGTTGCGCTCATTATTCACTTTTTTGCATTAATGCGGTTATTTCCGCTATTCATATCGATTCCGTTTTTATTCCTTTCTTTCTTTTCATTTTTCACTTATCTCAACAACCGCCATCGCTTTCGTGGGTTTCGGTAATCAGAAAAAAGGCGACCATTCCGTCGCCTTTTATAATAGTTGCTCCAGTTGTTGTAGTTTTTGTTCAAACACTTGGCATGCTTGTTCGATTGGCTCTGGAGATGTCATATCGACACCTGCTTTTTTCAACACTTCAATCGGATAATCGGAGCTTCCAGCTTTTAAAAACGCAATGTAGCGCTCGACAGCTGGCGCGCCTTCTTCTAAAATTTGTTTACTTAACGCTGTGGCCGCGCTAAAGCCTGTCGCATATTGATATACATAATAGTTGTAATAAAAATGCGGAATGCGCGCCCATTCTAAGCCGATTTCTTCATCGATGACGATGCCGTCCCCAAAATATGTTTTATTCAATTCGTAATATTTTTCCGTTAACGTTTGTGCAGTGAGCGCCTCGCCATTTTGCGCCATTTGATGAATCATATGTTCAAACTCAGCAAACATCGTTTGACGGAACACCGTACCACGGAACGTTTCTAAATAATGGTTTAATAAATATAACTTTTTCTTTTCATCATCGATCGTCTGTAATAAATAGTCGTTTAGCAGCGCCTCGTTGCACGTCGATGCCACTTCGGCTACGAAAATCGAATAGTTTCCGTACGGATACGGTTGATATTTGCGCGTATAATAGCTATGCACCGAATGGCCAAACTCGTGCGCAAGCGTAAATAAGTTATTGACATTGTCTTGCCAGTTCATTAAAATGTACGGATTCGTGCCATATGAACCAGACGAGTATGCGCCGCTTCGTTTGCCGCGCGTTTCATGCACATCGACCCAACGATTGTCAAATCCTTCTTTTACGATCGCAATATATTGTTCGCCAAGCGGAGCGAGCCCTTTTAATAATAACTCTTTCGCTTCTTCGTACGTCACTTTCATATCGACTTGTTTCACAAGCGGCGTATATAAATCGTACATATGCAACTCATCTAATCCGAGCACGCGCTTGCGCAGCTGAACGTAACGATGCAACAGCGGCAAATAGTGATGAATCGTTTCGATTAAATTATCGTACACCGTTTCAGGAATTTGATTTTTGCTTAATGCCGCCTCACGCGCCGAGCGATAGTTGCGAACGCGCGCAAAAAAGTTATTGCGCTTCACCGCTCCATTTAACGTGCTAGCGAACGTATTTTCATATTTACGATATGTATCGTACACCGCTTTAAACGCATCGTGCCGCACGCGGCGATCTTCGCTTTCAAGAAAACGAATGTAACGACCGTGCGTGACTTCCACTTCTTCCCCGTTCTCATCTTGAATTGTCGGAAAACGCAAATCGGCATTATTTAGCGCCCCAAACGTATTGCTCGACGCATTCATGACATCCGCCGCTTGCGCAAGGATCGCTTCTTCTTTTTCCGATAACACGTGTGGACGTTGGCGGTTCATTTCATCTAGTTCATGCTCATACAGTCGAAGCGGTTCGTATTGTTGTAAAAACGTGCGCACGACCGATTCATCAAGCGCTAAAATTTCCGGCACGATAAACGCCATCACATTGCCTGCTTCCGCATACAATCCTTCCGCTCTTGCTTCCAATCCTTGATAAAGCGAATTTGTCGTATCTTCATCATGGCGCATATGAGCATACGCATATAGCTTTCCTAATCGCAACAACACATGATCGCGATATTGTAACGCTTCATATAACGTTTCTGCACTTTCCCCTAGCTTTCCTTTATACTCCGAAAATTTCGGAAGAAGCGCGGTAATCGCCTGAAACTCCTCTTCCCATTGTTCATCTGTCGCAAAAATATCTTCAAGACGCCACGTATACTCTGTCGGAACGTCTTTACGTGTCGGCAACGATTTTGCCATATGAATCACCTCTTCCATCAAAATGTTTACTTATATATTATTCTCGTTTTACGAAAAAATCCTCTTTTTTGCTTACAATTCGTCGCAACACTTGTTCATCTCCACGAATCGCTTCTTCCATGTTTTGCGGAAGCGACCATGACCGAATGCGCTGAAACGAACTTTTTCCAACTTTTTTTAAAAAACGAAGCGAAACGAGCGCATGTAAATAGTCCATGAGCGCATATGAATAATGCGTTTTTGTAACGAGCGGAAGCGAGCGAATATGAATGAGATTTTGACGAATGAAACGCTGCAGTCGATCATATAATTGATGAAACGAAAACGTCACATGAAGCGGAATATTCATCATTTCAAGCAACATATACGTTTGCCAAACAAACGGCGGCGTCTCAAACCAATACGAATGGCGAAGGGGGATGCCTGCTTCATGCGGAAATAACGATGGAGTCATATGCGCTTCATACACGATGCGACAAAACGTGCGGTTCGTTCGGTAGTAGAGAGGAGACATGCGCCACTGCTTCTTTTTTATGTTCCAAGCGTCAAAAAGGGCGGTTTGTTGTCGGTTCATTCGTTTTCGCAAAGAAGAAAACGAGAGCGCATGAAGCGGAACCGTCGTCCACTCCCCATATGCAATCGTTGCCGATAGCGGAATGAGATGATGAAGAAACGACATGGTGCGCTGCGTTGAGCAATAAAACGGGATCATCTCTTGGTCGTTGAAAAAAAGCCACAGAAACGAAGACAATCGAAAAAACAATCCGCGACGCTGCACATGTGACGAATGAACAATCCAAATTGGGATCATGTTTGCGTTCATATACGCTTTCGTTCGTTTCGTAAATAAAGAGGATGAAATTGTGGAGCATTGATACTCTAACGCATACATCTTTTGCTGATGGACGACAAATATATCTGGCCGTTGTTGAATGTGTGGCAAATACGTTTCCACCCCGACTTCTAGCCGTTCATTTAACAACCATTCGTACAGCTGTTGTTTTCCTTGTAAATGTGCGATCGTTTCTCGCTCTGTTTCAATGATACATTTTGCTTCATGGGCAAAATGCGGCATGCGTTTTTTACCGATTTTCAACTGTACCCGCTTGCGACAAACGGGACAAAAAAACGATTCAGTCGCTCGCCATACATGTAACTGTTCAACCGTCCAATCGTCTAATAACGAACATACTTCCCCATTTTTAAACAAAGCAACAAACATATAACCTCTCCTTTCTCCTCACATGTTTTCAACAAAATGAACAATTGTCCTGCAAGAAATACAAAAAATAGGGGAACAACTAAATTTATTGAATTAGGCGTTTTTTATTTCCCTTCTTTCACATTTTGTCATACAATAGAAGTACAAGATGTGGGAGGATGGGCGAATGCTCAGGGGTGAATTCCCTTCCTGAATGGATAATTATAGAAGGGAGCTGAGGAACATGGAAATCGAACGCATCAATGAATATACGTTGAAGCTATATATATCGTACGGAGATATTGAAGAACGCGGATTTGATCGCGAAGAAATTTGGTACAATCGCGAACGAAGCGAAGAATTATTTTGGGAAATGATGGACGAAATTCATCAAGAAGCGGAACTTTATTTAGAAGGCCCGCTTTGGATTCAAGTGCATGCGCTTGAAAAAGGCATTGAAGTGCTCGTCACAAGAGCGCAAATTTCTAAAGACGGAACGAAGTTAGAACTTCCAATTAACGATGAACGATTTAAAGATTTACCTGTCGATGAAAAAATCGAGCAAATATTAGATCAACATTTTAACATCATTAAAACATCATCATCGACAGCGCCTGAAAATCCGCTACAATTTGTCATCCGCTTCAAAAATATTGAAGACGTCATCGCCCTTGCTCATCGTCGCGATTTTTCAACATTAAACAATCGCCTATTCGCATTTGAAAACAGCTACTATTTATACGTCGAATTTACAGAAGAAGATGCCGATCGCGACATTGACAATATGTTAAGCATATTGCTTGAATATGGGCAAGATTCCCAAATGACGATTCATCGTCTTGAAGAATACGGAAAAGTCGTCATCGAAGAACAAGCGCTAACGATGATCGCAAAACATTTTCCAAACTCATAACGCCGATTTCAATTGCTTGAAATCGGCTTTTTTTCTGTAAGGTTAGGTGAACGAGACATGAGAAATGCTTTAAAAGTGGCACTGTTTATCCTTATTTTCATTGGCTTTTTAACGATAACGAAAGACTATTGGGAAGGCTGGCTGCTCGGAACGTTCAGCTTATTTGTCACCTTGTCAGTCATTTTTATTTCATTCGTCATCTTTTTAGAAAACCGCCATCCGACAAAAACGCTCACATGGCTCGTTTTGTTCGGCAGTTTTCCGCTCGTCGGCTTTATTTTTTATTTATTTTTCGGGCAAAATTATCGCAAAAAACAACTTTTTCGAAAAAAGGCGCTGCTTGATGAACAAACGTTTCGCAAACTTGAAACAAATCGTGCCGATCAAGAGCGAAAACTGTATATGAAACCTCATCAACAACCGTTGTTACAACTAGCGAAACGATTGACGAAAGAGTCAATCTCTACGGCGACAAAAACACGCGTGTTAACGAATGGAGAAGAAACGTTTGCCGCCATTTTTGCGGAATTAGAAAAAGCAGAGCATCACATTCATCTTGAATATTACATCGTGCGCGATGACGACATCGGTCAACGACTAAAGCACATATTAATGGCGAAAGCAAAAAAAGGGATACACGTCCGCTTTTTATACGATGCTGTCGGAAGTTGGAAACTATCGAAAACGTACATACAGGAAATGCGCGAAGCAGGCGTCGATATGATTCCGTTCTCCCCTGTTCGCTTGCCGTTTTTAAACAATACGATCAACTTCCGCAACCATCGCAAAATTATCGTCATTGATGGAAAAGTCGGTTTTGTCGGCGGGTTAAATATTGGCGACGAATATTTAGGGAAAAACGAATATTTTGGCTTTTGGCGCGATACGCATTTACTCGTTTCCGGTGAAGCCGTTCGCACGTTGCAACTTATTTTTTTACAAGATTGGTATTACATGACTGGGCAACAATTATTGACGTTGAACTATTTAAGCGCTCCGACCGTCGCTGATGATGCGCTCGGAGGCGTTCAGCTTGTCGCTGGTGGACCGGATACGAAGTGGGAAGTCATTAAACATTTATTTTTTGCGATGATTACATCGGCTCAACGTTCCATTTGGATCGCCTCTCCATATTTCATTCCAGATGAAGATATTTTAACGGCGTTAAAAGTGGCGGCATTAAGCGGTATTGATGTGCGGCTTCTTGTGCCGAAGCGACCGGATAAAAAAATTGTTTTTTACGCTTCCCGCTCTTACTTTCCTGAATTATTAGAAGCAGGAGCAACGATTTACGAATATGAAAAAGGGTTTATGCACAGCAAAATTATCGTCGTAGACGGGGAACTCGCTTCGATTGGCACAGCGAATATGGATATGCGCAGCTTCCATTTAAACTTTGAAGTGAACGCATTTTTATATCAAACGCCAAGCGTACAAACGTTAGTCAATGATTTTATGAACGATTTTCATCATTCATCAAAAATTGATATAGCCCAATTTCAGCAGCGCCCGCTTTGGATGCGCATCGCTGAATCAACCGCCCGTCTTCTTTCTCCATTATTATAAAAGGCTTAGCGTGTACGTTACGCTAAGCCTTTGCTGTTGACGAGCTGCTGTGCTTGACGCAATTGATACGTCCGCACTTTTCTCGGTAAAAAGCGGCGAATTTCATCTTCGTTGTAGCCAACTTGCAGACGCTTTTCGTCCATAATAATCGGACGGCGCAACAATCCTGGATGTTGGCGAATAATTTCATACAAATCTTGTAACGGCAACGAGTCGACTTGAATGTTTAGCTTTTGAAAAATTTTCGATCTCGTTGAAATAATTTCATCCGTTCCGTTTTCTGTCATGCGCAAAATGCTTTTAATTTCTTCAATCGTTAACGGTTCCGCAAAAATGTTACGCTCTTTATACGGAATGTTATGCTCTTCTAACCATGCTTTCGCTTTTCGGCAAGACGTGCAACTTGGCGATGAGTACACGATGACCATATATATCACTCCCTTAAAAATGGGTTGCTTCCATAGTTTTCTGTATTAAAACACATCTTATTTTAAAATGAGTTTAAAAAACTTTACAACGTACATTATACAACAAAAAAGTTTAGAAAGATACACCTTTTTTTCACTTCACACATATAATATACGGTTGTCCGATATAAATGGTTTCGTTTTTCGTTGCTTTCATTTGAAATTTTCTCTACAATAAAAATAGACATGGCAAACAAAGGGGGTTTTTTGTATGGCGCAATTTTTTATTGATTTTACGATTGTTTCCATTTTAGTCATCGGCATCACCGCGCTTATGGGTGTCATTTTAAACGGCATTGGTGAAAACATATTTGGTGGACAAAAAAAGCGGTTACATACAGCGATGAGCGAACATATTCAAACCGGCTGGAAAACAGTTGGCGGAAAAAAAGCTTCGAGATAATCTCGGGGCTTTTTTTAAAAACAAAATAGTCAAACGAATCAAAATATTGTATAATACTTTAGTACATCAAACGAAAAAAGCTAATCTCTCAAACGAGAGATTAGCTGTACATCGCTTTATATTTTTCATACTCTGCTTCTGAGCAATAGACGAAATGACCTGGCGTAATTTCGCGCATGCGCACGTCTTCGCCTTCTTTATAGTTATGTTGCGTCGGATCGTAAATGATACGTTTACGCGTCCGCTCCGTTTCTGGATCTGGATGCGGAATGGCAGATAAAAGCGACTTCGTATACGGATGAATCGGATTGCGATACAATTCTTCCGCATCCGCAAGCTCAACCATTTTTCCGAAATACATGACGCCAATTCGATCGCTAATGTATTTCACCATCGACAAGTCGTGGGCGATAAATAAATACGTCAACCCTTTTTCGCGTTGCAACTTTTTCATTAAGTTGACAACTTGCGCTTGAATCGATACGTCTAACGCCGAAATTGGCTCATCGGCAATAATAAACTCTGGCTCGACCGCAAGCGCGCGCGCAATGCCAATCCGCTGACGCTGACCGCCTGAAAACTCATGCGGATAACGGTTCGCATGTTCACGGTTTAATCCGACCGTCTCAAGCAGTTCATATACGCGGTTCATGCGCTCTTCTTTCGACGATGCTAAGCCGTGAATATCGATTCCTTCTGCAATAATATCCGCAACAGTCATTCGCGGGTTTAATGACGCATACGGATCTTGGAAAATCATTTGCATTTTCCGTTTTAACTCTTTCGCTTCTTTCGCTGACTTTTTCCGATGCACGCTTAACCCGTTAAACAACACTTCGCCGCCTGTTGCTTCATATAACCCAATAATTGTGCGCCCTGTCGTCGACTTTCCGCATCCCGACTCACCAACGAGACCGAGCGTTTCTCCTTTATAAATATCAAACGTGACATCGTCAACGGCTTTAACGACTTGGCCTTTACCGACTTTAAAATATTGTTTTAAGTTTTTCACTTCAACGAGTTTGTTCATCGCTTCTCCCCTCCTCGATCTTTCGTTAATGCTTCGAACTTTTTCATCCGTTCGCGCACGACTTTCGGAGGTTCGACTTTCGGTGCGTTCGGGTGAAGCAACCATGTTGCCGCATAGTGCGTGTCAGACACTTGGAACATCGGCGGCTCCATTTCATAATCGATTTTTAACGCATACGCATTTCGAGGGGCAAACGCATCTCCTTTTGGCGGATTTAATAAATCTGGAGGCGTTCCTGGAATCGAGTACAATTCTTCTTCCCCATGTTCTAAGCTTGGCATCGAGGCAAGTAGACCCCATGTATACGGATGTTTCGGATTGTAGAAAATTTCATCAACTGTCCCTTTCTCGACAATTTTGCCCGCATACATGACCGCAACACGATCCGCCACATTTGCTACAACGCCTAAATCGTGCGTAATGAAAATAATCGACGTTCCTGTCTTTTTCTGAATGTCTTTAATGAGCTCTAAAATTTGCGCTTGGATCGTCACGTCTAGCGCTGTCGTCGGCTCATCCGCAATTAACACTTTCGGATTGCATGCAAGCGCGATCGCAATGACGACCCGTTGACGCATACCGCCCGATAATTGATGCGGATATTGTTTAAAGCGAAGCGCTGGCTCTTTAATGCCGACAAGGTCAAGCAATTCAATGGCGCGCTCCTTCGCCTCTGCTTTGGACATTTGTTGATGTTTTAATAACACTTCTGTAATTTGTTTTCCGATCGTCATCGTTGGGTTTAACGCGGTCATCGGATCTTGGAAAATCATCGAAATTTCCGCTCCGCGCACACGTTGCATTTCTTTTTCTGACAGCTTTGTCAAATCGCGACCTTCTAATAAAATTTGTCCTTGCTTAATGCGCGCAGGCGGCATCGGAAGTAGACGCATAAGCGCCTTTGACGTGACCGATTTTCCTGAACCAGACTCTCCAACGATCGCAAGCGTTTCTCCTTTATGCAAATCAAACGATACACCGCGTACAGCTTGTACTTCTCCGCCGTACACATCAAACGAAATATGCAAATCTTTTACCTCTAGTACTTTTTCCATTGTTCCACCCCTTTCATTCGTTATTTACGCATTTTCGGATCAAGCGCATCGCGCAAACCGTCTGCCAATAAGTTAAAGCTTAAAATGAGCAAGCTGATCACAAACGCTGGAATCATCATTAAATGCGGGAACGTTTGGATCGATTTATACCCATCGTTGACGAGTGAACCGAGCGACGCTTCAGGAGGACGAATACCGAGTCCAATAAAACTTAAAAACGCCTCTGTGAAAATCGCACTCGGAATCGTAAACATCGTCGTAATAATAATCGGTCCAACGACGTTTGGAAGCAAATGTTTTCCGATAATACGTGCATCAGATGCTCCAAGCGTGCGTGCGGCTAAAACGTATTCCATATTTTTTAGCTTTAAAATTTGTCCACGCACAATACGTGCCATCGTGACCCAACCGGTAATGACCATCGCCATCGTAATTGAAATAATTCCCGGCTCAAATACGAGAATAAATAAGATGACAACAATTAAGTTTGGAATACCAACGAGCACTTCAATAATGCGCTGCATGACGTTATCGACGCGACCGCCGTAAAATCCTGAAACGCCACCGTAAATAATTCCAATTAATAAGTCAATCGTTGCTGCTAATACACCGATGTATAACGAAATGCGAGCACCATACCATGTCCGCGTCCATAAGTCGCGACCGAGGTCGTCTGTACCGAACCAATAATATTCTTTTACCCCACGTTTTTCGTACACATCAATGCCGTTCATATCTTTTCCGTTAAACGGAAGCCAATCAATATGTTCTAACACCGGAATGCGCGGTGGTAATTTCGCATGTTGTAAATTTTGCTGTTTGTACGTACGATCACTCATGATCGGTGCAAAAATAGCCATCAATGTAATGACAATAATCATGATTAATCCGAACACAGCACCTTTATTTTTTCTTAATCGAATCCAAGCGTCTTGTAAAAACGTTAAGCTTGGACGATTAATTTTTTCCATATCGCCTTGACGTTCTGTCGCTAGCTCAAACAATTCAGGAGATAATTGCTTTTCTGTCATCATTTTTTCCCTCCCGCTAAACGAATTCGCGGATCAATTAAGCCATAAAGAATGTCCACAATGAAAATCACAAAAATAAATAACGCACTATAGAAAATCGTCGTACCCATAATGACCGGATAGTCATTTAAGTTAATGGAACGAACGAACTGCTCCCCTAATCCAGGAACGGCGAAAATTTGCTCAATCACAAGCGTTCCTGTCATTAAGTTGACAGCCATCGGACCAAGAATTGTAATAATTGGAATCATTGCGTTTCGCAATCCGTGTTTAAAAATGACGCCGAAGCCGCTAATTCCTTTTGCACGCGCTGTTAAAATATAATCCGAACCGAGCACTTCTAACATTTCTGTACGCATAAAGCGCGCAATGCTCGCGATAACGAATACCGATAACGCTAACGTTGGCATGATCGTATACTCAAAACCGTCCCAAAACGCAACAGGGAGTAGTTTCAATTTTACACCAACATAATATTGTAATAGTCCACCGAATACAAATGATGGAATAGAAATACCTAAAACCGCTAACACCGTTGCTCCATAGTCAATCGCTGTATTATGACGAACAGCCGCAATCACACCGAGCAAAATACCGACAATTGTTCCGAGTACAAGCGCTTGAAACCCAAGTTGTGCAGATGGACCAATGCGATCACCAATTAGTTGTGTGACTGGACGATTATCATATTGGAAAGAAACGCCTAAATCTCCTTTGGCTAAGTTGCCTAAATAACGAACGTATTGCACAGGAACGGGATCGTTCAAACCGTACTTTTCCAAAATGATTTTTTGTTGTTCTGGTGATAGCTTCTCTTGATTTTGAAGAGGGGAACCTGGGAGAAGCTTCATTAAAAAGAACGTGGCTGTCGCGATAATGAATAGTGTAATCAACATATAAATAAGCCGTTGTAACGTATATCGTGCCATATTGCACACCTCCTTACAAAATTAAAAACTTTTTGAATTTTTTTGACTAGCAGGCAAAAGGAGAGTATACGCTTGTCGCACATATACTCTCCTTTCTTTTCGATTACTCGATATAAGCCCACTTGTAGCTGTTGTCTGGACCGAATGGATGATCAACGATACCTTTCACGTATTCACGCTCTAAGTACGCTGCACCACGTTGGTACATTGGCGCGATAACCGCCTCATCTAACAACATTTTCTCAGCTTTTACCATCGCATCCCAACGAGCTTGTAAGTCAGAAAGAAGCGTTGTTTTCGCATCTTGTACAAGTTTGTCGTACTCAGCATTTGACCAACCAGTTTGGTTGTGTGCACCGTTTGTGACAAACATGTCAATGAATGTCATTGGGTCTTGATAGTCTGGACCCCAACCAGCAAACGATAATTCATATTGCATTTTGCTTTCAAGATCAAGTTTTTGCTTAAATGGTTGTTGCTTAATGTTCACTGTTAAGCCTGGTAAGTTTGTTTCAAGTTGCTCTTTTAAGAACTCACCAATTTTCTTCGCACTTTCATTGTCGTAGTTTAACAACTCAAGCGTCACTTTGTCTTTGCCAAGCTCTTTTTTCGCTTGTTCCCAATATTTTTTCGCTTCTTCAGCGTTAAATTTCACTAAGTCACCATTTTCTTCACGGAAATCTTTTCCGTTCGGACCTGTAACAAATCCTTCTGGAACGAAGTAGTTTGCTGCTTTTGAACCGTTATTTAAGATTGTCGCAACCATTGCTTCTTTATCAAAGCCCATTGCGATTGCTTTACGAGCGTTTACGTTTTTCAACACTTCGTTCTTTTGGTTCATACGAATGAAGAACAATACAGGCTCTGATTTTGTTTTAAAGTTTTTGTCGCTCTTATATTTGTCAACAAACTCCGCACTTAAACCAACGCGGTCTGCTTTGTTTGTTTCATACAAGTTTACGCCAGTCGCAACATCTTTTACGATGTTGAAGTTAATTGTTTCAAGTTTTACAGTTTGTGCATCCCAATATTGTTCGTTTTTCTTTAATTGGAAGCTTTGCTCATGTTTCCACTCGCTTAATACGAACGGACCGTTGTAAATTGTTGTGTTTGCTTCAAGACCGTATTTGTCCCCTTGTTCTTTCACAAATTTTTCGTTTTGTGGATAGAATGTTGGGAACGCTAATAAGCTTAAGAAATATGGAATTGGGTTTTTCAATTCAACTTGTAACGTTTTTTCGTCAATTGCTTTTACGCCTAATTGGTCAACAGGTACTTTTCCTGTGTTCACTTCTTCAGCGTTTTTAATGTCGTACATAATGTACGCATACTCAGCACCTGTGTTTGGATCAAGCGCTTTTCTCCAAGCATATACGAAATCGTTTGCCGTCACAGCATCACCATTTGACCATTTCGCATCGCGAAGCTTGAATGTGTATACTTTTCCATCTTCGCTTACTTCATAGCTTTCAGCCATTCCTGGCGTAGGCTCGTTGTTTTGGTCTAAACGGTATAATCCTTCAAATACGTTGTTCATGACGCGGAATGACACGCTGTCAGTCGCTAACGTAGAATCCAATGAAGGAATTTCTGACGTTTCAAGCAAGTTTAATACTTGCTCTTTTGCTGGAGCTTCTTGAGCTGGCTTTTCGCCTTCATTGGCAGCCTTGTCTTCTTCTTTTTTGCCGCCACACGCTGCTAGCACCATGGAAGCAACGAGAAGAAGAACGAAAAAGATTGATAACTTTTTCTTCATGCGGATTTCCCCCTCATCTGTTTATTGTATTTATTTCCATCTTCTGATTTATCAGAAGATTTGAAACACAAGGACATTATATAATGAATTAATATACTTGAAAAGATTTTTTTAAAAATTTTTTTTAAATTTTCTAACATTTTAAAGAAATGTTAGGTTTGTTAACAAGTCGGATAAAATCAGCTTGATGACTATTTTATTTGTTTTTTATTCGTTTGTAAATAGAAAATTTACACTTTTTTTAGTATAATACTTCACAGCGATTAAGCGCGAAAGGTGGATGAATAATGAAAAAAGCAGTCGTGACAAGCTTTCTCGTATTTTTCATTGCGCTAACGGTTGCACTTTTTTCGAGCAATTGGTGGCTCACATTTATTAATATTTCTTTTTACATCGCCCAACCTCTTGTTATTATTGGCGGATTTCGGTTCATATATGAAAAAGGTTTTTTCGATATGACAATTTCTAGTTTTAAACGGTTGTTTCGTTCTCCTGTTGAACGTGACTACATAGATGACGAAGACGATGATGAAACAAAAAAACAGTGGGGAGCACCGCTCTTTTTCTCGGGACTGATCGTCACATTGCTTACACTCATTTTCTCGTACGTCCGTTGACAATGAAACACGTACACCATATAATGTTTTAAAAAACCGATGCGATGACAAAGAATAGTACATATAACGAGGCGTTCAGAGAGCTTGTGGACGGTGCGAACAAGCCGCTAGTTGTATGGAATGGGCTTTCGAGCATTCAAGTTGAAAAAAAGTAGGCTTGAACGTTTGCCTTACGTTACAAAGGCGCCATGCATACGCATGGGCAAAGTGATTGTCGCAACGACAATAACTAGGGTGGCACCACGGTTCTATCGTCCCTAAAGATGATAGGACTTTTTTTATTGTTAAAAAATGAAAAGGAGTGATTCGATGAAGACGATTTTTTCAGGTATTCAACCAAGCGGTGTTATTACGCTCGGCAACTATATTGGAGCGATGAAACAATTTGTTGAACTACAAGACAATTATAACTGCTATTTTTGTATCGTCGATCAACATGCGATTACCGTTCCGCAAGATCGGCTAGCGCTTCGGAAAAACATTCGCAGCTTAGCTGCCTTTTATTTAGCGGTCGGCATTGATCCGAACAAATCAACTTTATTTATTCAGTCCGAAGTGCCTGCGCATGCGCAAGCGGGCTGGATTTTACAATGCATCGCCTACATTGGTGAATTAGAGCGCATGACGCAGTTTAAAGATAAATCTGCTGGAAAAGAAGCCGTAAGCGCTGGGTTGTTAACGTATCCGCCACTTATGGCAGCCGACATTTTACTTTACTCGACAGACATCGTTCCTGTCGGTGAAGATCAAAAACAACATATTGAGCTCACGCGCGATTTAGCGGAGCGATTTAATAAACGATATGGGGACATTTTCACGATCCCAGAAGCGCGCATTCCAAAAATCGGCGCCCGCATTATGTCGCTCACTGACCCGACGAAAAAAATGAGCAAATCCGATCCGAACCAAAAATCGTACATTACGTTGCTTGATGATGCGAAAACGATCGAGAAAAAAGTAAAAAGCGCCGTCACAGACTCAGAAGGCGTCATTCGCTATGATAAAGAAAATAAACCAGGCGTATCGAACTTATTAACGATTTACTCCATTTTAGCAAACGAACCGATCGAGCGATTAGAAGAACGATATGCTGGAAAAGGGTACGGGGAGTTTAAAGCCGATGTCGCTCAAGTTATTATTGACGCATTAACGCCAATTCAAGAAAAATATTACGAGCTCATGGAAAGCTCGAAACTAGATGACATTTTAGACGAAGGAGCCGAAAAAGCAAACCGCGTCGCAAGTAAAATGTTAAAGAAAATGGAAAACGCCATCGGTTTAGGAAGAAAAAGACGATAAAAAACTCAGCTCCACGCGGGCTGAGTTTTTTAATTCACTTTCGGCTCTTGTTCCATTTCCCATAGTTTCTCAAAAAACGGTTGTCCTTTGACGAGCCGTTCGCATAAATGAACGTGCCGCTCTGACCATCCGTATTTCGCTTCTTCATACAAACCGTTCCACGCTTCTTCAAACGACATTTGTTGAATGTATGCATACTTTTCTGGCGCCCATTCGGTGTACCAATAGCGCACTTCAGCGACATTTTTCGTTCCGTACAACTGGTCAAGCGCCATAAATAATAGTTGCTTCAATTGCCGCTCTTTGCGCGTTAATCCGCTCATCAATGCAGGATGCGGCGATAAAATATGATATTCTTTTTCACTTTGTTGAAATGGATATATGCGCACATCTTGTTCTTTGACCATCTCATAAACGAGCTGTTCTTGGCGTGGAATGAGCCGGCTTTTTCGAATCGGAATATGATAGCCAATCGTATCAATTGCCACAATGCCACAACCATCTGTCGCAATAAAACAATAATCAAGCTGGATGCGCTCATGATTTTTGCGCACGTACGCTTTTTGATATACATCTTCAAGCAGCAGCTTCGGAATTTCCGACAAACTATTTTCTAAGTAATGAAACAGTTGTGGGCTCACTTTTAATACAGGCACTTGATCTAACAGCTCAATCGCATCATCTTTTCTCCACTCATAAAAGTGGCAAACGTTATACCCGTTTTCTTCCCCTTCAAACCAATTCACCCAAACATCGTGAAGATATAACATGCATAACCCCTCACTTCGAACGATTTGTTCACAGTATGGTCAGAGGTCGTTCATTTTATTCCATTTCACCCTAAATTTAACCATCATCATGAGACGGAAAATAAATGCTTAACCACGTCATAAACAAACCGATCGGCAAAAAGTAACATTCCACTTTTGTGCTAATAAACACGAGATATTCTTTCCAATCTGAACGTGATGCCATAATATTTAAATACGCAATCATCGTCGTCCCACCAATGACCGACATCCCAAACCCAAGCAAATAAAAAAAGAAACGCATTCGCCAGTCCCCCTTGTCCACTACTATATGTATGAACAAGCATGCAAACGATGCGTTACATAAAAAAAATTTCTTCTGATTTCATTGAAAGTAGCTCCATCATCGTCTTTTTTTCTAGCGCTCGCTTGACGACCATATATCCGACCGCATAACCAAGCATGCGCGGATAAAATGCTGAACCGTATAAAAGCGCGCGGTAACGAGCATCGTCTGGCCGAGTAGAGAGGTTTGGAATCATCCATTTTTTCATCCATTGCTTTAGTTGTTCTTCTGTATAATATGTCGTCCATGTTGCGACATATTCGCTTCCGAGTCGCTCCTTCACCGCATGTTCTGCTAATCCTTCCATCACGATGCGATCAAGAAGCGTATAGTCGCGCTCGTCTTTCGGATCAGCATGTAAACGACAAACGTGGTTATATTCGTGAATAAGAAGGGCATAAATATGTTCGTTCGATACGTGAGGAAGCAAAAATAAAAATAGTTGATCGCGAAAAGCGACACCTGATTTTCCACCAAATTCATGTTGTAGAGAACGGTTTGTGGCATCAGCAGGGAAAATAAATACAGGCACATCTGGGCCATCCCACTCTTTTTGGAGTTCTGTGAACTTTTTGGCGACAAACGCCCATACGTTTTTTTGTGCGAGCTGTTTCATCGTATCATGTTGGTTGCGCCGAGCCATGCCGTGCGCAAATAAATGGCGTTGCACATCTTCTTTTATTTTTTTTCGCCATCGATCATCGACAAACCAATCTTTCGTATTTACCACTCCCATGACACTCCTCCTTTCGTTATCGCATTGTACGATAAACGAAAGGAAAATGTGAAAAAGGATGAGGCGAACCTCATCCTTCATATTTTTTGAAAATAATCGTTGCATTATGTCCACCAAAGCCGAGCGAGTTGCTTAATACCGCACGCACATGTTGTTTGCGTGCCACGTTCGGCACGTAATCTAAGTCGCATTCTGGATCGGGTGTTTCGTAATTAATCGTTGGCGGAATGACGCCGTCGTGAATCGATAAAATAGAGAAAATCGCTTCAACAGCACCTGCTGCGCCAAGCAAATGTCCCGTCATCGATTTCGTCGAGCTGACAGCTAGTTTGTATGCGTGTTCGCCAAATACTTCTTTAATCGCCATCGTTTCATATTTATCGTTATACTCTGTGCTCGTGCCGTGCGCGTTAATGTAATCGATGTCCTCTGGTTGCATATTTGCATCATGAAGCGCTTGACGCATCGCACGCACACCGCCTTCTCCGCCAGGTGCTGGAGCGGTAATATGATACGCATCGCCTGTCGCACCGTAGCCCACAATTTCAGCATAAATGCGCGCACCGCGTTTTAACGCATGTTCTAGTTCTTCTAAAATAATAATGCCAGCCCCTTCGCCCATAATAAATCCGTCGCGATGTTGATCAAATGGACGACACGCTGTTTTTGGGTCGGGATTAAACGAGAGCGCTTTCGCTGCGCTAAATCCGGCAAATGCCATATGTGTAATTGGCGCTTCTGTTCCGCCTGTAATCATCACATCGGCATCGCCACGCTCAATGACTTTAAACGCATCGCCAATCGAGTTCGTTCCTGTCGCACAAGCGGTGACCGTACATGAGTTTATTCCTTTTGCCCCAAGCATAATCGACACTTGCCCGGCCGCCATATCCGGAATCATCATCGGAACGAAAAACGGGCTGACACGACGATATCCTTTTTCTAAAAACGTTTTCAGCTGTTCTTCGTACGTTTCCATCCCGCCGATGCCCGAACCAATCCAGACGCCAACGCGCGGTGCGTTTTCTTCCGTAATTTGTAAATCGGCATCTTTTACTGCCATCATGGAAGCGGCGACCGCATATTGCGTAAATCGGTCCATTTTGCGCGCTTCTTTTTTATCGATAAATTGTTCCACTTGAAAATCTTTTACTTCCGCTGCTACTTTCGCAGGAAAATCGTCCGCGTTTAACCGTGTGAGCGGACCGATGCCGGATTGTCCAGCAACGATGTTTTTCCATGTCGTTTCAACATCATTTCCTAACGGTGTGACAGCCCCTAATCCCGTGACGACGACTCGTCTTTTTTTCACCACTCATCACTCCTTTGTTTCATCATACCATCGTTATTTGCCCCAGCGCAATGCAATAGCGCCCCACGTTAATCCACCGCCAAAGCCAACCATAATGATAAGGTCATCATCTTGAATGCGTCCGGCTTCCACTTCTTCTACAAGTGAAATCGGAATGGAAGCAGCGGATGTATTTCCGTATTTATTTACTGTAATCGACATGCGATCAACAGGAAGTTCGAGCCGTTCGCGTGCCGCCTCCATAATGCGAATGTTCGCTTGATGCGGAATTAAAAAATCGACGTCCGCTTTCGTCAATCCTGCTTTTTCTAATACACGAATGCATGACTCGCCCATTTGGCGCACCGCAAACTTAAACACTTCCCGTCCGTTCATGACCACATAATCGTCTTGATATAAATATTTTCCACCTGTACCGTCTGCCCCAAGTTCAAACGATACGATGCCACGCCCTTCTGAAACTTCTCCCATCACGACAGCTCCTGCGCCGTCTCCAAACAACACCGCCGTATTTCGATCGCTCCAATCGACGATTTTTGATAATTTCTCTACACCAACGACAAGCACGTATTTGTACGTATTCGTTTCAATAAATTGTTTCGCGGTTACCATCGCATACATAAACCCTGCACATGCTGCGCTTACGTCAAGCGCCGCTGCATGTACCGCTCCAAGCTTTTCTTGCAACATACATGCGACAGATGGAAAAGCGCGATCCGGCGTCACCGTCGCCACTAAAATGAGATCAATTTGTTCCGGAGAAATGCCCGCATCATCAAGAGCGCGCTTTGCTGCGATATAACCCATATCGGACGTATCCATATCATTTGAGGCAATGCGCCGCTCTTCAATCCCTGTGCGCGTCCGAATCCATTCATCTGACGTATCCATTCGTTGTTCTAATTCTTTATTCGTCACAATACGTTCCGGCAAATATCGTCCAATTCCAATAATTCCTGCACTCACGGAAATATCGTCTCCTTTTATTATCAAACTTTATTACTTGGTACTAATTTTACTTTCTTTTTTCATTTCATGCAATAAAAAAATGAGGCGTTTACTCGACACCTCATTTACTCATTCGGCAATTTTCCTGTTGCTTTATATCGTTTAATTGCTTTTGTTATTTTTTGTTGGAAAGGCTCATCGACAAGCGGGCTAAACGTTCCGAGTTCGACGACACCGTCTTGAAAATCAACATATGTCGTTCCAGACGTTAGCTCCCCATCGATAAATTTTTTCGCAACAAGTTCATATAGCGCATCGACATGTTGGACGGTGCTCGTTAGTACCGTTCGTTCCCCTAAATCTGCTTGATCCGTTACGTAACCAATCGCATAAAGACCGTGTTCCTTCATTTTTCCAATCACTGGTACGCTAAATTTATCGCCGGCCGGATATACGACATCCACCCCTTCAGCAATCATTCGTTCGGTAATGGCCATGGCCGTATCGACGTCATCCCAATGTTGTACATATTGTACGTCGACGTGAGCATTTCCGTTCTCATATAACACCCCTTCGAAAAAGCCGTCCACTTCCGGCTGCCATTCAAATGCGGCAATGACGCCAATTTTCTTCGTTTTCGTCATATGCCCCGCTACCATGCCGCCAAAAAACCCCATCGCATGCCCAGCGAAATTGAAGCTCGTTACATTTTTCTTTTTCGCCTCTCCGTTAAAAAACACAAAATGAATATTCGGATATTGATCTGCGATCTCATCGAAATACTCGCCATACTCGCTTCCATGACCAAAAATTAAGGTAACGCCTTTTTGGTGAAATTGTTTTACCGCATGTGCCGTCGCTGCTTTTGAATTTACCCCTTCGCGATAAAACACTTCCGCATCAAACTTCGCTTGAATGCGAAGCAATCCTTTATACCCTTTCGTTCCCCACACTTGATCATCAATCGTATCCGAAACGAGCAAACCGACTTTTTGTACATTTCCCGATGATAATTGGGCAGGAGCGCAAGCAGATAAAATAAAAAGTAGTGCAAAAATGAAATATGTATATCGCCACATCAACATGCAACACTCCTTTTTCCGTCTCATTTTTTATTTTACTTGCTTTCTTTCTGATCGGTAAAGAAAAAATCCCCATGTGTATGGGGACTATACATCGTTATATTGTTCATAAAACGCGTGAACGGCTTGCGCAAACGTATATGTTTTTTCAGGCAAATGATATGAAACGGGGACGCCAAACGCTTGTGCATACGCTCTTGCATGAATCGTTGGAGGATATGGATTTACTCCTGACACTTGCCAAATTTTCATCGGTACGGTTGGAGCATAAAGCGGAGGGAGATCCAATTCCTCTTCTGTTGTTCCGTACGCTTGCTTTAATTGACGCATGAACCGTTTATAAAAAAATTTATGCTCTTTTTCATATTGCAGTTGTGCCTGTAAATGCAAACAAGGATTTAATAGCGCAATCGCACGTATTTGATCGCGTAAATCGTTCATCAACTGCAAGGCGACAAGCGCCCCCATTCCTTCTGCTAACACATAAATGCGCTCATTTAAAATTTCCGTTTTTAACACATAATGCATCAGCTGTTTGGCTAGTTTGACCGCTTTTTGACTTCCCCAATTGGCGCCGTACAAATGTGAGTAAAAAATCGTATAGCCATGTTGTAATAAATCGTTTAACAACTTGTTTTTCCCAATATGTTGCATCCATAAGCTCGTTTTGTCATCGACGAAGTGGGATACGTCTCCTAAAAGAAGTAAGGCAAATCCGTTCGGTCGGTCTGGGACATGAATCGCACACCATTGCTCGCTGAATTGGAAAAATCGTTGCTTCTCTGTCATAATCGTCCACCTTAAGCACATCATTGTACAATATATCGTATGCGATTTTCTTTTTCGTGTACTAGGCGTTGCAATTTTTCGTTTTCGTCTCTTCACCATTTATGTTAAGATAAAAAAGAGTGTAAAGGAGGGAATGGCATGCGTATTTTTTGGACGTTTTTCTGGACGTTTTTATTAGTAAACATGGTGACATACGTCGTGAGCTCGATGATCGGCGTGGCGTACCATTTCGAAACAGGCACAACATTAGCAGTCGTTGCAACCGTTCTCATTTTATTGATTGCACAACTCATTCCGAACGAACCTGTGCATCATTAAAAAAGGATAAACGGCATACGTCCGTTTATCCTTTTTTTACGACCAATTCGTCGCCTTCGATATCAATCGTGACGGTGTCGTAGTCTCCAATACGTCCCGCAATGATTTCACGCGCAAGCTTCGTTTCAATATGTTTTTGAATAAACCGTTTGAGCGGGCGAGCGCCGTACACATGGTCAAACCCATGTGTCGCAATGTACGTCTTCGCTTCGTCCGTTAACGTAATCGTCATATGTCGTTCCGCAAGTCGCTCCTCTAATTGTTTCATAAACTTATCCACAATGCTTTTCACTTCGCGTGCGGTTAACGGTTTAAATAGGACAATGTCGTCTACTCGGTTTAAAAACTCTGGTCTAAAATGCGCCCGCAATTGTTTCAACACTTGTTCGCGCGCTTCTTCGCTTATGTCTCCATGCGCATCGATCGCTTCTAACAACGTATGCGAGCCAATATTTGACGTCATAATGACGACTGTATTTTTAAAATCGACCGTTCTTCCTTGCGAATCCGTCATGCGACCGTCGTCTAACATTTGTAGTAAAATGTTAAACACTTCCGGATGCGCTTTTTCGATTTCATCAAGCAAAATGACCGCATACGGCTTTCTGCGCACCGCCTCCGTCAACTGTCCCCCTTCTTCGTAGCCAACATATCCCGGAGGCGCGCCGATTAAACGAGAAACTGCATGTTTTTCCATATATTCTGACATGTCGATGCGAATCATTTGTTCTTCGCTATCGAAAAGCGCTTCCGCTAACGCCTTCGCCAGTTCTGTTTTTCCGACACCTGTCGGACCGAGGAAAAGAAATGAGCCGATCGGACGATTCGGATCTTTCATGCCAGCGCGTGCGCGCAACACCGCATCGCTCACGAATTGTACCGCCTCGTCTTGTCCGATGACGCGCTCATGTAAAATGTCCGTTAAGCGCAACAACTTTTCTCGTTCGCCTTCAACAAGTTTTGTCACCGGAATGCCCGTCCATTTTGACACGATTGTCGCGATTTCTTCCTCCGTTACTTCTTCGCGCAACAACCGTCGCTCTTTTTCTGTTTCTTCTAGCTGTTTTAATTGTTTTTCAAGTTGCGGAATGCGTCCGTGGCGCAATTCTGCCGCTTTATTTAAATCGTAATTGTTTTCCGCTTCTTCTAACTCGCGCTTCGCTTTTTCTAACTGCTCACGCAACGCACGCACTTGTTGAATCGCTTCCTTTTCTTTTTCCCATTGTGCTTTCATCGCATTTGCTTTTTCGCGCAAATTCGCGAGCTCTTGCGATAACGATTGCAAGCGCTGTTTGCTCGCTTCATCTTGCTCTTTTTTCAACGCCGCTTCTTCAATTTCAAGCTGCATCATTTTTCGCATCACTTCATCTAACTCTGTCGGCATCGAATCGATTTCCGTTCGAATCATCGCACACGCTTCGTCAACGAGATCAATTGCTTTATCCGGCAAAAAGCGATCAGAAATGTAACGATCCGACAACGTCGCCGCCGCAACGAGCGCACCGTCATGAATGTTCACGCCGTGATGAATTTCAAATCGCTCTTTTAAGCCGCGCAAAATCGAAATCGTATCTTCAACTGTCGGCTCTTCTACGAGCACTTGTTGGAAACGGCGTTCGAGCGCAGGGTCTTTTTCAATATATTGACGATATTCATCAAGCGTCGTTGCTCCAATACAATGCAATTCTCCGCGCGCAAGCATCGGTTTTAACATATTCCCAGCATCAAGCGCCCCATCCGTCCGTCCAGCGCCGACAATCGTATGCAGTTCATCAATAAATAAAATGATGCGCCCTTCGCTTTTCTTTACTTCGTTTAATACTGCTTTTAACCGCTCCTCAAACTCTCCGCGAAACTTTGCCCCTGCAATAAGCGCACTCATATCTAGCGCAAAAATCGTTTTATCTTTTAACCCCTCTGGCACGTCTTTACGCACGATACGTTGGGCGAGCCCTTCAACGATCGCTGTTTTTCCAACGCCCGGCTCTCCAATTAAAACCGGATTGTTTTTCGTCTTGCGCGATAAAATGCGAATGACGCGGCGAATTTCGCTATCGCGGCCGATGACTGGATCAATTTTTCCTGCTTTCACTTCCGCTACTAAATCGCGACCGTATTTTTGCAGTGCTTCATATGTCGCTTCCGGATTTGGACTAACCACGCGTTGATTCCCCCTTATGTCCATAATCGTTTGTAATAGTTTCTCTCGATCAATTCGATAGCGCGACAATATATGTTTCGCTTCTTTGTCGTCAATGAGCGCAAGCAACAAGTGTTCAACGGATATATATTCATCTTTCATTTGTTTCGCTTCTTGTTCCGCTCGAACAAGCCATTGTTGCAAACGGCTCGTGACATATATTTTTCCGGCCTGCGAACTAGAAATGACTTGCGGTTTTTTGTTGAGCTGTTTGTTCCATTCATCTAACAAATGGGAAACAGGAATAGACATTTTTTCATAAATGCGCCTTGCAAGCCCATCTTCTTGTTGTAAAAGCGCGACACAAACGTGTTCAACGTCCACTTCCTGATGTTGCTTCTCTACTGCTAACGATTGCGCTTGCATGAACGCCTCTTGCACTTTTTCCGTCATTTGTTGCATATTCATCTCGCTCACCCCTTTGACTTTGACTTTTTTTGACCTTTATCTATTACGTATTATAACGAGAAAGCCACCCTTATGCAAGGATGGCTTACGGTTTTGGAAAGTACGTCCATATCCGATTATGATTCGACGTTTCAGGGAAACGGTCACCTGCTTTTAGTTTTAATTTTTTCGGATTTTTCACTTGATCCCCTGTCTCGCCAATTTCAATATATATCCCGTTGTTTGGCGCTTTTTGTCCGGGGCGAAAATGTCTACTTTGTCCCATCCGTATTCCTCCTCATCGTCTGATCATTTCATAATATGCCCGTCTTGTTTCAAAACGATGATGAGAAATAACGGATCGACATCCAAATGCTACAGCAACGAAACGAGCAATGCTTTTTGTGCATGAAGGCGGTTTCCGGCTTGTTGGAAAATGTACGAACGCACGCCATCAATGACACCTTCTGTCACTTCTTCGCCGCGGTGAGCAGGCAAGCAATGTAAAAACATAAAATCGCTTTTCGCTTGTTGAACGAGCGTTTCATTTACTTGAAACGGCGCAAAGATGTGCATCCGTTCGTCCGCTTCCGCCTCTTGCCCCATGCTTGCCCATACGTCTGTGTATACAACGTCTGCATCGACAATCGCTTCATACGGATCGTTTGTTACAACGATCGTTGCACCGCTTTCGCTTGCAATGTTTTTCGCTTCGTTGACAACCGCTTCTTTCGGCTCATATCCTTTCGGTGAAGCGACCGCACAATGCATGCCGACTTTTGCCGCCGCAAGCATTAACGCATGCGCCATATTGTTTCCGTCGCCGATGTAGGCAAGCTTTAGCCCTTGAAGTTTTCCTTTCACTTCATAAATCGTTAATAAATCAGCAAGCGCTTGGCACGGATGGTCATCATCCGTTAACCCATTAATGACAGGAATCGTTGCATAATGAGCAAGCTCCTCTACTTTTTCATGCTCGAATGTGCGAATCATAATCCCATCCACATATTCCGATAATACGCGCGCCGTATCCGCAATCGTTTCTCCACGTCCAATTTGCAAATCGCGGCTACTTAAATGAAGCGCATGCCCCCCTAATTGAACCATGCCAACTTCAAATGAGACGCGCGTTCTCGTTGACGGCTTTTCAAAAATCATCGCGAGCGTTTTGCCACTTAGCGGCGTGTATCGTTCGCCGTTTTGTTGCTTTTCTTTTAATTCAAGCGCCAAATGAAGCAAATACTCAATTTCTTCCTTCGAATAGTCCGCTAACGTTAAAAAATCTTTTCCTTTTAACTGAATCGTTGCTGTCATATTCATTTTCTCACCACTTCACGTAAATTTTTTAACCAATCTTGAATGGAACAAACGGAAAAATGTTTTGTCGACCACGCTTGGAAAAACAAATGCGCGGTTTCTTCTTCCGTCAACACGAGCACATGTCGAGCGAGCGCTTGCTTTCTTCGCCATGCACTTTGTTCATCACGCATGAAACTAACAAATGCGAGCGCTTCTTTTTTCGCCACCCATTGTTCGAACGGTTCATCTGTGACGATCGTTACCCCTTGTTGTTTCGCTTGCTCGCTCAACGCTTTCGCCTCGTCTCGTGCATCAACATATATTTCATACGCTTCTTTTTTCTTTACGATATATGGATAAAATGCTTTATATGCCGCTTCTTGCACCGTTTTTGCGATGCTAATCCCTTCTCCAGTGGATTTCATTTCCGGACCGACAAGCGGATCGACACCCGGCAATTTATATGTCGAAAACACGGGATACTTTAAGACAACATACGGAATAGAAACCGATTGTTTGACGTCTTCCGACAAATATTTCCCAAGCAATACGTTTGTTGCGAGTTGAACCATCGGCACACCTGCCACTTTACTTACGATTGGAACGGTGCGGCTTGCGCGCGGATTAACTTCTAATACGTACACATCCCCATCTCGCACAATAAACTGCACGTTCATTAATCCTTTAAAATGAAGCTTATTTGTGATCCGCTTCGTATAATCGATCATTTTCGCTTTTTCTTCTTCCGTAAACGATTGAGCAGGCAACCATGCATAACTATCCCCAGAATGGACGCCTGTTTTTTCGACATGTTCAATGATTGTCGGAACGAACACATCACGTCCGTCACAAATCGCATCAAGTTCCCCTTCTTTTGCGCGCACATATTCATCGATTAACACCGGATACACCATTTCTTGTTTTATAAGTGAAGCAAGCTGTTGTTCATCATAAACGATATGCATTCCACGTCCGCCAATGACATACGATGGACGAAGCAAAAGCGGATAACCGATATGTTTCACTTTTTCCATTAATTCCGCTTCGTCGTTTGCCGTCGTTCCTTTCACATGTGGAATGTCAAGCGACTGAAGAAGCGCATAAAAACGTTCCCGATCTTCTAGTTGGTCAATGATCTCGCTATTCATGCCGATGATTGACACGCCGTACGATTCAAGCTTGTTCGCTAAGTTAATGGCCGTTTGGCCGCCAAACTGCACGATGACCGCTTCGACGTTTTCAGCTTCCACGACATTTAACACATCTTCTACCGTGAGTGGCTCAAAATATAAACGATCGGCCACTGTAAAGTCGGTGCTGACGGTTTCTGGGTTATTGTTCATTAAAATGGCTTCATATCCTGCTTGCTGCAAAGCGTATACGCAATGAACAGAGCTATAATCAAATTCAACCCCTTGCCCAATGCGAATCGGACCTGAGCCGAGAATAAGCATTTTCGGCTGATCGCTCGTCTGTATTTCACTTTCGCCAAAATATGTTGAATAATAATACGATGTTTTAGCTGAAAATTCAGCTGCGCACGTATCGACCATTTTATAGGCTGGAACAATGCCGTATGCTTTTCTTTTTTGACGCACATCTTTTTCATCAACGTTCCATATATAAGCTAAATATGCATCAGAAAATCCTTTTTCTTTTAGCATGCGAAACGTTTGTTCATCAATCGAATGAAGCGTCGTTTCTTTTGCTTGTTGTTCAAGTGCGATGAGCTGAGCGAAACGAGTTAAAAAATATAAGTCGATTTTCGTCCATTCATATATTTGTTCTGTCGCTATACCGCGGCGAAGCAGCTCGAGTATCGCGAAAAAGCGGCGATCGTCTCCCGCTTTGACGATGTCTACTAACACCTTTGTCGACTGTTTCGCAAGCGCTGGTGAATATAAACCGATATGATCTAGCTCAAGCGAATGGAGCGCCTTTTGTAACGCTCGCTCGAAATTACGGTCGATCGCCATCACTTCTCCTGTCGCTTTCATTTGCGTGCCGAGACGACGATCGGCAAACGGAAATTTGTCAAACGGAAAGCGCGGGAATTTCACGACGACATAATCGAGTGCAGGTTCAAAGCTCGCATACGTATGTCCTGTCACTGGATTCACTAGTTCCGAAAGCGTATAACCGACCGCTAATTTTGCCGCCATTCTTGCAATCGGATAACCCGTCGCTTTGGATGCGAGGGCAGAGGAGCGGCTCACGCGCGGATTCACTTCAATTAAATAATACTTTTTACTTTTTGGATCGAGCGCAAATTGAATGTTGCATCCTCCGACAACACCGAGCGCCGAAATAATTTTAATGGCCGCTGAACGCAACATATGATATTCGACATCCGTCAACGTTTGCGACGGCGCAACGACGATCGAGTCGCCCGTATGAATGCCGACCGGATCAATATTTTCCATATTACAAATCGTAATGCACGTATTCGTATGGTCGCGCATCACTTCATACTCAATTTCTTTAAATCCCGCGACACTCCGTTCCACTAAACATTGTGTAATCGGGCTTTCTTGCAATCCTTTTGTGACGATGTCGACAAGCTCCTCCATCGTCTGTGCGATGCCGCCACCTGTTCCCCCGAGCGTATATGCCGGGCGAACGATGATCGGAAACCCGATTTGTTTTGCAAATTGTACCGCTTCTTCAACTGTCGTCACAATTTCGCTTTCTGGCACCGGCTCGTTTAATTCATACATTAACGCCCGAAACGCTTCACGGTCTTCACCGCGTTGAATAGATTCAATCGGTGTACCGAGCAAGCGGACGTTATACTTTTGTAAAATGCCTTGTTCATGTAAAGCGAACGCTAAATTGAGTCCCGTTTGTCCACCAAGCGTCGCTAATAGCCCATCGGGTCGCTCTTTTGCGATAATTTTTTCCATGCTTTCTACCGTCAGTGGCTCAAAATATACTGCATCCGCATGTACTTCATCCGTCATAATTGTCGCTGGATTGTTGTTTGCTAAAATGACGCGATATCCTTCTTCTTTTAATGCTAAGCAACCTTGCGTTCCCGAATAGTCAAACTCTGCCGCTTGCCCGATGACGATCGGACCAGAACCGATCACAAGAATCGAACGAAGCGTTGAATCTTTAGGCATATACTTTCTCCTTTCTCGCTGCTTTCATCATGTCAACAAATTCAGCAAAAATAAATTGCGTATCGTTTGGTCCAGGATGCGCTTCCGGATGATATTGCACGCATAAAATCGGCTTCGTTTCATGGGCGACCCCTTCCACCGAACCGTCATTGACGTTAATAAAACGAACGGAAAGCGGCGTATGTGCTAAACTTTCCGCCTTCACAACATAGCCGTGGTTTTGCGAAGTCATAAACACTTTTTTCTTTTTCGCATCATATACTGGTTGATTCGCTCCGCGATGCCCAAACGGCAATTTTTCCGTATCCCCGCCGTAAGCGAGCGAAACGAGCTGATGCCCAAGACAAATCGCAAGCGTTGGATACCGTTCGATCACCGCTAAAATATTTGGCAAATAACGGGACAATTGTTTCGGGTCTCCCGGTCCGTTCGATAACAATACTCCGTCTGGATCCAGTTGTTCGACCGTCTGTAACGTCGTATCGTACGGAACGACCGTGACGCGACATCCGTACGCCATTAACGAATGAACGATCGATTTTTTATATCCGAAATCAAACAAAACAACGTGCATATGACCGTTTCCGTACGTTTGGATGTCCGCTGTGCTCACAAGCGGCACGGGCGCTTGTTCTTCCACTTGTACGACCGCCTCCCGACTCGCTGAAATGATAGCAGGCATCGCCCCGTGTTCACGAATTTGTTTCACAACCGCCCGCGTATCGACATGTGTAAGAAGCGGAACGTTCCATTTTTGCAAATATTGTTTTAAACTGTACGTCGCTTCGTAATGAAACCCTGTCTCCTCCGCCTCGTAAACGATCACTGCCTTCACATGCGGCTGTTTGCTTTCAAAATCGACTTCGTTAATTCCGTAGTTTCCAATAAGAGGATACGTAAATACGATGATTTGATTTTTGTACGACGGATCTGTTAACACTTCTTGATACCCTGTCATTCCTGTAAAAAAGACGACTTCTCCCGCAATATCTCCCGTCCATGCCGTTTCCAATTTCCCGACAAACGTTTTGCCGTTTTGCAAATGTAAATACGCCTCCATGTTCACACCCCAAACGAATGTTTATTAAACAAAAGGAATTTTTATTCATTTATACGTATAAAAAATCGCGTTCATACGACGTTAACGCTTCTTGTAATATATGAATCGCTTCGTCAAGCTCCTCTTTCGTAACGATGAGCGGTGGCAATAAGCGAATGACGTTCGGCCCCGCTGCTAAAGCAAGAAGCCCACGCTCATGAATATGCGGCAATATATTTGCAACTGGTTCACTGCATGCGATGCCAATCATGAGCCCTAAACCGCGCACCTCTTGCACCATTTGAACACCTTTTAGCTGTTCGGCTAATTTTTGTTTAAAATATGCCCCTTTTTCTCGTACTTCCTGTAAAAATGACGGTTGTGTCACAACGTGAAGCGTCGCTTTCGCCGCCGCCATCGCCAAAGCGTTTCCGCCGAACGTTGATCCGTGCACTCCGGTGCTAAACGTCGGTACGACATGTTTCTTTCCGATCATCGCCCCGACAGGAAAACCGCTTCCTAATCCTTTTGCGACGGTAATGATATCAGGGGAAAGATCGAACTGCTCATACGCAAACAACGTTCCTGTTCGACCGATGCCCGTTTGCACTTCATCGACGATTAACAATGCTCCGTACGTTTCGCAAAGCTGTTCGGCTGCCTGTAAAAATGACTTTTCTCCGACAACCACACCGCCTTCGCCTTGCACGACTTCAACCATGACAGCTGCCACCGTTTCATCCATTTCTCGTTGTAGCGCAGCGATATCATTAAACGGCACGTACGTAAACGTCGGCACCAACGGGCCAAATCCGTCGTGAATTTTCGCTTGCCCGGTCGCTGACATCGTCGCAAACGTTCGGCCGTGAAACGACTGTTCGCACGTAATGATTTTAGAACGTCCCGTATGTTTGCGCGCAAGCTTGATCGCCGCCTCGTTCGCTTCCGCTCCGCTATTGCAAAAAAACACCGCATCGCCAACGGAATGTTGCACAAGAAGAGAAGCGACTTCTTCTTGAATGGGGAGATGAAATAAATTAGACACGTGCCATACTTCATTTAGCTGCGCCTCAAGCGCCCGCTGTACAGCCGGATGGCGATGGCCGAGATTACATACCGCAATGCCTGCGACAAAATCGAGATATTGTGTTCCGTCTGTTGCAATCAGTTTCGTCCCTTCCGCTTTGGCAACCGTAATCGGAAACCGTTGATACGTTGGAAAAATCATACGTACACCTCTTTCTTCATCATCGTTCCGTGCCACGTTCCTTCTTTATAAAATGGAACTTTTCCACTTACAATAGCGACTTCGTTGACCGATTTGAGCGCACGAAGAGCAGCTTTCACTTTCGGAATCATTCCTCCTGAAATCGTTCCATTTGCGATCATCGCTTCAATCATATGAGCGGTTGCTTCTTTGACAACTTCTCCGCCGTTTAAAATGCCTGCGACGTCTGTCACAAAAACGAGTTTGTCAGCCGAAAGCGCCTGTGCAATCGCCGCCGCCGCTGTATCTGCGTTAATGTTATACGTCTGGCCATGCTCATCCATTCCGATCGGTGCGATAACAGGAACGTATCCTTGACGCAGCAACGTATGGACGAGATTCGCATGAACGTGTACGACTTCTCCTACATAACCGAGCGTCTGCACGTCGATTGGTTTCGCTTGTAACAAGCGATCATCCACACCGGACAAACCAACGGCACGAATATCGTTTGCTTGCAACAGCGAGACGAGCGTTTTGTTCACTTTTCCGTTTAACACCATTTCGACAACGTCTAGCACGTCTTTTGTCGTTTTTCGCAATCCGTTTACAAATTCAGACGGAATGTGAAGCGCATGTAACAACTGTCCAATATCCGGTCCTCCGCCATGCACGATGACAACATCAAGACCGCTGTTTCTTAATTGTTGGACGCTCGTAAAAAACGATGGGGATAACTCATGAAGCACGCTGCCGCCACATTTGATCACAATCACATGAATCCCCTCCTTACGTGCGATAGCTTGCATTAATTTTAATGTAGTCGTACGTTAAATCACAGCCCCACGCCACTCCTTCTCCATTGCCGACATGCAAATCGACTGTAATCACCACGACATCTTCCATTAAAGCGGCTTTCGCTTCTTCTTCCGAAAACGGCACCGGTTGACTTTGTTTTAACATTTGAATCGATCCGATCCATACGTCGACGCAATCTGGGTTTATCCATGCTCCGCTATGTCCAACCGCTCCAATAATGCGGCCCCAGTTTGCATCCGCTCCGTATACCGCTGTTTTCACTAAGTTGGAACCGACAATATGTTTCGCTGCCCATTTTGCTTCTTCGTCCGTTCGCGCTCCTTTGACGCGCGCTTCAATTAATTTCGTAGCCCCTTCTCCATCGCGAGCAATTTGTTTCGCTAAATGTTCGCACGTTTGACGGAGCGCTTCATAAAAGTTTGCCCAATCTGGATGTTGCGGGGAAAGCGGCTCGTTGCCTGCTAATCCGCTCGCCATGACAATGACCATATCGTTCGTTGACGTTTCTCCATCGACTGTAATTTGATTAAATGACACGTTTGTAATGGAACGAAGCGCATCTTGCAACACGTCTGATGGGACGTTTGCATCCGTCGTAATAAAAGCAAGCATCGTCGCCATATTTGGATGAATCATTCCCGATCCTTTTGCCGCTCCTGCGACCGTCACGACTTGACCGTCTATGACCGTTTCATAACACGTTTTTTTCATGACGAGATCCGTTGTTAAAATCGCTGTTTGAAAATCAACCGCTCCATCTAATTGTGCCGTCGGTTTCAATTTCGGAATGCCTGCACGAATGTTTTCCATCGGTAAACATTCACCGATCACTCCTGTCGATGCAACAGCAACGAGATGTTCTGGAAGCCCAAACACTTCCACGCACAACTTTCGCATTTCGTATGCGTCTTTTAATCCTTGTTCCCCTGTACATGCGTTCGCATATGCACTATTGACAATGACTGCTTGAAGCTTTTGTTCGACCGCAATGCTTTGTTTCGTCACTTGAAGCGGTGCCGCTTGAAACACGTTTTGCGTATAAACGGCCGCACACGATGCCGGCACGTCGCAAACGATCACCCCTAAATCTTTTTTCGTATAGCGTAACCCTGCATGCACACCAGCAGCTTGAAATCCTTTTGGTGTGACAATCGTTCCATCTGCGACATATTTCACTTTTTCTTCGATCAACTTCATCTTCTCCACCCCATTTACGGATACATCGGCATCGATGTTAATCCGGTTTGTTCCTCGAATCCAAGCATGACATTAGCGTTTTGAACGGCTTGCCCCGCCGCCCCTTTCACTAAGTTGTCGATTACGCTCACAACCGTGATGCGATTCGTTCGTTCATCGTAACTGACTCCAATATCGCAATAGTTTGAACCGTACACGTCTTTCGTGCAAGGGAAAGACCCTGCTTCCCGAACGCGCACGAACGGACAATGTTTATACGTTTCTTTATATAACTCTATGATTCTATCAAGCGATACGATGCATGCTGCTTCGGCATATATCGTCGCCATAATGCCGCGCGTCATCGGGATTAAATGCGTGCTAAACGTCATCGGCCCCATTTGTTCGTTCCAATCACGTAACATTTGTTCAATTTCTGGAATATGTTGATGTGTATTCACTTTATATATTTTTACGTTTTCATTCGCTTCCGCAAAATGAACGCCAAGCGATAATCCACGTCCTGCACCCGATACACCTGATTTCGCATCAACGATGACAGAATGAGGCACGATCCACTTTTGAATGACAAGCGGCGCTAATCCGAGCAACGTCGCTGTCGGATAACAACCGGGATTGGCGATTAAACTAGCGTTTGCAATGCGCTCGCGATTCCATTCCGTTAAACCGTATACCGCCTGTTTGAGCACTTCTTCGTTTGGCGGCGTTTTTTTATACCACTTCGCATATACGCTTCCATCGCGCAAACGAAAGTCTCCAGATAAATCAATGACTTTATGTCCCGCCGCAAGCAATTTTGGCGTCCATTCGCTCGATACGCCGGGTGGCGTCGCTAAAAACACAAGCTCGCCTTCGGTATCGTCGCTTCGAATATCGCGCAAGACGAAACGCTCCTCCATATGCGGATACACGTCATGCAGCGAAACACCTGCTTGTGAAGATGAATGAACAGAAGCGACGCGCATGTGCGGATGATGTTGCAATAAGCGAATGAGCTCAATGCCCCCATAGCCTGTCGCTCCGATAATGGAGACTTTCATGAAATGGCTCCCCACTTTCTGTATATTGTTATAAATTTAGTTATCATTATAATACTGCATAAAAATAAAATCAAATGTATATTTAAATATTTTTTTCATTTTTCTCATTCATTTATTGACCGAATATGTATTTTTCTTTTTAATGGAAGTAGACAATAATTAAAGGTGGTTAGTGTATGACAATTCAACCGATCTCCTTATCCGATCTTCTTTCCCTTCCTCACCATATGATTGATATGCAAAAAGGAGAATATATATTTCGCGAAGGAGAAACGGCAAACGAGCTATATATTGTATGTGAAGGGAAAGTGCAATTAAGCAAAACGACGGAGGAAGGGCGCGAACTATTGCTTCGCATTTGTGAACAAGGCGATGCGTTTGGGGAGGTCGTTCCGTTTCAATTCACGTGCGTCTGTACGGTAAGTGCAAAAATGATGGAAGGAGGAACGTTAGCTGTCATTCACAAACAGCAACTTGAAGAAAAGCTGTTGACGGATCATGCGTTTTCGTTACAGTTTATGCAATGGGTTCATTTGCAATTGCAACGAATGCAAACGAAAATACGCGATTTAATTTTGCACGGAAAAAAAGGAGCGCTGTATTCGACGCTTATTCGCTTAGCGAACAGCTACGGTGTCGAAACAGAAGACGGCATTTTCATTAATACGCCAATGACCAATCAAGAGCTCGCCAATTTTTGCGGCAGCGCACGCGAAGTCGTCAGCCGTCTGCTAAAAGAATTAAAAGAACTCGGCATCATTTCTGTCGAAAAAGGGAAAATCACGATTCACGATGTGCAATTTTTAAAAGATGAAATTCGCTGTGAAGGCTGTCCGATTGATATATGCAACATGAAATAAGCCGACACATTTGTCGGCTTAATAAACGATCATAATGACGAGCGCAAAATAAACAGCATTTACAATTTCATAAATCCCTACTTTTTTAATCGACATCGCTTTTCCATAAAAATAAATCGCTCGCACAACACTTGGTACATATGCAAGAGCAAGCCAACCGTTTCCCGTTACCACACATGCGACAATGATGATCGTATGAAACAACCATGATGCCCACTTATAGCGAGGATTATTTTTTTCGCGAATCATCGTTTTGACGTAAAATGTACTTCCAATGAAAAATAACATAGAGGCGATAAATAAAAACCACGCTTTTTCATCGATGTTCCCTGTACCGATGTAATAACTTCCAAGCCCACCGATCGAAAAATTTATAATTGCAGCGACATCGTTTGTAAACGAGCGCTCTTTTTTCTTTTTCGCAAAATACATATTTACGATAAAAAACGGAATCATGGCTAAACCGAAATACATGAGCGGTGGCTTGTAAGCAATCGGAATGGCAACAAACACGCCCGCAAGCGATGCATACAAAATAAACCATTTTTTATGACGAGCGTTCGCTTGCTTTTTCATCATTAACATCCATATATATGTCGCTAAATAAAGAAAAAACCATGCGATAAAGAGCGGCAAATGAAGCCACGTCGCTTGGCCGATATCGATTCCGAATAAAAATGGAATAAGTAACATCGCCCAAGCGCCATGTTGTTTTGGAATAACCATCATCATCCCTCCTTCTTGTTCGATTGTACCATCCTCCTTCTTTTTTCTTTGTGACGTCTGTCACATTTTTTTATAAATGTGTGACAAACCATTGAACCGTTTGTAAAAACGCCTCGCGCGTCACTTTATGTCCCGCATGTTCATCGATAAGCATCATAAGCGGCTCATGAAACGGCTCAATTTGTTTGTAAAAGGCGTATGTATAATCAAACGGAACGACATCATCTTGTTTTCCGTGCCAAATGAAAAGCGGACGGCCGTTTAATTTTTCAGGTTGCAATGATAAATCGTACGTCATTAACGTGTTGCGCAACGTTTCAATTTGTTCATTCGAAAGCGGCAACGTCATCCCTTTTCGCTCAGCAAATTGCAACTGCAAATCGAAAAACGTTTGATAGCACGGGCTTCCCATAAGCGAGCCAGCGACGCGAATCCAATCATATTGCGTTAACGCACCAAACGTCACGATGCCCCCCATCGATGTACCAACGACACCGATGCGATGAGGATCGACAAGTTTTCGATCGACTAGTTCATTTTTTATCTCTTCTAGTTCACGAATGGTCGTTAACACAATGTCCCAAAACGACAAATGTAATTCATTGTCAGAAAGCGGATTTGGCCGTTCCCCATGATAAAGCGCATCCGGCAACACGACGCGATATCCAGCTTCGGCAAGCAAATAGCCGAAATGAAGATTATGTTCTTTTGCGCTTGTAAATCCATGAATAAAAATGACAAGTGGGCGCATATGATGTTTATCATCTTCTTTTACTACATGCAAACACGGAACGTTTGCGATCGACTCACGAATAATGGATATCATGTTCTCATCTCCCATTTTATGTTTTAACATTATCTTACCATATAGACAAATATTTTGGAAAAACGATACACTAATAACGAATGATTTTAACGAAAAGGGGAACAAACGATGGACCAACATTTAATTGCAATTGATTTAGACGGTACGTTATTAAAAGATAATAAAACAATTTCTGATCGTACATATGACGTCATTCAAAAGGCAAAACAAGCGGGACATATCGTCGTCATTGCGACAGGACGACCGTATCGCGCAAGCAAAATGTATTATGAACAATTACAATTAACGACGCCGATCGTCAATTTTAACGGAGCATTCGTTCATCATCCGAAAGACGACAGCTGGGGAATGTACCATACGCCACTTCAGTTAGAAACGGTGAAAGAAATTGTGGAAGTAAGCCGAAAATACAACGTGCGCAACATTTTAGCCGAAGTGATGGACGATGTATATTTTCACGAACATGACGAACAGTTGCTTGATTTGTTTAATTTAGGAAACCCAAATGTATATATCGGAAACTTGCGTGACATTTTACGCAAAGATCCGACGTGCATTTTAATTTTATCTGATGAACAAAACGTTGGACGTATTCGCACATATTTATCAGACGTGCATGCGAACGTCATCGACCATCGCAGTTGGACAGACCCTTGGCACGTTATTGAAATCGTCCGAACCGGCATTCATAAAGCGGTCGGTCTTGAAAAAATTGCTTCTTTCTACGGCATTCCACGCGAACGCGTCATCGCTTTCGGCGATGAAGACAACGATATCGAGATGTTAAAATGGGCAGGTGTAGGCGTGGCCATGGGCAATGCGATTGAACCGTTAAAAGCCATCGCAGACGATGTAACAAAAACAAATGAAGAAGATGGCGTCGCTATGTATTTGCAATCGTTATTAAAGTTATAAAAAATTCCCTTACGTATTGTGGCGCAAACATGAACAAACTATCATCGACGCCATATGCGTCATAAGCGGCAAACAAGGGGGAATGTCGTGTGGGCAAACGAAATAAATCAAAACGTTTCATTCAACAAGGTGCCGACGCTGTCTATAAACATGATGAGCGCATTCCGTATCATATGACATATGAAGAAGCGGAACGACGCAAAGCAGAAAAAGCAGACCATACAAACCTCGGGGGATTTTAATATGGGCAATCCGTTATTTCAACAAGCGAAAAAAGCGGTCGCCAAAGCGAAAGAGGAAAAAACAGAACGCGCCATCGCTGTGGCAAAAAATACGCTCTCATCCGCTTTCGCCAACGCCAACGATGCCGAACGGAAACAACTGCACGACTTGCAAGACGAACTCGATACATTGTAAAAGCTGCGCCTCGTGCGCAGCTTTTACTCTTTTCGGAAAAAGCCGACTACTTCCGTCGTTTGCATAATGTTCGTAAACGCTTTTGGATCGACTTCTTTAATAATTCGTTTTAAATCAAACAATTCATAACGTGTAATAACGATCATTAACATATCTTTATCTTCATTTAAAAATGCACCTTTTGCTGGAATGACGGTAATGCCGCGAATCATTTGCGATTTAATCGCCTGCTTCATCTCTTCCCCTTTTGTCGTAATAATGAGCGCCGTAAGCTTTTGATGGCGCGTATGAATGGCGTCGATGACACGCGTCGTGACATACAACGTCACAAGCGTATAGAGCGCCTTTTCCCAACCGTACATATATCCAGCCGTTAAAATAATAATCGAGTTAAGTGCAAAAATGTACGTCCCAACGGAACGATCGTTCACGCGCGACAACACGAGCGCAATAATATCTAAACCGCCGGTTGACGCCCCCCACTTTAACGTCCAGCCCGTTCCGACCGCTGCAATCACCCCACCAAATACCGCATTTAATAAAATGTCTTCTGAAAGCGAACGAACGGGAATGAGCTCGAGAAATAACGACATAAACACAACGCTTAAAAAGCTGTAAAAAGTAAATGACTTCCCTACTTTCTTCCATCCTAAAATGGCTACCGGAATGTTAAATAAAAAAAGCAGCAATCCGGTTGAAATCGCATAAGGTGTATAGTCGCCAACGACTTTTGAAATGAGCTGCGCCGCCCCAGCAAACCCGCTCGTATATACGTTTGCTGGAATTAAAAATAAATTCATGCCGATCGCATTTAATAATCCGCCAATCACGACGACAAACAATTTTTTTACATCCACAGAACATCCTCCTACAAAACGATAAGATTGTTTTTTTCCATCATAATAGATACACTTAAAATAAGTACATACATAGGGGTGATTGAAATGAATATTAAAATTATAGCGGATAGCGGGTGCGATTTGCCACTTTCTTTTATACGAGAAAAACAAATTGCTTTTTTACCGTTAACTGTTCATATAAACGACCACGATTATGATGATCAACTGACGATTCAACCGCAGCAAGTGTATGAGGCGATGCGCAAAGGCGAAGTGCCGAAAACGTCGCAAGCGAAACCTTCCGAAATGAAAGAGCTATTTACAACACTTGCGAAAGAAAACATTCCTGCCATTTATATTGCTTTTTCTTCCGCTTTGTCAGGCACATATCAAACAGCCGTCATGTTGAAAAACGAAGTGCTTGAGCAATATCCTCATGCCAAATTGACGGTCATCGACTCGAAATGCGCATCACTCGGGCTTGGACTTGTCGTAAAAAAAGCGGTTGAGCTAGCTGAAAGCGGCATAGCATACGAGCATATCGTGACAACGATTGAAACGTATTGTCGCCATATGGAACATATTTTCACCGTCGATGACTTACAATATTTAGCGCGTGGTGGGCGCGTCAGCAAAACCGCTGCGTTCGTCGGTGGAGTGTTAAACATTAAACCACTCCTTCATGTCGAGGACGGAAAATTAATTCCGATTGAAAAAGTGCGCGGACGGAAAAAAGTATTGAAGCGCATGATTGAGCTAATGCAACAGCGCGGAGCAAACGTTGAACACCAACTGATCGGCATTAGCCACGGCGACGATGAGCAAACGGCGCTCGAACTAAAAGCGATGATTGAAGAAACGTTCGGATGCAAACAATTTTTCATTTCTGAAATTGGCGGTGCGATCGGAGCGCACGCCGGACCGGGAACGATCGCCCTCTTTTTCTTGAATAAACAGCTTGAGCAATGATTACACTACCGATAAAAGGAGGGCGAGACGATGACAAGCGATAACGACAAAAAAGCAAAAGACAATAATGCAAAAAGACATGAAAAAAATATGGAGCGCGAAAAAAACCGCCAAGCTGGCAAACGCGCCTATTCAAAAGAAACGAATCATTTGTAAAAACAAGAGGATCGCAGTATCTCTTTTCATTGTTCCCTTTTCGCGTTATAATGAAAGGTGAAAATGAATTGACATAAAAATAGGGCATCGGCTGCCACCAATGCCCTACGATACACGGCTTACTGCAAGACGTGCAGTGGCCCGAGACATGTTAGGAAGTAACCTATCCTCACTTGGGCCTAGCAGGGTGGGTTACTTTTTATCTTTAGCAACCGCAATTACTGCGACAATTAAAGATGCAAAGGCAATCATTAACGTTAGTGCATCTTCAACTGCAATCATCAGTAGCCCCCCTTTCTATAAGGGAGTAGCCACTGCCCACCCTGCATATCACCGTGCAATTCACATTATATCACTGCAACATACGACTGAAAACGAAAAAGTTGAACAATACTTAGTAAAAAAGATGCTCGCGCGGAGCATCTTTTTTACTTCATTTGGAACTTTGCCATCGTTTGTTGTAAGTCGTCTGTTAGTTGGCGCAACATCGTCACTTTTTCGCTCATTTTTTTGAACGCTTCTAGCTGTTCCACCATGGAAGCGGCAATTTGTTCGCTTCCTGCTGCTGACTGTTCGACAACCGCACTAATGCTTTCAACGTTTTGTAAAACGTTTTTGCCGAGCTCTTTTGATTCGTTCATGCCGACGACAAGCGCTTGAATATCTGTCGTAATATGATGCACTTTATTTTCAATTTGTGCAAACGCATCGGTTGTCGTTTCAATCGCTTTCGCTTGCGCTTCCGCGATGTCCACCCCGCGACGAACCGCTTCGGTCACATTCGTCAACCCTGATTGAATGAGCTGTACCATCTCAAAAATTTGGCTTGTCGCTTTCGACGATTCTTCCGCAAGCTTGCGCACTTCTTCAGCAACGACGGCAAATCCTTTGCCCGCTTCCCCTGCTCGCGCCGCTTCAATGGCCGCATTTAACGCAAGCAAGTTCGTCTGCGTCGCAATATCAGCGACCGCTTTGGCCATATCTTCAATTTTGCTTGCATACGTCGCAAATTGTTTAGTCGATTGTTCAATCGAAGCAGTCGCTTTCGTATTTTCATCAATAAATCCTTTTTGTTCTGCTAACGCGGCTTGTCCATTTGTAATCGCTACAACCGCTTCATCGCTATAACGGGCTGTTTGCTCCGTCCGACCGACGTTCTCCTGTACAGTTCCTTCCATTCGCTCAATGAGCTGTACCGCACTTTGCAAATCTTCGGAAATGCTTTGCGCCCCTGCGGATAATTCGTTTGTTGACACAGCGACTTGGTTGTTAATTTCTGTTAACACTTTTGTTTCTTCATCAATTTCTTTCGCAAACGCTTCGACTTGCTTACTGACAGTATCGACTGATTGAAGCAATGCATTCAATTGATCGGCCATCGTCGTAAACGCCGCATTTAAATCGGCCAATTCGTCTTTTCCGTTATACTTTACAGGCTCAATACGCAAATTGCCGTTGGCGATTTGTTTTGCGTTTTCTGCGATTTTTCGCAACGGCGTCGACATTTTTTGCGTTAAACGGACGCCGCTAAATCCCGCAAACAATAATACGACAGCAATCGCCACAAGTGAAATCGTAATGACGCGATCAATTTGCTTTTGTAACGTTTTTTGCATGTACGTATAATATTCGCTCACATACGTGTTGACGACGTACACATCGTTTAATACCCCTTCCGCGCGCATCGACTGGCGGCGCACTTCCGCTACATGGTTTGCATCAAGCGCTTCGTTCGATTGTTTCGCAAGCTCAGCAAACTTTTTATTCGCTTGCTCAAGTGCAGAACGAAAATACGGCTCAGTTAACCCTTTATTTAATGCTTGAAGCAGCTTTTCCGATTCCGCTAAATGAACGATCACTTCTTGTTTATTTCCTTCTGTCGGACTGTAAGCATAGTTGCTTAAACTTTGTTTCGTCGCTTTTAGCTCTGCCTGCAAATGTTGCGCTTTCATCATGAGCGGAACAAAATCTTGATTCGACGATTGAATCGAAAGCATATTTATAATGATAAACACGATAATCGCCCCCGCAATGACGGGTGTGGCTAATGAGTGAAATAATAACCGTTGTTTAATCGTCATCATATTCCTCCTTTATTTTGCGATGCCGTTTGTCGCTTTTTCTTTCCACTTTTCAAGCGTTGCTTGTTGCTCTGGAGTGAATGTCACGACGCGAATCGGCGCCAAATCAACACCGTTTTCTTTTAAGCCAAGCTGAACCGTCCCTTTTGGCACTTCTTTCGTTTCAACGTATTGTTTAATGACTGTATATAATGCGACATCAACATTTTTTAACATCGATGTGACCACTGCTTTTTCCGCATAAAAATATTGATCGCTATCGACACCGATCGCATATTTTTTATTCATTTCCGCCTCGCGAAGCACACCGACACCTGTAAATCCAGCCGCGGCATACAAGACGTCGGCCCCGTTTGCGATCATTTGTTTCGCAATTTGTGCCCCAAGTTTATCATCACCGAAATTGCCAGCGTACACTTCTTGCACTTTTGCTTCTGGTCTAACCGCTTTTACCCCTTGAATAAAGCCGTTCGCAAATTTGCGAATAAGCGGCACATCCGCTCCGCCAACAAAACCAACGTTGTTTGTTTTCGTCAACATGCCAGCCACTACGCCAGCTAAAAAGCTTCCTTCATCTTCTTTAAACGTAATCGATGTAATGTTCGGTAAATCAGATACCGCATCAATTAAGACGAATTGCTGTTTCGGATATTTTTTGGCGACTTTTTCTAAATCTTGTTGCACCATAAAACCTAATCCGATGACGAGATCGTTCCCTGCTTCAACGAGCTCTGTTAACCCTTTTTCATACGTCTCGGTTTCTTTTAACTCACGATAGTCAAAAAAGATACCTAGCTCATCGCGCGCTTTCATTAATCCTTTAAATGCCGAATCGCTAAACGATTGATCACCGAGTCCGACGTCTGACAACATAATGCCTATTTTTATTCGATCTTTCGGTTGAAAAGAACTCGTTTGCGAACACCCTGCGGCAAGCAATAAAACGAATGCCATCATGAGTGAAATCATTTTTTTCATCAAATTTCCTCATCTCCTTACTTTTCAATCAAATCCCGCTTCATTTATTATATCGACACATTCCGACATTTTGTTTACTTTTTATATATAAAAACTTTGTAAAGTTGTTCGTATGCCAACAATCGACTATAATGGAAGCACAACGAATTTATGCCGAGGTGATTCATATGTCAAAAGAAAGTTCGTTTGATATTGTGTCGAAAGTCGATTTGTCAGAAGTGACGAACGCCATCAACATCGCGTTAAAAGAAATTCAAAACCGCTACGACTTTAAAGGAAGCAAAAGCGACATTTCACTTGAAAAAGATGAGCTCATTCTCATTTCTGACGATGAGTTTAAACTTGAACAGCTGAAAGATGTGCTTATCGGCAAACTCATTAAACGCGGCGTGCCGACAAAAAACATTCAATACGGAAAAGTAGAGGCTGCATCTGGCGGAACGGTGCGCCAACGTGCGAAACTCGTCCAAGGCATCGACAAAGACAATGCGAAAAAAATTAACACAATCATTAAAAATACAGGTTTAAAAGTAAAAAGTCAAATTCAAGAAGACCAAATTCGTGTCAGCGGCAAAAGTAAAGACGATTTACAAAAAGTAATCGCCGCCATTCGCGAGGCAGATTTACCGATTGACGTTCAATTCGTCAACTACCGTTAAGAAGGCACTTTGCCTTCTTTTTCTTTTCTTAAATAAAATAGTTGAATATTTCTAAAAAATCAGTTACATTTATGAGTAACTTCATACAACATCTTATCGAGAGAAGGGGAGGGACTGGCCCGATGAACCTTCAGCAACCTGACGATCGTCAAGGTGCTAAGTCCAGACAAGCGATTCGCTTGGAAGATAAGAAGGAGCGCGTCAAGTCTTCTTCTTATGGAGAGGACTTTTTTACTTTAAACAAAGAAACGGAGGAATGGACGTGGGATTATTAGATGATTTAAAAGAACGCATCGTCATCGCGGATGGAGCGATGGGAACGTTATTATATGCGCACGGCATCGATCGTTGTTTTGAAGAATTAAACGTCACAAAGCCTGAAGAAATTGTCCATATTCATGAGGCGTATATTGAATCAGGCGCAGAAGTCATTCAAACGAACACATACGGCGCCAACTACGTAAAACTAGCACGTTACGGGCTGCAAGATGACGTAAAAAAAATAAACGAAGCAGCGGTCGGACTGGCGAAACGAGCGGCAAAAGGGCGCGCCTACGTGCTCGGTACGATCGGAGGACTACGGAGCACGAACAAAAGCGCGATTTCGCTTGAAGAAGTGAAACGAACATTTCGTGAACAGCTGTATGTGTTGTTAAACGAAGGTGTCGATGGGCTTTTGCTTGAAACATATTACGATTTCGAAGAATTGCAAACCGTTCTTTCCATCGCTCGCAAAGAAACGACGTTGCCGATCATCGCCCACGTCACGTTGCATGATATTGGCGTCCTGCAACACGGGATGCCGCTTGCTGAAGCGCTGACCGAATTAGAACGACTTGGGGCTGATGTCGTCGGCTTAAACTGCCATCTCGGCCCATATCATATGTTGCGCTCACTAGAAGAAGTACCGATTCCTACACGCGCTTTTTTATCGGTATATCCGAACGCGAGCTTGCCGCAATATCGCGACGGTCGCTTCATTTACGAAACGAGCGAACAATATTTTGAAGAAACGGCGCGCGCCTTTCGTGAACAAGGAGTTCGGCTCATCGGCGGCTGTTGCGGTACGACGCCAAAACATATTGCCGCCATTGCTCGCGCCCTTTCCGATCGCACGCCTGTATATAAAAAAGAAGTCAAACAGCGCCATCCGATCGTCGTCCAAGAAGAAAAACAAACGACAGCCCCTTCTCTTGCCGACATCGCTCGCACGCGACGCTCGATTATCGTCGAGCTCGATCCACCGAAAAAGCTCGGCTTAACGACATTTTTAGAAGGCGCAAAAGCGTTAAAAGAAGCAAACATTGATGCCTTAACGCTTGCCGACAACTCGCTTGCGACACCGCGCATTAGCAACGTCGCTGTCGGCACGATCGTCAAACAACAGCTTGGCATGCGTCCGCTCATTCATATTACATGCCGCGATCGAAACTTAATCGGCTTGCAGTCGCACTTAATGGGGCTTCATACGCTCGGCATGACCGACGTGCTCGCTTTAACAGGCGATCCGTCAAAAGTAGGCGACTTTCCAGGCGCGACGTCCGTCTACGATTTATCATCGTTTGACCTCATTTCGTTAATTCGCCAATTTAACGAAGGACTGTCGTACTCAGGCAAACCGCTCGGACAAAAGACGAACTTTTCGATCGCTGCCGCCTTTAATCCGAACGTGCGCCATTTAGATAAAGCAGTAAAGCGGATAGAGAAAAAAATTGAATGCGGGGCGCACTACTTTTTAACACAGCCGCTTTATAGCGAAAAACAAATCGAAGACGTGTATGAAGCGACGAAACATTTACCGACGCCGATTTACATCGGCATTATGCCGCTCACAAGCGCACGCAACGCCGACTTTTTACATCACGAAGTGCCGGGCATTACATTGTCTGATGACATTCGCAACCGCATGGCCATGTGCGCAAACGACCGTGTTCAATCAACGAAAGAAGGATTAGCGATCGCCAAAGCGCTCATCGATGCCGCGTTCGATTTATTCCAAGGCATTTATTTAATTACCCCATTTTTACGTTACGATATGACGGTCGAACTCGTTCGTTACATTCATGAAAAAGAGCGGCTCGCAAAAGAAAGGACGGTTTATTATGGCTAGTTTATTTGAACAGCTCGAAAAGAAAATTTTAATTATTGACGGTGCAATGGGAACGATGATTCAAGCGGCCAACTTAACTGCGGACGATTTTGGCGGTGAAGCATATGAAGGATGCAACGAATATTTAACGATCACCGCCCCACACGTCATTTCTCACATCCATGAAGCGTATTTTGCCGCAGGGGCCGACATTGTCGAAACGAATACGTTCGGGGCAACGCGCATCGTCCTAGACGAATATGATCTCGGCCATTTAGCGCTTGAGTTAAATATCGAGGCAGCGAAACTTGCAAGACGAGCAGCGGAAAAATATACGACAACCGATTGGCCGCGCTTCGTTGCAGGCTCGATGGGTCCGACGACAAAAACGCTTTCTGTCACAGGCGGAGCGACGTTTACGGAGCTCGTTGCTGCGTATGAAGAACAAGCGCGCGGGCTATTAATTGGCGGCGTCGATTTATTGTTGTTAGAAACGTGCCAAGATACGTTAAACGTCAAAGCCGCCTTTCTCGGCATTACCGAAGCGTTTCAAGCGGTCGGAAAACGGGTGCCGCTGATGATTTCTGGAACGATTGAACCGATGGGAACGACGCTTGCCGGACAAACGATCGAATCGTTTTTTATTTCCATTCAACATATGAAACCTTTTGCCGTCGGTTTAAACTGCGCCACAGGTCCGGAATTTATGACCGACCATTTGCGCTCGCTCGCTTCATTAGCGAACACGGCCGTCAGCTGTTATCCAAACGCCGGGCTTCCTGACGAAGAAGGGCACTACCACGAAACGCCAGACATGCTTGCGAAAAAAATTCGCCAATTTGCTGAAAAAGGATGGCTAAACATTGTCGGCGGCTGTTGCGGCACGACGCCACAACATATTCGCGCCATCGCTGAAGCGGTGCGCGACATTCCACCTCGTGTCATCCCGAAACAGTTTGCCATGCATGCAGTATCCGGCATTGATGCGTTGATATACGATGAAACGATGCGGCCGCTTTTTGTCGGGGAACGAACGAACGTCATTGGCTCACGTAAGTTTAAACGGCTCATCGCGGAAGGCAAATATGAAGAAGCGGCAGAAATTGCGCGCGCACAAGTGAAAAATGGAGCGCACGTCATCGACATTTGTTTAGCGGACCCTGACCGCGATGAAAAAGAAGATATGGAACAATTTATTCAACAAGTCGTGAAAAAAGTGAAAGTGCCGCTCGTCATCGACTCGACCGATGAAGACGTCATCGCCTGTGCGTTATCGTATTCCCAAGGAAAAGCGATTATTAACTCCATTAACTTAGAAGACGGGGAAGAACGATTTGAAAAAATTGTCCCGCTTCTTCATCAATACGGTGCAGCGGTCGTCGTCGGCACAATTGACGAACAAGGAATGGCCATTGAAGCGAAACGAAAACTGGACATCGCCCTTCGTTCATACGATTTACTTGTCAATAAATATGGCGTGTCACCGCACGACATTATTTTCGATCCGCTCGTCTTCCCAATCGGTACAGGAGATGAGCAATATATTGGCGCAGCAAAAGAAACGATTGAAGGCATTCGCCTCATTAAACAACATTTGCCAAACTGTTTAACGATGCTCGGCATTAGCAACGTCTCATTTGGTTTGCCACCTGTCGGACGCGAAGTGTTAAACTCCGTCTTTTTATACCATTGCACGCAAGCAGGGCTTGATTACGCGATCGTCAATACGGAAAAATTAGAGCGCTTTGCGTCCATTCCTGAAGAAGAAGTGCGCTTAGCAGAGGCGTTGTTATTTCACACAAACGATGAAACGTTAAACGCATTTATTCAATTTTATCGCGATAAAACGAAACAACCGAAACAAACAAACGTCCATATGACGTTAGAAGAGCGGCTTGCCACATACGTCATTGAAGGAACGAAAGATGGGCTTATCGAAGACTTGACGCTCGCCTTACAAACGTACAGTCCGCTTGACATTATTAACGGTCCACTGATGAACGGAATGGACGAAGTCGGTCGCCTATTTAACGATAATCAGCTCATCGTCGCCGAAGTGTTGCAAAGCGCAGAAGTGATGAAAGCGGCCGTCGCCTTTTTAGAGCCGTATATGGAAAAAAACGAAACGAGCGTCAAAGGAAAAGTGTTGCTAGCAACAGTCAAAGGCGATGTGCACGACATCGGAAAAAATTTAGTCGATATTATTTTAAGCAACAACGGGTTTCACGTCGTCGATTTAGGCATTAAAGTCACGCCGCAGCAGCTCATCGAAGCGGTGCGAAACGAACAGCCAGACATGATCGGCTTATCCGGACTGCTTGTAAAATCGGCTCAACAAATGGTGCTCACTGCGCAAGACTTAAAACAAGCAGGCATCTCCTTGCCAATTTTAGTTGGCGGCGCCGCTCTTTCACGCAAATTTACCGATACGAAAATCGCGCCCGAATATGACGGCATCGTTTTATACGCGAAAGATGCGATGGAAGGATTGATGCTTGCCAACCGTATCGTCCAACAAGACATTTCTTATGAGAAAAAAGAAAAAACGAAACAAACAATCGAACGGCAAAGCACAGTCGCTGTCATGACAAAGTCAAATGTGAAGCGGGCACCGATTTACGTTCCGACCGATACAGAAAAACATATATTAAAAGACATTCCGCTTTCACATATTGAACCGTACGTCAATTGGCAAATGCTTCTTGGCCACCATCTCGGTTTAAAAGGAAATGTAAAAAAGCTGTTGGCAGAAGGAAACGAAAAAGCAATCATGTTAAAAGAGTTGATCGATGAGCTGCTCGCTGAAGCAAAACAAACAAAATCCCTTGCACCGAAAGCGGTATATCAATTTTTCCCATCCAGAAGCGACGGCGATACGGTGATCATTTACGATCCGCGCGATCAACAAACGGTCATTGAAACGTTTACGTTTCCAAGACAAACGAAAGCGCCGCATTTATGCTTAGCAGATTATCTTTCGAATGAACAAATCGACTACGTCGGGCTATTTGCTGTGACAGCTGGAGCAGGAGTGCTCGATATGGCACAACGTCTAAAAGAAGAAGGACAATTTTTAAAAAGCCATGCCATTCAAGCGCTAGCGCTTGAACTAGCGGAAGGATTAGCGGAACGCGTCCATCAAATTATGCGCGACCGTTGGGGCTTTCCGGATTCTCCTGATTTTACGATGGAACAACGATTTGCGGCGAAGTATCAAGGACAACGTTTTTCTTTCGGCTACCCTGCTTGCCCAAATCTCGAAGACCAAGAGAAACTATTCCGTCTTTTACGCCCAGAAGAAATCGGCATTCATTTAACGGAAGGGTATATGATGGAACCAGAAGCGTCCGTTTCCGCCATCGTCTTCGCCCATCCGGAAGCGAGATATTTTAACGTGTTGTGAAAAAGCTGACTTTGATCAGCTTTTTCACACAATACGATCGGGCAAATAATATTCACATGCTAGTTTTTTAAAATCCTTTTCATTCCATGTGACGACCGCTTGTACGGTAGGAGAATGTTTCATAAGTGAACTAAGATAAGCATCCGCAAAGTCAACACGATACTTTCCATAACTCGCTATCGCTTGCAACACAACCTCTTTATCGATCGTTTTTATACATGGAGCCTCAACAAGCTGTGTTAAACGTTCAGCTATTTCTTCTTTCCGATAACCGTAACGTTTTGACTCAAGAACCCAACAACATTCTGCAATCACTAACGGATGTAGTACAAACGACAGTTCTCCGTTTACCGCCTTTTCGAATAATCGATAAGCAATTGGTGATTGGATTTTATCATCGTTCGTTAAAAAGCGAACAATTACATTTGCATCTAAAATGTACATCGTTCATCTTCTTTCTTTTGCTTGCTAGCAAGCCATTGTTCTCTAGCTTCTTTTCGAATGTCCTCCCAATTCATATCTTTTTGTTCTCGCTTTGGTGGCATGCTTCCAAATAACGATAGTAACGAATCTTTCTTTCTTACTTTCAACGTTACTTCTTGATTTTCGCCATAAACAAACACAACTTGATCGCCTGGTTCTGCTCCAAGCCATTCTCTCACCTTTGTCGGAATCGTCACTTGATGTTTCGAAGAAAGTGTCGACGAATAAACATATGTGTTATTTTCCATCGTATCCCCCCAATATTCTTTACTTTTATTTTATCTTTACATTATTCAACGGTAAAGATGAAATATCATCTACAAATCAATCCCTTTGATCGCATGAACGCCTTTATGATAATAATGTTTCACTTCTTTCATTTCCGTCACTAAATCGGCAAGGTGAATCATTTCCTCTTTTGCCCCTCTTCCTGTCACGACAACATGCGTATGCGCTGGCTTATTCGCCAACGTATGCACAACATCTTGCATTGGCAAAACATCATCAATCGGAAACGATGTAATCGCTAAAGCAACATTTAATTCGTCTAAAACGACAACATCATATAAACTAGATAACACATGTTGTTTCGCAAGCGCCCACCCTTTTTGTAACGCTTCGCGATGTTCTTCTGGCGTTTTTGTCCACGTGAAGCCAACGCCTGTTTGATGCACCTCTATACCGAGTTGCTGCAATATTTTCGCCTCGCCATATGGACGATGCGGCGATTTAATAAATTGAATGACGATCACTTTTTTTCCATGCCCCGCAGCGCGAATGGCAAGGCCGACCGCCGCAGTTGTTTTTCCTTTTCCGTCTCCCGTATAAACAATCACCATTTTTCTTCCACCCACTTTAACTGATCGTGTAAGCGGACGACATCTCCGACAACGATAATAGCAGGGGAAGAAAATTGTTTTTCATGAACGATGTCAACGATTGTTTGTAACGTACCGACAACGGTTCGTTGCTCTGTCGTCGTTGCCCATTCGATCACAGCCACAGGTGTCTCGCCATTTTTGCCATGACGTTGTAGTTGTTCACAAATGTAAGCGATATTTGCCATCCCCATATAAAATACGATCGTATTTGTTGCCTCGCTTAATGCATCCCAGCGAATGCGATCACGTTCCCCGCTCAGATGTCCTGCGATGAACGTCACCCCGCCAGCATAATTGCGATGCGTCACAGGAATGCCAGCATATGCCGGGGCAGCGACGCCGGCTGTCACACCGGGGACAATTTCATAAGGGATGCCATATGCGCGCAAATGCTCCACCTCTTCCCCACCGCGACCGAACATAAACGGATCGCCGCCTTTTAAGCGAACAACCGTCTTTCCTTGCAGCGCATGTTCAACAAGCCATTGATGAATTTGTTGTTGAATGTTCCCATGCTTTCCCGGCTCTTTGCCGCAATATAAAAGCATTGTTCCTTCTCTAGCGTAAGTCAACAGCTGTTCACTCACGAGTCGATCGTAAATAATAACATCCGCCTTTTCAATACATTCACGTCCGTATACAGTAATAAGCTTCGGATCCCCCGGCCCTGCCCCAACAATATATACTTTTCCTTTATTCATCATGATCGCTCCCTGTCGCTACGTTTGCTGATGAAAATGTCGCCATATGAAGCATCGCCGTCGCCATATGAACAATCGGAAATGCTACCGCCGCTCCACTTCCTTCTCCAAGCCGCATACCTAAATCAACAAGCGGCTCTTTATGTAACAACTCCAGAGCAATGCGATGCCCCGGTTCTTGCGACCGATGCCCCGCAATCATATAATGAACGACACGTTTATCCAGTCGTTCGGCGATTAACGCTGCGACCGTACAAATAAAGCCATCAAGCAAAATCGGAATGCGTCGCTCTGCGGCCGCGATCATCGCTCCTGCCATCGCCGCAATTTCAAGCCCTCCGATTTTTGTCAATAAATCGATGGCATCAGACGCATTCGGTTTATGTTTTGCAAGCGCACATTCAATCACGTCTCGCTTACGTTTCAACGCTTCATCATGAACGCCTGTTCCTTTTCCGACAAGTTCAGCCACGTTGCGGCCGCTTATCGCTGCTAACAGGGCGCTAGCTGTCGTCGTATTGCCGATCCCCATTTCCCCAACAATCAAACAGCAGATGCCGTGATCAATCATCGCATTTGCTTGGCGATATCCGGCTTGCACTGCTCGCTCCGCTTCTTCTTTCGTCATCGCTTGTTCATTGGCAAAATTGTTCGTTCCATATGCTACTTTTTCGTCGATGACACGTTCTTCATGAATATCAACCGCCACGCCAACATCGACAACTGAAAATGTTGCGCCAATTTGTTTGCTAAATACGTTAATGGCAGCCCCGCCACGCACAAAATTGAGCACCATTTGCGCTGTCACTTCTTGCGGATACGCAGACACCCCTTCTTTTGCAATACCATGATCGGCCGCAAAGACGAGCACACCCGGTGGCGTCACGCTAGGAAAACGCTCCCCTGTCATTTTCGCAATATCAATCGCTAACTCTTCAAGTCGTCCCAGGCTTCCACGCGGTTTCGTTAGTTGATCAATATAGTTGCGTACTTCTTCCCCAATTTGCTCATAAAGCATGATGATCTCCCCCTTGAAATTCCATCATTTTTCGTTCAATTGTTGTCACATTGACGCTTGTTTCGACGCAATTGGCTAGTTCATCAAATGCTTGCATGCGCAATTGTCGATAAAGCGGTCGTGTAGAAAGTGGCGGCAGTTGTTTTTTTCTCCGCACATCGTTTAATAAATGATGGCGAAACGCATCGTTATGAAATAAATCGTGCATATATGTTCCAATCACGCGTTCATCTTTCGTTTTACAACCATCTGTTTTCCCATTCTGCGAAATAAGTGGCTCACCGCTTTTTACGATCGAGCGTCCCATATGAATTTCATATCCACTCACATGAAACGTTTCGCGTTGAAACGTCAATATCCCTTCACATAACACAGTCGTTTTTTCACAAGCAAGCGTCGTTTCCATTGCCAACAAACTTAATCCTTCTATCTCATCGAGTGGCGTTTCGACATGAAACGGATCTTTTATACGTTCTCCAAGCATTTGATAACCACCGCAAATACCGATCATGATCGTATCGCTTCGTTCATATAAACGTCGGATCGCTACAAATAACCCTGTTTCTTTTAAAAACTGGACATCTTCAATCGTATTTTTACTGCCCGGCAAAATAAGTATATCTGGCTCGCCTAACAACGACGCAGCCGTCACAAATCGCACCGAACAGTCCGGCTCGTCAAAAAACGGATCGATATCCGTAAAGTTAGATATGCGCGGATATTGAATGACCGCTACATCAATCGCTTTCGCATCGTCTTTTTTTGTCACATAACGAGAAAGTGTCACAGAATCTTCCGCATCGATGCGCAAATGCATATACGGAACGACGCCAAGCACCGGCACGCCTGTATATTGTTCAAACCAACGCAATCCCGGCTGAAGAAGCGCAACATCGCCGCGAAATTTATTAATGATCACCCCAATGACACGTTTACGATCACATTCATCTAACAACTGCAATGTGCCAACTAAACTCGCAAACACTCCTCCGCGCTCAATATCACCAATCAAAACAACAGGGGCATTCGCCATGCGCGCCACACGCATATTCACAAGCTCACGATCGTTCAAATTTACTTCCGCAGGACTTCCTGCTCCTTCAATGACAAGTCGATCGTATTGTTTCATCAATACATCGAGCGACTGTTGAATAATGTTCAATCCCGTATGAAAAAACTCGGTTCGATAAGCGCTCGCTTGCATGTTTTTATACGGTTTTCCATGTACGACAATTTGCGCCTCTTGATCGCGGCTCGGCTTAATTAAAATCGGATTCATGTGCGTCGTCGCTAACACACCTGCCGCTTCCGCCTGCACCCCTTGCGCGCGTCCGATTTCTTTTCCATCGACCGTTACGTATGAATTGAGCGACATATTTTGCGATTTAAATGGCGCCGTTTTCCAACCGTTGCGAGCAAATATGCGACAAAAAGCCGTGGCGATCACGCTTTTTCCCGCATCTGAATGCGTTCCTTGAAACATAATCGGCAGCGCTTTACGCATCTCCTTTCACCTCGCTGCACGCCTTCAACCAACGCTCAACAAGCAAAGCATTCGACGGAAAATAAAAATGAACGTAACCAGCGACTAACCGCTCATCCATATATCCATCTCGCTTGCATCCGCGCAGCCCTTTCGCTTCATATGCAAATTTTTCTTCTTCGCGTCGAATAAACGTTGAATAATGAAATTCATGTCCTTTCGCTTCATCTTGTTCAAACAAAAAGTTTCCTTCCATTCCTGTTACTTCGCGATATCCGAGCGCTACAAGCTTTTCATGCATACACACGTGCCCCGGAATAACGCCGACCATCTCATAATATTGCCCGTCGGTCGTTTCAATGCCTTCTGTTAAATACATAAATCCACCGCACTCCGCAAGCGTCGGTAAACCGCGCTGAATGGCTTCGGAAACTGATCGTTTCACTTTTTCGTGACGCGCAAGCTCCGCGGCAAATTCTTCCGGAAAACCTCCACCAATATACAATCCATGCACATCGTTCGGCACACATTCACCGGCAAGCGGAGAAAAATAAACGAGCGTTGCCCCATACGCCTGAAGCATTTCTAAATTTTCTTCGTAATAAAAATGAAACGCCGCATCTTTTGCGACAGCCACGCGTACATCGTACGTTTGTTTTGGTGTAAAAAACGGTTCGCTATGAAGGACGGTCGTTTCCGCTAGCTTCCATATAGCATCTAAATCGAACGTTTGCGCGATGCGCTCACCAAGCCGTTCAAAAAACGGTTGAAGCTCTCCACGCTCCACAGATGGAACAAGCCCTAAATGACGCTCTGGAATCGTCAAATCGTTTTCTTTTAACAAATAGCCAACGACAGGAATACCGCATTGTTGTTCAATCGCTTCTTTGACGAGACGAAAATGTCCTTCGCTCCCAACGCGATTTGCAATAACTCCAACGATGCGAACGCGCTCATCAAACCGTTGAAATCCGCGCACAACTGCCGCTGCGCTACGCGCCATGCCTGAACAGTCGACAACTAACAAGACAGGACTTTCGGTGATAATGCTAATTTCTGCAGTGGAACCTTCATTTGTCGCTACTCGCTTTCCATCAAATAGTCCCATCACCCCTTCAATGATCGACAAATGCGCTCCCTCGCTCCCACGGCTACATACGTGGCGCACAATTTGTTCATTTCCCATCCAACTATCTAAGTTGCGCGAACGTCTTCCTGTTACCGCCGTATGATACGTTGGATCAATATAATCTGGCCCACATTTAAACCCTTGAACAACATATCCTTTTTGTTTAAACGCACTCATTAAACCGAGTGTGATCGTCGTCTTTCCAACACCGCTCCCCGTTCCTGCAACGACAATCCGCCTCACTCTTTTCCCTCCCATAGCGCAACGGAAATCGTTACATTCCCGCTCTTTTTTTTCGTTAACACAAGCTTATTTTGTCCGCTATATCGTTTCGCTGCAGGTTCGCTTACCCCATATGCTCCCGTGTAGCGAAATACCGTTTCCGAAGGCTCATCAATCGGAACAGCGTTTAACTGCTCAGGCGTGTAAAAAATAAGCGGCCATTTATACTTATTTGCGACAGCTAGCAACCCTTCTTCATCTTTTTTTAAATCGATCGTGCATAATGCTTTGACACTTTTCATGGAAAAACGAAGCTGTTGTAACGTTTCATCAATGACATGTTCAATTTCTTCTGCGCTCGTCCCACGATTACAGCCAATACCGATGACAATGACTTTTGGACGATATAACACACCGTTTTGTAAAATCGCTTCTTCCTCTTTTTCAAGCAAGCGATGTGTGACGATCAGCGCCGCATCCGGCTTCGCTTCAAGCGCCTCAGCAATCGAAGCATATTGCCGAATGTTTGATGGAATCGGCGTATCATACGTCCACCAATTGCGCTCGCCTGATTCTTGTACAATCGCAACATGTTGCTCATTTACAACCGCGGCGCTCACAGGCGTCAAATTGTTTTCGTTTTCCCATTCCCATCCGAATGAGCGACCGAATAAGTCAACCGCAATCGTTTGCTGCACATCGGATGCTGTCGTGATGACCGGACGGGCGCCAAGTAAATTCGCCACTTTTTTTGTCAGCTCATTGGCTCCTCCTAAATGGCCAGATAATACACTAATGACATGTTCTGCTTTATCATCAATGACAACAACCGCAGGATCTGTTTTTTTATCTTTTAGCAACGGAGCAATCATGCGTACGACGGCACCGAGCGAAATGATGAGAATGAGCCCGCGATATGTTGAAAACAATTGCGGCAACAACAACCGGACATTTCCTGAAAATAAATAAATGCCTTTCTCGTGTTCGTCCCCTTGCGCAAATTTATCGGCATAATAAATGTGCGCATGCGGGAGTCGATCGTGTAGCTTTCTCGCAATATGTACCCCGTGTTTCGTAATCGCGACAACAGCATACATCTTACTTTCCTCCCTTGCGATAGCCGTGCGTAAATGTTTCGTCATACAATTTCGAGCGATACGATTCATCTAGCTCATTCGAAAGGGCCCAACCTGCTAAAATAAGAGCATGTTGGCGAATGCCGTGACGTTGCATATCGTCATGAAGCATGCCAACCGTTGTACGTACAATTTTTTCGTCCGGCCACGTCGCCTTATATACAACTACGACAGGCGTTTGATCGCTCCATCCCGCTTCAAGAAGAGCAGCCGTTATTTTTTTCGTTAACGTGGCACTTAAAAACAGGGCAATCGTACAATGATGTTTCGCAAGAGAGGCAAGTTGTTCTTTTTCTGGTACAGGCGTTCTTCCTTCCGCACGCGTAAAAATAACCGTTTGCGTTAAGTTCGGCACCGTCAACTCCACTTGTGCCGCAGCGGCAGCAGCAAATGCTGAACTGACTCCTGGTACAATTTCCACGTCGATTCCTTCTTTTTTCAAAAGAGCGATTTGCTCCATCGTCGCTCCATAAATCGACGGATCGCCTGTATGAAGTCGTACGACAACGTGTCCTTTTTGCACTTCTTCACGCATGAGTGAAACGATTTGTTGCAAATGCATACCAGAAGTACGAAAAATACGCGCTTCTGTTTTCGCATATGTAAGCAGCTCTTCATTGACGAGTGAATCGGTATAAAAAATCGCATCCGCTCGCTGCAACAACTTCATTCCTCTGACAGTAATTAAATCGCTCGCTCCCGGACCAGCTCCAACAATGTATAGTTTCATTTTCTCACCACCATCAACGTTAAATATGGCAACGACACATGTTCTAATTGCTCGATGTCCCATCGCACTTCTTCATGTGACGTCACTTTCGTCACAACTGCCGCTTTTTTTGTTAAGTTCATCTCTTTTAAAATCGATAAAAGAAGGGGCATCACTTTCGCGACTTTTAAAAAAATGACACAATCGTGTGCTTCGATCGCTTTTTTCATCGCATCATAATCATCGCGTGCAGGAACGATCGCAATCGTCTCATCCCCATCAGCTAGCGGCAGTTGCAACCGTGCTGCCGCTCCATTGATAGAAGAAACACCAGGAACGATTTCGATCGATACATCCGAATATTTCATTTGCATCGTGCGCATAAAATGAATACACGTGCTATATAAAAGCGGATCTCCTTCCGTCACGAATGCAACATGTTTTCCTTCACACAAATGTTTCCATACAGCATCTACCGTTTCATCCCACTTTTCACGCAGTACGTTTTCATCTTTTGTCATCGGAAAAACGAGGCCAAGCATATGCTTTTCGGACGGAGAAAAATATGCCTCTACAATTTGTTGCGCGTAACTTTTACTGCCGTTTGTCTTTTTCGGATAGGCGATGACATCTGCTTCTTTTAAACGCCGAAACGCTTTTACAGTCAACAGTTCAGGGTCGCCTGGACCAACGCCTATACCATATAACTTACCGATCATTTTTTTCATCCTTTCGTGCTGAAATGATATAAATTGGATTTAACGCATCAAAACGCGTTAACTGTAAAATCGGTTTGCTTCGTGAAAATTGGGCAAGCAAAATATCGGCATGATACCCATATTGACGAAACGCTTCCATCGCTTCATATAACGTTTCAATCGTCACCGCATTCACGACGATGCGCCCCCCTTGTTTTAAACGCGTACAACAAACCGCAACAATATCCCGTAAACTTCCTGCCGTCCCTCCAATAAAGACGGCATCCGGATCAGGAAACTGCTCTAATTGTTCTGGCGCTCGACCGTGAACAAGTGTAAAATCCGCACGAAACTTTTTCATATTTTTCTGACATATTTCTATGTCATGAGCGTTTTTCTCAATCGCAAATACGGCTCCTTCACGAGCCATTTTTGCCGCTTCAATCGCTACCGATCCTGTACACGTACCGATATCCCATACGACGCTTTTTTCATGAAGGCAAAGCGCTTGCAAGCTTAAGATGCGTACTTCTTTTTTCGTAATGAGCCCTTTTTCTGGTTTCCGCTGAAAAAACTCTTCATCCTCTATACCAAACGTCCAACTCGGCCCTTGATGGACACGTCGTAAAACAACAATATTTAAGGAAGCGAACATGCCATCTTTCATCTCTTCTAACGTCATGAATCGACAGCGTTCGTTTTCTCCCCCAAGGTTCTCCCCAACAAACGCCTCATATTCTGTCATCCCATATTCTAAAAGATATGAAGCAATCGCACGCGGATCGTTCGTTTCATCTGTTAAAATGGCTACTTTTTCTTTTCCATCTATACGCTGAGCAAGCCCTTTTATCGAACGTCCGTGCAAACTAACGACATATGCATCGTGCCAGCTTTCTCCCATTTTCGCAAACGCCCATTGGAGAGAACTGACAGATGGATATACTTCAATCGGAACTTTTTTCGCTAAATAACTACCGATTCCGTAAAATAACGGATCACCGGATGCTAAAATGACCGTTTTTTTCGGCTCGTTTACAAGCGTTTCGACAAGCGATGATAAGTTGCTTCGGATAACGATTTTTTCCCACTTGTAGTGCGGAAAAAAAGATAGTTGCCTTTCCCCGCCAACAAGCCGCTCGCTTTCATGAATCCATCGTTCATACAACGAAGGAAGAGAATCTCTTCCATCAGCTCCAATTCCGATTAATTTCATTCGCTCCATCGTTTCGTACCGCCCTTCCTAACCGTTGTCCTTTTAACGTATAAAGCGTCGTTTCAATGACCATTCCGCCGTTCACTTCACGCAACGCATGTTGACAACAATAATCACATAACAAATCGAAAAACGATAAATATCCTGCTTCGTACATCATATCTCCAACTTGTGACGCAGTATTCGCTTGTTTCACCGCTTCAATGAGGGGCTTCGGAGCACCCGCTTGCTTCGCGACATCTGCTAAAAACTGAAAGTCAACAGGCGCACTTTTAGAATGAACCATCATGATGCCTTGGGCGACTTTTGAAAATTTCCCCATCATCCCAACGAGCGACACCGTTTGAATCCGCAGCCTTTTACATTGTTTCAACGTAAATCCAACAAAATCGCCCATTTCAATAAATGCTTCTTCTTTCAAATGAGGATATTGTTTCATCGCATACGTTTCGCTTCTTCCCCCTGTCGTGACAACAACGTGATCACAGCCACAAGCAACTGCCACTTCGAGCGCGCGTACAATACTTGCTCGGTACGCAGACGTGGAAAACGGAACGACGATGCCGCGAGTTCCTAAAATAGAAATGCCACCAACGATGCCAAGCCGAGCGTTTAACGTTTTTTTCGCTATTTCCTCTCCATTTGGAACGGAAATGATAATGCGTACCCCACGTGTTAAACGGTGCTCGGTCAGTAAATGACGGACGACGTCGGTCATCATTTGACGCGGTACGGGATTAATCGCTGCTTCGCCAACTGGAATAGGCAATCCCGGTTTCGTTGCTCTTCCGACGCCTTCTCCTCCATCAATATGAATCCCTTCTTCCGTCCAGCAAACCGTCGCAACAATGGAAGCACCGTGCGTCACATCAGGGTCGTCTCCTCCATCTTTCACCACGGTCGCGCTCGCCCGATCTTTCTCAATTTCACAAGAAACGATCGGGAAAGTGACTTCCCGCCCAATCGGCAACATAATTGTCGCTTCTGTTTGTTTCCTCCCAGTAATGAGCGCACATAACGCCGCTTTTGTCGCAGCCGTTGCACATGCACCAGTTGTATATCCTTCGCGCAATTTTTCTTTCTCCATACTTATTCTCGCTCCGCTAAAATAGACAAGGCATTTAAAGCGGCAACCGTAACCGTGCTCCCCCCTTTTCTTCCAACGTTCGTAATAAACGGCACGTCAAGTTTCGCTAATTCCTCTTTCGATTCCGCTGCCGAAACAAAGCCGACCGGTAAACCGATAATAAGCCCTGGGCGCGCTTCCCCTTCTTTCACAAGGCGAATCAGCTCAAGAAGTGCTGTCGGCGCATTCCCGATCGCAAATATCCCTCCATCCGCCTCCTTCACAGCTTTGCGCATCGCAACAATTGCCCGCGTCGTGTTTAATCGCTTCGCTTCTTTCATGACATCATCATCAGAAATATACACGTGCACACTCCCACCATATTTTTCAAGACGCGCTTTATTAATTCCAACTTGCACCATTTGTACATCAGCGACGACTTTTTTTCCTGCGCGAATCGCAGAAACACCTGCTTCAATCGCACGTGGATGAAACAATAAACTTTTCCCTAATTCAAAATCAGCGCTCGCATGAATAATACGCTGAACAACCGCATATTGTTCGCTTGTAAACGAGTGTTCTCCGATTTCTTCATCAATGATTTGAAAGCTTTTTTGTTCAATTTGTTCTGGTTGCACCGTTATCGGACGAAACGTTGTTCGAAAGTCCATTTATTTTTCTCCTTTCTTTTTTATTTCTTCTAACGCGCAAATGACGTCAGAAAATTCATGGTAAACGACGGGATAAGAAAGTTTCGGACGTCTGATGACGACCGTTTCGATGCCAAGTTGTTTCGCTGCTGCAATTTTTTCATCGACAAATCCCACTCGTCCACTTTCTTTCGTCACAAGAAGCGTCACACCGAAATGTTGCATCAAAGCGATATCCAATTGTTTCGTAAATGGACCTTGCATCGCGATAATGTTTTCTTGTGGAAAGCGCAATCGTTCACACAATTCCATATTGTCTTTTCGCGGCAACATTCGGGCAATTAAACGAACATCAGGAAGCGGGAGCAACGTATGTGCAAAAATCGGCAACGTTTTACTGCCCGTCGTCAGCATCACCACCCCTTTTTTATTTGCTGCATACTGTGCTGCGACTTCATAACTGTCAACAAATGTGACGCGATCGTACGTAATGACGCTTTCTTTTCGTTCATAACGAATGTACGGAACATTTGCTTCTTCTGCTGCTTTCATCGCTTGGCGCGACGCTTCTTCCGCAAACGGATGGCTCGCATCAACGACGGCGATCACTCCATGTTGCTGGATAAGCTGAACCATTTCATACGCTGTTAAACGCCCGACATGCGCGCGCAATCCGACATGTGCCATTTGTTCTGCTGCATGCTCTGTCACTACTGTGGCAAACACATCGTGCCCAGCGTCGCGAATCGCTAATGCCAATTGGCGGGCATCGCTCGTTCCAGATAACATCATAATCATTCGTTTCACCTCAATGTTCGTGATGATGATGGTGATGATGGTGTTCGGCGACATGAATGCGATATTGACACGTATCGCAATTCATTGGCACGAAATCACCGATAGCTTCTTGTAACCGATCGAGCACAATCGTTTGTAGCGACGGATGAAAGCCAAAATAATGCGCCAGAACAAATGACATGTTCGGATACATGCTTTGAAACTCGGAAACTTTCTTTTCTAATCGCTTAATAAGCACGCCTGTAAATAAAAAATAAGGTAAAACAACGATTTTTTTTGCTCCGAGCTTCGTACATCTTACAACAGCCTCATCTAATGACGGATTTGTGACGCCCATAAACGCTGGTTCAACGATTGCTTGTTTATTTCGCTCCCAAAATAAACGAGCAATTTTATATAAATCGCTATTGGCGTCTGGATCGCTCCCACCGCGCCCAAGTAAAATGATCGCTGTATGCTCATCTAAAGCAACTTTTGCTTCTTTTAAACGATCTTGTAAAATAGTAAACGTTGCATCGTGAATGCCAAGCGGTCGTCCATACGTAAAAGAAACGTACGGATAGCGTTGTTTCGCTTCGTCAATGGCCGCCGGAATATGTAATTTCGAATGACCGGCCGGTAGCAAAATAATTGGAATGATGACGATATCTTTCGCCCCTTGTTCCACACAATGAGCAATGCCGTCAATAACCGATGGAACACCAAACTCTAAAAAACATGTATGCACATAAAACGTTTCATCGATTTGCGGACGGATCGTTTGTACAAACTGGCGAACTTGTTCGTTCCCCTCTTCATCGCGACTTCCGTGTCCAACAAACAAAACAGCTTTCATTTTTTTCACTCCCCACATGCAGCCGGCTCTACTTTCTTTGTTTGTCCGTAAACAAAGCTGCCGACTTCTTTTTTTCGTTCAAAAAATTTATGGAAACGTTCGTTTGCATATCCTTCTTCTTTGTATTGCTCAATAATGCGTGCAATCGTGGCAACAATGTCATCTGGATGAATGCCTTCTGCAACAAGCTGACCCGGATGAGCGTTTCTTCCCACTGTTTTTCCTCCTAAAAATAAATCAAACGCCCCTTTTCGATAAACGATGCCAATATCTTCATTGACTGCACCGTAACACGCCATGCCGCACCCATTAAATCCGAGACGTAACTCTTTTGGTAAAGACATCCCTCCAAATTGCTTGTACAACTGTTCTGCATAAGGAATGGCATCTTTTTTCTCCCCGTCGCAAAAATCGCACGCCTTCAACACAAGTACATCCCCAACTGGCGCAACCGTTAACCCTGCGGCTAAAAAAGATGCAATGACCTCATCTGGTCGCTCTGTTTCCATTGTCACCTTTAAATAATGATCCGGAGTATACACAATCGTTCCTCGTTCTCCAACGATGCGCGCAATATTCGTCATTTGTTGTGGTGTCAACGTTTTATTTGCCACTCCCGGGCTAATGGCTACTTCTAACCGTTCCATCTTTTTTGGAGACGTCACTTTTTCACACGCTTCTTCCGCTAATGTGCGCACGTTCGCTAGCGCCCATGGCTCCGCTTCTGGCCGTAACCGTTCATGCGGCTTTAACGGTTGAACGGCACTTGATAGCGTATATTTCCGTTCGTAACCACGCGGAGTAATAATCAAACCATCATGGATAAACGTAGAAGAGTTTCCGATAATGACCGTCGTCAACATGCCAATCTCGTGCTGTAACATATCTCCTAAATTTGTAATAACGACATGTTGTCGCTCGCGATACGCGCTTTTGACAAGTCCAACCGGCGTATTTGGTGAGCGATACGTTAATAAAATGCGCTGCGCTTCAACAATTTGTTGTGTACGTCGACCACTTTTTGGATTGTATAGCGCAATGACAAAATCCGCTGCAGCCGCCGCCTCAATTCTTTTCGCGATCATATGCCACGGAGTTAAATGATCGCTTAAACTAATCGTACATGCATCGTGCATAATCGGTGCTCCTAACAAAGCAGCGCAAGAATGAATCGCTGAAATACCTGGAATAATTTCTACCTCGACTCCTGTTTCTTTTTTCCATCCTTTTTCAATTAACACTTCATAAACGAGCCCCGCCATCCCATAAAGTCCTGCATCTCCGCTTGAAATGACAGCTACCTTTTTGCCGCGCTCCGCTTGCTTGATCGCCTCTTGAGCTCTACTGACTTCTTCCGTCATTCCGGTACAAATGACTTCTTTTCCATGAATGAGATCCATTACTAAATCAACATACGTTTTGTATCCGACAATGACGTCGCTTTCCTCTATCGCTTCACGCGCCCGTTTTGTCATATGATCAACACTTCCCGGTCCAAAGCCAACAACAAACAGTTTTCCCGCCATACATCTTCACCCCTTTTTCCATCGTTCAATCCATTGCGCGAATTGTTGTTCAGTATACGTTTTCTTCTCATACTCCCATATGCGTAAAAGAAGCGGTAATGGGAAATGAAGTTCACGAAATATATTCGTTTGTGTAAATACAAAGGCAGGTGTTCCGTGCAAAACGATGCGTCCGTCATGCATGACAAATACTTCGTCCGCCCACTGCCAAACAAAATCGAGATCATGTGTAATGACGACAAGCGTCGTGCCTGCTTCGTGCAACTCATTTAATTTGCTCACTAAGCGCTCGCTTTGTGAACAATCTAAATAAGCAGACGGCTCATCGACAATAAGTAAGCGAGGGTGCGGAGCTATGGCTACCGCAAGCGATAACCATTTTTTTTGTCCAAGACTTAAATGATGAATCGGTATATCTCTCCATTGTTGAAGTGAAAACTGCTCTATCACTTCATTCATCCGCTCGCGATTTGATTGCAAACTAATCGCTAATTCTTCTTCAATGGTCGGAGCTAAAAATTGGTGTTCTGGGTTTTGAAAAACGACGCCGACATGCTGGCGCAAATCATATCGCTGACGCCGATCTGCTACCTTTTTGCCTTCCCAATATACGTCTCCTTTCGTCGGACGGTAAATGCCGTTTGCATGAAGGAGCCATGTCGTTTTTCCACAACCGTTTTTCCCAATTAACGCATATTTTTTCCCACGCTCAATCGTAAGCGATACACCTTTTAATGCGGATACGCCGTTTCGGTACGTATAATGAACATCATGAAACGTTAACATATAAGACCTCCATCATAAGTAAAACAACAAACCATACACACGCTTCAATCACATATTTGCGCGGCAATTGTTCGTCCCCACAAATCGGAAAAATAAACGATACGTTCCGCGCCGCTTGTGCAATGATCGTCGCTTCGTAGTCGCGCATCGCTTGGCGAAACAGTTGTGCCACCGCAAGCGACGCGAGGCGCCAACTTCGTTCACCATTTTTTATTCGCACCGTCATAAACAATTGCATCGCTGCTTTTTCTAACACGAAAATGAAGCGATACGTCAATAACAGTAGCTCAATAAATGCTTTAGGGACGTGCCACCTGCTTAACCCATGGACAATGCGAAAAAATGGTGTTGTGATTGCGAGAAAAAAGAGGGCAAATGAACTTGCCAATGCTCGCAAGCAAATCGTCGCCGCTTCCGCCATATTTTCGCTGACAAAATGAATCGTCTGATCAACCGTAAAAAGAAGCGGAACACAACTTCCGATCACGACAAGCACGATGATGACAAAAAAGCGAACACAAACACGCCAAGGCAAGCGCGCATGATAAAGAAGCCAACTAAACAACCAAACGACGATGATACAGCGAACGACATTCGTTCCACATAATGCCCATATGAGCCAGACAAATGTCAGCGTCAGTTTAAAAGTGATATTTAGTTTAGCAAGCTCGTTTCGGTAAGCCCATTCATCAAGCCAACTAACCATTTCGCTTTCGCCCTTTATATAGCCCGATAATATATCCAATGACTCCAGCACCAAGCGCTGCTTGTAATGAAAATAGCAACGTTTCCACCTCACCGCCTGGCGGCTCAAATAAAACATCAAACCACGGTTCATAATGCGGAGCGATTTGTTGAATCATTTCTTCTGCAAGCGTATCAGCCCCAGCGAACTCTGTATTTTTCACAATAAATAGCGGCAGCACGATCAACAGAGCGGCAATGAACAACAATAGACGATTGCTCATTTAAAAAACACTCCTCTCTCCTCTAACACATCTAACTCTCGCTTCGAGTACGTATGCAAAAAGTTCCATACAACAACGGTAAGAAGTCCTTCCGTAATCGCAAGCGGAACTTGTGTCAGTGCAAAAATGGAAGCGAATTTCAAAAATGCGCCCCATACGCCGCTTGTCACATCTGGAAATGCTAGGGCGAGCTGAAACGACGTCATAACGTATGTTGCCAAATCAGCCATCATCGCTGCTAAAAAGACGGATATACGCACGGATATTCCACACTTTTTACATATAACAAACAAACCGTACGCAACGAGCGGACCAACAACAGCCATAGAAAAAGCATTCGCCCCTAGCGTCGTCAAACCTCCATGCGCCAGCAAAAGCGCTTGAAATAATAGCACTGCTGTACCGATGACCGTCATAATAAACGGTCCAAATAAAAGCGCACCAAGTCCTGTCCCAGTCGGATGCGAGCTACTTCCCGTCACCGATGGAATTTTTAATGCCGAGAGAACGAATGTAAACGCCGTCGCGAACGCAAGAAGTAGTTTCACCTCCGGCTTTTGTTTCATCAAATGTGAAACATGGCGCATGCCAACAAAGAAAAATGGCAAAAAGAGTAACCACCAAACGAGCGCCCAATGCCAAGGTAAAAATCCTTCCATAATATGCATCGCATATGCAGATGGAGAAAGGGCGAAAAGAATGTACACAGCAATACAAATCGTCATCCACCATGTTTTTTTTCTCACTTTTCTTTCCCCCTTGTCGCCTGACTATATTTCGGCATCTTAAAATTTTCATCATATGTGTACGTCACGTAATCACATAACATGTCGCCATCACGTATATGTTTTCGGACAATGTCCCGTGCAACGTGCTCATCGATCGTACGATACCAAACACCTTCTGGATACACGATAACAACACACGCATCTTCACAGCGACCATTGCACCTCGTTCGCGTCGTATGCACGTCGGCATGTAGTTGAAGTTGATCAATTTCATCACGAATGGCTTGCGTCACCTCCTCTCCTCCCTTTCGCATGCAGCTCCCTCCGTTGCAAATGAGCACATGATGCTTCGTTCCTTGCAAATTCCACGTCGCCATATATCTTCGCTCCTTTTATCAAAAATAAAAAAAGCACCCCTAGGCAGAGGTGCAGAAAAAACGAAAGATTCAAAAAATAGAGCATACGCCATCTAAGCATACATCATCGCTATAACGTCCATCGTTCCCGCACGTCTACCTATATTCCCGTAGGCAGCCGACGTATCGCAAGCAGGCAGGTCTCCTGGCTTAGGTTCATCATTTCGCTGCGCCTTCCCAAAAAATCAGTGGCACGTTGCAACGAAACTCCCCATCACAGTGGCGGGTACCGCGACGGCTTTGCACCGTTCTTCCCTTTTCAGCATACGTTTGTATGCACCGTACTTGCTCATCGTATATGCGTTTTCAAAGAACATGATGTTAATCATATGATACACCATTTTTTTCTTCTTGCCTATCCTGTTTACGAAAAAAGCACCTTCTTATTCAGAAGGCGCTTTGTAGTAATCGCACGAAAATCGTTTCACGAGCGTATGTGGAATGATAATTCGTTTAATCGGCTCATTCGGATTTTCGATTTGTTGTATTAAATTTCTTGCCGCTTCAAAGCCAAGTTGGAAAATGTTAATGTCTACCGACGTTAACGGCGGACGGGAAATTTCCGATAAAAGGACGTTGTTAAAGCTGACGATCGATAAATCCGTTGGCACGCTTAAGCCCATTTCTGCAAGCGTATTTAAGACACCGAGCGCCATTAAATCGTCGGCGACAACGAGCGCAGTTGGCGGCTCAGCGAGTGAAAGCAGCTCTTTCATCGCCTCTTGTCCGCCTTCTTTTAAAAACTCTTCATGTACAATGTAATCTTTTCGATACGTCAGCCCTGCCGATTTTAACGCTTTTTCATATCCGCGCAAACGATCCATCGTCACAATGAGATTGACGTTTCCGCCGACAAAAGCGATGCGCTCATGACCGAGTTCAATTAAATATTCTGTCGCCTCGCGCGCCGCGCGCACGTTATCGTTATCGACATGTGTAATTTCCTCCGCTTTTTTATGCGGTTTCCCGATGACGACAAACGGCACGTCTTCTTTTTGCAAATACGCCATAATTTTATCGTTCGCACGCGAATACAGCAAAATGACTCCATCGACGCGCTTTCCTTGTACCATATGCACGACGCCATCGTAAATTTCCGCTTCCGTTTCCCCCGTCGATAACTGCAGCGCATATTGACGATCGTGCACCGCTTTACTGATGCCGCGAATGACTTCTGGGAAAAACGGGTTTTGAAACGCCTTATCCGCTGAGCTTGGCATAATTAAGCCGATGACTTGCGTCGACTTATTTGCTAAGCTGCGCGCGATAAAATTCGGATGATAGCCAAGCTCTTTCATCGCCTCGCGCACTTTTTTCTTCGTTTTCTCGCTAATGCGCGGGCTATCTGCGATGACACGTGAAACAGTCGATGGTGCGACATTCGCTCGCTTCGCTACATCTTTAATTGTTACTGTCATAAAAAATCCCCCATCTCTTACAAAACAATTGCCGCTTCCTCTACCGCTCGTTGTTCACCGTTTACAACAACCGTTAACGGTACGTCTCCAACGAACACGACACGCAACTGCCAAGTTGGTTCGTACGCCCCTTCTGTTTCTACTTCGAAATGAACGGTATCATCCAAAAACGTCGCACGAATATGCATGTGTACATATTCGCCTTTTTCATACGCAAACGTCGTACCGTCATCATCGTAAAGCGTATATATCGATGTTCCTTCCTTCATTGTATACACATATAACGTCAACTGTTCATCCTCAATGAACGTCGATGGCTTCACTTTCGCGTGAGCAATCATTGCCCCTTCCTTCACGTATATTGGCAAACGATCAAGCGGGGCTTCAACGATGTATCTTCGTCCACCTTCAAATCGCTCTTTCGTCCAATAATCGATCCAGCGTCCTTCTGGAAAATAAACGATGCGATGTTTCGTATATGGGCGAACGATCGGTGCGACCATCACTTGTTCCCCGACCATAAACTGATCCGATATATTCCACGTTTCTTCATCGTTCGGATATTCCATCATGAGCGGACGCATCATCGGCACACCTGTTTTATGCGCTTCAAAACATAACGTATATAAATGTGGAAGCCATTCATAACGCAATTCAATATATCGTTTAATCATTTGTTCATACCGTTCCCCAAATGCCCACGGTTCTTGCCGCGCAAAACCGATCGCACAATGGTTGCGAAAATATGGGAAAAAGGCGCCGACTTGCGTCCAACGAACGAGCAACTCCCCATTCGTATCATGCGCAAAGCCACCGACATCCGCCCCGCAAAATGCAACAGCGGACACACTTAAGTTTAAACACATCGGCAACGAAAGCTCAACATGTTCCCAAAAACTGCGGTTATCGCCCGTCCATACCGCTGCATAGCGATGAATGCCGGAAAACCCTGCGCGCGTCAATACGAACGGACGTTTTCCTTTCAATTGCTTTTTCAATCCGTGATATGTCGCCTCTGTCATCATCATGCCATATACGTTATGCACTTGACGATGCGTTTTCCAGCCGTCATGAACAACGTGTTCGTCGATCGTTTTCGTTTCATTAAACACGGACGGCTCATTCATATCGTTCCAAATCCCTTCTATGCCGATGTTTGTATAAAACGCGTGTTGTTCCCCCCACCACTTTCGCACTTTTTTCTTTAAAAAGTCTGGGAACACGCTCGTCCCCGGCCAAACGTCTCCTTTGTATAACGTTCCATCTGCATATTTACAAAAATAATCTTTTTGCACCCCATCGCGATACGTCTCGTATTCCGCATCGACTTTCACGCCCGGATCTACAATCGGAACGATATGAACCCCTTGTTCTTTCGCATATTGAACGAGCGATTGCGGATGTGGAAATCGTTTTTGATCAAATGTAAACACACGATACTCATCCATATAATGAATATCTAAATACACCGCATCAAGCGGAATTTGTTTCGTGCGAAACGTATGAATTAATTCGCGCACTTCTTGTTCCGTTTCATAACTATAACGCGATTGATGATACCCAAGCACCCATTTAGGCGGCAGCGGCATGCGACCAATGAGGTGCGTATATTGCGTTAACACATCTTTCGGATGCGGCCCAGCAAACACATAATAATCGAGCGCTCCCCCATCTGATGTAAATGTGTAAAACGATTCATGACGTAAATCAAACGTCGTTTTATACGTATGGTCAAAAAAGATGCCGTGCGCATGTCCGTTTTTTAACACCATCATGTACGGATGTGATTGATATAGCGGATCTGTTTCTAAATTGTGTGGCGCATACACGTCTGTATTCCACATCGTCCATACTTCGCCACGCTTATTTAATACACCCGTTTTCTCTCCTAAACCGTATACGACATCTGTCGGAGCGAGCGCATGTGTACAACGCATGCGCCCTTTCGCTTCAAAACATACAGGTTGTACGTCGCGAACAAGAAGCGTCCCTTCCTGATCGTATATCGCTAAACGAAACGGACTTCGCTCGATGATGACCGTCAGCTGTTTCGTCTGTAGTGTCCAACCGTTTTCTTCTTCACGAACGCGCACGTCCACTTTTTCTGGCGTTGCGACGACCGCAGGACTGACAGAGACGTACTTTTGAGCGAACGGATCGATCGTCACTCGAACGATATCATCACGATAAAAATGTATTTTACCCGATGCCCGCTCGCACGTAAATGCAAATATTTGCTTTTTTCCTTCAATTTTTTGCACATGTCCAATCGGTTGCCATCTTTCCGCTTCATCCGTCTGATCGACCGGCCGAATCGCAAAACTTGTATCTTCTAGCATGCTCTCTCCCCCATCATCATTATGCTTTTCGTTTGCGCGCGAAGTATAAAAACAGACCAAATGCCGTATATACCGCAAGAAGCGCCGCAATAAACGGAATGTTTAATCCCGTTTTTGGCGCAAGCACGTAAATTTCCGCCGTTTCGCGATCTAAAATGATGTCGTACTTGCCGTCTTTGCTGCGCACTAAATCTCCCGCCAGCAACCCGCGCAATTCTTTTCCTTGTTCTAGCTCATCGTCGAGCGTCACTTTTTGCGTTTTTGACGTATTATTGATCGCAATTACCGTCGTTTCCTTTCCATACGTCCGCTTAAATAGAGCCATGCCATCTTTTTCATAAAGCAATTCAAAATCACCGCGACGAAGCGACGGAAGTGTCTCGCGCAATTCTCCGAGCTTTGTCACATAATCAATCAACTCTTTATCGGTACGGAAATTCATTAAACGACGGTTATCTGGATCTTCCCCACCGTCAAGCGCAATTTCTGTTCCATAGTACATGATTGGAATGCCCGGCGCTGCAAACAAATACGTCAATCCGAGCTTTAAACGCGTCACCGGATTGATGCGATTTTGCAACGCTAAACGCGTAAACCGAACGGTATCGTGATTGTCTAAAAACGTTCCGAGCAAATACGGTCGGTCATAAAACGCCACGTTTCGCTTCCATACGTTGTAAAGCGGCTCAAGCGATTGATCGACGTTTGAAAAAATGGTTGACGCTTCTTTGTAAAACGGAAAATCAATTAGCGCATCGATGCCGTGCTTCCCATATTCCGCGACATAACGTGGGTCGTCATGCCATACTTCTCCAAGAAGGAAAAAGTCTTGTTTCACCGACTTCACTTCTTTTGAAAACTCGTCCCAAAACGATTTTGGCACATGTTTCACCGTATCTAAACGATATCCGTCAACGTCTGTTTCTTTTATCCACCATTTCGCGACAGCGAATAAATACGCTTTCACTTCCGGATTTTCTTGGGCTAAATCCGGGAGGCCAAACAACCAACCGTTTTCTACTTCTTGTTGGTTCGCCCAATTAAAAATGTCTTTTTTCTCATGAAACCAATCTTTTTTCGCTGGATCATTTAACCACGGATGATTGTAGCCCGTATGATTGACAACGAAATCTAAAATAACTTTCATATCGCGTTTATGCGCTTCTTTCACAAGCCGTTTGAAGTCATCAAGCGTTCCAAAATGCTCTTCTACTTTATAAAAGTCTTCAATCCAATAGCCGTGATACCCGCCCTTTTCATTCGCAAAAATCGGCGTCAGCCAAATGGCTGTAAAGCCCATTTCCTTTATGTAGTCGAGCTTGTCAATAATCCCTTGTAAATCACCGCCATGGTATGCTTTCGGATCATGCACATTGACATCGTAATCGTTTTTCGGATTCCCGTTATTAAAACGGTCGACCATAATAAAATAAATGCGCTCATCTTGCCACGCTCGCTCCGTTTTCGCACTCGCTGGCGTCGTCACGGACAACAACAAAACAAAAATAAGTAGCGCACGAAATACACGTTTCATTTCATTTCACTCCCCATTCATTCCAAAGCTTCTTATGTTAATATATCTCTAAATAGTAAGAAAGGAAAGAACCAAAACGATTCTTTCCTTTCGTTTCTCATCCTTTTGTTCCACCTGCCGTTAAACCAGAAACGAAATACTTTTGGAATGAAAGGAAGAGAATAGCGATCGGCACAGCAATTAATACCGAACCTGCCGCAAACGTTGTAAATTCGCTACCGAACTGCTTCGCCACTAAATCGTACAATCCGACCGCTAGCGTATATTTTTCTTTGCTGCGCAGCAAAACGCTCGCTAAAATGAAGTCACCAAACGGTGCAATAAACGTAAAGAGCGCCACGACCGCAATAATTGGCTTCGCAAGCGGTAAAACGATTTGGAAGAAAATGCGCAAGTGCCCTGCTCCGTCAATTTTCGCCGATTCATCAAGCTCTTTCGGAATCGTATCTAAATATCCTTTCATGAGCCACGTATTCATCGGAATGGCACCGCCGACGTATACGAGAATTAACCCTAAATGCGTATCAACTAATCCCGTTAAAAGCGCTAAAATGAAAATCGCAATGAGCGCCGCAAAGTTTGGAATCATCTGCAAAATTAAAAACGTCATGAGCCCGTTTTGGCGCCCGACAAAGCGATAACGCGAAAATGAATACGCCGTTAAACTAACTAAAATGACCGAAAAAATCATCGTCAACGTTGAAATTTTTAACGAGTTCCAATACCAAGTCAAATAGTCGCTTTGCGACGTATCAAACAATTTTTTGTAATGGGCAAGCGTGGCGTTGTCTGGAATCATTTTCGAACCGGACAAACTTTGCCCCGGGTTAAACGACGAGCCAACGACCCAAAGAAGCGGATAGACGATAATGATCGTCATCACCAAAATGACCGCATACGACAACGTGAGCCGAATGAGTTTTTGTCTTTTCATATCCATATTACATCATATCCTCTTCTTTAAATGATTTTGTTCTTCTAAACTGCCATAATGCAACAGATACGACAACGAGCGAAAGCAATAACGTAATCGCCGCTGCTTTCGAATATTGCGCAGATGTCATCGTTAAACGATAAATCCATGAAATTAAAATGTCTGTCGCACCGGCATTTTGCCCGGATACCGCAGGGCCGCCACCATTAAATAAGTAAATGATGTTAAAGTTGTTGAAGTTAAACGTATATTGCGTAATTAAAATCGGCGCTGTGGCATACAACACAAGCGGAAGAGTAATTTTCGTAAACTTTTGCCAACTTGAAGCGCCATCGACTGTCGCTGCCTCGTACAATTCGTTCGGAATTGCCTGCAATACCCCCGTTGTCATCGCAAAGATGAACGGGAAACCAAGCCACGTTTGAATCAAAATAAGGGCAACTTTCGTCCAAAATGGATCGGTCATCCACTCGATCGGTCCGATGCCTAATGATGCTAAAATCGTTTTATTAATGACCCCGAACGATTCGTTAAACATGCCGGAAAAGACGAGAATCGTCACGAACGCAGGAACGGCCCAAGGTAAAATGAAAATCGTCCGAATGATCGCTTTTCCTTTTAAATCTTTTTGGTTCACAATAATCGCTAAGAAAATACCGAGCGCAATTTGTAACGTCGTTGCCCCGAACGTCCAAACGATCGTCCAAGCAAGGACGTTAATAAACGTTTTTCGCCAAAGATCGAGCTTCACTAAATCAATGAAGTTTTGAAACCCAACCCAGTCAACAAGTTTAGCTGGCGGAGAATGATATAAGTCATAGTTTGTAAACGCCAATAAGACAACGAAAATAATCGGGAAAATGACGACGAATACAAGCAAAATAAAACCTGGTGAAATCATTAAATATGGAAAGCCGTTGTCGACGAGCGCACGATATTGCTCGCGCAACGAGCTAATTTTCAACCCTAAATCCCGCTTTTGCCCATTTTTATAAGCGTCGCGCAAGTTAAACGCATAAAAACCGAGACCAAACACGGAAATAATAACGGCTAAAATCCCTTCGACAAGCAAGAAAATGGAATGGTCACGTCCGATGACTTCACCGAGCGTAAAGATCCCCCACCATCCCATATTTAATAAATCTTTAAAAACGATGAAAAACGAAGCAGCTAAAATGAAAAACGAAACGCCTTTGACGTATTGGCGATTATATAGTTGGCCAAATCCCGGAATGAGCGATAAACCGAGGGCAATTTTCCGATGATTGGATTGATACATTGGTGTTTCCATTGATTTTGTCTCCTTTCTAAACAATTGCGAGGAGCGCACTTGAATGTGAATAAGTAAACAAAAAAAAGAAAGTTGAAGCAGTACCTCTACAAGAGAGGTACCGCTCGTTACTTACTTGCTTGGATGGTTTGTTTCAATGTTCGTTTTAATTGTTTTTACAGCTTCATCAAGCGCTTGTTTTGGCTCTGCTTTTTGGTTTGCGACAAGTTGAAGCGCTGTCGCCATTGGTCCCCATACTTCTGCCATTTCAGGAATGTTTGGCATCGGAATCGCATATTGAGATTGGATCGCAACGGCTTTTGCTCCTTCATCTTCTGCGATTATCGGATCATTAATGAGCGACTTCACTGGCGGAATTTCGCGCGTTAACTCAAAGCGTTTTTTCGCATTTTCTTCATTTGTAATAAATTCAATCAGTTTTGTCGCCCACTCAGGATGTTTCGAGAATGCAGATACGTGCCAACCTTTTACACCCATAAACGTTTTTACAGGCTCACCGTTTGGCAATTTTGGCATTGGCGCTACACCGATATCAATACCTGCATCACGCATACCTTGGAACGCCCACGGACCGTTCATGACAGACGCTGCTTTTCCTTCGTTAAATAAGCCGTCCATCGCTGAACCACCGTTTTCACCGATAATACCTTTCGGGAACAACTCTTTATACCATTTTTGAATATACTCTGTTCCTTTCACTGCTCCTTCGTTATTTAAGCCAATATCGTTGCGATCTAACGCACCGTTATTGTTTTTAAATACGTAGCCGCCCATCCCAGCGATAACGCCATGTGCGAAATAGAAGTTATCCCAAAGCGCTAAGAAACCGTATTGATCGCCTTTTGTAAACTCTTTTGAGAACTGATACAATTCGTCCATCGTTTCAGGCGCTTTGTCCATTAATTTTTTGTTATAAATGAATACAGGAGTTTCTACTGCTTTTGGAAGTCCGTATAACTTTCCATCATACATTTGCGCCGCAATCGAAGATTCTGTAAACGTATCTAATACCGCTTGATCGACGTTAATTTCACGAATTAATCCTTCTGTTACGAGCTGACCGATTTGGTCGTGCGGAACAGTAATGACGTCAGGACCTGTGCCAGCCGGACCATCTAGGCGAAGTTGATCGCGTTGTTTTGTTGCCATTTCAACTTCTTTGTACTCCACTTTAATGCCGTATTTTTCTTCAAACGCTTTAATCGCTGGTTCTAACGCTACACCGCGCTTCACGTCTTCCCAAACGACAAGCTTTTCTGGTTTCGGCGGCATGCCGTCTTCCGTTACTTCTGTTTTTCCTTCATTTTCGTTTTCTTTTGGCTTTGCCTCATCTTGTGGACCACAACCTGCCATCACACCTGCAAGCAACGCAAGCGATGAAAAAATGGATACCGTCTTTTTCATTTCGACCCCTCCTGTGTTTTAAGCAATACGTACAAACGCTTTCATTTTTGCGAAAACGATTGCACAACCTTTATCTTTATTATACAAACATTTTCCGCTTTGACAACTATTTTTTTCATCTTTTTTTGAATGAATGTTGACTTTTTTATCTCTTTCATTTTACGCTTAACATAAGCATTGTATCCGCTTCCTTAAACGAAGACAGAAAACATGTCCAACTATGTGACAAAAGCGCAATCGATTGCGCGCTAAATGGAGAGGAGTGATTGAAACATGTTAAAAGAAGCGATTTACCACCGTCCAAAAGATGCGTTTGCTTATGCATACGATGAGCGAACGTTACATATTCGTTTACGGACAAAAAAAGATGATGTCGATGCTGTCTTTCTTCTTTTCGGTGACCCATACGTATGGGAAGATGGCGCGTGGCAATTTGATAAAAAACCGATGCAAAAAAGCGGTTGTGACGCGCTATTTGATTATTGGTTTATCGCTGTGCAACCACCGTATCGCCGCTTGCGCTACGGATTTGAATTGCACGATGAAGAAAACGTGCTCATCTATACGGAAAAAGGCTTTTATGAAAAAGCGCCAACAGACGATACCGCATACTACTTTTGTTTTCCATTTTTAAATCGCATCGACGTTTTTGACGCACCTAGCTGGGTGAAAGATACAATCTGGTATCAAATTTTCCCTGAACGATTCGCCAACGGCGATCCAAAATTAAATCCACCTCATACGCTCCCATGGGGAAGCGTCGATCCGACAACAACGAGCTTTTTTGGCGGCGATTTTGAAGGGATTATGAAACGGCTAGACTATCTTGTCGAGCTCGGCATTAACGGCATTTATTTTACGCCTATTTTTAAAGCCCCGTCGAACCATAAATACGATACGATCGACTATTTTGAAATTGATCCGCAATTTGGCGATAAACAGACGTTTAAACGGCTCGTTGATGCATGCCATGACAGAGGCATTCGCATCATGCTTGATGCGGTATTTAATCATAGCGGCTACTATTTCGCTCCGTTTCAAGATGTATTAAAAAACGGGGAAACATCGCGCTATAAAGATTGGTTTCATATTCGTCAGTTTCCGTTACAAACAAAACCAATTCCAAATTACGATACGTTTGCGTTCGTGCCAGAAATGCCGAAGTTAAATACAGAAAACCCGGAAGTGAAACAATATTTATTAGACGTCGCAACATATTGGATTCGCGAATTTGACATCGACGGATGGCGATTAGACGTAGCAAACGAAGTCGATCATCAATTTTGGCGCGAGTTTCGCCAAGCGGTGAAAGCGATCAAACCGGACGTGTACATTCTCGGTGAAATTTGGCACGATGCGATGCCATGGTTGCGCGGAGATCAGTTTGATGCCGTCATGAACTATCCTTTTACAAACGGGGCGCTGAACTATTTCGCGAAAGGACATGTGCGCGCCAGCGAATTTGCGAACACGATCATTCACGTATGGCATAACTATCCGCAAAACGTAAACGAAGTCGCCTTTAATTTGCTCGGCAGCCACGACACGCCGCGCATTCTCACCCAATGCGGCGAACAAAAAGAAAAAGTGAAACTTATGTTTACGTTCCAACTTTCTTTCAGCGGATCGCCATGCATATATTACGGAGACGAAATCGGCTTAACTGGCGGTCAAGATCCGCTTTGCCGTAAATGTATGGTATGGGAAGAGGAAAAACAAGACCGCGATTTATTCGCACACGTCCAAACGCTTATTGCACTGCGCAAACAATATCGTGCCTTGCGCTTTGGCGAATTTCATGTGTTAGAAGCAAACGATGAAACGAATCATATCGCTTACGTGAAAACATATGAAGACGAAACGATCGTTTGCGTATTAAACAACGGAGAAGCCCCATTGGAATGGACCGTTCCGTTTTCGCTTGGCGACAAAACGGTGACAAACCTTTGGACAAACGAGCAAATAACAGAGCGAACGATGACAATCGAACCGTACGGCTTTCGAATGCTGCTCGTACAAGCTACGTCCGCTGAATAAAGCGACGATATTCGCTTGGTGTCATTCCTTCCATTTTTTTAAATACGCGCGAAAAATACGCGCCGTCTTCAAATCCGACTTGTTTTGCGATTGCCGCGACCGTCTCATTCGTCGCGGCTAATTTTTTCTTCGCCATCTTTAGCCGATAATCGTTCACATATTGCAACGCGCTCATGCCGATCGTTTTTTGCATGCAACGCGAAATGTAGTCTGGATGAAGACGAAGCGCATAAGCGAGATGCTCCATGTCAAACGGTTCTCCGTAATGACGATGAATATATTCCATCGCCGCTGCACATACATGCTCGGCAGCTGACGGAATATGAAGCATTTGTTTTTGCAGTTGAACGATCCATTGAGCGAATAACAACTGTTGCGTTAACGCATGATCCGGCGTTTGTTGCTCACGAACAATGTGTTGGAGCATCGACTCCATCCCCGATTGTTTCAACTTTCCATATTGCGGGATACATAAACGATATTGCGCATAATCGACATATGTAGCCTCTCTCTCAATAATATCACCCCAGCCATACGGCTGTTTTTCAACCCGATCGTATTGCGGCACTGAAAAATGAATCCAAATAAACTGCGTATCTTCATCGCACGGCTCATGCCCGTAATGTTCAAAGCCCGGACATAAAATCACGTATTCTCCTTCACGAACAACGAACGTTTCTTCATGTTCCGTCATATATAACGTTCCTTTTTGCACATACAAAAAATCAAATACAGAAAACGTGCGCCGAAAATGTTTCATTCCTTTTCGAAACATCGCCTCGCCCCCTTTAATAAAAACAGGAAACGGCGGAACGGAAAACGATATATACATAAGACCCCTCCTTTAAGTCGGAAATGTACAAAAGTAATCGTCTTTTTCCCTTTTCTCCATTATAACAATCCATTACACTGAAAACAGTTTGCAAGTCGGAAATCGTAAAGGAGTTGTCTTCTTTGGCAAAAAAGCTTTCTTTATTTGCGCTCACTTGGCCGATTTTTATTGAATTGACGCTTCATATGTTAACGGGCAACGCCGATACGTTTATGCTTAGCCAATATGCAGATGAAGCGGTGGCTGCGGTCGGTGTAGCGAATCAACTGTTGTTTATGGTCGTTGTCATGTTTGGCTTTATCGCAACAGGAACATCGATTTTAATTGCACAATATGCGGGGGCAAACGATGAAAAAACAGCTTCCTACATCGGAGCTGTTTCCATTTGGGCAAATATGTTATTTGGCATCGTATTAAGTGTGGCCCTTTGGGCAGGAAGCGACACTCTTCTTCAACTCATGAACGTCCCGAATGAACTCATTGCAGATGCGCGCACGTATTTATGGATTGTCGGCGGCTTTTCGTTTGTGCAAGCGCTCATTATGACGCTCGGAGCGATATTGCGCAGCTACGGGTTTACGCGCGACATGATGAACATTACGATCGGGGTCAATATATTAAACATTATCGGAAACTATTTCGTTTTGTTTGGGCCGTTCGGCTTACCTGTATTAGGTGTCGAAGGTGTCGCTTGGTCAACGACGATTAGCCGCATGATCGGGCTTGTCGTTGGATTTTTTCTCGTGATGAAACGTCTCCGACATCCGCTCCCGCTTTTATCGAAAGAGGCGCTTTCATTTTCTTACGTCAAACAATTATTAAAAATCGGCATTCCATCTGCCGGCGAACATGTCGCTTACAATACATCACAACTTGTCATCACCTATTTCATTACGATGCTTGGCACAGAAGCGTTAACGACAAGAGTATATACGCAAAACATCATGATGTTTATTTTTTTATTTAGCGTTGCCATTGGGCAAGGGACGCAAATTATCGTCGGGCATCTCGTTGGGGCGGAACGCTTTCATGAGGCGTATATCCGCTGCTTGCGAAGTTTACGGCTCGCCGTCATCATTTCGTTTACCGTTGCGGCCGTGTTTTCCGTCTTTTCCGATCAACTGTTTTCCATTTTCACAAGCAACAATCGGATGATTGAAACAGGCGGGACGCTCATTTTACTCACGATGCTTCTCGAACCCGGACGTTCGTTTAATCTCGTCATCATTAACTCTTTACGCGCGGCTGGCGACGTAAAATTTCCTGTCTACATCGGTATCGCATCGATGTGGGGGATCAGCGTCCCGCTCGCCTATATTCTTGGCATTTCGTTCAATCTCGGCTTAGTTGGCATCTGGCTCGCCTTTACGGCGGACGAATGGCTGCGCGGCTTGCTCGTCTATTGGCGCTGGAAATCAAATGTATGGCGCACAAAATCGTTCGTCAAAAAGGAAGCAACAGCTTAACACCGAGCAAATAATAAGCGACATTTTGTCCACTAATGACAACCATTGGCGATCCACCTCCCGGGTGGGTCGTCCCTCCAACGAAATATAATCCTTTCACTTCTTTACATGCATTTGACGGACGTAAAAACGTATCCCGCCGCCGATTCGACGCCACGCCATACAATGCGCCGCGATATGCGCCAAACTGTTCAGCAATATGAAGCGGAGTGATGACGCGTTCGACGTCTGGCACAACGTTTAATCCGTATGAGCGAAGCCGTTCGTACACAAGCTGCTTATATGCTTGTTCATCGACTTGCATACGCCCATCTTTTGTGAGTGGCGGAGCATTCACTAACACAAACAACGATGACCCTTCTTTCGTAAATGGTGGCGCGCAAACGTATATCGTCGGATGTTCACTATACCGTCCAGCAAGTATATGTTCAAACTCTTGTTTATAATTAGGGGAGAAAAACACGTTGTGATGAGCTAAATCATCCCATTTTTCTTTCGTTCCAACTAACATGACAAAGGCGGAAATGGACGGCTCGGCTCGTTCATACGAGCGATCGTGAGGATCAACGAGCTCGCGATACGCCTGTAACAAATCGGCATTCATAATCACGACATCCGCTTCTACCTTTTCCCCGTCTTCAAGCTCCACTCCTTTCACCGCTCCGTTATGCACAATGACACGCTTGACCGCTCGGTTTGTATGTAACGTTGCCCCCGCTCGTTTTGCAAGCATCGCAAACGTATCGGCAATACGAGCATTTCCCCCTTCTACGTAATATACGCCATCGACCATTTCTAAATAAGCGATCATGGCAAACGTCGCTGGCGCCATATACGGGGATGAGCCAATGTACGTTGCATAACGGTCGTACGCTTGAATGACATGTTCGTTTGTAAAATAACGTTGAAAAAAATGATGTAACGTTTCAAACGGGCGCGCATTCAATAAAGCAAACGCAAGCGACGGCGACATATAATCAACAAAAGAGCGAAACATGCGCGGAAAAAAGTACGTTTTCGCCAGCCGATACAACCGTTCCACTTCGCGCAAAAAATCGTCGTATCGCAACGCCCCAACGCGATCAATCGCCGCAAGCTGCTCTTTCATGTAATCGCGATCGCTCGAAAGAAAAAACGTCGTTTTGTCTTCATATACGTTTTTCGTATGCACAGACAATTTTCGAAACGTGATGTAATCTTCTGTACGCGCCCCTGTTTGCTCAATCACATGGCGAAATACAAACGGCATCGTAATCGTATTCGGCCCAAAATCGAAATAATAATCGCCGAGTTGAACGGGCATTAACTTTCCGCCGAAATGACTATTTTTTTCAAACAACTGCACATCAACACCTCGCTGTGCAAGCGTCACCGCGGCAGACAATCCACCGAGCCCACCGCCGATAATGACTACTTTTTTCACGTGTACGTCCTCCCCTTCCATTCATACCGTTTTGCGCGCATCGACGCATACATTAATACGATAAACGCCGCGGCACTGATCGGCATCCAATAACATGTCGAAATCGAGCGCTCCGTCTTCCACTCGACATACGCCTTTTGCGCAATGATGATCGCAAGCGGCAAGGCGTACGCTGCCCCATATATGAGCGACAACGGAGCGAAAATAAGCGGCGCGACATAACATATGCCGTAAAACATCGTAAGTAACAAAACAAAAAACGGGGAACGATTTAATCCGATATATACATTTTTCAAAAAACCTGCCCATACTTCTTTATTCGTTTCATACATATAACAAACAACATGTGTGCTCACGTTCGCCAAAATGACGCGATAACGATGTTCTTTCATTTTTCGGGCAATCATCACATCTTCAACAAGCTCTTGCTTGACGGACGCATGGCCACCGATCGCTTCATAAGCGGTGCGCTCGAAAAATAAACAAGCTCCATGCGCCGCCGTTGTTGCCCGCATGTTCGTATAGTTGGCGAAAACGAGCGGCAAATGAAAGAAAATAAAAAAATGTTGCAACGGAACGAGCCATTTTCCAACGAGCGGCAGCGACTTTGGATGAAACGACGGAAAACCAGTGACAAGTTTTGCATGATATGTCGTTGCGACCGTCAACAATGCTTCAATGACCGTTGGCTTTAACTCAACATCCGCATCAATAAAAAATAAATATGCTCCGTTCGCTTGCTGAGCGAGTTGATGACACGCATGCACCTTTCCTGCCCATCCGTCAGGAAGCGCCTTTCCTTGCAAAAGCGTAAAACGATCGTCCCCTTTCGTTTCTTGCAGCAAAAACTCATACGTTCGATCCGTTGATTGATCATCAAGAAGCAAAAACTCGATCGGCTCATATGTTAGCTGTTTTAGCGAGCGAACGAGACGCTTGACATTCCTTTCTTCATTGCGCAACGGAACGAGCACGCTCACAAGCGGACGATCAGTAAACACCGAACATTTCGGAAGAGGAACAAGAAACAAAGAGTTGACAACCGTCCAAATGAAAAAACATGCCAAAATGACGCTCATCCCTTTCCTCCATCCCAACGGCGAAACGATTGAATTTGTTCAGCGATCACTAACCTCCGAACATCATCGAGCTGTGCGGTACACATACGCTCAAGTTCAGCCGTTTTTTCTTTTCGGTTGCTGCCTGAAATATCACAAATATATAACGGTTCGCCAATATGAATAAACCATTCCGGCTTGCGATGATGACGAAAACTATGGTGAAACGCAAGCGGCACGATGGGCACGTTCGCCCGTTCCGCTACATATACAGAGCCTGTAAAAAATTGAAGCGGGCGCTTTTCAATATGTTGTTCTTCCCCTTGTGGAAACATCCAAACGCTTTTCCCGTCACGCAATAACGAAACCGCATAGTCAAGCGAATTCATGATATCTTTTCGTTGCGCACGATTCACCGAAAATCCGCCGAGCTTACGGAAAAACGGATATTGTTTTAATCCTTCTTCTGACATCATCGCATAACTATTTTGTTGAAAAACAAAACGGCTTAATTGAAATGCGATCAGTCCATCCCACCACGAACTATGATTTGCCACATATAGCGCAGGCGTTCGGACGACATGTCCACGTATATACAACCGATGAAACGACGTGCGCAACAACCATGTGTTATAAAGCGAAAACATCCATTCAAATGCGCGGCTTTTTTTCGCCTCAATCATGTCGATCGTCTCCATTTCCAAAAAATAACCGACGTAAGCAATAGTCCGAGGACAAAAGCGGCATATAACTGTTCCATGAACGCAAGAAATAAAAACATCGCTTCAAGAAGGAAAAAAAGAGAAATGGCTCGCTGTTCGGAACTTGCTTTGCGCGCTGGAAAAAGAAAAAGCGTAAAATGAATAACGAACGCGACGACAAACCAGCCGACAAAATTTTGGAGTGGAACGTTGTAATATATGCTCGTTTCTTCCCAAATCCAATACTGTTTTGCCACATATGCTACTGGGTCAATGGCTAAATCTAATACGACCGCCAACACTGCACCGACAACAGCAGAAAATAGCGGGCGCTTTGTTGAAACGAAACGGAATGCGAGCGCATGCGTACAACCGATGACCGCAAGCCAAGCAAAACCGATCGCAATCGGTACCCCAAACACCGTCATGCCAAATTGATTCGTATAATCATATGAACCGAAAATGAGATTATACGTTGCTCCGACGTATTCGACCGCCATCGTACCGATGAAAATAGCAACCGTTGCGATGACGCCGCGTCGACCGTATGTTTCGATTAAAAAAGAGGCGCCAATCCCCCCAGCAAGCATTAAAAAGACAACATTCGCCCACTCTAACCACGGCGGAAGAAGACGAAAACCGACGAGCACAATCCCGCATGCATACCAAATGAGAAAGAGGCGGTATAACCGATCACCCGACTTCAACATTTTCGCCTCCCATTTGTTGCAATAACGCTTTTTTCCGTTCTTCCGATACGAACGCTCGCTTCGTAAATACGTCATATTGTTGTTCACGAACAGCATGTAAAATGCTTTTATACATAAGCGCTGCTCCTTTTACGGCAAAACGGGCAGACAGTGGATAAAGAGAAAACATTTTTTCTGCCTCCGCATATCTATTTTCCGCCTCTTGTGCGATATGCTCCCATAAATCAATAAATGAGCTCGTCACTTGACCGAAAGCAATCTGTTGTTCACTCACTCCATACATGTTCATCCATTCGCGCGGCAAATACACGCGACCGCGCATCATATCTTCGCCGACATCGCGCAAAATGTTCGTCAACTGCATCGCTTCCCCGAGCGCGATCGCGCTCTCTTTTAATTGTTCGCGGTGATGCGGGGCTAAAATCGGTAATAACATGAGCCCGACGGTACTTGCCACACAATAACAATAGCGAAGCAACTGTGGAAACGTATCATAACGATGGACGGTTAAATCCATTTTTTGCCCTTCGATCATATGCCAAAACGGTTCAACGTCCATATCATAGCGCGAAAAGACATCGCGAAGCGCGATCCACATAAAATCATCCTCTGTATGCCCCGCTACAAACGCTTCCCATTGTTTTGCGAATTGTTGCAACTGTTCATCTGGTTGTTCTCCTTCATCCACGATGTCGTCCACGCGGCGACAAAACGCATAAATCGCCCAAATGGCCTGACGATCATCATACGGAAGAAGGGAAAACGCGCGATAAAACGTTTTCGAATGATATGCTGTCACCGCTTCACATTGTGCATACGCTTGCTTTACATTCACTCGTATTCACTCCAATCACGAAGTAATTGTTCCGTACATAATTTCGCCCCTTGCATGACAATCGGAACCCCTCCACCCGGATGAACAGATGCTCCAACACGATACACGTTTTCGTAACGTGTCGACTTTACTTGTGGACGAAATGGACCAGATTGAAATAATGTCGGCGCGATCCCGAACATCCCGCTATCATACAATCCTTCTTTGTGCGCATCAAGCGGCGTACGAACATGCATCCACTCCATTTCCTTCTTCAAGTTCGGAAACGCCCGTTTCTCCACTTCATCAACGATGCGAGAAATCCAATGTTGTTGTGTTGTCCAATCGATATGGCGCCCAGCCGGCACAGGAATTAATACATATAACACGCTTTTCCCGTCAGGCGCTAACGAACGATCGACCGCTGACGGATAAAACGTATAAAATGACGGATCTTTCGGGACAACTTTTCGAACAAAGACGTCATCCATATGTTGTTGAAAATCCGGCGGTAAAAAAAATTGATGAATCGGTGCATCGTACGTGCGCCCAAGTCCGATATAAAGTAGCACGCAGCTCGATGAAGGGGTCCACGTTCGTTTTTTCGTCATCCTCGGTTCATCTGTATTCATAACAACTGCATCGAAACGGTGCATTTCTCCTCGAACATAAAGCGCTTCGATTTTTGAACCGTTCACTTCGTACCGTTCCACTTCTGTTTGCAATCGAACCGTTACACCTGCTTCTGCTAGCTTTCTTGCAAGCAAAGAAACGAGACTAGCATATCCACCTTTCACGTAATACACCCCGTGTGCATGCTCGCTAAACGAAACGAGCGAATAAAGAGATGGCGTCGTATACGGATTGCCGCCGATATATAACGTCTGTAACGAATAAGCAAGCTGCAACCGTTCATCGTGAAAATAACGGCTCATGCTCGTTTTCACAGATTGATAGGCGCGCATACGTGAAAAAAGCGCCATCGTTTCTTTCGTGAAAAACGTTCGTTTCTTTAAGAATGTTTTTTTTAAAATGAGCTCATCGCCCTTTTTAAAATTTTCCTTCATCTCATTCATAAAACGTTGAAATCCTTTTTCTTCCCCTGGAAACAGACGAGCAATTTCTTCTCTTTGTCTGTCCTCATCCGCATACTTTGTGTACGATATACCGTCTGCAAAATGAATTGTATACATCGGATCGCACCGAACAAGCTCGTATTCATCTTCCGTTACGCCAACGTCGGAAAGAAAGGCACGCAATTTTTCTGGCAACAATACGATCGTTGGACCGGCGTCAATGCGGAACTCGTCTCGCTCAATAAACGAAAGCCGCCCGCCAAGCCGATCATTTTTCTCAAAAACTGTCACATGTGCCCCGCGCTTTGCAAGCGATAGCGCCGTCATCATGCCGCCAATGCCTCCGCCGACGACTGCAATGTTCATTATGCTTCCCTCCGCTTCGGCAAGTCGCCAACTGGAATAAGCGGTTGACGATGTGCTTGTAGTATGCCGTTTGCTGTAATACGGGCTGATTCAAAAATAGTCGGCAAACCGCTTCCCGGATGCGTCCCGCCACCGACGAGCCAACAGTGATTTAGTTCTTCAAATTCGTTATGTGGACGAAACACCATCATTTGCGACAACTGATGGCCTAAATTAAACGTCGCTCCTTCATAAACGAATACATCATGCTCCCAATCATGCGGTGTAATGATTTTTTCGCATTCAATATGTCGCTCCATCTGTTTCCACCCTAATTTTTTACATAGCGTATCCCATAGTTTTCGACGAAACGGCTCTTTCTCTTTTTCCCAATCAATACCGCTCGTATTGTTCGGCACAGGCGCTAAAATGTAAAGCGCACTTTTTCCTTTCGGAGCGACCGTCGCATCCGTTGCGGCAGCATGTTGCACGTAAATGGACGGATCGTGTGGAATCGTTTTTTCTTTCGTAATTTCATCGACGTTTCGCTTGTAATCGTCCGCAAATATAATCGTATGATGAGCAAGATCAACCGGCTTGTTTATCCCGACGTACATCATAAATGTCGAACATGAATATTTCTTTTTTTGCAACTTTTCTTTGCGATATTTTTTTAATACACCGTCATCGACGAGGTTCGTCATCGCATGGGCAAAATCAGCATTTATAATGACTTCATCCGCCATTACTTTTTCACCGTTTTCTAATATGACCCCTTTCACAGCCGTTCCGTCAAGCCAAAGCTTTCGCACCCCTGCGCTCACATGCACGCGCCCTCCATATTCTTCAACGATGCGCGCCATCGCTTTTGGAATTTCATTTAACCCGCCGATGACGTGATAAATGCCGTACGCATGCTCCATGTAAGATAAAATGGAAAACGCACCGGGACATTCCCATGGGGACATCCCTAAATATTTCGCTTGAAACGTAAACGCTAACCGAAGGCGCTCATCATCAAAATATCGGCTTAATACATCGTATAGCGATTGTGACAACGTCAACTGCGGCAACGCTTTTAACACGGCCGGACGCAAATAGTGGTACAATCGATCCATTTTACTTTGCAAAATCGGCGCGAGCGCCTGCAACTTCCGCTCATTTTCATTGATAAACCGCTCATAACCGTCTTCGTTCCCAGGAAATAGCGCAGCGATTTGTTCTTTCATTTTTTTCCGATTCATCGTCATCGCTAACTTGACATCACGAAAAACGAGTTCATACATCGGATCTAATTCGACAAGTTGGACATAGTCGTGTATGTTTCTTCCTGCTGCTGCAAATAACTCTTCAATGATATGAGGCATGCTTAAAAACGTCGGACCGATATCAAAACGGTATTCACCGAGCTCAAATCGTCCATTTCGTCCTCCTACGTACGGTTTTTTCTCAAATACAGACACATCATATCCTTTCGCAGCAAGCAACATCGCGGCAGCAAGCCCACCTGGTCCCGCTCCGACGACAACAATTTTTTTCACACTATCCACTCCTATTGAACAAAAGTTATACAAACATTATACAAGATAAATTAAAAACAGGAAAGAAAAAAGACAGCCGTTTTTTAGCTGTCTTTTAAATGAATGTTGTAATGCTCAAACCACTCATGAAATTGAACGAAATACGCTAACAGCTGCGGACCGGACATGAGTTGACCGAACCACGGGATGCGAAACGACTGCCCTTTCGTTTCCACTAATTCCTTTAACTTCTTTCGATCAAACAATTCATATAAAACGGACGAGCGATTCGTTAAAATCGTCTCTAGCCGTTCAGCAACGATGTCCGTATAACGCGGATGATGTGTTTTCGGATATGGGCTTTTTTTCCGATACAACACGTCATCTGGTAAAATTCCTTCAAGCGCTTTGCGTAAAATTCCTTTTTCACGATTGTTGTACATTTTCATCTCCCACGGAATGTTCCATACATACTCAACGAGGCGATGATCGGCAAACGGTACGCGCACTTCTAAACTTGCCGCCATGCTCATGCGGTCTTTCCGATCTAACAACGTCGTCATAAACCAAATCATATTTAAATAAAACAATTCGCGGCGGCGCGCTTCTTCTGCGCTTTCTCCGTCTGCGTGAGGAACTTCACGAAGCGTTTCTTTATAACGCATATCGGCATACTCATGAAGCGGAAGTTTTTCACGCCACGTTTCATTGAGAAGATCGAATCGCTCATCTAACGAGCGCATCCACGGAAATCCGTCTCGCTCAAAATCTTCTTTTCTATGGAACCACGGATAGCCTCCGAAAATTTCGTCTGCACATTCACCTGATAAACTAACGACAAACTGTTGCTTTATTTGACGGCAAAACCAAAGAAGCGACGAATCAATATCCGCCATTCCCGGCAAATCACGGGCAATGACTGCTTCTTTTAAATCATCAGCTAATTGTTGTTGGGAAATGATGCACGTATGATGAACGGTTTGGAATGCATCCGACATTTGTTTAATCCACGGTCCGTCACTGTTCGGTTGAAATGCGTTCGCTGTAAAATATTGTTCATTTTCTTCATAATCAATGGAATACGTATGAAGAGGAGCTTTCCCTTCACGTTCAAACGCCTTCGCTGCAATCGCCGTAATCGCGCTCGAATCGACCCCACCCGATAAAAACGTACAAACAGGTACATCGGAAACGAGTTGTCGCGTAATCGCATCGATCAACAACGTCCGAATATGTTCTACCGTTTCATGAAAGGAATGCTCATGCGGTGCGCTTTTTACGTTCCAATATCGCCATTGACGTACGCCGCTTTGCTGAACGATCATCGCATGAGCCGGGCGCAATTCATAAATCGTTCGAAACACGCCATGCCCCGGTGTGCGCGAAGGGCCGAGCGCTAAAATTTCACATAAACTTTCGCGATCAATTTCGGCACGAACGTTTGGATGAGCCAAAATCGCTTTTATTTCTGAAGCGAATAAAAACTCCCCTTGTTCATAGCGATAAAACAACGGCTTCACTCCTAAACGATCGCGCGCTAAAAAGAGTTGCTTTCGTTCATCGTCCCACACCGCAAACGCAAAAATGCCGTTCAGATGATCGACACATTGTTCACGCCATTCCATGTATGCGGTAAGCAACACTTCCGTATCGGAATGCCCTTGAAACGTATATCCGTTTTTCAATAACTGTTTTCGAATATCTCCTGTATTATATAGCTCTCCATTATAACAAATCGTATAACGATGACCATTTTTCATTCGCGTCATCGGCTGTACGCCACCTGCTGGGTCAACGACAACAAGCCGCTTATGTCCAAATGCGACATGATCGTCAAGCCATACGTTCGTATCATCAGGTCCCCGCAACGAAAGCGTATTGGCCATCGCAAGCACCGTGTCTTTCTCTTGGCGTATATGTCGCCCAAAATGAACCCATCCGGTAATTCCGCACACATTCATCATTCCCTTCTGTTGTGAACAAGTATGAAGCATGCTTTTATTTTATGCATCGTTTATATAAATGATGAGTTGTCTATAATGGCGTACGGAAGGAATTGACATGAAGGAGGAAATAATCATGGATCGCCTTGCATCATTGCGCACACAAAAACGGGCTTACGTGTACGGTGTTGTTGAACAAGTAAACGGAGAATGGATATTTTTCGATGACGAAGATGAAGCACATGAATTAACGAGTTTACCTGAGGAAGTCGAACTTTTTCGCTTCGGGCAATGGGTAAAAGGATGGCTTGGTGAAGATGGGGACATATATGTGACAGAACGGTACACATTAAAAAACGGTGATCGTCTTCGCTACATCAAACCGTTGTCGCATGCATACGAACAATGGCTGTCACAGCTACCCGATCACGCGTTTTTCCATTTTATTCATTTAATTAACGAATGGAACTTTTCCGTATACGATTGTTTGTATTGCTACAACTATATGTTATTTGCTGAAAAAGGGGTGAATTTTTTAATGTTTGATAACGCACTCGATATGTGCAACGTGCAACATTATTTTGACGACAAACAACATCGATTCGAGCTTACGTTGCAAACAGGGAAAAAAGTCATTGGCGTTCAACTCGATCATTGAATGGTAGATTCGCTTCCTTGTAACACTTGTTTTTCAAATTGTTCCGCAGGAAGCGGTTTGAAAATCGCATACCCTTGCGCATAATGACATTTTAATCGTTTCAACAATTTCATTTGTTCAGCCGTTTCTACACCTTCTGCAACAACTTTTAGGCGCAAGCCATGCCCCATCGTAATAATCGATTTGACGATCGCAATGTCCGAACGATCTTTATGAAGTTGGTAAATGAACGATCGGTCAATTTTTAACGTATGAATTGGCAAATGTTTTAAATAGCTAAGCGACGAATAGCCTGTGCCAAAATCATCAATCGACACATGTACACCAAGCTGTTGAAGCTGCTTCATGACGTGAATGCTGTAATACATGTTGCGCAACATCGAGCTTTCTGTTAATTCCAAATGTAAACAATGCGCAGGAAGCTGTGACTGTTTCAGTGCTTGTTGCACATCTTCAAAAAACGTCGGATGTTGAAATTGCGTCGCTGAAACATTGACAGAAACCATTAACGAATCAAATCCGAGCTCGTGCCACGTTTTCGTTTGCATGCACGCTTCAGTAAGCACCCAGCGCCCAAGATCGTGGATGAAGCCAATTTCTTCTGCGATTGGAATAAACTCAAGCGGGGAAACAAGGCCGATTTTCGGATGTTTCCAGCGCAACAACGCTTCACTGCCAATGATTTTTCCGGTCACTAAGTCCACAATCGGTTGATAAACGAGAAAACATTCGTTTTTTTCAAGCGCCTTTCGCAAATATCGCTCAAGCTCGACGCGATACATCACTTGCTCGTTCATTTTCGTCGCATACAATTTCACGCCGTTGCCGCCTGTTTGTTTCGCGCGATTCACCGCTGTATCTGCATTTTTTAATAGCGATTGGGCATCGACACCGTCCGCTGGGTAAAAACTAATCCCGACGCTTGCGGTTAAAAAAAACTCTTTTTCTTCATATATAATCGGCACGGCAATATGTTGAAGCAACTTTTTCGTCCATTCAACGACCGTATGCATATCCACTTGCTCAGTAAACAACAGGCTAAACTTATCGCCACCGAAACGACCTAAATGGGCCCCTTGGGGCAATACGTTTTTGATTCGTTCCGCTATTTGTTTTAATATTTCATCCCCACCGTAATGGCCGATCGTATCGTTCACGATTTTAAAACGATCCATATCCACAAACAATACTGCAAGCGTGTTGCCTGTTTCTTTCGCTTGATCGATCGCTTGTTTTACGATGTTTGTAAAATTCAATCGGTTCGGGAGCCCCGTATCGACATCGTGATAGGCGATATATTTTATATGCTCTTCCACGCGCTTTTGTTCAGTAATGTCGCGACCGATCCCATAAATGCCCACCTTTTTTCCGTCAACGATAATCGGAACGTTTTTAATTTGGAACAAATACACTTTTCCTGATTTCGATGGAATTTCTAAATTGTATTGTTGCACTTTCCCTTTTAACGCGCGATAAAAATAGCGGCGCACGCGCGGAATATCTTCTTTTTTAATGTAATGAAGCGAGTTTGAATGCAAAATCTCCTGTGCCTTATACCCAAATACTCGTTCAAACGCAGGATTGACGCTTGTGAAATTGCCTTCTAAATCGGTGGAATATACAATGTCTGGATTATGTTCAAATAAAGAGCGGTAATATTGTTCAGATATTTTCATTTTTTTACGCATTTCGTCCATATCCGCCCGACAATCGTCAAAAACGAGCGCACAAATGACGGCTTGTTCCGATGCATCCCCAATCATCGGAAAAAGCTGCGCTTGAGGCAAATGATGCTGCACGTACTGTTCCATTTGCATCCGAAACGAAGGGGAAAGCGAGGAAACGAAAATCGTTAGCTGGTCGTACTCATATAAACGATAGTCGCTCACCCATCGTTCCCAATCCGCAAACGTGTTGCAAACGGTTTGAAATAATTTCATCCCCTTTTTCCCACTCTTTCTTTCTCTTTATATTTTTAGAATTATCAATCAATTTTATTATAGCACATTTCCATATGGTAGAAAAAGATAAAAGTTGGCGAATATGCCAACTTTACGAAAAGAAAGAAAAGCCAAACGGTAATTTAAATCCGAGATATAACACGACCACAAACGCAACAATGAACTGAAGCCAAAGAACGTTCGTGTTTTTTCCTTTTGCCGTCCGAACGAGAATCATTTCCATCGTTCCGATCACCCATAGACCGACAATCACTTTCACGATATAAAGGAACGGGAATGAGGACATGCTATGTAAAATCCAAGCGCCTGTCGCAATAATGAAAATGTAAAATAAGCGCAATAACATGTGTACCATTTTTGTTTTTTCATGTCCTTTTGCTTGAAACGCAATCGCAACGACAAATAAAATGAGCGCAACAACCCACGTCGTAATATGTGCATGTGTCATAAATATGCTCCTTTCTATCAAACTTATATATGCCAATCATAACATGTCTGTATGACATTTGAAAAAGAAAACGCTCACCTTTTCTATTTACTTTCTATATTCACTTCAAGTATGTTATATATGTGACTACCGAAATAGGAGGGATTGACGTGAAAACAGCACAAATCATCGAACTAACAGAAAAGTACGGCGCAAACAACTATCATCCTCTTCCAGTCGTTTTATCGAAAGGCGAAGGTGTATGGGTAGAAGATCCAGAAGGAAATCGTTATATGGATATGTTAAGCGCTTACTCCGCGGTAAACCAAGGACATCGCCATCCGCGCATCGTCCAAGCGCTCATTGAACAAGCAAATAAAATTACATTAACATCACGAGCATTTCATAACGACCAACTCGGTCCATGGTATGAAAAAGTAGCGAAATTAACGAAAAAAGAGATGGTTTTACCGATGAACACAGGGGCAGAAGCGGTAGAAACAGCCGTCAAAGCGGCGCGCCGCTGGGCGTATGACGTCAAAGGCGTTCCTGCCGATCAAGCGGAAATTATCGTTTGTGAAGATAACTTCCACGGTCGAACGATGACAGCTGTATCGATGTCGTCAAACCCAGAGTACAAACGCGGATTCGGTCCGATGCTTCCGGGCATTAAAGTCATTCCGTTCGGCGATGTAGAAGCGCTTAAGCAAGCGATTACACCAAATACAGCAGCGTTTATTTTTGAACCAATTCAAGGGGAGGCAGGCATTAACATTCCGCCAGAAGGATTTTTAAAAGCGGCATATGACGTATGTAAACAACATAACGTATTATATATTGCTGACGAAATTCAATCGGGTCTTGGCCGTTCTGGTAAAATGTTTGCGTGCGATTGGGAAGAAGTCGAGCCAGATATGTACATTCTCGGTAAAGCGCTCGGCGGTGGCGTATTCCCAATTTCATGCGTCGCTGCAAACAAAGATATTCTCGGCGTATTTAATCCGGGATCACACGGATCGACGTTCGGGGGCAATCCGCTCGCTTGCGCTGTTTCGATCGCTGCGCTTGATGTCATCGTTGAAGAAAAATTGCCAGAGCGCTCATTTGAGCTCGGTCAATATTTCCAAGAAAAATTGCGCGAAATTCATCATCCACACATTAAAGAAGTGCGCGGAAGAGGACTATTTATCGGCGTTGAACTGCACGTTGCGGCACGCCCATATTGTGAAAAACTACAACAAGAAGGGCTATTATGTAAAGAGACGCATGATACAGTCATCCGCTTCGCTCCACCGCTCGTCATTACAAAAGAAGAGCTCGACTGGGCGATTGAAAAAGTGAAAAAAGTATTTGAACAATAAAAGCTGGGGCATCCCAGCTTTTATTTCACGACATTTCGCAACGTTCCAATTTGTTCAATTGTAATTTCAATGACATCCCCCGACTGTAAAAAGCGTGGCGGATTCATGCCTTTTCCGACTCCTGCTGGCGTTCCTGTCGCAATCACATCTCCCGGCTCTAACGTCATCCCTTTCGACAACGTCGCAATAATTGTTGGAATGTCGAAAATAAATTGCGCTGTCGTTGCCGATTGTCTCACTTCGCCATTTACTTTCGTTTCAATATGTAACGCATGCGGATGAGCGATCGCTGACCGATGAACGATCCACGGTCCCATCGGACATGACGTATCTAAACTTTTGCCAAGCAAATATTGTTTATGCCTTTCTTGTAAATCGCGCGCAGTCACATCGTTTACGATCGTATAACCAAACACGTAATCAAGCGCCTGTTCTTTCGGAATAGCTTTTCCTTTTTTTCCAATCACAATCGCAAGTTCTCCTTCATAATCTAGCTGATCGGTCACATCCGCATGGCGTAAAATCGGTGCCCCATGCCCGATCACTGTCGTTGGCGCTTTCGAAAATACAATCATATTTTCGCGATCCGCTACGCCTCCCATTTCTTGCGCATGATCGGCATAATTTTTTCCGATGCAAAAAATGTTTTTTGTCGGACGTGGAATCGGCGCAAGCAACTGCACATCGTGAAGATCATACGTCCACTCTGGCTGTGCGCGCTCAAGCACACGCTGCACTTTTTCAATAAACGATTCGCCAAGTTCGAGACATTCGATCATCGTATTCGGTATCGTTTCATCCGCTTTTGATAAATGAACGACCTTTTGCTCGTGTACAACCCCGACAAACACATCCGATCGCGCGTATGCTGTTACAAATTTCATTTTTCATCCCCTCTTTCGTATGATCGAACATCACTATTTTCTCTTTTTCACGTGTAAACTCCTTTGTAAAAAAATTATTTTTCAGCATATTATACTATTTCCTTTTTCTTCAGAATATGTATAATAGTTTATACATACAGTTGTTTACAGACTGTTAACGAAAATGAAAAATGTTGGTGAATTTTATGTCTCTTTCCCTCATCGAAAAGAAAAGACGACAATTAATTGAATTGGCGCAAACGTACGGTTTTTCTGCGAAAGAAACGATCCAATGCAGTCAAGAGCTCGATGAATTGTTAAACAAACATTTAAAAGAAGCCGTGCTTTTCCATAAAGAAAAAGAGGACAAGCCTTGTACGACATGACCTGTTTATGTCGTTTTCTTTTGTCCATACGTCATCCATCGCCACATACGCTCCAGCGGGCCGATCGTATGTTTTTTGAACCACCAATGGCTCCATACGACTTGAATGACATACACGATACATGCGACAGCGAGCGCTTGTTTCGGTGCTACTTTTCCATACCATCCGAAGCCATATGAATAAAACAATGTCGTACAAATGATCGATTGCATCACATAATTCGTCAACGCCATTTTGCCGACAGGAGCAAAAACATGAACGACTTGCGATGCCATAAGAGAAAACGCAGTAAAATAAAACAAAGCGAGCGCAGGACCTCCAATCATATCTTGAGCATACTCGGTTACAATATTTTTTTGTACATACGGCAATGATTTAAAAACGATGCCAACGAGCAATGAGCCGATGCACCACTTTTGTATCGTTGCACGATGCGTTTTTACGTCATAAAACCATTTTTCTTTCGCGATATACGCTCCGAACAAAAAAAACGGCAAAATCGTTAAAATAAAAATAAATGCTTGTGTAAAAGAATTGACGTATAGCCAATCAGCTGCCCGTTGCATAAAAACTTGTTCCCACGTGCCTTGTTGATAATTTGCGATCGCCTGCTTTGCTAGCGCCGGCTCTGAAAAATCGACATCGCCGCTTACTTTCCACATCAGCCACATAAGAACGGTTGACCCGCCTGCCCATCCAATCCAAAGGGAAAGCGCCCAACGACGCAACGTTTTTGCGCTCGCTCGCACAAATAAAAAAAGGAAAAAGCCAACGACCGCATAGCCAATTAAAATATCGCCATGCCAAATGAAAAATGCATGTACACATCCAAAAAGCAACAATGCAAGTAGCCGCCGCAAAAAAATCAATCGGAACTGCTCCCCACCTTTGTCAAGCATCATAAATGCTCCCCAGCCGAACAACATCGAAAAAAGCGGATAAAAACTTGCTTGAGCAAACAAATCAACGCATGCAAGCAACAAGCGATCAAGCGTATCTTTCGCAAACATCGAAGCGTCGACATACATCGTCGGAAGCGAAAAATCAAGAACGTTTACAAGCAAAATGCCAAACAACGCAAAACCGCGCACCGCATCAATCGTCGAAATACGCATAATCTCCCTCCTTTTCCATTTCAGCGTAAAAGAAAAAAAGCCGACTGTCAATTGACAGTAACAACGGCTTTATCGTTAGCAAAACACTTACTGACTAAAAAACACATCTTCTATTGAACGTGTTTTGACGCTTAGTTGATATATGCTTACCCCGTTCTCACATAGAACTTTTACGCATGATGGAATAGTATCTTCGTGGTATAAAGAACAATGTATATATCCCCCATCCGTGTACACATCCACAATGTCATTTTGCATAGCTTTCTTTAAACATTGAACGGCGTAATAATCGTCCCCCTTTATTTTAATCTCTATTTCAACATATGATCCACCTCTCTTTTTCAACTCTTCAATCGTTCCAATTTTAGAAATCAAGCCATTTTCCATAATGGCTAATCTATTGCATATTCGTTCAACTTCATGTAAATTGTGAGATGTCATAAAGATCGTTAAACCTTTGCTTGATAACTCCTTAATTAAACTTTGAATAGATAATGCAGATTCTGGATCTAAACCAGAAGTAGGCTCATCTAAAAATATCACTTTCGGCTCCCCAATCAACGCCTGAGCAACACCAAGCTTCTTTTTCATTCCAAACGAATAATGTCCAACTTTTTTCTTCTCATGTTTCTCTAATCCTACTTGTTCTAACAGATGGTATATCTTCTCCTTGTTTATCTTTATTCGTTTTAGCTGGGCAAAAAACTTCAAATGTTCGACTGCATTCATATGAAGATAGTAATTGCTTACATCAGGCATAACACCGATATGCTTCTTAATTTCTTCCATGTACTTGTTACTTATTCCATTCACAAAAAATTCCCCTTCAGTCGGGATGCATATTCCTGTTAGCATATTCACTGTAGTTGTTTTACCGGCTCCGTTCTTACCTAAAAAAGCAAAGATCTCACTTTCTTTAACATCAAATGTCACCCCTTTCACAACAAAAACCTCTTTATACCTTTTCTTCAGTCCACGAACTTCAATCACATTCATTTATAAATCCCTTCCTCTCAATCGTAATATTGTAATTGATATGAAAAGGAAAGAATATAAAAGAGGAACAATAGTATACCAACTACCTTCCACAATGTAATAATAAGGAAAAACATATTTTAACATACTTATTTTGTAATCAAAAAGGGACCATACTCCAATAATAGGGAACAATAAACCGATCACTACCCCAAGAAACATTGTATAGCTCGGCCTATTAACAAATGTAGATAGCAATATCGCTACAGCAATGACATAACTCAAAAAAGATAGAAGCTTTACAAATTCTAAAATGTAAAACTGCCTTGCAAAAAAGCAAACAATACAAAAGGATATAAATAAACATACTATCCAAAAAAATAAGATACCAAAAAACTTTCCGAAAACGATCTCGAAACGTGCGCACTTTGTCACTAGTAAACGAATCGTCTGATACTCAATCTCTTTATTCATGCAGTCATGTGATAAAGCCATTACAAAAAGCACTCCAAAAAATAATACAATCGCTCGGATACTTGAGACGAAAATCGGGATGTCTTCATTATTGTTTATAAACAATGCTTCATTGCTTGAAAAGAACTTCCCTGATAAAAAACTAACCAGTAGAAACAAGATGATGACTGATATAGACTTCCATGTTCTAAATAAAGATTTAAACTCTTGAGTACAAATTCCCCACATGCACATATCACTCTTTCTTTTTTAATTTTTTCACTAACATGTAGGCTAACTGCATAAACATGATTGTTGCGAAAAGGAAATTATACGGTTGCTGATCCCGAAACGAAAGATACAGCACGATTAGAATAGACAAAAGAACATAGTTCACAAAATATTCCTCCCTTATCCTCAGAAAATTACGATAAGATAAAAACAAAAGATCCCACCAGCACACAACAACATGTGTATTTAAGGAAAGTAGTATATCTCCTCTTGCCTACCCTTATCAATATTGCTAACACTAGGAACAAAAAAGAACAGATGTATATCTTCATAAAAAGTAGCCATTGAAAACCAATGAAAAAAGTACAAATAATAACAAACAACAAAGTAAATATTATGCTAAAAAATAAAACTATATAATTCAAGCTCTTTTCTATTACTCGGTTCTCGATCTCGTAAAAATCCAATAGCAAATTCACTTTACCTATTTTCCTCTTTATCTTTATCTGATGATAAATGAACAAATGTATCGAAAACACAAAGTAAAAAATAATAAATTCTAATTGATATACACCGTTGCTATACAAGTAAAATGTGTAACAAAAAATAAATAAAGACATATATATAAAATCATAGAGGTTATTCCTGTCCCTAAAAAAAAGTGATATGATCGTGCGAATAGTAGGACTATGCACCTTTTCTACAAGGAACACATATAAAATATCATATATCTTACTTCCTCTGTTTGAGTTTCCTCTGGAATTGTAGCTAACAGCTAACAACTTATTAACAAATAGCATATGAAACACCAAAGACACTGGAAAGATTAAAAAAATAAAGCTATCAAAATGGCTATCTGGAATCGTAAAATAACCCCGCTTCAAAGTGAAGTAAAAAAAAGCAATAAACAACACATGACTAATTCGTACTGTGGCCTTTAAAATTAACATGTATTCTAGCAATGGAATAAAGGACAAAAGAATAAAAATTCTACAAAAATATAAACCGATCAATTCCCAAGGTATGCCCAAAGTTATAAAAACAAAAATATTTAGAATATACCACCTCAACATATCTCTCGAAAAAACTCTACAGACGATATTTAGGCAAGATACTGTACATACAGATATCGGGGTAGTGCACATAATATCAAAAATACGCCTTTTAGAACTACCTTTTTCAACAAGAACAACTACCACACTTAAAAATAATAAGACCAAGGGGACAATCTTTAGTACAAAGTTTCTGTCATGATTATCGTATAGAGCAAATGCAAATACCATATTGGAAAATAGTGAAAATAGCCATGGATACAGATTGCCATTTTCATTTTCTACAATCCTACTATGTAAACGGTAGTATATCACAAAATCTTTTAGCATCTTACTCACGCCCGTGCTACTTTCTATCTAAATTTAGTATTTTTCTTTTTTTTATGACACAAAAGTGATCCGCTACCTTACTCGCTTCTCCTCTTATGTGCGTTGTGAACAAGGTAATTGCCCCTGTCTTCTTACGCTCAAGTATAATTTCTTTCACTGCCTCTACGGAATTGAAGTCTAACCCCTCAAAAATTTCATCGCACACCAACAAATAAGGATCAGCTACTAAAGATGCCAAAAATACAACTTTCTTTTTCGTACCGAAAGACAAACGGGATATTTGCTTGTCTAAATGAACTTCTAAGAAAAGCCTCTCGATCAATTCCCTCTCCTTAACAAAACAATGATCTTTCTTAAAAAAGTTTCTTACAAATAAAAAATACTCTCTTGGAGTCAGTAAATCACAGAAAGAGAAGTCATTGCTAGGTACAAAATAAATGAGTCTACGCAATAATTCTCTTTTCATTTTTTTAAGATCGTGACCCAAAATCAAAATATTACCTTCTTCAAACGATTCGTATCCAGCTACACATCTTAAAAAAGTTGTTTTTCCGACTCCATTCTCTCCATCCAGATGAACAACTTTCCCACTTTCAATAGATAATCTTGCATTTTCGAATATTTTTACATTTTTAATTTCTTTTGTGAAGTTTTCTACAATTAGCCCATATCCGATATTCATTGCACTCACCTTCTCTTTCTTGTATAATCAGGAGAAGGGGAGTGGACTTGCCACTAGGTTTTTCTGACCTGGTATTGATTTAGCGATTACAAATTTTACAGTCCTAAAAGTTTTGCGATGTATTCAATAACTGATGACGGCAAGTTAGACAAATAGGAGACAACTGCTTCCACTCCCCGAATGATCGCATCCACAATTGCGCTCCCTGCGATTGATACGATAGCCTTCTTGATCCATTCTGCTAACTTATCCCAATTTTTAACTAGGTATTGAGCAATTTTCTTGATTAATGCTAACACACTCACACATTCCTTTCTGTATCTTTTTCTACAAAACTAGAAAGCAAATCCAACTCCCATTTCCGATTATAGAAAAAAAAAGAAATAGAAAATCCGTATTTAACGTCAATTTTTGGCGAAAATCCGCCATTTTTCTAAAAAGTATTGAAAATACCAATTTCAAGAAGTAGAATTTAGTATCAGAAAGGAGCGTATACCATGTCTTCCATCAGAACATTAATCGCGAGCTACGATCCCATCTATCTACTCGGTCTAAAATCACTATTAGAACACGAAGAGAACATAGAAGTGGTTGATTGTACATTCAATCACTTAGAAATGCACATACACCATATTTCGTTTCACATACTCATCATACATGTTCCGTTTCTTAATATAGAAACTATTGAATGGATTAGACACATCAAAAAGCGATACTCATTCGCTCACTTCATACTTATATGCCCTTGTTATCACCATGCTATTGCTTCTATGGCACATGAAGCAGGGGCGTCAGCTATCGTAACGAGCGAAATATTCCAAGCAAAACTAAAAACCATTTTGCAACAAGTAGCTAGTGGACAAGCTTTGTTCCTAATTGAACACCAATCGTTTAATCAAAAATTAAGCAACATAGAAATATGCATCTTGCAAATGATTGCAAATGATTACACAAATAAGCAAATAAGTGAGCAACTTGGCATAAGTAAACGTACAGTAGAGCGCCACCTTTCATCTTGTTTCGAAAAGCTAGAGGTCAGTTCAAGAGCTGGCGCAATTGCTGTGGCAATGCGACTAAAGCTCATAGAATAAAGTGAATTGCTCGTCGCATTTTAAGCAAACTACCGTTTATCTACTAATCATATTTTAATACATAGCGAAGCACATTTCTTTTTCTCTCTTCATATGATTTAAACAAGGAAAAGAATGAAGGAAAGGACGATGAGCATGCCTTCGTATATCGCAGGACCAATTAAAATTACAAACGTCAGCAGCGAAGGGACAGTGAATTTCGGTGATACGTTGCAAATTGCTCCAAAGAGCGCATCGAAGTCTTTTTCGGGCGCTGGCGGTGGAAATACAGGGGACTTTTTACAAACAAACACATTTGTTAGCTTCACGAACAGCATCGACCCAGATGTATCTGACAGCAACGTAAAAAGCAAGGGATAGCCGATGCCTGCCATTGTTGGAGCAGTCCAAATTAACAGCATCGGAAGCGGCGGCGTGTTTCATATCGGCGATGTATTTGCCATCTCTCCATACAGCGTAGCGAAAACATTTGCTGGCGCTGGTTCATTTAATACAGGAGACGGCTTGCATATTTACAACCAATATAGCAACACGAATACGAATGACCGCGATATTGCCGATAGCAATATTACAGGAAACGCCTAGCGGGGTGGAAGAATGAACTTTTATATTCAACAAACGATTTCCATTCATCAATTAAAAATCGGCTCGCTCACGAACTCATCTGTCCTTCAAATCGGAACGACCGGAAAGGTACAACCGCTCGCCACATTAAGCAATACGGGACAATTTACCGAACCCGCTCCGGAAGCAAAAATAAACATTCAAGGGGAAGAAGGGCCATTTGTTCCCCTTCAATCTCCTGTATAAAACAGTGCTACTTCTTTTTGCCCGACCATACATTAATAAATAACAAGGTGGGCAAAGAAGGAGGCGAAACACATGTGGCAAGACTACTTTAAACAGCTAGAAGCGTACTTAAAATGGCAGCAACAAAAAATGCAATCGCTCGAAAAAGCGGTATATCATTTACAACAACAATATGATGAATTAAAAAAAAAGCCGCGCACAACAATAGAAAAAATCGAATATCATTTTGACCAACTAAAAGTGGAAACGTTAGAGGGAACGTTAAATATCGGGCTAAATCCTGCGACATTCAATGAAGATACAATTGAAGATTTTGCCGTTCCAAAGAGCACAACGATCATTCCGCAACCGACACCCATTTTCCGCAACATTCAGGCAGCTGTTCATGCTTATTTACAAGAAGAAGGCGAAAATATTATCGCCCGTATGGAACAAACGTATAACCGTTCGCTCGATCCAACATACCGCCAATTTATTTTGCAAGACATTGAACGTCAAATCGATGATCGCATTCATTTTTATTTACGACAGCATGGAGAAAACGAAAAAGAAAACGAACAGTTACAACAAAACATTATCGCTTATTTAAAACGAGACATTGAACATTCGATTGAAACGTTTTTAAAACATTTACCACGAGAGGAGACGAACGAATGAATATGACAGTTGTCAATCATCATCTATCGGTCGGTCATATCGCCATCGGGGGGGTGGCGAGCGCCTCGCTCGTCTTAATCGGCGATAGCGAAACGATCCAATTAGCTTCCGCATTCGACACACCGCCAGAATCGTTAATTATCGGTCCGTTTCCACAAAAACAAAACAATAAAAAAAATGAGGAAAAGCGATGAGCCGCCTTTCCGTCGTTCATTTACTAAAAGCAAATGCCGTCTCCTTTAGCTCCGTCGTGCAAATTGGAGACAGCCAACACGTTCGTCTTTCTGGGCGAGCGCTTGCTGTTCAAAGACAATTTGAATATGTCGACAGCAACGAATTTCCGCTCGCCTTTCCGATCTTTACAAAACCGATTCCGCTCCCACCTGTTGATCATGAACACGTTTGTCGCCATACGTTGCACGATTGCCCGCTCATCGCTGTTCATTCCATTCGCATCATCGGGGTTTCTTCTACCTCTGTCGTGCATATCGGTTCAACGAAAAACATAGAAGCGGAATCACGAGTCAAACATATTCGTCAGCTGACAGAAAGGAGAGAACAACATGCCCGCTCTCGTCGGTCCGATTAAAATTAACCTCGTCGCTAGCGGCGCCGTCATGCAAGTAGGGGATACATTATATGTGTCACCAAAAGTCACATCTAAAACGTTCGGCGGTTCCGGAGCGTTTAACACCGGCAATTTTATTATCGCCAACAACGGCATTAGCTTAACAAATACGCTCGACGCGGATGCATTCGATCAAAACGTTGTCGGCAACGCTTAACGCTTTTTCCGATTTGCCTTTTTTATTTTCGGCAACCGATCGGCTGGCTGTTTTCGAATCCATCGAATAAATGCCGCGATGTTTTCGTCATGTTGTAACCGCTCAATCGTATATAGCCGGCTCGCTAATTCTTCGTTCGTATATAGCGCATGAATTTGCTTATGGCAAGGAAGGCATAGTTTGGCTGTTTCTGTTCCGCCATACTCTTTCGGCGTTAAATGATGAGCGGTTAATACGACATCGTCTCTCTCGCACAGTTCACACATCCCTTTCATCGCTCGTCTCCTTTACATCACTTCAAGATGAACCGTCGTTCCCTTTCCAGACGGTTCTGCTGGTTTCACAATGATCCGTTTCGGCATGCGCGCATGCAACTCTTGAACGTGGCTAATGACCCCGATCGCCATATGTTCTCCTCGCAATCGTTCTAATGCGGTCATGACGACATCTAACAACTCTTGGTCAAGCGTGCCGAATCCTTCATCTAAAAAGAAAAATTGCAACGGATATTCCCCACGTAGCTGAATTTGTGCCGATAGCGCTAACGCTAACGATAAGGATGTTAAAAACGTTTCGCCTCCCGATAACGTTGTCACCGGACGACGTACACCACCGTTTGCATCGTCACGAATGACAAAACCTCCTTCGGAATCTAGCTCAATCGCATAACGCTGTCTCGTCAATTCGCCAAGCCGTTCCGATGCATAGCGCGTCACATGAACGAGCTGTTCTTCCGCAATAAATTCAACGAAGCTGTTTCCGCGCAACACTTTTTGCAGCTCCTCGTACTGACCGACGAGCTTTTCTAGTTGCATTCGCTCTTGTTGCAATTGTTCAAAGCGCGCATGTTTCGCTTCTAAATCGGCAACGATCGCTTCAAGTGAACCGAGTTGCCGCATATGTTCGTCCACTTGTTGCTTCATTTGTTCATACGTGTGCATCGTTTCTTCCCATTGTTGTTTCGTCATGACGACGCCACACATCGCCTCATTTAGTCGCTTCCATTCATTTTGCAACTTCATCAGTTCATCTTTATATTGTTGAATGTCATGAGCGATTTGTTGTTTCGTTCGTTCATCTAAGCAGCAGTCAAGCACATCTTCCACCGTTTTGAAAACAGTCGTTTTAAATTGTTCTGCCAACATTCGTTCCGCTTCTTGTTTTCGCTTCATTCCTTCTTGTAAAGCAACATCTGCCGCTTGTTTGTCCGCTTGCAACGTATGCAGTTGTTGTTGTAATGACATCCATCGGGCATACGCCTCTTCTTCTTCACGCTTGACACGTTGTAACGTTTCCTCTATACGAATGAGCTGTTGTTTTACGGACTCCTCATCCATTCCTTCTGGCAGCGTTTGTTTATATTGTTCATATTGTTGCTGTTGCATATTCCATTCAGTTGTCCATTCTGCTTTTTGTTTTATGACCTCTTGATACGTTTCTTTCCATCGCTCTAATTCAGCTCGTTTATCATCTAGTACCGTCACGCTTTTTTCAATGCGCTGTTGCAACTGTTGAGCTTCCCGTTCGCGCTCACGAAGGTGGCGAACGATGTCATCGACTTGTTCAAACGATACATCGGGATACGTCTCATGCCACATCTTTTTTTCTTGTTCGATGCGCGTGCGCCGTTCCGCACATTTTTCTTCTAATTCAGCGATTTGTTGACGAACGGTTTCCATTTGATATGCATATTGTTGCTCTTTTTGTTTTTGTTCGTTCCATTTCTCGATATAGCGATACATCCGGTCGCGGCATGCAATATAATCTTGTTGCAGCGCCTTTCCTTCCGTTTCGATTTCTTTTAAAGAAGAAAGCGGTGCTTCTTCCACTTCTCGTTTCACTTTTTCTGCATCGACACGTTGTGGCAAAGGGTGGCGTAACATGAGTTGTGACAGCTGTTCGACTTGCATTTTTATTTGCTGTATCGCCGCAACGAGCTGTTCCCCGATTTGAATAGAACGGTCGATCCGTTCGAGCGCTTCTTCATCGAGCGCCACTTGTTTTCTTTTTGCCCGACTCGGATGATGCGTCGAACCACAAACCGGACAAGCTTCCCCATCACGCAAGCGTTCGGCTAACGTAGCCGCTAAATCATGTAATCGTGCCGCTTCCACTTGCTTTTTTTCTTCTTTCCATTGATAGACAAGCACCATCGCTTGCTTTTCCCGCTCACAGACGCGATGATACAACCATTCTACATGGCGAAACTCTTCAGCTAGACGCGCTTCAAGTTGTTGCATTTGTTTCATTTCTCGGTCATATGTTTGTTTCATCGCTTCATATGTTTTCTGTTTTTCTTGTTTTTCCTTTTCTATTTCTTCAAGCGCTTGCCACTGCAATTGAATATGCTTCTTTTTTTCATCTGCTTGTTCCAAACGCTCTTTCACATGCACGTCGACTTTTTTCTCTTCCCATTGTTTTTTTAATTCCGCTTGTTTTGCACTCCATGTTGTATATTCTTTCGTGCATATGTCAACCTGAAGGCGCGCTTGTTGTTCTTTTTGCTCTATCTCTTGCAAACTCGCGCGTAGCTTTGCTTGTTGTTGTTCAAGCGACCGCATAAGCGCCAACGTTTGTAGCGCTTGCTTCAGCTGCTCTTGCTTTTGCAACGCTTTCGGCTCTTCTTCGTTCTTTTTCGCACGACATTGTTCATATTGTTTGCTTGCTTGTTCATACATCGTGCGCACTTGCTGTAATTGAAAAGATCGTTCACTTGCTTTTTGTTGCCAATGTGCAACCTCTTTTTCGCTTCGTTCTACTTGTTCAATATACGGAGCAAGACGTTCAGCTTCTTTGCTTCGTTCATACGTCTGCTCAAGCTGTTTCATCCGTTCTTCTTGCTTTCTCCATTCATTCAGCTGTTGTTCTACTTTTTCTTTCTCGCATTGCCATTGCCATAATTGTTTTTCTTTTTCATATCGTTCATGCATGTGACGCAACTCGTTTTTCGCTCTCTCTAGCGCCTCTTTTCTTTCTGTCAACGCTTGTTTTTGTTTTTCGACTTGTTCTTTCGAAGCGTCGCCAAGCCCAGCTTGCTCCCCTTTGATCGCCTCTAACTTCGCAGACGCTTCGGCCAATTTATTTTTTAGTTTTTTATTTAATTCGTCGCCATACCGTTCTAGATGAAACAACCGCTGCAACATTTGACGGCGCTCCGATCCTTTTAACGACAAAAATTCAGCAAACTTTCCTTGCGGCAAAACGACAGCTCTTGTAAAATCTTTCATTTCTAAACCGAGCAGTTGTTTTACTTGTTCATCAACAAGACGCGTCTTATCTGCGATGACGACGCGCTCGTTTCCTTCTTCGATGAAGCGGCTGACGACAGAACGAATGCGCAGCGCATCCGCGCGCTTAAACGAGCGCTCAACCGTATATCGCTTTACTCCTTCGGCATGTTGTAATTCAAATGTAAACGAAACGAATAGTTCATTTTCCGCATGGTTCATAATTCCGTTCGTCTGATTTGCCGCGCGTTCGACATTTCCATATAACGCGAGCGTCATCGCATCTAAAATCGACGACTTTCCGCTTCCTGTCGGACCGAAAATGCCAAACAATCCCCCTTCGCATAGCCGTTCGAAATCAATCGTTTCCTTCTGGCGAAAACTATGCAACCCTGCAATCGTTAAACGAATCGGTTTCATCGTTCATCCTCCTCAGCAACGAGCTGCAAAAATAGTTGAACGAGCTCTTCCGACGGCTTTCCTCCGCCTGTTTGCCGTTCATAAAAGCGCGTAAACAACGTTTCAATCGGGACATCGGTGCGCACTTCACGCACAACATCGTCCTTTTTTAAGTAATTCGGGCGAATATGAACAAATCCGTCATAACATTTGCGCAACCGATGTGTTTCCTCTAACGTTAACGATTGCTCGACATCAATTTCTAAATCAATCCACGCCCCGCGGTCGCGCCCTTCCTCGATCCAACGATACACTTGTGCTAACCCTTCTGTCGCTTTCCATTTCACGAGCGGACGTCCTTTCGAAAGCCAACATTCTGAAATGACAGGAGCACAGCGCGGCTGCACGTCAACGATCGTTACCGACTTGCTGTATCCTGCTTCGGAAAAACTGTAGGCGAGCGGTGAGCCGGAATAGCGCGCCGGCATGACCGCATGTTTCACATCTTGAGGACGGTGCAAATGACCGAGTGCGACATATTGTGCGCGCTGAGGGAAGCTCGTTGGCGACACCGTATACGCTCCGCCGAGCTCAATCGGGCGCTCGGAATCGCACGTTGCCCCTCCAGCAACATATAAATGGCTCATTGCAATATTGACGGCATCTTCTTGAAATGATGCATTCATTTTTGCAAAAATGGCGCGAATGCGTTCATCATATCGTGCGCGCAACAACGTTTCATCACATTCATCAGAAAGCAATTCGTTCAAGCGCGACTCTGACGGATACGGAAGGGCAGCAACAATTAATGTTTCACTAGTTTTTGGAACATACAAACGTTGCACAACATCCGTTGGAAATCCTAACAACGTAATCGCATGTTTTGCTGCAATCGGAGCGGCCGCGCTTAAACGCCCCGGATGATCGTGGTTTCCCGCAATGACAACAACGTGACGTTTTCCGTGATCGCTCAAACGTGAAAGCGATTCATAAAAAAGCTTTTCCGCATCAGCAGGTGGATTGACTGTATCAAACGCATCGCCAGCAAGCAATACGACATCGATGTTTTCTTTTTGTACAATTTCTACTATTTCATCGATCACCGCTTCTTGCTCGGGTAAACGGCTTCGCCCTTCAAGCGTTTTCCCTAAATGCCAATCAGCTGTATGCAAAATACGCAAATTAATCCCCTCCCATCGCTACAAGTAGCGCACCGTCAAAAGCGTACACGTACGTTTCTGTCACTTTCTTTTTCCAAATCGCTTCAATCGCTTCACGATATAACGCCAATTGTCCTTCGTATCGTCGCTTTAGTTGTTGTTTAGGATCGTTCATCCACGATATGCGATCTGTTTTATAGTCAATTAAAACGAGCCCTTCTTCATCTTCAAATATGCAATCAATGACTCCTTGAACGATCACCGTTTCCCCCTCCATCTCCTGCGCCAAATAAAACGGCACTTCCCGTTCAAGTCGCTTCGCCCGTTGCATTCGCCTGCCGACCGAAGTGTGAAAAAAGGCAACGATGCTTTCTATATCAACCGCTTTTGCTTGCTCTTCGGTGAGCCATTCTCCGTTTATCATGCGCGCGATTTGCTCCTGCACTGCGTGAACGGTCACTTCTTTTGTTACGTCAATATGTTGCATCACAAGATGCATAATCGTTCCTCGTTCGGCTGGCGTCATCGTTTTCGCTTGTAAAAAGCGCGGCCGTTCAACGATTTCTTTTCGAAACGGCTGTTCTGCATGTCCACCGTATATGTCTCGCTGCCGTTTTAATTCCGATACACTTTGTTTCGCCCTTAACGTCGTTGCGCTCGCATACGTATACTTCCAAGAAAGGCGGCGCTTCACTTCTTCTTCATATTCGCTTTTGATCGCCACAGGTTGCAGTTGTTGAATCGCTTCAACGATGTCACGATGCTCATTCGCTTGCTCATCTTCTTGCTCAAGTGAATGCGCTGACACAACGTGCATCTCCCATAGCGATGTATGCGGAAGCACCGTTTTCGACGGACAAATGCTTTGTGGATGACGGATGAGGGCATAACCGAGCCAATCCGCATAGCTTTTTGCTTTTTCAATGACATACGCAGGAAGTTCCCACGTGGATGTATAAGTGACTTCTTGCCATTTTTTCTTTTCCGCTTCGATATCCTTTACCGTCGATACGATATATAACTTTTCTTTTGCACGCGTCAGCGCAACGTATAAAATGCGCATTTCTTCCGCAAGCATTTGAAGTTTCATTTTTTTCTTGATCGCTAGCTGCGCGATCGTCGGATAACTTGCGCGCCACGTCGGATGAACAAAGCGCATCCCTAATCCGAAATCTTTATCTAATATGTAGTCGCCGCGCAAATCTTTCGTATTAAATCGTTTTGCGGCACCTGCTAAAAAGACGATCGGGAACTCAAGCCCTTTACTTTTATGAATCGTCATCATGCGCACCACATCTTCTTGTTCCGTGAGCGAACGGGCCGCTCCAAAATCGTCTTCGCGCTCTTTTAGCCGCTCAATAAAACGTAAAAAACGAAAAATGCCGCGAAACGATGTTTTTTCATATTGTTTTGCGCGGTCATACAACGCGCGCAAATTCGCTTGCCGCTGTTTTCCTCCCGGCATTCCGCCGACGTAGTCGTAAAAGTTTGTGTCACGATACAATTGCCAAATGAAATCAGCAAGCGGCTTTTGTCTTGCCGCTGTACGCCACTCCGATAAATACGAAAGCCAACGTTTCACTTTTGCATAAAGCTCATCCTCTTGTGACTGCTCGATAAAAGCAAGCAGCGCCTCATAAAATGCCCCGTCTTTTTTCGCCAAACGAATGCGCGCCAACTCATTTTCGTCCAATCCAACAATGGGTGAGCGAAGCACCGCTGCCAGCGGAATGTCTTGATACGGATTATCAATCACTTTCAAAAGCGATAACATGATAGACACTTCGGTCGCTGAAAAGTAACCTGTCGACAACTCGGCATAGACAGGAACGTTTTGCTTCCGAAATTCTTCTAACATCGCTGAAGCAGCCGACATCGAGCGACATAAAATGACGATGTCGCGATACATCAGACGCCGTTCTCCTTTTAAGCGACGGTCGTAAACGAAAAATGGCTCGGCAAGCAGTTGTTTGATTTTTTTCGCGATCCACCGCGCTTCAAGCTGAACGGCCGTCACATCTTCTTGTTCCTCTTCATCGATTTCTTCTTTTGCTTCATTAATCCACACACATTCGACCGGCACTTGTTTTTCCGGATAATCACGCGCGCCAAAGCGAAGCGCCGCATCATCGTCATAGCGCATGTCCCCGACCGTTTCCGTCATGAGTTGCCGGAAAATAAAGTTCGTTCCGTCTAATATTTCTTCTCGGCTGCGAAAGTTTTTCGCTAAATCAATGCGCAATCCACCCTCGCCGTCTTTCGTAAACCGCTCATATTTTTGTAAAAAAAGCGACGGTTCCGCAAGACGAAAGCCGTAAATCGATTGCTTTACATCGCCGACCATAAACAAATTGCCTGTCGCTTCATCGTCGTTACATACGAGCCGTAAAATAGACTCTTGCACCATATTTGTATCTTGGTATTCGTCGACGAGCACTTCAACAAATTGCGCTCGATAATAAAGAGCCGCTTCCGACGGCTTGAACTCATGTTCCGCAGAACGATCGCGTAAAATGTGTAAACAGTAATGTTCTAAGTCTGAAAAGTCAACGATCCCTTTTTCGTCTTTTTTCGTTTGCAATTGCTCGGCAAACCGGCGCACCATTTGTATGATCGTGGCAACCATCGGCTTCATCTCGCGCAAATGGCGCACGTATGTCGCCGGTTGAAACGAAAACAATTCTTCTGTTACGCTGCTTATTTCTTTTTTCACTTGCTCGCGCAGCTTTTTTACCTCATCAATTAATTGCTCGCCATATGCTCCATCTTTCGGCTTTCTTTTTGCCGTCGCAAACGATACGTTTTTGATCGTTTCATGTAGCTTTTGCCACGATTCAGCACGCGCCTCTTTCAGCTTCGCAATCACTTGTTGGTCGCTAACGAGCGTCTCATACAAATAATCCGGTCCACCTGGCTCTTTCGTTTTTTGCAACGCTTGCGCCAAACGTTGTTCCGCCGCCTCAAGCGCCAAATCAACCGCTTGAAAAAGGTAATGGGCATACGGTAAATCGTCGACGCGCACCCCTTCTTCGACATCGTACATATGAACGATTTGTTGTAACCATTCGTTCGGGTTTGGATGGGAACGAGAAAATTCATATAGCTGTAGAATAAGCGTTTGTAAATCCGCATCTGTCCGATCGCTCGTATATTTGTCAACAACAGCTAAAAATGCTTCATCGTTTTCCGCATAATATTGTTCAAATAACGTTTCTAACACTTCTTCTTTTAACAGCGCCATTTCCCCTTCATCCGCGATGCGAAACACCGGATCAATGCCGATCATGTAATAATATTTGCGAATGACATCTAAACAAAACGAGTGAATCGTGGAAATGGACGCTTTTTGCAAAAGACTGAGCTGCCTGCGTAAATGAAGCGAGTGCGGTTCATTTTCAAGCGCTCTCTCTAACGCTTCTCCGATACGTTGGCGCATTTCTGCCGCCGCAGCGTTCGTAAACGTCACGACAAGCAACCGATCGACATCGATCGGCCGCTCTTTATGCAATATTTTTTGAATGATGCGCTCGACAAGCACCGCTGTTTTTCCTGATCCTGCGGCGGCGGCAACGAGCGTATGTTGACCTGTGGCATAAATCGCTTTCCATTGTTCATCTGTCCATTGGCTTTCTCGCGGTTTTGGCGGAATCACACGATCACCCCTTTAACCATTCATCTATATTTTTCGGTGTGAACACGCGATATTGTTCCGCATCGACCCCTTCGTCAAATTGGCACACATCGCGAAACTCACAATATTGACAAGCGGTTTTATTTTTTTGTTTGTACGGTGCAATATGCGTCACACCGTCAACCATTTGTTCACCTACATCGACGATCAGACGGCGGACATGTTGCCGCAACATCGTAAATTGTTGCTCAGTTAACACTTTCGAATGTTGCGCAAACGTTCCATTTTTATTTAATCGAACAGGAATAACGAGAGAACTCGTCCCCGGCTCTACTTGTTCATCCATCAGCCGCACCGTTTGTTTGTCGGCTAACACGTAGCCACCCATTTTAAACTGTTCTAAAAACTTTTTCTCTAGCTCGTGCTCTTCAAGCCATTCATTCAGTTTCATCGTCGGGTTATGAATCGGAAAGTACAACACCCCTGCTGGAAACGCCGATGTGCCAACGAGCTTTTCCGCATACTCAAGCACGACATCTAAATACGCTAACATTTGTAACGCTAAACCGTAATATACTTCCGTTAAATCAAGCGTCTTTTGTTTCGATTTATAATCAATAATGCGAAGAAGTACACCTTGTTCGCTCGTTGCTTGATCGACGCGGTCAATGCGCCCGACAAACTGCAACACCGTCCCGTCCGATAATGTAAACGAAAGCGGCGGGAGCAACTCCCCTTCACCAAACCCTAATTCAACGCCAATCGGTACAAATCCGCTTCTTTTCGCATGTTCGCTTAATACGGTGGTGGCTTTCGTCATAATCGTCTGTAACTTTTTCTTCATATATCGATAACGGTGCGTGCTTAACAACACTTCTTGTTGAATGTACGGAGCAATTTGCTCCACCGCCTCATATGACAACTGTTCACATTGTTGCTTTGATAATTCACTCCATGGAAGCCGTTCTTCTCGCAGGCGATTCGCAATCACTTTTAACGCTTCGTGAAACAACTGTCCCATATCTGGCGCCTTTAATTGAAAGACCGTTCGTTCCTTTAACTTTAAACCGTGCGCGGCAAAATGAGCGAACGGACAACGGTTAAATGTCTCCATACGTGAAATGCTTGCCTTCACTTTTTTCCCATATAGCTCTTTCGCCAACTGCTTACGTAACTGTTTCGCGCGGTTTTCATAAAATAACGCACGCACAACGACCGCGATTCGTTCTTTCCATTGTTCATGTTGCACATAGGTGTTGTATACATCCCACCACATCGGAGCGATGGCGTATTGTCGCTTCCATGCTTCAAGTTGCTGCACTAACGGACCGAGTGTGGCAATATCGTTTGTCATATATGACAATTGTTCATGAAGCGGAAGGAAAAACGGATCGGCTCCCCATTGCATTTTTTTCACATGCGGAAACATATCTGTTAACCGCTTCATAAACATCGATGGCAACAACGTTTTTTCTTGCTCGTCCGCTAACGCATACGTAACATATAAACGTTCAGACGGGCTAACGAGCGCCAAATAAAGCAAAAACGGCTCATCAAGCAAGCGATCGCGGCTTGCTGGGGCAACGCGTACAGAATAATGATGCAACAATTCCCGATCCACTTCCGACAACATCCCATCATCGTTTTTGCGCATCGGAATAATGCCTTCATTGACTCCGGCAAGAAACGTACAGCGAATGTTGGAAAGGCGGGAACGATCAAAATGAGCAATTAACACTTGATCGGTTGCCGGTGGCACGAGAGAAAACTGCAAACTTTCTAATCCCGTTTCAATAATGGTGAAAAACGTTTCGAGCGAAAGGGATTCATCGCCTAATATTTCAACATATTCATCAAGCAAATGAATAAATGCTTGCCATACTTGCTCATGATGACGCATAGCAGTCAAGTCGCCTCTCTCTTCCGCTTCATCGCGCCATCGTTGTAGCTTTTGTGGAATGTGAAGTTGTTCCGCGTATGCATATAGCGCTTCGCATCGTTCACGCCCTGTCTTTGCTTGTTTTAATCGCTTTTGTAAAAACAACAACGGGGAAATGACAAGCTTGCGCCATTCATTTAATTGTTGCTCATACCGTTTTTCTTCATCTGTTTGTGGCGCATGGATCCCTTCGAGCCCTTTATACTTGCGGTACGTCCAATGTTCTGTCCATTTGTCTCCTTGTATGCCCGAAGCGAGCACGTAGTTTTCAAGTTGATCGATCGCCATGCGCATCTGATGTATCGGCTCGTCAAGCGAAAAAAACAAGTCGGTTTTCACAGCACGAAATACCGCTTCGTAGCGAAAGTTCGTCCGTACCGCTTCGATGCTTGCGCGCAAACATTCAACGAACGGATGATCAAGCATCGGTTCTTTTTCATCAATAAAATACGGAATGCGATAATCTGCAAATACCGTTTTTAACACATCACGATAGTCTGAAACGTTGCGAATGAGCAAAGCGATGTCACGATAGCGATATCCTTCATCTCGCACAAGCCGAATGATTTCACGAGCAATGCCTTCCATTTCTGCTCGGCGCGTGGTCGCTTCTCCAATGACAATTGCTTCCGTTTGTTTTGGCCATACACATACAGGACGATCATCGTAATGTGCTTCAAGATGACGAAGTTCTTCATGTTTGTGGCGGACGTTTTCATGAAGTTGTTCTACTTTTTCAATCGCCACTCCATTTTGTAGCGCCATTTCGCGCAGTTGGGCATACGTTCGCCACGTGCTACGAAATACGTGCAAATCGTTTGGTAGTTGTTCATACGGAGCGTCTAACGTAAGCGCAACAGTCACATGTGGGCAATGAATAAACAACTGTTCAATCACCATATATTCTTGCGGCGTAAATTCATAAAATCCATCCATATAAATGCGTGCACGTTTCATATAGGAAGAATGGCGAATTTTTTCCGCAAGCAAACGCAAATAATCTTCTGAATCGACATAATGATGAGCCATCTGTTGTTCAAATTGCTCAAAAATCATCGCTGTATCTTTTAATTTATCAGCAAGCACCATTTCGTTTGCGGTCGCATGACGGCGCAGCTCTTCTTCCGTTTGTTTTAATGCGGCTGGCGTCACACAATATCGTTTATATTCCGTCAACATTTGTTCAAGTTGTTCAATAAAGCCGCGTTTGTCGGCTGCTTTTCGAAACAGCTTTAACTGTTCTTTTTGTTGTTCAACAATTTTCCTTAGCAACATATGTACGCCTGTTTGCGTTAAATGATGGCGGCTCATGCCGCCTGTCTCTTGCAAGACGCGCCAAGCGAGGCGCGTGAAACTAAACACTTGTGCGCGAATCATTCCTTTCATGTTTGCGTTCATGAGAGCATATTCCGATTGAAACGTCATTTGTTCAGGAACAAGGTATATAATCGGATCGCCATCGGGTTCATGCACAAGTTGTTCGATGATTTCCGTTAAACACATCGTCGTTTTTCCGCTTCCCGACCGCCCGATGATAAAGCGTACAGACATATCATTCATCCTTTCTTATTTTCCATCGTGCAATGCGAAACGTCGCTCGATTTTTTTTCCGACGTACCAAAGAAGAAAAATAGCGGCCGCGACAAATACAGTGCGCATCGGTTGACGAATTAAAGCGACAACGTCATAGCCGATAAAACTAATCGTAAACACCATCACCATTTTTCCGAGCAACACAGCAAGCATATATTGCTGCATCGCAATGCCTGATAATCCTGCCACGACATTTACTGCCGCAGATGGTGTAAACGGAAAACAAAGTAATAAAAAGAGCGGGCCAAAGCCGCGACGCTCAATCCAATGCATCATGCGGCGAATGGTCGGATGGCGATGTAAAAAGGAGAAAAATCGTTGTCTTCCAACTTTTCGAACGAGAAAAAAGACGAGCAGTGAGCCTGCGCTCGTTCCAATCCATGAGATGAAAAATCCTTTCCAAAGACCGAATGCCGCTGCGTTTGCCATGACAAAAACGAAAAGCGGCAAAAACGGTAAAAACGCCTCTGCCATCGGCAAGATGATGCCCGGAATAACGCCAAATGAACGATATTCCGCTAACATGTGAAGCATATGTTTGATCGTAAACCATTGTTTTAATTCCTCTAAACTCATACAGTAACCCCTTTGCTACGTGCTCATGTTTATATTGTACAAGTTTAGAGGAAAAGAGAAAACTATTACGACCATTCCCTTTCCCGCAAATATAACAAATACATCATTTTTCGTTCGCGCGCTTCAATTCGTTCGCTCATCTTTGTCCGCAACTGAGCTGTGCGATGCAATTGGTTCACAAATGAATGATGGGAAATACATATCCCTACGCTCGTCCCATTTGAAAAAGTAATACGCGTTTTTCCACCTTGAACATGCTCATGATGACGAATATGTAAATGCGATAGCCATATACATTGAGGATTCGTTGGGGAGATCGTTGGAAAAAAGAAAATTTCGTTCGTTGGTTCGACTGCAATGGGTGCTTTATGCGAAGTGCCAATAATATGTTTTGATCCATCTTTCCTTCCTCTTAAACTAGCGCCGTAATACAAACAACTTTGTTCAATAATGTCCATCGGACTTTGTTTCACAACTACTTCTCCATCTTCCTCTAACGCTTTCGTCCACAAATGTTTGTCATAAAAAAACGGAAAAAGCCCCATCGTATAGCGCGTTAAATGTAGATGCTCGACGATAAGCATATTGCTCCCTCCCTTATATACACATTTCGACAATATTATACCATAAATAGACGAAAAAATCCCCTCGTTTTTTCGAGGGGATGTCATTTTATGCTTTTGTAAATTGTTCTTCTTCTGTTGAGCCTTTTAAGGCGACAGTTGATGCTTGACCGCCTGTAATGACAAGCGATACTTCATCAAAGTATCCTGTTCCGACTTCACGTTGATGGCGTGTTGCTGTGTAACCGTATTTTTCTGCCTCAAACTCTGCTTGTTGTAGCTCTGAGTAAGCAGCCATGCCGCGATCGCGATAGCCGTGTGCTAACATAAACATGCTGTAGTTGAGGGCATGGAAGCCAGCCAATGTAACGAACTGGAACTTGTAGCCCATTTTTCCGAGCTCCACTTGGAAATTCGCAATCGTTTCGTCATCCAACTTTTTCTTCCAGTTGAATGAAGGTGAGCAGTTGTACGCAAGCAATTTACCTGGGAATTTTTCATGAATCGCTTCCGCAAAACGACGCGCCTCTTCTAAGTTCGGTTCGCTCGTCTCGCACCAAATTAAATCAGCATACGGTGCATACGCCAATCCGCGCGCAATTGCTTGATCTAATCCAGCACGCGTACGGAAAAACCCTTCTGGTGTCCGCTCGCCTGTAATAAACTCTTGGTCGCGCGGATCGATGTCGCTTGTAATTAAATCCGCTGCGTTTGCATCTGTGCGCGCAATTAATACTGTCGGCACTCCCATCACATCTGCCGCAAGTCGCGCCGCAATTAAGTTGCGAATCGCTGTTTGCGTCGGAAGCAACACTTTTCCACCTAAATGGCCGCATTTTTTCTCAGAAGACAATTGGTCTTCAAAGTGTACGCCCGCTGCTCCTGCTTCAATCATCGCTTTCATTAATTCAAATACGTTCAACTGGCCGCCAAACCCAGCTTCCGCATCGGCTACGATCGGCAAGAAATAATCAACATCTTCTTTTCCTTCAACATATTGAATTTGATCGGCGCGTTGAAGCGCTTGGTTAATGCGTTTCACAACGTGCGGTACGCTATTTGCCGGATATAAGCTTTGGTCTGGATACATATGCCCAGCTAAGTTTGCATCCGCCGCAACTTGCCATCCGCTTAAATAAATCGCTTTTAAGCCTGCTTTCGCTTGTTGTACCGCTTGGTTTCCTGTTAATGCTCCGAGCGCATGAACGTAATCTTCTGTATTTAATAAATGCCAAAGCTTCTCTGCCCCACGACGCGCAAGCGTATATTCAATATCGAGCGAACCGCGCAATTTAATGACATCTGCTGCGCTATACGGGCGCGTAATCCCTTTCCACCGTTCATCTAATTGCCAACTTTCTTCTAATTGTTTCACACGTTCTTCGAATGTTGCCATTTCCTTCTCCCCCTTAATTTTTTATCGTAACCCCTCTGTTTCCGTACAAAAGACCCCCAAATGATTGTAATGCTCTTTTCTCTATGTACGAGCTATGATTTGTTTCACCCCTTTTGTTATAATACACATTTTCCTTTTGACATCTTTATTATATAACACAATTTTCAGAAAAGAAAGTATTTTTATGAATTTTTTTCAAAAAAATATGTTTACTGCTGTTCTAAAAAAATAATTCGTTCTAAAATCGTTGGATGACCGTAACGAAATAGTTTGACGAGATACGGTGGATGTACTTGACTTAAACTCGAACGCGTCAATTGTTGAAACGTCGAGATGGCCGCCTCTTTATTTTTCGTTAACTCAATCGCATATTTGTCTGCCGCATGTTCTTCATAGCGGGAAATTGCATTCATCGCAGGACTTGCTGCAAAACTTAATAGCGAAATGAGAAGTAAAAAAACAGGTAAGGAAGAAAGGTCGTTCCATTTTTTTATTCGGAAAAGTGTGCCAAAACGCCCAACTATCCGCTTCATCCATCGATTTGTCAACAACAGTCCGATCCATGTCACCACAATATATAAACCAATCCCCCAATACATATGCTTCATCACATAATGCGCCATCTCATGAGCCATAATAAATAAAATTTCATCTTCGCTTAACCGCTCCAATGTCGTATCCCATAACACAATGCGTGAGTTGCTGCCGATGCCTGTGACGTACGCGTTAAGCGCGTTCGTTTTTTCCGACATATTTACTTCAAATACGTGTTCAGCAGGGATGTTAGCTTTTTCTGCTAACGCTAAAATTTTTGCTTCTAACTGTTTGTTTTTTAAAGGATAAAAATCGTTATAAAGTGGATCGATAAAAACAGGTTGAATAAACGTTAAAAAAAGCGTAAACGGAATAGAACAAAGCCATGCGTACACCCACCATCGTTTTTCAAATTTTTTCATAAGCCCATATAACACATAAACGATCACGACCATGATGGCGTAATTTACCCAAAAATCAATGAGTTCATCGCGCATCCAGCTTGAAAACGTTTGTGTAGAAATGTGATACATTTTCGCAACGGAATAGCTTATATAGCTAAGCGGAAACGTCACAACTTGTACAAGAAGCGATAGCCAAAATACGTAAATGGCTGTTTGCATCCATTTCCGTTTCACCGTCGCTTCCGCCCATTGCTGAAATCGTGCCGACAAGCCGAACAGTAGCACAAATATATAAATGACCCATTCATACGGAATAGATAAAAAGAATAAAAAGTTTTTCACTTCGGAAAACTGTTCAGTCAACATGAGTTCTTTTTTCGTTAAAAACGTCGCCGGATCTGCACTCGTTCCTTTATATTGCGCTGGAATGGAAGAGTCTGTCCATTGAAATAAGTAAAATGCGAAAAACAGCGCATATATCCCATACAAAAACAACGTCCAAAAAGCAATTTTTCTCATGATCTTTCCCCCTTGTCCATCGTTACTATTAGTTTAGTTTTTCATTCTCCATTTAGAACAACGAAAAAATTCAAATAATTGTCACGTCCCATTCTCCTCATTGACACGTTGATTATGTATGATGAAAGTGGGAGGGATCACATTGAAAAAACTATACATTAGCTTTTTTAGCTTACTTGCCATTTGTATCGGCATTGGGATGTTTTATTTTTCTTTTTACCGACAAGATAAAATGGAGTTTCCAAAAGACGTGACGATGGAAACCGCATGGGGAAAACCGTATTCATTTCGTAACATGGAACCGAAAGTGCGCCTATTAGAGTTCGTGTACACAAACTGTCCCGACATTTGTCCAAGTACGTCATTTCAAATGAAACAGCTAAAAGAACGGTTGGAAAAAGACGGCCTATTTAAAAACAAAGTCGAATTTATTACGATTACCATTGACCCAACACGCGACACACAACAAGTGATGCAAACGTATGCGAACATGTTCGGAGTGGAAAGCGATGACGAAGGATGGATTTTTTTACGAGGAAGTGAAGAAGATACGAAAAAAGTAGCAGATGCCTTCGACTTCTTATATCGCGATCCTGGAAACGGCATGCTGATCCATACGACGCTCACATACTTTTTAGACGAAAACAACCGCGTCATCGAAACATTCGGCATGGGTGAAAAAGGTTTCGATAAAGAGAAAGTATATAAAGAAATTGTAAAAGAGGCCAAATAGTCTCTTTTTCCCTTGTCAGACCACTCCATTTCTTTTATGATGGTATGGCAGGACTATCGAACTATACAAGGAGGTCAGAAAGATGAAAAGGTGGAAAGATCGCAGTTTAATTTTCCGAACAGCTTTTTTATTATCCGCAACTGTTTCTATCATTGCATTCGCTGCGATTTCTATTTTATTGAATCAATTTTTAGAAGAAGAAAAACAATTAACGAAAAAATATGCTGTTTCAGAGACGAAAAGTTATGCAAATGACATTGAGTCACTTTTCTCTAATGCAGAAACGATTACACGTACGTTTGGGCAATATATGTTATTTGCTAAAGAAAACCGTTTAACACGCGAACAAGTGTTGGAACATATGCATAAGCTCCTTTCAGATAATGATCAACTGTTAGGAATTTACACGCTATGGGAACCAAATCAATTTGACAGAAAAGACGTAGACTACGCAAATACAGAAGGTCATGATCCAACAGGACGTTTCGTTCCTTATGTTGTTCGGAGCAACGGAACAATTATAGTTGAAGCAAGCCGCGACTATGATAAAGAGGGGGCTGGGGACTATTACTTGATCCCGAAAAATACAAAAGAGCCTCTTTTGCTTGAACCATACAATTATGAAATCAATGGAGAAAACGTATTGCTCACTTCCCTCATTTTACCGCTTCTCGATCCAAAAACAAACGAATTTTTAGGAATTATCGGAGTTGATTTTGAAGTATCCTTTTTACAAGAACTCGTCAGCAAACAAAAGCCTTTAGGTGGGTATTTGAATTTTATTGATCATAACGGAAAAATTATTGCGAGTGGTCTAGGAGAAAAGGCGATTGGTAAAGTTATTACATTAGATGATAAAAAGACGGTTTTACAACGTATAAAAAACAAAGAACATTTTTCCGATGAAATTTATTCTAAACTCATTCAAAGCGATGTGTTGCGAGCTTTTGCTCCAATTGAACTCTCGCAGTTCAATAAAACGTGGGCACTTGTGTTATCTGTTCCTTCTGATACAGTGTTTAAACATGTGAAAACATTAGCAATAGAAGGAGTAATAGGAATTTTGTTTATTGTTTTGTTGCTCTCATCGTTTATTACATTTACTTTACGTCGTATTTTACAGCCAGTTCGTCAAGTTGCCTATACAGCTGAACAAATCGCTCAAGGTCAGTTGAACGTCCAAATTGAAGCATTACCTTACCATGATGAAATTGGTACGTTGACAAACGCGATGAAAACAATGACTGAAAAACTTCGTGAACAAATCGGAACATTGACTGATGAAAGCAAGCTGCTCACAGACGAAGCAGAGCGCATCGCAACAAGCGCAGAACAAAATAGTGAAGCAAGTGCATACGTACATGAAGTGATGAGCGAAATAACGGAACGCACCACTTCACAAACAGAAGCGTTGCTAGAAAGCATGAAAGCGATGGAGGAAATGGCTATTGGCGTTCAAAAACTCGCAGAGTCGACGTCTGAAGTAGCGGATTCCGCAAAAGAAATGTCAGATGAAGCAAAACGAGGAAAAGAGCACCTTGAACAAACAGTGAAACAAATGAATCAAATCGAACAGTCGTTTTCTCTTATTTCTAAACAAGTCAGCGATCTGACATCTTACTCCGAACAAATCGGACATATCGTGGCAACAATTAGCACAATTTCATCGCAAACGAATTTGCTTGCTTTAAATGCTGCCATCGAAGCTGCCCGTGCGGGAGAATCAGGAAGAGGATTCGCCGTTGTTGCAGAAGAAGTACGGAAGCTAGCTGAACAAGCGGACGATGCGGCAAAACAAGTGAGCGATCTGATTGGACGCGTTCAACACCAAGTAAAAGAAGTAGAAGAAGTAACAAAACAAGGAGCGGACGATATTAAACAAGGAAGCATTGTGATTACGGACACGGCTCAAACATTTGAACGAATCGTCCAAAAAACAAATATCGTATCGGAAGAAATTCAAGAAATATCTGCTGCAACTGAACAAATGTCAGCAGGCGTTGAACAAGTAACAGCATCAATTGAAAATATTGTTGAAAACGCTAAAGATGTGCAACATGACATTCAGCAAGCAACAAATTCAGTAGATGAACAAACAAGCATTTCAAAACAACTAGATGAATCTTCAAAACAGCTAGCTAGCATTTCATCTAAATTACAACAACTTATTCAACAATTTAATTTGTAGATCAGCACGTCGCTGATCTACTTTTTTTTCTCTTCAAGCACCTTTAAAATATAGGAAACGATGAAATAAATATGTACTCGTTTCGCTTCATCCAATTGACGTAGAGCCTCGATAATTTCCTCCTCTATTCTATTTTTATGTTGATGTCTGTTTTTGCGCTCATTCGCTACTAGCCAATCTATCGAAACATCTAATACTCTACTAATTGGGATAAGTAAATCTACTCTTGGCGTTACCGTTCCATTCACTATTTTATTAATCGTGCTTTTCGACTGTCCTGTTTGTTCGGCTAAATCTTTTTGTTTTAAATTCAATTGCTTAAGTCGTTGTTTAATTCTTTTACTAATTACTACTTTTACATCATCCACATTTACCATTCCCTTCATTTTTTGTTTCTTTTTTTGGATTTTTTATTGAAAAATTCCTAAAAAGAAACTATAATATGACATGAATAAACCTTTATTCATCTTTTGTTATCATAACAGGGCGGTGGATTCATGGACGTTTATGCTCATGCAAAACGGACCATTATAATCGGAGTAGTGTGTTGTTACACATTTATCGCATGCGTGCTGGCATACATAAATAATTCTAAATTTTTTCACATCACAAGTGCATGGTTTATTACGGTGCTTCTCTTTCTCGCATTTTTTTTAAAAAAAGAACAAAAACTGCAGTCCCTAAAAAATAAAAAAAATGATGGTCATATTTATCAATATGTTTACTCTTTAAAACGATTCTCGACAAAAGTCATGTATCTTGTTTTTTTCTGTTTTACGTTTTTTTTCGTTCTACTATTTTTCATTTCACTACCTAGCATGCATTTACTTTTATCTGCCTGTTTATACGGCATGTTTCACAGCATTCTTTTTTATGTCGTCAATCGTTCATTACTAAAGGTAATTCAATACGATGTAGATTATTTTTTTCGTCTAGGATACCGAAGTGCTATCATAGCGTCGGATTTTCCTCATACATCAACTTTCAAAACGTTCATCCATTATGGCGTGAGTGGCATTTCTTTATCAATTATGTATGTATTGACGATTCATTGTATGTTTATTCAAAACAATCTGAACGAGCATGTTTCTTTTTTCATCATATCAATCGCCTTTTTGCCTACTTTCGTGATATTTTATTTAGCAGTAAGTTACGCCGTATCCAAACATATAGAAATGACAATCTACACCTTAAGAGAACGAGCAGCGCGTGAAGAAATTCCAAATGTGTCTGTAGATGAGCAAATTCGCTAACATAAATTTACAACCAAACAAAAAAGGAGACATGAACCCGATTCCTTGGTTAAAATAGATGTGCCACAACTATCCACAAGGAGGTTCATGTCTCATGAATAGAT